>JAOACB010000101.1 GCA_026418055.1 Fimbriimonadales bacterium
GGTCAGCTATACTGCGTTGAATACGTTCCCGGGTCTTGTACACACCGCCCGTCAAGTCACCTGAATCGTCTTCACCCGAAGTCCGTGGCCCAACCGCAAGGAGGGAGCGGCCGAAGGTGAGGGGGGTAAGGGGGACTAAGTCGTAACAAGGTACCCGTACCGGAAGGTGCGGGTGGATCACCTCCTTTAAGGAGACGCACTCGGACGCCGCAAGACGGCATCCGACATCTCCAGGTGTATCTCGGCGACATTCCTTCCCCTGAGCTTTCGGGGAGCGCAACAGCGCTCCCTTTTTCGTTTCTCCAGAGTGGGTTTCGCGCCCGGGCCGGGAGCCCGACGCGCCCGAGTCGCCGCAGGGCCTCAGAGCGGCGCCTTGGGGGCCCGCCGGACGGATCGGGTCGCTGGCGACGCCGCGAAGAGGTCGTAGGGATCGGCGTCCGTGATGGTGGCCTCGCAGAAGGATCCCAGAGGTCGCGCTCCCTGGAGGTACACGAGGCCGTCGATCTCGGGGGCATCGCGGTACGTGCGGCCGAAGCCCCATCCCTCGTCCGTGGCTCCCTCGACCAGCACCTCGAGCCTGCGCCCGATCCACCCCCGGTTGATCTCCAGCGAGATGTTCTGCTGCAGGCTCATCAGCTCGTGCTGGCGCCTCTGCTTCTCCCGGAAGGAGATCTGGCCCGGCAGCTCGGCGGCGGGGGTGCCGGACTCGCGGCTGTACGCGAAGCAGCCCACGCGGTCGAGTCGGGCGGCGCGGAGGAAGTCCAGAACGTGCTGGAACTCCTCCTCGGTCTCGCCGGGGTAGCCGACGATGAAGGTCGTGCGGATCGCCACGCCGGGCAGGGCCGCCCGGATCTTCTCGAACAGACGCAGGTACCGCTCGCCATCCCAAGGGCGCCTCATGCGGCGCAGCACGTCCGGATGGCTGTGCTGCAGCGGCATGTCGATGTAGCGCACCGCCTGCGGCGTCCGTTCCAGGACCTCGAGCAGGTCGTCGCCGACGCGAGTCGGGTAGAGGTACAGCGCCCGCACCCAGCGCACACCGTCCACGGCGGCGACCATGCGGATCACGTCGGGCAGCCGGAAGCGGCCGTAGAGGTCGTGGCCGTACTGGGTGGTGTCCTGCGCGATGAGGCAGATCTCCCTGGCGCCCCCGCGGGCGAGCCACTCCGCCTCCTCGACGATGCGCTCGATCGGCTTGCTCTTGTGGCGGCCTCGGAAGCTCGGGATCGTGCAGAAGGCGCACTGGTGGTCGCATCCCTCGCTGAGCTTGAGGTAGGCCGTCCAAGATGGGCCGGAGCGGGCCCTGGACCTCACGTCGGCCCACACGTGGTGCGGCTCGTCCACGGACACCAGCGAGCCTCCCCGCGCGCCGGCCACCACCTCGGCGAAGCGGCCCATCTGGCCCACTCCGACGTAGGCGTCGGCGCCGGGCGCGAGCCGCTTCAGCTCTTGGCCCAGGCGCTGCACCAGGCAGCCGGCCACCACCACCTTCCGGGTGCGGCCTTCGGCGCGGTCCTTCAGCGCGGCCCGGATCGCCTCCAGGCTCTCGCGCTTGCTGGCCTCCAGAAAGCCGCACGTGTTGATCACGGTGACGTCCGAGCGGTCCGACAGGCCGTCCAGCGCGTAGCCGTGTTCCGCCAGCACGCCGGCGATCTCTTCGCTGTCGACCTCGTTCTTGGCGCACCCCAGCGTGATGATGCGCGCGATCGGCTTCCGGGGCATCGTGGGGCGATTATGGCGCGGCCGGTTCGGGCACCGCCGCCGAAAGGCCGTCGTCCTCTCCGGGCCGGGGCGCCGCGTATCGGGCCCGCTGGTCCTCATCCATCGTCCGCCACGTGAGGAACTGCTTGCGCAGGTCCTCGACGAATCTCTTGTTGAGGTTCATCCAGTTGCCGGGCTCTCCTCCCAGCCGCCGAAGGATCAGCGTGAGCTCGTACACGTCCTCCAGCGCCGTCGGCTCCGACTGGATCTGCACGATCTGGCTCACCCCGAGGTCGTACGGGGCGATCCAAGCCGTGGTGCGGGTGAACGTGCCTCGGCCGTGCTCGCCTTGGAAGTGCCCCAGCTGGGTGCCGGAGGTCACGAAGGACCCGATGGTGTACTCCTCGTAGGCCTTGAACCAGTCGGCGAGGTAACGGATGATCGGCTCGGCCTCGCGCCCGCTGATGCTGAAGGGCAGCAGGATCCGCCACTCGTCCCCCTCGGGCTCGACGTCGAGCAGGTCGCCCTCCAGCGCGGGCGCGGCGATTTTGCTGGCCTTCTTGGCGGGGTAGATGGTGCTCGCCAGCACCACCGCCATCACGAGCGCCGCCGACAGCACCGCCGAAGTGGAGCTGAAGTTGAGGTACAGGCCCGGCAGAGCGTCCGTGGCGACGATGACCTTGGCGGAGATCTGCGCCGCGAAATAGCCGAACACAGCGCCGATCACGCCGTACACCAGGGACTCGGCGAAGAACAGCATGGCGATGTGGTTGGGCGCGAGCCCGATGGCGCTGAAGATGCCGATCTCGCGCGTGCGCTCGTGCACGCTGGCGATCATCGTGTTCAGCACGAACACGGAAGCGATCAGCATCTGCAGGATCACGAGGCCGAGGCCCGTTCCCGAGGAGGCCTGCTGGGCGCTGAACTGCTTCACCTGCAGCTGGCCGCCCTCTCCGGGCGCGGCGGCGTACACGTTCAGCCGGATCCTGGGCATCAGGTTCTTCAGCGCCTGCTCGGTGACCTCGGGGGCCGGCAGGCTCACCGCCACATACCGGGTCTCGGCCCCCAGACCGAGGGCCGTGTCGGCCGGCATGAAGAACACCCGGGAGGGGTCGTAGCGGATGAACTTGCGGAAGGCGTCCGTGCCCGTGCGCGACTGCATCTGGAACTGGCTCGACAGCGAGAAGTCGGCGGGCAGCATCTCGTCGCCGTCCAAGTCCAGGATCGATCGCAGGATGGCAGGGTCGAGGATCCCGATGACCGTGTAGTCGATGCCGGCGAACTGCACGACCGCCTTACCCACCTCGCTCGGGCTGATCTTCAGCTCCTCCGCGATCGGTCGGGGAAGGATCACGACCTTGCGATCGCCGTTGCGGAACCAGCGGCCGCCGGGCAGCAGCGCCTCCTGTGGCCGCGTGATCTGCGCCTCGGAGGGGTCCATTCCCACCAGCACGCGGGCGTCGTAGGTTCGGTCCGCGGCCCGGAGGCTGAGCACTCCATTGTCGCCCTGTCCCGAGCCGTAGTACCAAGCCCGCCGGGCCACCTTGCCCTTGCCGGAGAACTCGTTCGCGATCTGGTAGTAGGTGCTTGCGGGCAGGGGCGCGAGGCCTGGATCTCGGAAGAGCATGCCGGTGTAGCGGGCCGGAACGTCGCTGGCCACCTCCTTCAGGCGCACCTCGTTGACGATCGACGTGAAGCTGAGCACGATGAACGTCATCACCACCAACGTGAGCGTGGTGAGGAAGGTGCGGGCCTTGCGGCGGCGCATGTTGCTCACACCGAGGTTGAACGCCGCCATCGCGACGCTCATGCGGCGGATGTCCACCTCGTGCACGCCGCTCTGCTGCTTCTTGAGCGCCTTGAGGGACGACTCGAACTTGCCGAGGATGAAGCCGATGACGATGATGCTCAGCGCGCCCATCACGAACGCGATGAAGATCATCGACGGGTTCGTGACGATCTCGAAGGCGGGGTGGATCAAGTACAGCAGGGCGAACGAGGCGAAGAAGACGCCCGATGCCCCCACCAACTGGGCCGTGAGGCTTCGGCTGCCGAACAGCAGGCGCTCCAGGAAGTAGCTGAAGGGAATGATCAGGAACAGATAGAACACCACGCCGTTCACCACGTCGTTGGCGGTTCCTTGGATCACGGGGTGGGCCCTCAGCGCGTAGCCCCAGGCGGCACGGGAGCGTTGGTCCACCTCGGGCCAGCGCTTCTCCTCGACGGCGATCTCCGCCTGCCGGGCCTCTTCGCGGGCGGCGGCCTGCAGGTCCTCGATGCCGCGGCTCACGATTCGGTACTTGGCGAACTTGTCGAGCCGGTCTTGGTTGATGGCCAGGATGTCGCGGGCGGTCTGCAGGGCGACGAACGGGAACACCCCGCCCACGGCGATGGCGTCTCTGCCCGAGGCGCCGGCGGTCGAGGCTCCGAAGGCCAGGTAGCCGCGCCCGGCGGGGTGCCTCGGGTCGGCGTTGGTCAGGATCAGCCGCACCTCTCCCAAGCCCGTTCCCATCAGCAGCTTGAAGCGCTGCCGCGGCATGGTGAACAGCACCGCGGTCTCCTCGACCTCGGTGTTGATGCGCATGTCCTTGTCGTCGCGGAAGAAGCCGAAGTTCTCCGGCTCGGCGTCGGTCGCCGCGTCCATCACCTGGAAGTCCGTCAGTGCGCGAAGGTCCTGCGGATCCACGAGATCGAAGAAGTTCGTGGCGACGCAGGGGAACACGACGATCGACGTGGACTTGTAGCCGGTCTTCAGCTCGAATCTGCGGGGGTAGTCCATGCTGCCGCGCAACCCGTCCGCGGGCGCGTGGTCGATCTCGCCGTTCGGGGCGATGTGGAACGCGGCGAGGCGCGTGGGCCGCACCCAGTTCGAGCCCCAGCCCTGGTAGTAGCAGGT
>JAOACB010000102.1 GCA_026418055.1 Fimbriimonadales bacterium
CGGGCTTGCCCAGGTTCAACGCGGTCAGCAGGCGCTCTTTCGGCGTCACGGTCGGCCCCCGGGGGTCAGTCGGTGTGGAACACCTCCTCGCATGGAGCCCACCATCCGCCCCCCTCGAGGTTCTCGAGGGGGAACTGCATGGGGTCGGTGATCTTCCACCACTCTCGGGTCTTAGGGCAGAGGGCCATCTTGGCCATGTCCGCCTCGTGGTCGTTCCCAACGTACTCGTAGTAGCTGAACAGGTACCAACGGCCGTCGGGCATCTGGCGGAGGAAGATCGAGTAGTTGCGGATGTTGCAGTCGCGCACGGTCTGCAACACCTCGGGCCACACCGCTCTGTGGATGCGGCGGTACTCGTCGATCTGGTCCTCGCGCAGGCCGACGACCCTCGCGTAGCGCTTCATGCGGGATCCCCCGCAGCCATTGTAGCGGGATGGCCCTCGGGCGTCCAATGGTGGTGTATCCTCTACCGACCGGTCCGGCGAAGGGCCGACCAGCGCCATGAGGCTCGGAAGGTTCATCCCAGCGACGCTGACGCTCGCCGCCGCGGCCTTCGGGTCCGCGGTGGACGTCGGCGCCAAGAGCGCGGCCGTGTTCGACGCCGCAACGGGCCGAATGCTCTGGGGCAAGGACCCCGACACGCCGCGCTACCCTGCCAGCACCACGAAGATCCTGACGGGACTGCTGCTCGTGGAGCGCTGCCAGCCCGACGAGGTGATCACCGCTCCGCCCGACACCGAGACGGTGACCGGCAGCAGCATGCACCTGCGCCCCGGCGAGCGGGTCACCGCCCGCCACCTGCTCGCAGCCATCCTTCTGCGCAGCGCCAACGACGGCTGCCACGCCCTCGCCGTGCACCTCGCGGGGTCGGACGCGGAGTTCGCCGAACTGATGAACGAGAGAGCGCGCCAGATCGGTTGCACCAACTCGAGCTTCAACAACCCGCACGGCCTGAACGACAAGGCCCACACGAGCACCGCGCGCGACCTCGGGCTGATCGCCTGCGTCGCCCTGCGCAACCCATGGTTCGCGGAAACGGCCCGCCAGCGCAAATGGCTGCTGGAGCGCAGCGCCAACCAAGAGGACCTGTGGCTGTTCAACAAGAACAAGCTGCTGGGTGCCGATCCCACCGTCGACGGCGTGAAAACCGGCTACACCACCGAGGCGGGACACTGCTTCGTGGGCAGCGCCACGCGGTCCGGCGTGCGCGTGGTGACCGTGGTGCTCGACAGCCCCGACTGGAAGAAGGACACGCGGAACCTGCTCGAGTGGGCGTTCCGAACGCACGGCGTGCGGACGGTGGTGCGGCAGGGCGCCCCGGGACCCAAGGTGCCGGTGCGCGCGGGATCGGCCAAGGCTGTGCCGACGGCGGCGGCCGCGCCGCTCAAGCTGCTGGTGCCGCTCGGGTCCTCGCCGCGGCTGAAGGCGACGCTGGTGGCGCCCTCCGCGTTGCAGGCCCCGGTCCGAGCTGGGCAGCCGGTGGGCGAGGTTCGGTTCGAGGATGGCAGGGGATGGAGCGCCGCCGTGCCCCTGTCGGCCGCGGCCGACGTGCCGAGGGCCCCCCGTCTCACCCAGAGCCCGCTGTTCCTTGCGGCCGCGTGCGGCGTGCCCTTGGCATGGGCGTTCGTGCGCCGCAGGGCCGCCCGATCGCGCAGGAGGCGCTCGCAGCGTGGCCGAAGGTGGTGAGGGCGAGCGGCTGCACAAGCGCATCGCGTCCAGCGGTCTCTGCAGCCGCCGGGCGGCCGAGCAACTGATCCTGCAGGGCCGGGTTTCGGTCAATGGCCGCGTCGTCACCCAGCTCGGCACGAAGGTCGGGCCGGACGACCGCGTCGAGGTCGACGGCCAGCCGCTGGCTCGCCCGAAGCGTCTGACCTTGGTGATGAACAAGCCGGAGGGCGTTCTGACCACGCTGAGCGACCCGCGCGGCCGACGCACCGTGGCCCAACTCCTGCCGCGGCTCGACACGACGGTCAAGCCGGTCGGTCGGCTGGACATGGACACCTCGGGGGTGCTGCTGTTCACGAACGACGGCGAGCTGGCCGCCCGGCTCACGCACCCCCGTTTCGGCGTGGTGAAGGAGTACCGCGCCGAGGTGCTCGGCGTGCCGGACGAGCGGGACTTGGAGCGTCTGCGGAGCGGGGTGCCGCTGGACGGCCGCCGCACGGCCCCCGCGGAGGTCGAGCTGGCGGCCGTGCGCCGCAACGGGCAGACGTCCCTGGTGGTGCTTAGGCTCCACGAGGGCCGCAACCGGCAGGTGCGCCGCATGCTGGAGGCGGTGGGACATCCCGTCGCCAAGCTGCGCCGCACCAAGTTCGGCCCGATCTCCGCAAGCCGCATGGCTCCGGGCGAATGCCGCCTGCTGGGCCTAGAGGAGGTGAACCGCCTGCGGAGCTTGGTCGGGCTTCCGCCCGAGAGCGAGCAGCGCCGGGCGCGCCGCCGCAGGCTCGGCGTCGCCCACCCGCAACCTTCCTGAAGCCCCGGCGGAGCGTCCCGCTGGGCACGCGGCCCCTCAGAAGCGGTACCGGTCGATGTTGGCCTTGTCGAACACCAGGATGCCGCCCAGCAGCACGCTGTCGCCCTCGACCCTCTTCTCGCCGAGGCGTCCCGCCTTGATGGTGGCGTCGGTGCCCTTGAACTCGCCGCGCGCGAGCTGCGCCGCGACCTGCACGGTAAGGTAGCCAAGGTCGCGCGTGTTCCACAGGATCACCGACTTGACCGTGCCGTTCTTCACGAGGGCGCGCATGTCGTTGGGGGTCGACAGGCCGGTGACCTGCACGACGCCCGCCTTGCCCGCCTGCCGGATGCCCTCCGCCGCGCCGGGGAACGCCGTCGAGCTGATGGCGAGGATGCCCTTCAGCTCGGGATCCGCCTTGATCAGGTCCTGCGCGGCCTGGAAGGCCAGCTTCTGGTCCTCGTTCGACGGCACCACAGCCGTCAGCTTCAGGCCGGGGTACGCCTTCAGCCGCTCTTTGATGTGCACGATCCACTCGTTCTGGTTCGCCGCGGTGGCGGTGGCGGTGATGATCGCCACGTGCCCCTTGGCGCCGGCCCCGCCCAGGTCCTTCGCCAGCGTGTCGACCAGAGCCGAGCCGATCTGCTGGGCGGTGGCCTGGTTCACGAACACCTCGCGGGAGTCCTTGGGCGCGTCGGCGTCCCAGGTGATCACGCGCACTCCCTTCGCGCGCGCCGCCTTCATCGCGGGCGCCAGGACGTTCGGGTCGTTGGGAGACACGCAGATGGCGTCCACGCCCTGCAGCGCCCACTTCTCGACCATCGCGGCGGCCTTCTCCGGCGAGCCGTCCGTGGGCCCGTCGTAGATCAGCTCGACGTCCAGCTCCTTGGCGGCCTCCTGCGCGCCCTCCGCGCAGGACGTGAAGTAGGGAATGCCCTTCTGCTTCGGCAACAGGCAGACCGTGATCCGCCCCTTTCTCGTCTCGGTCTTGGGTTCGGCGGGCTGCTCGGCCTGTTGCGGCCCACCGCAACCCCCGATCCCCAACAGCGCGGCCGTCAGCGCCGCCAACCGCCTCAGCGTCTTCGCTTCCATCGGCTCATCCTCCCTCGGCAGGCCCGCTTGGGCGTCGGGAGATTACCCCGTTGAGCGTCACCGCCCCGATCAGCAGCGCGCCGACCACCACCAGGTTCAGCACGTCGTTGCTCCACCTCCAGCTCACGAACTGCCGCACCTCGTGCAGCACGGCAAGCCCCAGAGCCGTGCCCAGCAGCGTGCCTCGCCCGCCGAAGATGCTGGTGCCTCCCAGCACCACGGCGGTGATCGCCTCGAGCTCCAACCCCGCTCCAACGTCCGCCTTGGCGGTGTTGCGTCGGGCCGTGAACAGCACCCCCCGCAACCCCCGCCATCAGCCCCGAGAGCGCGTACAGCGACGTTTGGATGCGGTCGACGTCCCATCCGCTCGCGCGGGCCGCGGGCTCGCCGAGGCCGATGCCGTACAGCTTGCGGCCCAGCGCGTGCCTGGCCAGCAGCAGGCTGCCTGCGCCGGACAGCACCGCGAACAGCGCCGCCGCGAGCGGTCCTTGACCGAGCCGAAGGAAGCCTTCGGGAAAGCCGCTCACAGGCCGAGCCGCGCTGATCCCCTCGGCGAACCCCCTGTAGGCGGAGAGCGTGCCGAGCGTCACGATGAGCGGGTGCAGGCGGAAGCGCGTCGTGGCCCAGCCGTTCAGGGCCCCGCACGCCAGGCCGACGGCGAGCGCGAGCGCCACCGCCGCCTCGAGCGGCCATCCGGCCTGATAGGCCATCCCCAGCGACACCGAGGCCAGCGCCATCGCCGAGCCGACCGACAGGTCGATCCCTCCGGCGACCACGATCAGCGTCATCGGAACCGCCAGCAGGGCCGTTTCGCCGATCTGCGGCAGCAGCCCGGCCTGCACCCGGCCGGACACGAACGCCGGGTCCATCCTCCAGAAGACCAGCAGCAGCGCGAGCAGCAACGCCGCGAGGCCCGCCTCGTGCGCGCCCAGCGCGCGTCTCACGCCAGGGCCCTCCTGCGTCGTCCGGCGGCCTCGCCCACCACGGCGAGAAGGATCAGCGCGCCCTGGATCGCCCGCTCCCAGTACAGGCT
>JAOACB010000103.1 GCA_026418055.1 Fimbriimonadales bacterium
AGATGTGTATAAGAGACAGGCGCCAGGCTGACGTCCTACCAGGACAAGCTGAACAGCATCCTGAGGGACAAGAAGCGCGCCGCGGGAGCGGACCTGAACGACTGATCCCGTAGAGCGCTCGGAACAAGGACGGCCGCCCCGGCGGGCGGCCGTCCGCGGTTCCGGGCGCCGAGAGGATTCGATCGGGCGCAAAACGATTGTTCCTCCGACGAAACGAGCATCGAGATGGAAACGAACCTTATGGAGCTCCTGCCTTCTCCCCCGGCTTGGTCGCTGACGCTGGGGCGGCTCGGCGCCTCGCTCGTGGTCGCGGCCGCGGCGCTGTTCCTGGCGTCGTCTCTTGCCGGGGGCGCGTTCGGAAGCAGAGCATGGGGCAGGCGCTTGGGCGCGTGGGCCTTCGGCCTAGGCGGCGCGTGCCTTCTGGCCACGTTCCTCGTCCTCGCGACGCTCTTCGCGAACAACCGGTTCGAGTGGGAGTACGTCTGGTCGCACGCCGACTCGCGCAACACGCTTCCCTATCGAATCGCCGGCATCTGGTCGGGCCAGCAGGGAAGCTTCCTGCTGTGGGGCGTTTGCATGGCCTTGTTCGGCGCCCTGGCCGCGCCGTTCGTCGGTCCGTATCGCAGGGGCTTCCTCGCCGTGTACTCGCTGCCGCTGGCGGCGATCGCGGCGATCCTCGCCTACGAGACGCCGTTCCACCTCATCCGCGAAGCGGGCCGCGTGGTGGTGCCGACGGACGGCGTCGGCCTCTCGCCCGCGCTGCAGAACTACTGGGTCACGATCCACCCGCCGGTGATCTTCCTAGGCTTCGGAGCGCTCACCGTTCCTTTCGCCCTGGCCGCTGCCGCCATGCTGCACCGCGACCTGCACGGTTGGGTTCCGCTCGTGCGGCCTTGGGCGGTGCTGTCCACGACTCTGCTCGGGCTGGGCCTCTGCATGGGCGGCTTCTGGGCCTACGAGACGCTCGGCTGGGGCGGCTTCTGGATGTGGGACCCCGTCGAGAACACCAGCTTCGTGCCTTGGGCTCTGGGCGCCGCGCTGATCCACGGCCTCATGGTGCAGCGGGCCAAGGGTCGGTGGGTGGCCACCAACCTGTTGCTGGGCGCCGCGCCGTTCCTGGCGTTCGCCTACGGCACCTTCCTCACCCGATCCGGGATGCTGTCCGACGTCAGCGTCCACAGCTTCGCCGAGATGGACCGTGCCGCGCTCAAGCTGCTTGTGGGTCTCTGCGCCTTCGCCGCCGTGGGGTTCCTGGGCCTGTGGCTCTGGACCCTGCCGCGCGCCATCGCCCAGAGATCGAATGCCGATCCCGAGCCTCCCGGATGGGATCGCGAGACGCTGCTGCGGGCGGGCACGTACCTTCTGGTGCTGTTCGCCGGGGCGACCCTGGTGGGAATGAGCCTGCCGTTCTTCATGGCCATCGCGGGCAGGCCGGCCAAGGTCGTGGAGGAGCGTCTGTACCACCAGACGCTGTCGTTCCTCTTCGTGCCGCTGATGGTGGTGATGGCCGCCGCACCGTTCGTGGGCTGGCGCAAACTGGGCGTCCGCGAGGTGCTGCGCCGTGTGTACAACGCGTTCTGCCTGTCGTTCGGTCTGGTCGGACTCAGCCTGCTGGCGATGGCCGCCACGCCGATCCGCCAGAGGATTCCGCTGTCGGGTGAGCTCGAGGCCCTCGGCGGGGTGAGGTTCCCCGCGTTGCCGTGGCTGCTCGTTCTGCTGGGGCTCTGCTGGTTCGTGTTGGTGGCGAACCTGTGGCGGGCGGTCGAGCTCGGGCTGGCGCGGAAGCTCGCCTCGGCGTCCTTCTGGTCGCACGTCGGTCTGGCCATGTTGCTCGGGGGTCTCATCTTCTCGCGGGGCTTCGAGCGCAAGGGGGTCACCAACGTGCAGGAGGGTCGGCCGGGTGCCGCTCTGGGCTACACGTTCGAGTACGTCGGTCAAACGTCGGACCGGCACGACCGGGACAACCGCCTCATCTTCCGCGTGACGTCCGACGACGGCCCCTTCGAGGCCAGGCCGGGGCTGTATTACGTGGTTTCCCCCCAAGACGGCCGCGAGAGCCCCATGGTTTGGCCGCACATCCAGCGGTTCCCGCTGCACGACGTGTACATCGTGCCGCAGCCCGAGCAGTCCGACGCGTCGGGGGTGGTGTCCCTCAAGCCGGGGGAGTCGTTCGAGGTCGGCCGCTACCGCTTCACGTTCGAGCGCCTCGAGCGCAAGGGCCAGCCGGGCGCGGCTGGAACCGAGTTCCTGGCGGTGGTGAAGGCGTCCTCGCCGACGGCGACGTTCGAGGTGCGGCCGGGCATGCGCATCGTGCAGGACGGAGTCGAGCCGATCGCGGCGCCCGTGGGACACGCTCTGCAGATGCGCATGAACGGGATGAACGTCGGCGACGGATCCGTCAACCTGCAGGTGTCGTTCAACTCCCCGTTGTATCCGATCGAGGTGTACTACAAGCCGCTCACGATCCTGGTTTGGCTGGGCACCGGCGTTCTGACCTTGGCGGGCTTGGCGGCCGCTTGGAACGCCCGACCCCGGCTCCGCTCCGCCGCCTGACCGGCCGAGGGCGGGCGGCGCCCCGCCCCCGAGCCCGAGGGGTTCCTCCGGGGGAGGTGGTTGGTGGGAACAGGCCCCGTGAGTCCCCCTGCGGGCTGGCGGGCCCCTGCGCCGCGCCCTCCTTGCGTTCCTTCTCGCGAGCGAGCCGCTTTCGGCCGACCGTTCGGCGCGGCGGTACAATTCGCGCGAGCCCGGGTGGTGGAACGGTAGACACAGCGGACTTAAAATCCGCTTCTCGCGAGGGAGTGCGGGTTCGAGTCCCGCCCCGGGCACCAGAGGTCATGAGCCACGATCTGCTCGTCACCGGATTCGGCTCCTTCGGGGCCTTCGAGTCGAACCCGAGCCAGTGGCTCGCGGAGCGCAGCGGCCACTCGTTCCGGGTGCTGGAGGTGGCCTTCCGGGAGGTGGATCGGTTTCTCGAGGAGCTGCGGGAGGGCCCGCCGGCCAGGCTGCTGCTCTTAGGTGCGGCGGCAGGCGCCTCGAAGCTCCGCGTGGAGTGGGTGGCTCGGAATCGCGTCGGCGCCGCGCCGGACGTGCGCGGCGAGGTCTACGGGCCAGGCCCGATCGATCCGGATGGCCCGCCGTGTCTGGCCGCCACACTGTGGCCGCACGAGCCGTTCGGCCAGCCGAGCGAACTTTGGGAGCCGAGCGTGGATGCCGGAACGTACCTGTGCAACTATGCGTTCTACCGCTCGCTCCGGACCCTCCCGCGCACAGCGGTGGGCTTCCTCCATGTGCCCGGACCCGAGGCGATGGCCTTGGAGCGGCAGCTCGAGGCGCTTCGAGCGGTGCTGGCCGAGCTCAACCCTGCTTAGCCAGCTCCACCAGCAGGTCGTAGGTCGAGGGTTGCAGCAGGATGGCGCGGATGAAGATCCGGATTCTCTCCGATTCGGTGATCTCCTCGATCTTGAGATCCGGCGCGAAGAACCGGGGATCCAGGGACTTGGCCATCGTCTTCAGCTGGCCGCTGTTCAGGGTGGCTCTCAGCGTCTCCTCGATCATCGCGACGTTGTCGTTGAGCGTGACGGCCCGAACGCGGTCGAACGCCTCCAGCAGCTTGGCCAAGTCGGCGAGAAGCTGCCGGTCGGGCACCTGCTTGCGCTTCTCCCCGTCCTCGATGGCCTTGGCGATCCGCTCGCGGAACGGCTTGAGCTGATCGTCCTCCACCTTGCGGACCTGGCGCTCCTTCTCCCGAGCCTTCTCCAGCGCCGAAAGGATCTTGTTGGCCTGATCCCGCGTCAGCAACAGGGGCAGGATGTGGTTGAGCGCGTCGAGCTTGGCGATCTGGTAGTTGACGTCCTGCTTCGGGTCGGGCGGCGCAGCAGGCTGCGTGGCGCCCTGCGCGCCCGAGAGCAGCGCGAGGCACAGACAGACGATCGTCCACAACGCTTTCATGGCTTCTTTCCTCGGGTCTTGGCGGACGGAGCGGATGGGGGCCGCCTCTTCTTGGACGTCTGGGAGGGCGCCGCGGGAACGCTGCCCTCGCGGGTGAGCGACACCATCACGGCAGCCCCGAAGACCTGCAGCTCCACGAAGGCGATGCCCAGCAGGGTCACGGCGATCCACGGCACGGTGTCCAGCGACCCATCCGGGCGCGGAGCCGCCAGCGAACGCAGCGCGGCCAAGCCCCCCAGCAGCAACACCCCGCTCAGCATCATCGCCAGGGCGCCCGCAGCCACGCGCCAGCCCCGTCCAAGCCGGGAGACGGCGGCGGCGATCCTCTCCGAGCGGCGCCTCAGCGCCAGCCCGTAGAGGATCCACACGAGGAACGACACGGCTCCCTGGAGC
>JAOACB010000104.1:0-3051 GCA_026418055.1 Fimbriimonadales bacterium
CCTCCTCATAGCTGGCTCGCTCCGCCGCCGATGCGCCCGGCGCGATGTCCGGGCCGCGCACAATCTGCCAGCCGATGGCTTCCAGCCAGGCCAGGGCGGCCTGCTCGACGACGGATTCGGTGAACGGAAGGCTCACGCCCGCGCTCCACGCCGCGAAGGGTGGCGACTCGGAGCCGGCCTCTTAACCCAACGCTTGCTCATACCGTTATACGGTATAGAAAGTTGCGGTAGCTCATCCACCAGGCTGTGGAAGGAGTAACGGTGCCGTCCTTCATGGGCGGCACCAGCCATTCTGAGACCTCGCCGCCTCGTATTCCCGAGCAAGCTTCCGGCGCTGATGCGCGCGATCGACAGGGTAGGCCGTCCACGGAAGCACGTACTCCCCCCGGTCGGCGATCACGACGACGTAGCTAAAATCCTCCAGCGCCAGGACGTAACGCTCTTCGTTCTTCCGGGTGGTCTTCCAGCAGCGCAGGCGACCGTCGTCAACCGCATCGACAATCGGGCGAGGCCAGGGGATCCGCTCGCAGCGCCTCAGGTCCGGGACCCGCGCGGACTCTGTCGGCCCCTCGGTGATAAAGTGCCAGAACGTCGCCTCCTTCCCCTTGATCGCGGGGCGCCTCTTCAACGCAACGCGCTTGCCGTCGAACGGCGCCGGCGGGGCATGTATCCAGTCTTGACAGAACTGCGAGTAGAGCGCTTCGAGATACCTGCTCCAGTCGCCACCGTAGGACGCAAGGAGCATCAACGCCGGCAACCACCCGTGCACTGGTTGGGTCATCCCGCTGGCGGCCTCCCCTGCCACACGAACAGGTTGCACTTCGGCTCCCGCAGCAGGGTCGTCCGCGTGAGCGAGTACCGGGAGCGGCGCCTGACCTGTTCCAGGACGGCGCGCTTCGCTTCGCTCTCCGGCACCCCCCGGTTCGCCGCGGCCACCGCCCCGATCAGCACGTCCGCCAGCTGAAGCTGCTCCACCTCGTGCGACCGCACCGCCTGGACCCGCGCGATGACTTCGCGCCGGAAATCGTAGGCGTTGTTCGCCAGCACATCGTGCAGCTTTCTCACCTTCGCCGCACTCCGTGTGTCCTTGACATCGAGATAGATGTTGTAGGCATGATGCGGGTCGACAATGACCTTCAGCAGGTCGAAGTACATCTTGAAGTACCACGTATCGTGGTCCTGCCCGAACTCCTCGTGGCGAAGGATGCCCTTATCGGGAACGATCAACGCCCGGAAATGGAGGTCATCGTCGTCGAAAAAGTAATCGACGACATCCAGGTACATCCGCAGCCGGGCAGGAGAAATCTTCCCCCACTTGAGCTCACGACGGGCGCCCACACCGTGCCGCTCCCTGATCTCACGAAGCCGTGCCGCGATTTCACGGGCACGCGCGGTCGGACACCAGACCGCACCCAGCACCATCACCTTCAGCCCGTCGTTCGGGAGGTGCCCGCTCTCGTCGCAATACACATTGAAGCGCTCGACCACCTCGAGCGACGGGGTGAGCCTCCGGTGCGCTAGCATTCGCTCGCCCCCCGCCGTGTCCGCCACGTCTCGGCCCGTCTCACGGCCTCCCAAATCTCCGCGACCCGCCCACCAATACCCGGAGCGTGCGCCCGCAGCCGCCCGGCAAGTCGGGAGGACACATCGTCACCTTCGGCGCCAGCCACACATCCCTCGAGCAGCTCGACGGCAAGCCTGATGGCTCCGGCGGCACGTTCGACGGTGAAGAAGGCATTGCCAGGTCCGGTCGCGACACCCGGCGGGTGCGGGGCTGACTCGCCGCTCGTTTCACCACCGTGAATCGCGCTGTTCCGGTCATCGAAGAGTCGCCTGAGGCGCTCCTCCAGGGCAGCTTGCTCGATGGCGAATGACCGGGCGAGGATCTCGAAGGCAGCCCTGGCAGCCGGGCCGCGAAACGCCGAGTCATCTCCCGCCCACGTCGCGACCGTTTTCGCGAACGACTCGATGCACGCCGCGCTCGCGACGGCGGCGACCATCGCAGCGCGGGTCTCCCCGGTCAACGCCTCCCCGTACTGCCCGCCGACCGCTTGCACCCGCGCGGCTTCCTCACGGCAGCGCAGTGCCTCCTCCAGCTGGGCACGCGCGATATCCAGCCAGTACAGCCAGAACGGCGTCGAAATCGTCACCGTGGCCGCACAGGCACCGCCTTCCGCCCGCGCCGTCTCAGCCCGGATGACCACATCTCGGGGTGGCGGAGCCGGTGCATCGCTCATGCGACACCCGCCCGTTCAAGGAACTTCTCCGCATCCTTCACCCGCAGCTCACCGGAGATGAGCTTCGGCAGCAGCGTATCGCGCAGCGCGGCGAGGGTGCGGCACTGTGCTAACAGGGCGATACAGGTCTCCAGCGAAAGGAACTTCGCAAACTCCTCGGCCACTGAAACAGGTGGATTTACGAAGGTCATAGTAGCGAGCATGCTGGGTACATCTAGATTTGGAAACGCGGTCCCAGTCCGGTAAGCGTCGATTACGCCTTCTTGATAAGCGTTGCGCAGTTGCATCCACAACACGGCCGACTGTTCCGGTGTACACTTCGGGTCGAGACGTTTACAAAAGTTGCTATAGCCAACGTTCTCGCCGAGAAGCGATTTATAGGCGCTTCGCCAGAGCAGACTGCGGCCGCAGAATGAGCCCGATCCTTCGATAAGGATGGCCCCATCAGGCAGTGCACGGTCGGATGCCTGCTTCGGAGAGAGCCAACGGACGGGCACCTCTGGAATGCGCCCTTCCGCGAGATCATGGCAGTCGATGCCCCGCAAACACCGAACCTCAACGGTAGCACGGGACGTTCTTTGGTCGTCACCCCAGACTCCACTCAGGCCGCTGCGGAAGAAGTCCCCCAGCCGGCCCACCTGCCACCCCTCCGGTATTTCGCCCAGCTCGGAATCCACCAGGCGGTCGGGGAAGAGGTCGTAGAGGTGGGCGGGCAGGCCGGGCAGCGATTCGCCCCGCCGCCACCGCCCCTCCATCTTGGCCCGCACGGGTTCGAAATCGACGAACCACGCCTGGAAGAGCGCCCGCGCCATCG
>JAOACB010000104.1:3061-3301 GCA_026418055.1 Fimbriimonadales bacterium
GCCGGTTCAGCTCGATCTTGTCATCGAGCGCCCCCAGGATGTGCGCGATGGCGCGCTGCTCGGGAAGGGGAGGGGCAGGCAAGTCAAGAGACTCTGCGAAGTCCCACCGCGCACGCGGCATCCTAGTGCCCTCGGACGATCTGACGAGAGGCTCTATGAAGTGATCCGACGACAGAAGGTAGAGCAAAAATTTTCCGTCAGAGCTTTCCCTAGGACGTAATACCCAGATCTCTGTTGAAC
>JAOACB010000105.1 GCA_026418055.1 Fimbriimonadales bacterium
GACAGCCCAGGTGCTGCTGATGGACGAGCCCACGTCGCACATGGACATCGGCCACCAGATCGCCGCTGTGCGGCTCGTTCGGGAGCTCGCGGCCGCCGGCGCCTGCGTGCTCGCTGCCGTGCACGACCTGAACCTGGCGGCCCTCGTGGCCACCGACGCCTGCCTGCTGCACCGGGGCCGGATCGCCCTGCAAGGACCGATCGGCGAGGTGCTCGCCGACCCGCTGCTGGAGGACGTCTACGAGGTCCGCTTCGAAAGGCACCAGGACGCCAAGGGCCGCGTCCGGCTCTTCCCTCTCATCTAGCCGGGCGCCAGGGTGAGGCCAAGCGCGATCTTGAGGACCTCCTCCGCGTGGTTCACGTAGTGGAAGCGCATCTCCTTGCGGATCTCCGGCGGAACGTCCTCCATCACGTCCTTTTGGTTGTCCTCGGGCAGGATGATCTCCCGGACTCCGGCTCGGTGCGCCGCCAGCACCTTCTCCTTGATGCCTCCCACCGGGAGCACCTGGCCGGTGAGGGTCATCTCGCCGGTCATCGCCAGCCGCTCCTTCACGCAGCGCCCCGTGAGCAGCGAGGCGAGCGCGGTCAGCATCGTCACGCCCGCGCTCGGCCCGTCCTTCGGCACGGCGCCCGCGGGCACGTGCACATGGATGTCGGACTTCTCGAACGTCTCGGTCGACAGGCCGAGGCGCTCGGCGCGGCTGCGCACGAAGCTGAGAGCCGCGGTCACGCTCTCCTTCATCACGTCGCCCAGCTGCCCCGTGATGATGAGCCCCTTGCTGCCGTGCATCCGCGCGCTCTCGATGAACAGCACGTCGCCGCCGGTGGGCGTCCAGGCGAGGCCCACGGCCACGCCGGGCACGAGCTTCCTCTCTAGAACCTCCTCGTGCAGGAAGCGCGGCGCCCCCAGCGCGCTCTGGAGGGCCTTCGGGGTGACGACGAACTTCGCCTTGCGGTTCTCGGCGAACTTGCGCGTGGCCTTCCTCACCACTCCGGCGATCTCGCGCTCAAGGTTGCGCACCCCCGCCTCCCGCGTGTAGCTGCGGATGAGCGTCCTCAGCGCGTCGGGTCGGAACTCGATCTGCGACGCGCGGAGGCCGTGCTCGCCGATCTGCTTGGGGATGAGGTGCCGCACGGCGATCTGGAACTTCTCCTCCTCGGTGTATCCGCCGAGCTCGATCACCTCCATGCGGTCGCGGAGCGGCATGGGGATCGTGTCCAGCTGGTTCGCCGTGGTGATGAAGAACACGCTGCTCAGGTCGAACGGCGCGTCGACGTAGTGGTCCCGGAACGAGGAGTTCTGCTCGGGGTCCAGCACCTCGAGCAAGGCGGACGACGGATCGCCGCGGAAGTCCCTGCCCAGCTTGTCGATCTCGTCGAGCATGAACACCGGGTTCCTCGACTCCGCCCGGCGGAGGCCCTGGATGATCTGGCCCGGCAGCGCGCCGACGTACGTCCGGCGATGCCCCCGGATCTCGGCCTCATCGCGCACGCCGCCGAGGGAGATCCGCACGAATTTGCGACCCATGGCGTGGGCGATCGAGCGTCCGAGCGAGGTCTTTCCCACGCCGGGAGGGCCCGCGAAGCACAGGATCGGCTGGCGGACGGGGCCGTCGGTCTTCACCTTGCGCACCGCCAGGAACTCCAGGATGCGCTCCTTGATCTTCTCGAGCCCGTAGTGGTCGGCGTCGAGAACCTGCTTGACGGTGGCCAGGTCCAGGTTGTCGTCGGTGGCCTTGCTCCAAGGCAGCGCCACCATCCAGTCGATGTAGGTCCGGGCGACCGTGTACTCGGGAGAGGCCGGCGGGATCCTCTTCAGGCGGTCGAACTCTCGGGTGACCTCGCGCATGGCCTCCTGGGGCATGCCGGCCTCCTGGATCTTGGCCCAAAGCTCCTCCAGCTCGACGCCACGGTCGTCGGACTCGCCCAGCTCGCGCTGGATCGCCTTCAGTTGCTCCCTGAGGTAGTAGTCCCTCTGCGACTTGCTCAGCTCCGTGCTGACCTCGCGCTGCACCTTGCTGGTGAGCTCGAGCACGCGCACCTCGCGGCCGAGCATCCGCACGAGCTTCTCCAGCCGGTCGACGAGGTCCACGGTCTCCAGCAGCTCCTGTTTCTCGGCTACCGGCAGCTGCACGTGGGCCGCCACGAGGTCGGCCATCACGTTGGTCTCTTGCACGGCCTGGGTGAGCGCCTGCAGCTCGTCGGGCATGTTCGGGCTGAGCTTGAGGGCCTGCTGGAACAGCGCGGCGACGGTGCGCCGCAGCGCCTCGATCTGCTCTGCCTTGTCCTCCGGCGGGGGCGGTTCCTCGATCACCTCGATCCTGGCGCGCAGGTAGGGCGTCTCCTGCAGCGGCTCGACGATGCGGAACCGCACGACGCCCTGCACGATCATGCGGATCCCCTCGGGGAGCTTGACGAGCGTGCGAATGATCACCGCGCATCCGACCTGGTAAACGTCCTCGAAGCGCGGCTGCTCCGTCTGAGGATCCTTCTGCGCGACCACGCCGATGATCCGGTCGTTGCCGACCACGCTCTCGTCGATCAGCTGCACGCTCGACTCGCGCGACACGCTGAGCGGCGCGATGAGCATCGGATAGATCACGGAGTCTCGCAACGGCAGGATGCTGAGGACCGTCGGAATCTCGGGCCTCGAGTCGGTCTGGTTCGACTCCTCCTCGGCCGTCTTGACGATAGGCTCGCCTTCCTCTGGTTGCGTGCCCTCTTCCTCCACGGGCAGATCGACGTCCGGCATGCGCAAGAACCTTACCTATCGCACGCTACCCGAATCTTGGGCACGAACACGATCAGGAAGCCGTTCCTGTACTGGGCGCGGATGCCCTCCGAGTCGATGGGACTGTCCGGCAGCTCGACCTCCCTCTCGAACTCTCCGTAGTAGACCTCGAGCTGGTAGCAGCGAACTCCTCTGCGGCCGATGGTCTCTTCCCTGCGCTCCCCGCGGATCGTGAGCGTCCGCGTGTCCGGCGTGTAGGTGACCTGGATGTCCTCGCCCCGCACGCCCGCGATCTCTGCCTTCAACAGGAAGCCGTCCGCC
>JAOACB010000106.1 GCA_026418055.1 Fimbriimonadales bacterium
CTGCGCGATGTTCTTGGACTGCTCCTGGATGCCCACCAGCACGCCGCAGGTGTTGCCGTCGAAGCCAAGGTCGGTGTCGGTGTAGCCGACGTTCTTGATAGTCTCCCGGACGATGCCCTGGATGTCCACGTAGCCCTCGGGCAGGCGGACCTCGCCGGCCACGATGCACAGGCCGCGGGTCAGCAGCGTCTCGATGGCCACGCGCGTGTTGGCCAGCACGCCGTTCGGGCTGTCGGTGGTGCCGCGCTCGCGGTCCTGGTTGCGCGCTTCGTCGAAGAAACCATCGAGCAGCGCGTCGGAGATCTGGTCGGCGAGCTTGTCGGGGTGCCCCTCGCTGACGCTCTCCGACGTGTAGAGGCGTTCGGCTTTCATTCCGCGGGAGAATGTACCCCAGCCCCCTTCCTCGGCCCCGGAGCGGCTCGTCCAAGCGACGGGCCCGCCCGGCCGTCGGCCGGGCGGGCCCGTCTGCGGCCCCTCGCGGCGGTCAGACGCCCGCGGTCTGAGCCAAGCCAAGCGCTCGGCGCACGCCCTGACCGTACTCAGGGTCGACTCGGTCGAACAGAGCCAGCTGGCGGTCGACGATGAACTGCGGCACGCCCTTCATCGCGCCGGCGATCGCCCGGTGCAGGCGCTCGCGCTGCTCCGAGGTCATCAGCCGGTACAGCGCCCTCGGTTGCGAGAAGTCGTCGTTGCCCTCGCGGTGGTCGTAGCGGTCCGCGTCGCCGCTGATGCGCAGCGGGGGCTCCTTGTAGCGCGGATCCTCGACCGGACCGCCGAACGAGTTCGGCTCGTAGTTCACCGAGCCGCCGCTGTTGTCGTCGAAGCGCATCGAGCCGTCCCGGTGGTAGGAGTGCACCGGGCACTGCGGCCGGTTGACCGGCAGCAGGTCGTAGTTGGTGCCCACGCGGTAGCGGTGGGCGTCGGCGTAGGACAGGATGCGCATCTGCAGCATCTTGTCGGGGCTGTGGCCGATGCCCGGCACGACGTTGCCCGGCGAGAACGCCGACTGCTCCACCTCGGCGAAGTAGTTCTCCGGGTTGCGGTTGAGCTCCATCACCCCGACCTCGATCAGCGGGTAGTCGCCGTGCGGCCAAACCTTGGTCAGGTCGAACGGGTTGTAGGGGGTCTTGTCGGCGTCGGCCTCGGGCATGATCTGCACCATCAGCCTCCACTTGGGGAACTCGCCGCGCTCGATGGCGTGGAAGAGGTCGCGCTGGTGCGTCTCGCGGTCCTTGCCGATCATCGCCTCGGCCTCCTCGTCGGTCAGGCAGCGGATCCCCTGCAGAGTCTTGAAGTGGAACTTCACCCAGAACCGCTCGCCGGCGTCGTTGTAGAACGAGAAGGTGTGGCTGCCGTAGCCGTTCATGTGCCGGTAGCTGGCGGGCAGGCCGCGGTCCGAGAACAGGATCGTCACCTGGTGCAGGCTCTCGGGCGAGAGCGACCAGAAATCCCACATGGCGGTGGGGTTGCGGAGGTTGGTCTTGGGGTCGCGCTTCTGGGTGCGGATGAAGTCCGGGAACTTGTAGGGGTCCCGCACGAAGAACACGGGCGTGTTGTTGCCCACCAAGTCCCAGTTGCCCTCCTCGGTGTAGAACTTGACGGCGAAGCCGCGCACGTCGCGCTCGGCGTCGGCCGCGCCCCGCTCTCCGGCCACGGTCGAGAACCGCACGAACACCGGGGTCTGCTTGCCGGCCTCGGCGAACAGCCTCGCCTTGGTGAACTGCGGAAGCGGGTTGGTGCAGGTGAAGGTTCCGTAGGCGCCCGAGCCCTTGGCGTGCACCACTCGCTCGGGGATCCGCTCGCGGTTGAAGTGCGCGTGCTTCTCGAACAGGATCCAGTCCTGCATCAGCAACGGCCCGCGGGGGCCCGCCGTCAGCGAGTTCTGGTTGTCGCCAACGGGGATCCCAGCCGCCGTGGTCAGCGTCTTCTTCTCTTCCATAGCTCTTCCTCCCGTCGTGGGATGGGCAGAAGCATAGCCGATGGAAGACTGCCTCTTGGATTAGACCCAGTCTAAGGTTGGGACCGCCGGGCGCGCACCAGCACGCTGACCTCCAGCACCTCGTAGCCCTCGAGGGACTCGAGGCCCTCGACCCGCAGCGTGCCGGGAGGAAGGTCCACGATCTGGCCGCTGTCCAGGTC
Organism: Fimbriimonadales bacterium; assembly: GCA_026418055.1. Lineage (GTDB taxonomy): Bacteria > Armatimonadota > Fimbriimonadia > Fimbriimonadales > Fimbriimonadaceae > UBA8783. The sequence continues at coordinate 2,140 of JAOACB010000106.1, forward strand.
CAGCAGGTGGTGGTGCGGGTCCGGCGTGGGGTCGTACACCGCGGTGCCCTCGCGCAGAATCTGCCGCCTGACCAGACCCCTCTCGGCGAACAGGTTCAGCGTGTTGTACACCGTCGCGCGGGACACGGCCGGCCACCTGCGGCGCACCAGGCCGAGGATCTGCTCCGCCGTGGGGTGCTGGCCCGCGGCCTGCGCCAGGCACTGAGCCACCATCAGCCGCTGGGGCGTCGGCTGGATGTTGTGTTCCCGGAGCCTCTCCGTCAGTTCGATCGGCGGGACGTCCTCCACTCCGGCGCGGAGTTTACCGCGATTCAACCGCAGTCGCTCAGGAGCGCACCAAAGCGAGGACCTCCTCGGTCTTCTCCCGCAGCAGGTCCCGGTCGCCGCGCGTCTCCACGTTCAGCCGGATCACCGGCTCGGTGTTGGAGCCCCTCAGGTTGAACCGCCAACGGTCGTACTCCACCGACAGGCCGTCCACCTTTTCGATCCGGCCGTCCGAGTAGCGCTGCTCCACCTTCCGCAGCGTGGCCTGCACGTCCTCGACGTGGGAGTTGATCTCTCCCGAGCACGGGAAGCGCT
>JAOACB010000107.1 GCA_026418055.1 Fimbriimonadales bacterium
GTCAGATGTGTATAAGAGCCAGGAGCGGTACCAGACCGTGTTCGCGAGCCAATCGGGTAGCGCGGCCGCGCCAACCGCTGGGCTGCACTTCACAAAGGAGCTGCTGGGTGAGCTCGATCGGGCGGGAGTTCTTTTCGCCCGGGTCACCCTGGACGTGAGCCTCGACACGTTTCGCCCGATGGCCTCCGAGGACTCCTGGACTCACCCCATGCACGGAGAGCGGTGCAGCGTTCCCATCGAAACCGCGGAATCGGTCCGGAACTGCCGAGGGAGGATCGTCGCCGTTGGCACCACGACCGTCCGAACGTTGGAAACGATGGCGGTTGGCCCTCGATCGGTTCGCGCCGGGTCCGCAGAGACGCGACTGTTCATCCGGCCGGGGTATAAATTCCTGGCCGTCAGCGGGATCATCACCAACTTCCACCTGCCGAGGACGACGATGCTGCTGATGATCGCCGCCTTTGTTGGTTCCGGGCCATTGAGGGACGCCTACGAGCACGCCGTCAGGAGCCGATACCGCTTTCTGAGCTTCGGTGACGCGATGCTGGCGCTGCGCTCGGAATCGAACGGGACGAAGGAAGGAGGAGTGCGGGAGTGAAGAAGTCGTTCGACCCTTTGGCCTACATCGAGAGCGCCTTCTTGGATGTCGAGCAACCGAGGGACTCGAACGACAGGGACCAGGGCTCCGGATCGGACGGGCGACCGAAGAGGCCGCGCAGGCGGCGACGCACGGACCTCAGCGCCCCGAGGCCGCGAATGGCCGAGCAGCCGCGAACAGAGAGCGCCGTCGATCCGACGTTGCAGGAGATCTGGGCCAAGGTTCCCAAAAGCATCGAGTTCCTGTGCAGGTTCTTCTCCGACGAGGTGACGGCGAACTACTACCGCGGCAACTTCAAGGAAAGCCGCCAAGAGCTCATCCGGCGTCTGTTGGATCCGGAGCTCACGCTGGAGGAAACGTCGCGGCTGTTGGGTGTTTGCCCAGCCACCGTGCGTCGCTACACCAACAAGGGGTGGCTCCTGCACCATCGGACTCCAGGCGGTCAGCGAAGGTTCCGCCTCTCGTCGATCGTTCGCTTCGTCGAGGAGCACGGTCGCTTCCCGCTCGAGTGACGGCAACGGAGGACGGCGGGTGCGGGTCGCCATCTTCTCCGACAGCGCACTGCCGATCCTGAACGGCGTGAGCGTCAGCGTCGACACGCTCATCCAGGGCCTGCGGAGTCGGGGCTGTTCCGTGCACCTGTTCGCGACTGGGTTTCCGGGGCACCGGGACGCCGATCCCAACACGCACCGCAGCCTGTCGATCCTCACCCCATGGAGCAAGGGCTATCCTCTGGCGGTTCCTCCCTTCCTCCACCTCCTCCACCGCTTTCGCCAACAGCCGTTCGATCTGATCCACACCCACACCCCGTTCACGCTGGGCATGGTTGGGTTGCGATGGGCTCAGTCCCATGAGCTCCCCATCGTGAGCACGTACCACACGCTCTACGATCGCTACTCCCATTACGTGCCCTTGCTACCGCGCCGTTACGTTCGCTTCAAGATCGCCAAACATACGAACTTCTACTACAACAGGGTGGATCGGGTGATCGTCCCGAGCGAAGCCGCGGCGAAGTGGCTTCGCCGGCACGCGGTGAGCACTCCCTGCACGGTCATCCCGACGGCCGTGCGGCCTCCGGCCAAGCTCGATCGGCAGCAGGTCCGGGCCGCCCTGCGCCTGGCAGATGGGACCCGGTTGCTTCTCTACGTGGGAAGAATCGCCAAAGAGAAGAACCTCGACATGCTGCTCCACGCCGCGCACGCGGTGTTCCAACAGGACGCGACCTCCGTGCTGTGGCTGGTGGGGGACGGCCCTTACCGGGATGCCTGCACGAGGATCAGCCTCAATCTGGGAATTGGCGACCGGGTGCGGTTCATCGGTTTCGTGCCTCGGGAACAGGTCGACCAGTACTACGCCGCGGCGGATCTGTTCGTGTTTCCCTCGGTCACCGAGACCCAAGGGTTGGTCGTGGAGGAGGCGATGTCCCACGGCTTGCCCTCGGTGGTGGCCTCGGGAGGAGGAGCCAGCGCTGCGGTGTTGCCCGGAGTCAACGGGCTGGTCGTTCGCAACGACCCCGCCGAGTTCGCCGCGGCCGTTCTGTCCTTGTTGCAGGACGATGGCAGGCGGAGAAGGATGGGTGGCAACGCTGCGGAGATGAGCCGCCATGCGCGCGACAAGGGGATGGTGGACGCCGTCCTAGCGGTCTACGAGGAGGCTCGGCGCGTGGCAAGATACCGATCATGACCGAGAAGAGCCTGGCCTGGAGGAGGTTCGGTGCCGCGGCTGGATCGCTGGTTGTGCTCCAATACGTTGCCGACAGAGCCCGCGTGCCGGAGGCGTGGTCAGCCCCGCTCGGAGTCGTGGTGGGTGCCGCGGTCTTGGGCCTGAGCGTGTTCGGGCTGTTTCTGGGAGCGGCCGCCGATCCCGCGCGGAGGTGGAGCACGGTGGCTCTGCTGGCAGGGGTCGTGTGGATGGCGGCCATGACGGTTCTGTCCAGGTCCCTTCCCCAGGGTGGGGTGGGCTGGGCATCGCTTCTGCTCGCCTTGGGACAGGCGGCTGAAGTGCTCGTCGAGCAGGTCGTTGACATCGCCGAAGGCGAAGCGCTCTTCGGCCAGAAAATCGGCCAGGAGACCCGCGTAAAGG
>JAOACB010000108.1 GCA_026418055.1 Fimbriimonadales bacterium
TCATCAGCCTCGTCGCCGAGGTCTACCGCTTCGAACAGGGGGAGCACGATGACCCGCCGGCCGCCTGACGCGCACGTCCACCGCTGGCGCATCGACGAGCCGGACGGCCGCGCCTGGCTCGACGGCCGCTGCCGCGCCTGCGGCGCCGTCCGCCGCTTCCCCGCCTCCGAAGACGCCTGGATCGCGAGCCGCGGCATCAGCCGCGACCGCCTCTACGAGCGGGTCATCCCGTCCGAAATCCGGGCCCAGTGGCGGCTGCGCGACTGGAGCGACTGGTGATGCGCCGCTGGCCCCTCATCGCCAACTGGCTGCCCGCGCCCGGCTGCGACCTCGCGGCGGCCGGCGCCCGGGCAGGCGACTACGAATCCCGCTTCGGCTGGCTCTCGCCGGACGAAGAGCTGGTGATGGAGTGGGCCGTCGACCGGCGCGCGCCGCTGGCCGCCGCCCGCAGCCCCTACGCCCTCTGGCGCGGCGGCTGGCTCGACCTCCGCGCCATCGCCTGGCTCGGGAGGAACTGACGCCATGACCCACCTCCACGTCCGCATCCGCCGCGGGCGCGGCGTCATCGACGAGTACATCGTCCCGCCCGGCGACGAGTTGGCGGCCGCCGCCGGCGCCGGCGCCGTCCCCTGCGCGAGCCCGGCCTGCCGCATCGGCTGGTCCTTCTCCCTCCGGAGGTGCAGGGGATGAGCTGGGCGAAGTTCTCGGACGATTTCTGGTGTCATCCGAAGGTGGTCGGACTGTCCGACCGCGCGTTCCGGCTGCACGTGACCGCTATCTGCTGGTCAGCCGCGCTGGAGACGGACGGGGCGGTCCCGCGGGCGATGCTGGCCGTTCTCCGCGGCACGCCGGCCGCAGCCCGCGAGCTCGAAGCCGCCGGGCTCTGGGAGCAGACGGCCGGCGGCTGGTGCATCCACGATTTCCTCGAGTACAACCCCAGCCGGTCCGACCTGGAGGAGCGGCGCGAGCGCCGCTCAGCTGCCAACCGCGAGAACGCCCGCCGCCGCTGGCAGCAGGACGCCTCCGGTTCGCATGCCGATGCCGATGCGACCAGCGATGCGAATCCGCATGCGACTTCGCATGCCGCTGGCATTCAGGTCGCATCCAGTTCGCATCGCGTTTCGCATGACCATGTGCATGCACCCGACCCGACCCGTACCCGTAGAGCTGCTGCTCCTGACTCACTTCGTTCGTCAGCAGCAGCAGCTGAAGCAGCCGCTGCGGCTGCTGGATGCGAACCGGCTGCGAATTCGCAGCCGCCGGGCGAGCCGGCGGCGCCGTCAGAGCCGGCG
>JAOACB010000109.1 GCA_026418055.1 Fimbriimonadales bacterium
CCCCAGGGTTTCCCCTGAGACCCGCAAGGGGACGTGGCCAAGCCGCTATGTCTATGTTGTGGTTTCAACTCACGGCCCCAGGGTTTCCCCTGAGACCTCAAGCGATCCAGAAGCTTGGTGGTGACTGGATCGCGGCTCGTTTCAACTCACGGCCCCAGGGTTTCCCCTGAGACCATCGCGGCGCGCCAGACTCCATGCCACGTGTACATGTGGTTTCAACTCACGGCCCCAGGGTTTCCCCTGAGACTCAAGGCCGCGAGGGCGTTGCGATCCCCTCATCCTGCGTTTCAACTCACGGCCCCAGGGTTTCCCCTGAGACATGGAGCGTCGGAGTGCTCGGTGTGGAAACCGAGACCAGGTTTCAACTCACGGCCCCAGGGTTTCCCCTGAGACTAGTCTTTCCATCGAAGACTACTCCCGCGGCCTGCTTGCGTTTCAACTCACGGCCCCAGGGTTTCCCCTGAGACGCTGTGGCTCCTTGGAAGAACCATCCTCGTGAACTCCTGGTTTCAACTCACGGCCCCAGGGTTTCCCCTGAGACCCTCGTCGCCGTCCTCTGGTCCGACGGGTCCGCCGACGTGCAGTTTCAACTCACGGCCCCAGGGTTTCCCCTGAGACCGGCGAGGTTGGAGCGTGGGTGCGCACGGCTACGAGACCGTTTCAACTCACGGCCCCAGGGTTTCCCCTGAGACCCCTACTGCGACCGAGCAAGGCTCTTCCGAATCCTGGCCGAGTGTTTCAACTCACGGCCCCAGGGTTTCCCCTGAGACCCCGCGCGGAAAATCGCCAGAATGCTCGTCGATCGTTGGGCGTTTCAACTCACGGCCCCAGGGTTTCCCCTGAGACATTGCTCGCAGCCGGGGCGCTGCTGCCCGAGGCAATGCGCGTTTCAACTCACGGCCCCAGGGTTTCCCCTGAGACACACCGTGGGACCATTACGTGCTGGTCCCTCGAGCATCGCAAGTTTCAACTCACGGCCCCAGGGTTTCCCCTGAGACTCCGCTGCGCATCTTGATCTCCCGCCGCTCGACGCCGTCGAGTTTCAACTCACGGCCCCAGGGTTTCCCCTGAGACCCCACGCCACCACCCTGGCCGCCGCCATCGTCGGAGGCACGTTTCAACTCACGGCCCCAGGGCTG
>JAOACB010000110.1 GCA_026418055.1 Fimbriimonadales bacterium
TGACGGAACTGCTCTGGATGCGCATGACCGCCCCGGAACTGCGCGAGGCCGCAGCCCGGGATGCGATCGTGATCCTGCCGGTGGCGAGCCTCGAACAGCATGGCCCGCATCTGGCCACCGGGACCGATATGGTGCTCGGCGCCGCGGTGGCCGAAGCCGTGGCCGAGCGCCTGCACGCGGCCGGACAGCCGGTGGTGGTGCTGCCCGTCGTCTGGCACGGGCTGGCCGAACATCACATGGCCTTCGGTGGCACGATCACTCTCGACCAGCCGAGCTTCCACGCCCTGCTCAAGGGGATCGGCGCGAGCGTCGCCCGCGCCGGTTTCAGGCGCCTGTTCCTGCTCAACGCCCATGGCGGTCAATGAGATCGGGCGCGATACCGGCCTCGCCTGCATGGGGGGCACCTACTGGCACATCGTGCCGGGCGCCATCGCCCCCCTGCTCGAGGACCAGCCGATGCTGATGCACGCCTGCGAGGCCGAGACGAGCCTGATGCTGCATCTCTCTCCCGCCTCGGTGCGGCAGGAGAAGCTGCCCGAGGCGGTAGGCCCGGCCTCGAGCCGCCTGCCCGGCCAGCCGCCCGGCCTGCATGTCAAGCGCAGCTTCGCCGCGATCACGCGCAGCGGCGTCATCGGCGATGCGCGGCGGGCGAGCGCGGCCAAGGGGGCCGCGCTGCTCGATGCCATCGCGCAGGAGCTGGCGCAGCTGCTCGCCGATCCTGCCCTCTGGGCCTCCGCCGCGCGCAGCGCCGCGCCGGATCGGGCGGCAGGGGAAGGCTGACCGACGGCTCGCCGACCGGCCGCCTCGCTTGGCCGTGCCGGCGGAAGGCGTGCCTCGGGCCAGGGCCCGTACCGCCTGCCCGAGGCCAAGGCGCACAGCCGGGCGAGAAGGCGGCCATCGACCACCGACCGCCACCTCCGCCGCGGTGAGCGCACGCGCGCGGCGGCAGGCCCCGCTGCCCCGGGCAAGGATCAGGCCGCCGCAGCAGGCGCGGAGGCAAGGGGCCTTGCCCGACTGCGCCGCCCGGGCCGTGGCCAGTGGCTGCGAAGGAGGAATGGCTTGAACTCCGCCCTGGGCAGGAGCACATGAGCCTTATGG
>JAOACB010000010.1 GCA_026418055.1 Fimbriimonadales bacterium
GCTGGGGGCGCTGGTGGGAGCCGTGTACCTGTCGAGGGCCGACAAAAAGCCGCGCTCCGAGATCGTGGGGCTGGAGCGCAAGAAGCTGATGGACCAAGCGAGGGAGGGGAAGACCGATGCAGACGCTGCCGCTGCAGGCATGGCTGATCGTCGCGGCGATTCTGTTTAGCCTCGGGCTGTACGGGGCCCTGGCGCGGCGCAACGCCATCGCCGTGCTGATGGGCTTGGAGCTGATGTTCGCGGCGGCCAATCTGAACCTGCTGGCGTTCTGGCGCTACAAGTGGGTGCAGAGCCTCGAGGCGCCGGTGTTCGTCACGGTGATCATCCTGGTCGCCGCGTGCGAGACCGCGCTGGCCCTGGCGATCGTGCTCGGCGTGTTCCGCAGGTTCCGCAACGTGGACATCGAAGACGTGGGAGGCATGCGCGGCTGATGGTTGAGTGGATTCCCCTGCTGCCCGCCCTGGCCGCCGCGCTGACGGCCGTGCTGTTCGTGCTCCGACGGGACAACGGCAGGCTGGCCGCCATGCCCGTGATCGTGGCCACCGGTGCGAGCCTGGCGCTGTCCGTCGCGGCGTTCCAGTCGGTGGCGCGCTTCGGGGCGCAGATAGGCCAGATCGAGTGGCTGCGCATCGGCGACTTCTCGGCGTCGGTGGGCTTCCTGCTGGACGGCCTGAGCGCTCTGATGCTCTTGGTCGTGGCTTCCGTGGCGTTGCTGGTGCAGGTGTTCAGCGTCGGCTACATGGAGGGCGACGACGGCTTCGCGCGGTTCTTCGCGTACCTCGGGCTGTTCGCCTCCGCCATGCTCGGGCTGGTGCTGGCGGACAACCTGCTGATGGTGTACATCTGCTGGGAGCTGGTCGGCATCTGCTCCTACCTGCTGATCGGCTTCTGGTACCGCAACCGCGCGCCCGCGAACGCCGCGAAGAAGGCGTTCATCGTCACCCGGTTCGGAGACCTGGGGTTGCTTCTAGGGATCATCCTGCTTTGGTCTTCCGCGCACACGTTCGAGATCGCCGCGCTGGAGAAGCTGGTCCAGACGGACAACCTCAAACCGGTTCTGCTGTCCGCGGGCGCTTTCTTCACGGTGGTGCCGCTGCTGGTGTTCCTCGGCGCGGTGGGGAAGAGCGCGCAGTTCCCGTTGCACGTGTGGCTTCCGGACGCGATGGAGGGTCCGACTCCGGTGTCGGCTCTGATCCACGCCGCCACGATGGTGGCGGCGGGGGTGTTCCTGGTGGCGCGGCTGTTCTTCCTTTTCCACGCGTCGCCGACGGCTCTGCAGACCGTCGCGTGGATCGGGGGCTTCACCGCGTTCCTGGCGGCGACCATCGCGCTGGTTCAGGTGGACATCAAGAAGGTGCTGGCCTACTCGACCATCAGCCAGCTCGGCTACATGATGCTGGGTCTGGCTCTCGGCGGCATCGCGGTGGGGATGTTCCACCTCTCGACCCACGCCTTCTTCAAGGCTCTGCTGTTCCTGGCCGCGGGCAGCGTCATCCACGCTTGCCACCACGAGCAGTGCCTCCTACGGATGGGCGGCTTGCACCGGAGGATGCCGCTGACGTCTTGGACCACCCTCGCGGGGGCGTTGGCGCTGGCCGGGGTGTTTCCCTTCGCGGGGTTTTGGTCCAAGGACGAGATCCTCGCGAGCGCCCTGAGGAGCCCGGCGCTGTTCGCTCTGGCGTTGGCCGTGGCCGGCATGACGGCGTTCTACATGACCCGCCTGTGGTTCCTGGCCTTCGCGGGGGAGCCAAGGAGCGAACACGCGTCCCACGCGAGAGAATCGTCGGCTTGGATGGGAGTGCCGCTCGTTCTGCTTGCGCTCGCGGCGCTGGCCGGGGGAGCGATCAACCTTCCGGGGAGCTCCTCGTTGACGGCTCTGCTCGAGCCCGACCGGCAGGCCCATGGCTTCGCTTGGCCCGTGGCGGTCGGCGGCTTGGCCGTGGCCCTTGCGGGCATCGCCGTGGGCGTCCGCCTCTACGGGAGGGACCCGGCCCGGGACGCCGTGACCCGCCTTCCGAAGGGTTTGTACAGGTTCCTCTCGAACAAATGGTACATCGACGACTTCTATGAGAGGGGAGTCGCGCGGGCGGCCGTCGCGTGGGGTGCGATGGTCGCGTGGTTCGACCGCAACGTGGTCGACAACCTGGTGAACCTCGCGGCTTGGATCTGCGCGCTGGTCGGAAGGGCGCTGGGAAGTTTCACCAACGGCCAGCCCCAGTTCTACGCCGCGGTGCTCGCGCTCATGGCGGTGATCGCAGCCGCCTTGGTGGGTTTGGCCGCCACCGGAGCGCTGGGAGGGATCCTGCCGTGAGCCTCGTGCTGGACCATCTGCTTTCGATCATCGTTCTGGCGCCGTTCGCAGGCTGCCTCCTCCTGCTCGCGCTCCCGCCGGAATGGAAGACAGCATCCCGCGTCGTGGCACTGGTGTCGGGAGGGATCAGCCTGGCGCTGTCCTGCGTGGCTTGGGCGCTGTACGACGGCGCGAAGGGCGGTTTCCAGTTCCGCGAAAGCTACCAGTGGATCCCGGGGCTGGACATTCGGTACAGCCTGGGGGCGGACGGCATCAGCCTATCGATGCTGCTGCTGACCGGGGTGATCATCGTCACGGGAGTGTTCGCCTCGTGGACCCTGGAGGAACGGTGCAAGGAGTTCCTCACGCTGCTGCTATTCCTGGTCACCGGGGTGTTCGGCGTGTTCGTGGCGCTGGACCTGTTCTTCCTGTTCCTGTTCTACGAGATCGCCGTTCTGCCGATGTACCTGCTCATCGGCATCTGGGGGACGGGCCGCAAGGAGTACTCGGCGATGAAGCTCACGCTGTACCTGATGCTGGGCAGCGCCTTCATTCTGACCGGCATCCTGGCGCTGTACTACCTGGACCCGCGGCGCACGTTCGACATGCTGGAGCTGTCGGGCGGCTCGGAGCTTGCCGTGGGTCTGCAGAGGGCGCTGTTCTTCGCGTTCTACCTCGGCTTCGGGGTGCTGGCGGGCATCTTCCCGTTCCACACGTGGTCGCCAGACGGCCACGCTTCGGCTCCGACGGCGGTGTCGATGTTGCATGCCGGGGTGCTGATGAAGCTGGGGGCCTACGGCGTCATCCGCACGTGCGTGGCGATGTTCCCGGAGGTGGCTCCGAGCCTGATGCCGATCGTGGCCGCCATCGCGGCGATCAACATCGTGTACGGCGCGTTCTCGGCGCTCGGTCAGACGGACCTGAAGTACGTCATCGCCTACTCGAGCGTGAGCCACATGGGGGTGGTGATGCTGGGCATCGCCAGCCTGGCACCGGTCGGGATGGCCGGTGCGGTGATGCAGATGTTCTCTCACGGCATCATGACGGGGCTGTTCTTCGCTCTCGTTGGGCTCGTGTACCAAAAGGCGCACACGAGGGACATCCTCGCCATGGGCGGGTTCGCCCGCAGGATGCCCGGGATCGCCGTGGCGTTCACGGTCGGTGGCCTGGCGTCCTTCGGGCTGCCTGGCACGAGCGGTTTCGTTGCGGAGACCTTGGTGTTCCTGGGGACGTTCGCCCGCTATCCGGTGATCGTGGCCGTGGCGGTCACGGGGGTGGTGATCACCGCCGTGTACGTGCTGCGCGTGGTGCAGAAGGTCTTTCTGGGGCCTTTGGGTGAGGCTTGGAGCGAACTGCCCGATGCCCGCAGCACCGAATGGGTGGCGCTGGTCTCGCTGGCGGCGCTGCTCGTGGCGGTCGGGGTGTGGCCGATGCCACTCGTCAACCTGATCAACCACGGGCTGAGGACCCTGGGGATGGAGCTGTGAGCATGCCGAACGTCGACTGGCTGTTGTTGGCGCCCCATCTGGTGCTCACCGGTTTCGCGCTGGTCGTGCTTCTGATGGCCGCCGCCAAGGGCGAGAGGGCCGGGGCCCATCCGGCAGCGGGCTGGGTCGCCTTCGTCGGGTCGGCGGTCACCGCGGGCGTTTGCCTGTGGCTGCCCCGGCAGGGCGAGCTGTGGAGAGGCATCTACGTGTGGGATCCTGCGGCCGCCTTCTTTTGCGCCCTGTTCGCCGCAGCCTGCGCGCTCGTGTGCCTGGCTTCGGTGGCCGGCCCGTACCGCGGGGAGTACTACGGCCTGATGCTCATCTCGACGGTGGGCCTCATGTTCCTGGTCTGCTCGGGAAGCCTGCTGATGCTGTATCTGAGCCTCGAGGTCTCTACCCTGACCTTGTTCGTGCTGGCAGGCTACGACCGTAACCGCGACCGGTCCTCCGAGGCCGCGCTGAAGTACCTCGTGGTCGCGGGCACCTCGAGCGCGGTGCTGCTGTTCGGCGTCAGCTGGGTGTTCGGCGCCGCCGGCTCCACGAGGTTCGAGGATCTCAACCGGATCTTTCAAGGTTTGACGCCCGGATATGCATGGATCGGCATGGCGCTGATCCTGGTCGGTCTGGCCTTCAAGATCGCCGCCGCGCCGTTCCACCTGTGGGCGCCGGACGTGTACGAGGGCGCGCCGTCGCCGGTTTCCGCCTATCTGTCGACGGTTTCGAAGGCCGCAGGATTCCTGGCCATCGGCAGGCTGCTGCTGCTCGTGTTGCCGGAACGCGCCCAGGTTTGGGTGGTGTTCGTCGGCGCGCTGGCGGTGCTTTCCATGGCGTTCGGGAACTTCGTCGCCATCGTGCAGACGAACGTCAAGCGCCTGCTGGCGTATTCCGGGATCGCCCAAGCGGGGTTCCTGCTCATCGCGGTGGCCGCGGCCAACCGCGAGGGGCTCCAGGCGGTGGGGCTCTACCTGATGCTGTACGCGTTCGCGAACGTCGGAGCGTTTCTGTGCGTGTTCGCGGTTGGAGAACGCCACGATTCGCACGCGCTGGAGAACTACGACGGGCTGTCGCGGCGGTCGCCCCTGCTCGCCTTCGCTCTGCTGATCTTCCTGCTCTCGCTGGCGGGCATTCCGCCGCTGGCGGGCTTCGTGGGGAAGTTCCTGCTGTTCGCCGCCGGCATGGGGGCGGGCCTGTGGTGGCTCGTGCTGCTCGGAGCGGTGATGAGCACCGTGTCGCTGTACTACTACCTGCTTGTGGCGAAACGGATGTACATCCACGCCCCGCCGGAGGGATCCGGACGGTTGCGGGTGGCGAGGCCAGTGGCTGCGGCGATCGCGGTCTGCGTGGCGCTCACGGTGCTGATCGGTTTGTATCCGGCGCCGTGGGTGGGCTGGGCCGAGTCGATCGGATCGTTTGTGCGGCTCTAACGGTTGGCGGGAAGCAGGCGAGCCAGCTTCGGAACCGTCACCTCGCGGAAATCCCGGATGGCCCAATCCACTTCCGGCCACGACCGCAGCTCCTCCAAAGGGTGCACCGTCGCGATCGCCACCGAGCCCATGCCCGCCCGCCGAGCGGCCTGCACTCCGGGTCGGCCGTCCTCGAAAACCACGCACTCGCTGGGGTGCACGTCCAGCTTGCTCGCCGCCAGCAGGAAGATGTCCGGCTCCGGCTTGCCGCGTTGCACCTCCGAGGCTCCCGCGACCGCGTCGAAGGCGTCATCCATGCAGAGGTGCCGCAAGGTGAATCGGATGTTGCGGTCCCCCGCCGCCGTGGCCAGGGCCACCTTGCAGCCGTGAGCCCGGGCGTCCTTCAGCAATCGCCGCAAGCCAGGCACGGGTTTGATATGGTCTTTGTAGAGAAACCGGTACAGAAACTCCTTCTGACGCGCGAGGCAACGGATCTCCTCCTCCGGAAGGTCCGGCGAGATGAAGTGCCGGACCACCTCGGCGGACGTGAAGCCAGCGGTCTTGTAGAACTCCTCCTCCGTGGTGGGGCAGCCCTGGTCCGCGAACAGCGCGAGCCAAGCAACGGCGTGCCAACGCATGTTGTCGACGATGGTGCCGTCCATGTCGAAGATCAGGGCTCGAGGATGGCGCATCTCGAGCAGGATGCTACCCGCTAGGGTTCGAGCAGCACCGTCGGCGTCCTCGGCACAGGAGAAGGCACCACCTTCAGAGCCTCCCGCAGATCCCCCGCCGCCTTTTCGGCGTCCGCGACGGTGGCCGCATGCACGCGGAAAGCAGGCTGGCCGGTTTCGACCCGGTCCCCGACCTCCACCAGAACCTCGACCCCGACGCGCGGATCGATGCGATCCGATTTGTGCAGCCTTCCTGCTCCCAAACGCATCGCAACGGCACCGACCGTTCGCGCGTCGACCCTCTCGACCCAGCCCTCCGCGCCACAAGGCACCTCCGCCGTCTCCGGCGCCGAGGGAAGGCCCGCGCCGTTCCGGAGCGCCGCCAAGTCCCCGCCTTGGGCCTCGATCCACCGCAGCGCCTTGTCCCAAGCGGAGCCCGACGCGATCGCGCGCCTCGCCAAGTCGGCATCGAGGCCGCAGAGCGAGAGGGCGCGCTGCGCGAGCCGCAGGCAGAACCCGCCAAAGCGGTTGTCGACGGCTCCCTGCAGAACCTCGAGCGCCTCGCAGACCTCCAGTGCGTTGCCGACCGCTCGCCCCAGCGGCTGGTCCATGTCGGTCACCAGCGGCGTTGCCTGCAGACCGATCTGTTCACCGACCTCCCGCAGAGCGACCGCCAGCTCCTCGGCTTCGGGGAGCGTCCGGCGGAACGCTCCCGAGCCGCACTTCACGTCGAGAAGGACCCGGGGCGATCCTCCGGCCAGCTTCTTGCTGAGGATGCTGGAAACGATCAGCGGCACGGACCCGACCGTGGCCGTCACGTCGCGCAGGGCGTACAGCACGCCGTCCGCCGGCGCGAGGTCGGGCGTTTGGCCGCAAAGCGCGAGGCCGATCCGCCTGGCCTGCTCCTTCGCCTCCTCCAAGGTTAGGCTGGTGCGGAACCCTGGGATGGACTCGATCTTGTCGAGCGTGCCGCCGGTGATTCCGAGACCCCTTCCGCTCAGCTTGACCATCGTGACCCCGCAGGCGGCCAGCAGGGGCAGCAGCACCAGGCTGGTCTTGTCTCCGACTCCTCCGGTGCTGTGCTTGTCCAACAACGGGCCGGGAAGATCAGACAGATCGAACCGTCTGCCGGACTCGGCCAAGGCCAGCGTCAGGTCTGCGGTCTCCCTGCGGGAGAGCGGACGCAGGTACGCCGCCATCAGCCAGGCGGCCAGCTGGTAGTCGGGGATCTCTCCGGACGCCGCTCCGCGGGCCAGAAAGCGCAGCTCCTCCGCCGCGTGCTCCTGCCCGTCGCGCCGCTTCGCCAGGATGTCGAGAATCGTCATCGTTCGAAGCGGAAAGGTGGACGGAACACTCCCTGCTCGGTGACGATCGCCGAGAGCAGCTCGCCGGGCGTGACGTCGAAGGCGGGGTTGTACGCCGGACATCCTGCGGGAGCCAGGGCGACGCCCTCGATCTCTGTGAGCTCGAGGGAGGAGCGCTCCTCGATGGGAATCGCCTCGCCGCTGGGCGTCGCGGGGTCGACGGTCGAGGACGGCGCTGCCACCACGAACGGCAAGTCGTGGTGGCGGGCCGCCAGAGCAAGGGCGTAGGTGCCGATCTTGTTGGCGGTGTCGCCATTGGCCGCGATGCGGTCCGCCCCCGCGACGACGAAGTCCACCATGCCTTGCGCCATGAGCCACGCGGCCGCCCCGTCGGCGATGCTCGAGAACGGAATGCCGTCTTTCATCAGCTCCCAGGCGGTCAGTCGAAGGCCCTGCAGCCGCGGCCTGGTCTCGCACGAGTACACGTGCCGCAGCTTGCCCAGCTCGAAGGCGGTGCGCACGATGCCCAGGGCCGTGCCGTGGCCCGCGGTGGCCAGCGAGCCCGTGTTGCAGATGGTGAGCACGCGGGCTCCCTCGGGCACGAGCTCGGCGCCGTACCGCGCGAGCCGCAGGTTCATCTCCAGGTCCTCCTCCTCGATGCGCCTGGCCTCGTCCAGCGCGGCCTCGAAGGTCCACTCGGGCAACCGCTCCATCCGCTCCAAGGCCCAGAACAGGTTCACCGCCGTCGGTCTCGAGGCGGCGAGCGTCGCCGCCGCGGCGTTCCTCGCCACGCCGGCCCGTGCTGCCAGGGCCATGCCGTAGGCGGCCACGATGCCGATGGCGGGCGCGCCGCGCACCGCCATGTCGCGAATGGCTTCGGCCGCCTGCTCGTAGGACTGGATGTTCAGCCAAACTTCCTGCTGGGGCAGTCTCCGCTGGTCGAGCAGCAACAGGCGCTCGCTCTCCCACCGGAAGGCGCGGACGGACATGGACCGAGGGTACCAGAGCATGACGGTCGCGATCTTCGAGCCGAACCTCTTTTGGGCCGCCAAGGTGCGCGCCGCGGTGCAGGCCGCCGGATGGCGCTGCGTGGACTGGTCCGGGGACGAGAACGTCCGGGTGCTCGTCGTCGGACTCTACGCCGATCCGCGGCTGCTGGAGTCCGTGACCACAGAGGCTCGCCACCTCGGCGTTCCGGTGATCGGCCATGCGGGCCACAAGGAGAAGGAGCTGCTGGCCTTCGGGCGGAGGCACGGTTGCCAAGCTGTGCTGACCAACGGGGAGCTGGCGCACCGACTGAAGACCCACGTGGAGCGAATCGCGGGCGCTTTCTTCCCCCAATCGCCAAGATCCGAAGGATAATGGGGTGTAGCGGCCGAATGAGGCCGCTCGGAAACGATGGAGCCATCGATGGTGTTTTGGGGGCTTCGCACCAGCGGAGTCCCCTTTCTTGTTCAGCGCCGCGCCCGAACTCTTTGGAGCGTCTTGTAGACGTAGGCCAGCACTTCGGCCACGGCCTGGAACAGCTCGCGCGGGATGAAGTCGCCCACCTCGCAGGCAGAGTAGAGCTGCCGCGCCAGCGGCGGGTTGGGGACGATCGGCACGTCCATCTCCCTGGCGAACTCCCGGATGCGCAGGGCCAGGAGGTCCTTGCCCTTGGCCACCACCATGGGCGCGTGCATCTTGTCCTTGTCGTACTGCAGCGCCACGGCGTAGTGCGTCGGGTTGGTCACGACCACGTCGGAGTTGCGCACTGCGTCGCGGGTGCGCATCTTGCTGAGCTTGCGCCGCCGGCGGTCCATGGCGGCCTTGAGTTCCGGAGCCTGCTCGGACTCGCGGAACTCCTGTTTGAGCTCCTCTTTGCTCATCCGCAGCAGGCGGTCGACCTTCTTCCGCTGGTAGAGGTAGTCGATCGCGGCCACGGCGAGCCAGGCCACCGACACTTTGAGCACGATGCTGTGCGCCAGCTGGCCCACGGCGACGATCGCCGCATGGGACGACGTCAGCGACAGCCCGAGGATCTGGTCCCAGTTCGCCCGGATGGCGGTGTACGCCACATAGGCGAACACCCCCGTCTTCACGGTGGCCTTGGCCGCTTCGAACAGGGCGTCCCGAGAGGCGAGGCGTTTGACACCCTCGAGAGGGTTGAGTTTGGCGAGGTTGGGGGTCAGGGGCTCCGCGCTCACGACGAAGCCAACCTGCGCCAAGTTGCCCACCAAGCCCACGGCCATCGCCACGGCGAGCAGCGGCGCCAGGGCGGCCAGGCAGGGCAGCAGCAGCGACCACCAGAAGCCCGCGAGCGAGGCGAAGGACGCGTCGGAGGGCGGTGACGCCACGCCCGCCCGGATGGCCAGGGCGAACGCTCGGCCCAGCCCGCCGACGACGCTCGGCAGCAGCAGCGCCAAGGCCAGCATCACCAGCGCGTGGTTCAGGTCGGTCGACCGCACCACGGTGCCCTTCCGCCGCGCTCGCTCCCTCTTGCGCGGTGTGGCTTCCTCTGTCCTTTCCTGGGCGTCGTCGGGCATGGCTTTGGGGATTTATCGGGCGGCCAGAACGCGCCAAACGGTCTGGAAGCCGAGCTCCACGGCGTTCGTCGAAGCGACGGTGAACGCCGGCAGAGCGACGCTCAGCGCGACCAGTCCGGCCAGGATCTTGGCCGGCAGGCCGACCAGAAAGATCGGCATCTGCGGCACGGCCTTGTTCACCACGCCGAAGGCGGTGTCCACCAGGATGCTCACTCCCAGAACGGGCGCGGCGATCTGCAGGGCGATCAGCGCCAGCTGGGCCAGCAGCGCCACGCCGCCGGCTTGCAGCGCCTCGAGCTGCGGCCAGCCCCACGCCGGGGCAACCTCGAAGCTTCGGGCGAGCGCTCCCAGCATCAGGTGGTGGCCGTTGGCGCAGAGGAACACCACCGTCGCCAACAGATGCTTGTACTCCGCCAGCAGCGTGTTGCTCGTCCCGGTGTTGGGGTTCAGGATGTGGCCCATGCTGAGGCCCATCTGGATGTCCATCACGGATCCGGCCATTTGCGCCGCCGCCAGCGACATCGACACCAGCCCGCCGATCACCAAGCCGATCGCCGCCTCGTTGGCGATCGCGAGCACCGCCGACCCCAGGTCTGCGGGCACCGAAGCCTCCTGGGGCCGCAGGGCGAACGCGAGGGCTCCGGCGATCATCACGGAGAGGAACACCCTCACGCGCACCGGGAGGCCCGCGCCGCCGAACACCGGAGCCGCCGCCAGCATCGCCGAACAGCGCACGAACACGAGGAAGAACGAGAACAGGAACGGACCGTCCAGCCTCATCCGCCCACCCGAGCCGCCTGCTCGAAGCACGCGTGCACGAAGCCGACGAGCGTCGCGAGCATCCATCCGCCCATGAGCGAGACCACGATCGCCATGCCGATGAGCTTCGGAACGAAGGTCAGCGTCATCTCTTGGACTTGGGTCACGGCCTGGAACACGCTGATCAGCAAGCCGAGGAACAGCGCCACCGCCAGCACGGGCAGCGACACCAGGAGCGCGACCTCCATGCCGCGCCGACAAAGGTCCATCACGACGGTTGGGTCCATCTCAGCGGTACCCCGCAAGGATCGCTGTCACCAGCGTGCTCCAGCCGTCCGCCAGCACGAACACGAGCAGCTTGGCGGGCAGCGACACCACGGTGGGCGGCAGCATCATCATTCCCATGCTCATCAGCGCGCTGGCCACGATCAGGTCGATGATCAGGAACGGCACGAAGATGTAGAAGCCCACGATGAACGCCGTCTTCAGCTCGCTGATCACGAAGGCGGGGATCAGAGTGCTCAGCGGCACGGACTCGCGCGTGGGGTTCTTCTCGCCGCTCAGGTTGACGAACAGGATCAGGTCCTTCTCGTAGGTGTTCTTCAGCATGAAGGTCCGGATCGGACCCTCGGCCCTCGCCAAAGCCTGGTCGAACGGGATCTCCTTCGCCAGGTAGGGCTGCAGGGCCTCCTGGTGGATCTGGCGGTAGGTCGGACCCATCACGAAGAACGTGAGGAACAAGCTCAGGCCGACCAGAACCTGGTTCGGCGGGATGGCCGGCGTGCCGAGGGCCGTTCGCACGAAGCTGAAGATAATCACGATGCGCGTGAACGCGGTGGTGAGGATCAGGATGGCGGGAGCCAGGCTCAGAACGGTGAGCAGCGCCAGGATCTGCAGGGAGGTCGACACCTCGCCGCCGGACGCCTGCTCCACACCCAGCGTGATCTTCGGCAGGCCCGCGGTCTGAGCGGCGGCCGCGCCGGCCAGAGCCAGAGCGCCGGCCAGCGCGGCACACCGTCGCATGAGCGAGCCCGAGTGGGTCATCCCGCCAGCCTCTCCAACCTCTGGATCATCTCGGCGAGGTGGCCCTTCTCGTCCTCAGGGTCCGGTGCCTCCACCACCGCCGAGGTCGGCGCCATCGGCGTGGCAGGCTCGGCCTCGTCGACCAGCTCGAGGAACGTCTTGGGTTGCGTCGGTTGCTCGGTCAGGTCGGCGATGAGGTTGGTTCCTTGCGGACCGGAGGCCAGCAGCAGCGTGCGACCACGCACGGTCACCACGTGCAGCGTGCCGACGCCGCAGGTCGCGGTCTCCTCGACGCGGATGGGGCTGTCCACCTTGGTGACCAGCCTCTTGCCGAACCGGCGCACGCCCCAGGGCAGGGCGAACTTGATCACCGCCACCACGATCGCCAGGGCCACCGCCATCTGCAACACCGGCATCGGGCCCACGGGGGCGGTCGGGCCCGTTGCCGCGGCGGGCTCGGGCTTGGTGCCCAGGAAGCCCTGCTGCGCCAACGCGGCTCCGCTCGCCGCGAGCCAGCCGAGGAGGGCGAACGGCCGCATCAGGCCACCTCGCCGAGCTTGGTCAGGCGCTCCTGGGGCGTCAGGATCTCCGTGATCCGCACGCCGAAGTTGTCCTCGATCACCACCACCTCGCCGCGCGCCACGAGCCTGCCGTTCACCAGCACGTCCACCGGCTCGCCCGCCGCCTTGTCGATCTCGATGATCGACCCCGTGCCCAGCTCCACGACCTCCTTGACCAGCATCTTCACCCTGCCGAGCTCGACGCTGATCTCGAGAGGGATGTCGAGCAGCAGCTCGAGGCTGCCGGGGTCGCTGGCCCTGGTTGTCGGCGACGACGGCTGGGAAGAAGCGACGGCGGCCTGAAGGTTTCCGAACGCCGCCGGCTCCGGCTCGTCGTGGGGCATCTCCAAACCCAGGATGTGGTGGGCCGTGTCGCTGTCCACCAGCCAAATGGCGGTGCCGGTCTCTTCTTCCGAGCTGACGGCCACCTGGATGCGCAGCAGCTCGTCCGCCTTCAGCATGTTGGGCGGGAAGCTGAAGATCTGGTAGCGGACCGACAGACCCGAGGCCACGACGGCCTCGTTCTTGGAGTTGCCAATGGCCATGCAGATGCCCTGCACCAGGCCCTCGAACATCGGGCGCATCTCGGAGACCAGGCTCTCGTCGATCTCGGATACGGTTTCGCCCTTGATCAGCGAGGCTAGGCCCGCCACCGTCTCCTGGCTCAGCAGCACCACCGTGGAGTTCTCCGGGAGGCTGGCCAGAGCGAACTGGATCACCAGCATCGGCGCGCCGATCTCGCTGTAGAGGTCGCTGACCTTGGTGGGCACGACCAACGGGCTGGAAAAGTTCACCGCCAGGTTGGCGGCCTCGCTGACGGTCAGCGAAGCCGTCTGCCAGATCTGGTTCTGGAGCGTCGTGAACTTGGTGACGGTTTCGACCGGGATGTTGGACATGGCTGTGGATGGGGATTCAGGGTTCGATCGGTTGCGAAACGGTGAACACGAGCTTCTTGCCCTGGAGGGCCGGTTTGCCCTGGAACTTCGGAACGTTGCCCACGAGCAGCGTGAGGTCCTCCTCGGTCTCCCTCTCGAGGCGGATCACGTCGCCGACCTTGAGCGCCAGGAAGCCGCCGATCGTGGTTTGGGCCTTGCCGAGCTCGACCGAGCAGTCGACGGTCGTGTGGTTGACCTGGAAGGCCAGGATGCGCTTCTGCGACAGGCTCTGCTTGCGGCTGCTGTTGGCGAACCACTTCTGCGCGCTGAGCTTGGTGGTGATCGGCTTGAGCACGAGGTAGGGGATGCACAGGCTCATCGCTCCCCGCTGCGAGCCGATCTTGACTTCGAACAGGATCGTGACGACGATGTCGCCGGGAGGCGCGATCTGCACGAACTGCGCGCTGGTCTCCATGCCCTCGATGCCGGGGTTGACGATCACCACGCCCTCCCAGGAGCTCTTCAGGCTCGCGAACATGCGCTCGATCATCTGGCGCACCAAGGGCCGTTCGATGTCGGTCAGCACGTTGCGGCTCAGAGCCTTGCCGGGTCCTCCCAGAACCCGGTCGATCATCGTGAACACCAGGCCGAACTCGATCTCCAGCACCGCCTGTCCCGAGAGCGGGGGCAGGCTGAGGATCGTGAACACCGACTGGTTGATGCTCCGCAGGTACTCCTCGTAAGGCACCTGCTCCAGAGAGATCAGGTCGATGTTGACCGGCGTGCGCAGGAACGCCGACAGACCCGAGCCCGCGAGACGCGCGAACGTCTCATGAAGCATCTGCAGCGTCCGCAGCTGATCCTTGCTGAACTTGTCTGGCCGGCGGAAGTCGTAGACCTCGTACGCGACGGCTCCCTTGGACCCCGGAATGGTGGCGGGCGCGAAGATCGGGGGGCCGGCTGGGGCCTTGGGCGCGGGCGCTTCGGGAGCCGCGGCGCCGGCGCCGGGATCCTCGCCCGTCAGCGAGCTCAGCAGCGCTTCGATTTCGGCTTGCGACAGGATCTCCGACACAGGTCCGCTCCGGCGAGCCGCGCGCAGGGCGCATGCGGGCTCATCAGCATTTGTATCGGGATCGGGGGCCGTTTCTTTAGGCTCGGCAGGCGCGAAACCTCACGAGCCGCTCGAAGTTCCGCGCCCTGCCGCCGGTCCGGCCCCCACGATCCGGACCAGACGCAGCGCCAGCATCTCCAGCGTCTCGATGCCGGAGAGCGACGCCGAGAGGCCCTTCAGCGCCGAGTCGGCCCAAGCGAGGGCCTCGAAGCACTCGGCCAGCTGGGCCCGTGCCAGACGCTCCGCCTGGCGGAACGCCTTGCCGCGCTGCCAGTCCCCGAGCTCGGCAAGGTTCGGCTTCGCGGGGAACGTTCGGCGGACCTCCTCGGGGATGGCCGAGGGCTTCGCGCCATGCTCGATGCAGGTTCGAGCCTGCCACAGCAGGCGGAACTGGTAGCGCAGCACCGGCAGCAGGCGCTGGATGGCCTCGGACTCCACCTTCGAAGACCCTCCAGCGAGCTTGCGCATCTGCAACAGGGCTCCCGGCGTGTTGCCTTCCAGCACGGCGTCCACGAACTTGAACACCTCCCACTCGCTGGAGGCCACCACCAGGTCCTGCACGTCCCTGGGGGTGATCGGCTGGCCCGGCCGGGCGTACAGGACGAGTTTGGGAAGCTCCTCCAAACACCGGCTCAGGCTCGCGCCGGTCATCTCGACCAAAAGGTCCAGCGCCGCGGGCTCGATGAGGATCCCAGCTGCCTCGCACTCCGCCTTGAGGGTCGAGCGCGCCGACTTGGGGTCGCTCTTCACCGCGAAAACGAATCCGCCGGCCGCCTTCACGGCCTTTTCCCAGTCGGTCGATCCGCCGCGGCGTCTCGGTCCTTCCTCCTCGCCCTCGCCGACGTCGGCGCGATCGCTCGGGATCGATGGTGCGCCCTTCGCGTCGTCCGCCACCAGCACCAGCAGGCCGTGGGGCGGCACGCTGTCGTGCTTCAGGCCGCCGGGGCCGAAGGCCGCCTCCGCGGTCGGCTTGCGCAAGAGGTTCCGCACCACCACGGTGCGGCGCTCCGCCAAAAAGGGCAGGGTGGCCAGCGAGTCAAGCCAGTCGCGCCCGGCGGTCTCGCCGGCGTCGGTCACCGCAAGGTCGTAGTCGTCCCCCTCGGGGGCGACGGCCGCCAGGAGCGCCTTGAGGAACTGCCGCCGCGGTTGGTCCTCGTCCCCGGCGATCAACACGACGCGGTGCTTCAGCGCCTGCTGCACCAGGGAGTCGAGGTCCTGCCGAGCCACCGGCGCATTATGGACCGAAAGGGCTGGCGGCGGAATCCTCGGCGCGCCCGGCGGGACACAATCCCAGTGCCGATGTTTCTCCGCCGCGTGCCCGAAGTGCATCCGCAGGATCTGGCCGAGGAGCTCCGCCGGCCCGAGCGTCCGTTGCTCGTGGACGTGCGGGAGCCGGACGAGACCGCCGTGTCTGTGCTGCCGGAGGCGCTCTGCATCCCGATGGACTCGTTGCCCGATCGCCTGCAAGAGCTTCCGAAGGACCGCGAGATCGTCCTGGTGTGCCGGTCCGGCGCGCGCAGCGGAGCCTGCACCCGGTTCCTGCTTCAGCAGGGCTTCACCAAGGTGCGCAACCTGCGGGGTGGCATGATCGCCTGGGCCCGCACGGTCGATCCCCAGCTGCCGGTGGCGTGACAGGCCTTCAGGCCGTTCCCAGGGCCCGAAGGACGCCGCCGGTCCTCCTCACGTAGTGCGCGTCGCCGAACGCGTGCACGTGCAGGAGCATCGTGTTGAGCCAGTAGCACAGGCGCCGGACCGGGTAGCCGTCGCGCTCCGGCCGCTCGGCGCGGTACAGCCGGAAGAACGCGTCGCCCGCGGTGCGGAAGCACTCGAGGTACGCGATCTCGTATTCCTCGTCCGCGAAGTGCAGGGCGGGATCCACGAGACCCGACACGCGCCACCGTCCCCCGGACCGGTGGACGACGACGTTGGTGGCCCAGACGTCCCCGTGCACGAGGCGCGGCACGGGCCGGCCTCCCAGCTGCCAAAACTTCGGCAGGCGCCGCAGGATGCCTCCGGCCTGCGCCACCCAATCCGAGGGCAGCCGCCGCTCGGCCTTGCGCAGGTTGTGCTCCAGCATCGGACCGAACACCTCCAGCCAGTCTCCCGCCGGCTCTTCGCCGAACCGGCAGAAGCCGGGCCCCGTGCGCCGATGCAGGCTCAGGAGCAGTTCGGCGAGGTGCTCCTCCACCTGCAGGTCTCCCTCCGGCCCGGTGGGTGCCTCGGCCCAGTTGGCCCCCGGCAACCTGTCCATGGCCAGAAACGCCGGTCCCTCGCGGCCCGTCGGTTCGCAGGCCAGCGCGCGTGGGCACGGCAGCGCGCCGCTGGAGGAGAGGTGATCGAGCTCGGCGCGCTCCCGCCCGAACGGGTCGCCCCGCGCCTCCGAAACCTTCAGCACGACGGCGCCCCCGTTCGCGAGGGAGAGCTCGAACACGTGGTGCACCATGCCCCCGTGCATCCGCTCGATGCCGACGACGGTCGGCAGGTCGGGGCATGCGCGCGCCAAGCGCCGCAGGAGCGCCGGCCAATCCCAGGGCGCGCTCGGCTCCATGGTCAGTCGAACAGCGATTGGGCGAACTCCTCCGGCTTGAAGTCCCGCAGGTCCTCGAGCTTCTCACCGACTCCGATCAGCTTGATCGGAACCTTGAAGCGCTCGTACACACCGATGAGCGCGCCGCCTCGGGCTGTGCCATCGAGCTTGGTGAGCACCAGGCCGGTCACCCCGGCGTGCTTGAGGAACTCCTCGGCCTGCCGCAGGGCGTTCTGCCCGGTGTTGGCGTCCAACACCAGCAGCACCTCGGTGGGGCGGTGGCCCAGCGCCTTCTGGATCACGCGCACGACTTTCTGCAGCTCGGACATCAGGTTGGCTTTGCTGTGCTGGCGGCCGGCGGTGTCGGCGAGCACGAACTGGATGCCGCGGGCCTTGGCGGCTTGGATGGCGTCGAAGATGACCGCGCCGGAGTCGGCCCCCGGCTGGCTGCGCACGATGTCCACGCCGATCCGTTCGGCCCACACCTCGAGCTGCTCGATCGCCGCCGCGCGGAAGGTGTCCCCCGCCGCGAGCAGCACCGAGTAGCCCTTCCGCTTGAGGAGGGCGGCCACTTTCGCGATGGTCGTCGTCTTCCCGACGCCGTTCACCCCGACGAAGAGGTACACCGTGGGCCCCTCGGCCTCCACGGCCAGGCCCTCGGGTTGCTGGTTGCGGAACCCGTCGGCGATGATCGACTGCAGCCGGGCCTTGATCGCCGCAGGGTCCTCGAGCCTTTCCTCGCGCACGGCCCTGCGCAACTCCTGCAGGATCCTCTGCGCCACCGACACGTGGGTGTCCGCCTCGATCAGGGCCTCCTCGAGGCCCTCGAAGAACTCCTCGTCGACCACCCCCCGCCCGAGGAGCCGGTCGACCTGCTGCATCAATCGCCGGAACATGGGTGTCTAAGGGTAGCCTTTCCGGAGTCCGCTTGACAACGAGGCCCCCGCCGCTACTCCGCCAGCCTCCGCTCCCACACGAGGGGCTCACCCATCGCGGGCCGGAGGGTCAGGCGGTTCAGGCGCAGCTCCAGCTCCCAGGTGGGGTCCACCGGCTTGTCGCGAAGCACCCGGCCTCGGTGGCTGATCCAGTCGTAGCGAAGGGTCAGTCGGTCTCCGTCCAGCAGCCAGACCCCCTGTCCTCCAGCCTGCAGATCCCCATCGCACACGAAATCGAAGCGGTGCGTGGGGAAGAGGCGGATGCGGCAGTGGTCCCCGCCGGCGATGGGGAGGCCGCCGATCCAGCGGCCGGTCACGTCGTAGCGCCTGCAACCGACCAGGCTCAAGCCAAGGAGGAGCATCGGCCAAAATCGGCGCATGGCGATCACCATACCCGTGGCGCACGACTACATCTGCCCGTGGTGCTACATCGGCCTGTTCCAGGCGAAGCGACTCCAGGAGGAGTTCGGCGTGCGGATCGAGTGGCTCGGCTACGAGCTGATGCCCGAGGAACTGCCTTGGCCGGATCCGAAGCCGGCGAAGGAGGCCGACCCGAACCGTCCCCCGACCCCCTCGCGGCTCGACCTGGCGCTCGCGGCGGCCGATCTCGAGCTCCCGCCCGTGGACCGTCCCAAGAGGATGAGGAGCCACCACGCCCTGGAGGCCACCGAGCACGCGAAGGAGCTCGGCTGCGCCGACGCCTTCGTGGAGAGGCTGTACCGCGCCTATTGGGAGGAGGGCCGGGAGATCAACGATCCGAGCGTTCTAGCCGAGCTGGCCCGCCCGCTGTTCGATCCCGAGCCGATGCTCGGGGCGATCGCCGAGCGCCGGTACGCCGACCGGATCGTGGCGTTCGACGACGAGGCGTATTCCAGAGGCGTGTTCAACGTGCCGACATTCTTCATTGGCGGCGAGCGGTATGCGGAGCAGCCGTACCGCAAGCTCGCCCAAGCCGTTCGGAAAGTGCTGCGATGAGGGAGCCTTACGAAGATCTCGTTCTGCCGGAGCCCCCGGCGGACCGCCCCTACGTGTCCATCAACATGGTCGCCACGATCGACGGAAAGGTCGTGGTTCGCGACGACGGCAAGGAGATGGGAGAGCTGGGCTCGGAGGTCGATCACCGCGCCATGCGCCGCATCGAGAGCCAGTGCGACGGCACGCTGATCGGCGCGGGCACGCTGCGCGGCGCTCCGCCGGGCTGGTGCCCCTCGACCCGAGTCCGGGCGACCATCACCGCCTCGGGTTGGGTGCCGTACGACTACGCGTTCCTGCACGCCTGCGAGGGCACGCCCGTGGTGTTCGCAGCGTCGAACGCGGTGCAGGCTCCGCCAGGCGTCGCGGTCCGGCCGTTCCACGGTTGGGCCGAGGCGCTGAGCGTCCTGCGCCGGGAGTTCGACGTGCGACGGCTGATCGTCGAGGGAGGGCCGCCGCTGAACGCGGCTCTGATCTCCGAGGGGCTGGTGGACGAGATCTTCCTCACCGTGGCCCCCAAGCTGAAGCTCGGCTCGGGTCCCACGCTCGCCTCGGGCGATCCCCTTCCGTTCGCCCGCATGCGGGAGGCGGAGCTCGTGTCCTGTCAGGCCGTCGGGTCCGAGGTGTTCCTGCGCTACAGGATCGTCTGAGGCTCTCGCCGGCCGATCCAATGGAGGAACGCCCGCTCGAGGTCGGGAGCGCCAG
Source organism: Fimbriimonadales bacterium (assembly GCA_026418055.1). Classification (GTDB taxonomy): domain Bacteria; phylum Armatimonadota; class Fimbriimonadia; order Fimbriimonadales; family Fimbriimonadaceae; genus UBA8783. The sequence continues at coordinate 19,148 of JAOACB010000010.1, forward strand.
CCGACCGTACCAGCTCGCCGGTCTCTCCCGCCGCGACCAGCCGGCCGCCGTGGATCACGATCGCTCGGGCGCAGAGGCGTTGCGCCTCGTGCATCGCGTGCGTCGAGTAGAGCACCGTCTTGCCCGCGCGGCAGGCCTGCTCGACGTACTCCAGCAGGCCTTGGCTGGCAAGGACGTCGAGGCCGCTCGTGGGCTCGTCGAACAACAGCACCGGAGGGTCGTGCACGATGGTGCGGGCGATGGAGACGCGCTGCTTCTGGCCCGTCGACAGGCGGTCGCACAGCTGGTCGGCGAAGGGGCCGATGCCGAAGCGATCGACGGTTTCGTCGACCCTCGCGCGCAGGCCTCGACCCTGGAGGCCGTTCAGCCGAGCGAACAGCTCGATCATCTCCCTGGCGGTCAGCCTGCCGAACACGGCCGTGCTCGCGGAAAGGAACCCAACGGAGGCGCGCACGCTCTGCGGCTCCCGCACGACGTCGAAGCCGTTCACCTCGGCGTGTCCCTCCGTGGGCTGCAGCATGGTGGAAAGCAGGCGCAGGAGGGTCGTCTTGCCCGCGCCGTTGACCCCCAGAATCCCGAGCGCCTCCCCCGGGATTGCCTCAAAGCCGACCCCGTCGACAGCGCGGACGGCTTTGCCCCCGTCTCGGAACACCTTGACCAAACCCTCGGCGCGGACCATGGGGCGCAGTTTACGCGTGCGGCGTCCGGCCGACCGCTTCGGTAGACTCCGACCGTGCTGTGGGCCTATCTGGCTCTGTTCGTCGTGCTGGCGGCGCTCGGGTTCCGCGAGGACGCCCGAAGGGGCCAGCATCCCGCCTACCTCGCGCTGGGGGCCTCCACGTCGATCGCGCTCGCCGTCGGCCTGTTCGCGGCCGCCGCGGGGTACAGGGAACCCTCGTTCCTGCAGGTTTGGCGGTGGGTTTCGGTCTACGCGGCGGTCACGTTTTTGTTCGAGCTGGGCCACGACGTGATGACGTACCGCCACGAGGACGACGAAGAGACCGACCCCGAGAGGCTTCGGCGCCGCGAGGCGTTCGCGCTGGTGGTTGGAACGATCGTGGGGGCCGTGGTGTTCGTCCCGGCCGTGTGGATCAACCTGGCGCTGGCCTTTGGGCGCTACTGACGCTGCAGGCGCACGCGCACCCAGCCCGCAAGCGAGTTCACCCTCCAAACCTCGTCCGCGCCGAGCGCCTCCTCCACGCCCAACGGGCGCTCGGAGACCTCTCCGGACCGGACGAGCTCCTCTCGAAGGATCCCCGGCAGAGCTCCGCACTCGAGGGGCGGAGTGACGAGCCTTCCGCCGCATCGGACGACCAGGTTGCCGTTGCAGAACTCGGTGGCTTCGCCGCGCTCGTTCCACAGCAGGCACTCGTCGGCAGGCTGCACCTCTGCGAGACGGTTCGCATACAGTGTGCGGCACGTGGTCTTGATCCGCAGCGCGGGGTCGTCGGAGCGCACCGGGCGCAGAGCGGGCTTGGCGACCAGCGGCTCCGTCGGAGGGGACCACGGCTGGGAGCGAACCTCCAGTCGACCGCTGGGGTGCAGCAGCAGCCTCGCGCGGCGGTCGCCCTCGCCGAAGCCCCAAGACCGGGCCGCGGCTTCCGCGTCCTCGCGCCATCGCCCTGGGTCCACGGGCAACCCCAGCTCCCAGGCGGACCGCTCCATCCGGGACAAATGCTCGTCGAGGCGGATCCAGCCTTCGTCAGGCTTCCAGCGAAGAGTCTCGAGCAACGCGAACGGCTCGCCTCGCCGCTCCAGAACCGCCGTTTTCAGCATCGCCTCGTCCCACTCGGACCGCGCCCGCGAGTCCCACACCACCCCTCCGCCGGTGCCGTACTCCAGCTCGCCGTCCGGGTAGCGAACGGCGGTGCGGATGGCCACCGCGAAGCGGCAGTCGCCGCCAGGTGCGATCCAGCCGATCGCGCCCGTGTACAACCCGCGCGGCGAAGGCTCCAGCTCGGCGAGGATGCGGGCCGTCTCCACCTTGGGCGCGCCGACGATCGAGGCGCACGGGAACGCCGCCTTGAAGACCTCGGCCAGACGAGCTGTGGTTTCCGCCTCGACCGTGGAGGTCATCTGCAGCAGCTCCCCATGCCTCTCGACCGTGAAGAGGTCCGGCACCCTCACCCCGCCGCTGGCCGCCACCCTGCCCAGGTCGTTCCGCACCATGTCCACGATCATCACGTTCTCTGCGCGCTGCTTCTCGTCGAAGCGCAGGGACGCCTCGGTGGCCAGGTGTCCTGCCGTGCCCTTCATCGGCCTGCTGCGCAGGGTGCGCGACTCTCGCTCGAGGAACAGCTCCGGCGAGAAGCTCGCGACCTCCGTGTCGGCCAGGTGCAGGTAGGCTGCGTACCTGGGAGGGTTTGGACCTGCGATCTCGGCGAACCACTCCCGCAGGTCGCCGGCCCAGTGGGAGCGGAGACGGAACGTGAGGTTGGCCTGATAGGTGTCGCCCGCCTCGAGGCGGAGGCGCACCTCGTCGAACAGCCGCTCGTAGCCGTCGAAGGAAATCTCCGGTCTCCAAACGGGACGCGCCTGCTGCTCGGCGTTCGCCAGCCAGCGGAGCGCGACAGGGTCTTGCTCGTACAGCGCGAAGGCGGCCAGGGGGCAACCGGGGCGCCGCTGGGATCGGAGCGCCTGGTCCCAGCCGTTGGACGAGTCGTAGGCAACCCAGCCGGCCGCCCAACCTCCCTGCAGGGCGTGCCGCTCCGCCGCCTCCACAGCTTCGGGCGCCTCCACAGGCTCATGGGCGACCACGACGCGCGCGGGGCCTCCGAACCACAGCCAACGTTGTGCGGCCTCGTCCCAGACCAGGGCGTGTCCTGGTTCCACCGAGGAGGGGGCGATCCAAAGGGGCACGTTCAAATGCCGGGCAGAACGCCTGCGGGCCAGGCCTTGGAGTACTGGGCGATCATCGCGTCCCAACGGGCGTCTGCCTCGCTGTCCACCAGTTGCCGGGAGGGGTCCGCCTCGAACCAACGGATGCAACGTGCCACTCCCTCCCGCCATGGAACGCGGGGCCGATAGTCGGGCACGAAGCGGCGGAGCTTCGACAGATCGAACACCGTGCTATGGGACTTGTCGCCGAGCAGCGATCCCAGCTCCTTGCCGTCCAGCGCCGCGATCAGGTCCGAGGGCATGGGCACCAGCTTGGCCTCGACGCCGGCTGCGTGAGCCGCCTGCCGGTAGAGCTGGTTCCAAGTGAGCGCCTCGTCGGAAGTGATGTGGAACGCGTGCCCAACCGCGGCCTCGTTTCCGAGCAGCGGGCCGAAGCCGCGCGCGAAGTCGGTGTTGTGCGTGACGGTCCACAGGGAGGTGCCGTCTCCCGGCACGATCACCGGCTTGCCCCGGCGCATGCGGTCGATGATCGTCCAAGGACGGCTCCAGCTGTTGATGCAAAGCGGGATCAGCCAGTCGGAATAGGTTAGCGAGGGGCGGACGATCGTCGCGGGGAAGGCCTCCTCGCGGAAGGCTCGCTGGAGGCGCTGCTCGCAGGCGATCTTGTTCCGCGAGTACTCCCAGTAGGGGTTGGCCAAAGGCGTGTCCTCCCGGATCAGCCAATCGGACGGGGGCTTCTGGTAAACGCTGGCCGAGCTGATGAACACGAATTGGCGGGTGCGGCCTCGGAACCAAGCCAAGTCCCGCTCGATGTCCTCCGCCGTGAACGCGATGAAGTCGGCCACGGCGTCGAAGCGCTCCCCTTGGAGCTCGGAGGGCAACGCGCCGCCCGCGCGCACGTCGCAGACGACGGTTCGCACTCCCGGGGGAGCCGGCCGGCTCGTTCCACGGTTCAGGTGGATCACCTCGTGCCCGCGCTCGACCAGCCACTCGCTGCAGGCGGAGCTGATGATGCCCGTGCCGCCGATGAACAGTGCTCTCACGAGCCAAGCCTACCCGCGCGTTCGGTTCGCGCTTGGCCTCAGAATGGAGCCATGGGTCGTTTCAAGATCGCTTTGGTGGGTGCGGGCAGCCGCTCGTTCGGGCCAGGCACGGTCCGGGACGTGCTCCTGAGCCGAGCACTGGCCGAGGCCGGCGCCGAGCTGGCTCTCATGGACATCGACGAGCGGGCGGTCCGCGAGGTGGAGGATTACGCGCGCTGGGCCGCAGGCGAGCTGTCGAGTCCGATCCCGATCCGCGCCACAACCAGCCTGGAGGAGGCTCTCGAGGGAGCGAGCGCGGTGGTGGACGCCATCGAGATCAGCAGGGACGTGTACTGGGCGATGGACTTCCACATCCCCCGCCAGTTCGGCTTCCGCCAGATCTACGGCGAGAACGGCGGCCCCGGCAGCCTGTTCCACGCGTTGCGCAACATGCGGCCGATCGTCGAGATCGCCCGCACCATGGAGCGGGTCTGCCCCGATGCGATTCTGCTGAACTACACCAATCCGATGCACAAGCTGTGCGAGGCGGCTACCCGCCTGACCAACGCCAAGGTCGTGGGTCTGTGCCACGGCGTGGCCGGTGGCGTGGGGCAGCTGTCGGCGATGTTGGGTGTTCCCGCCGACGATCTGGACACCGAGGCTGCGGGCATCAACCATTGCACGTGGTTCACTCGCATCCGCCGCCGGTCGACCGGCGAGGACCTGTATCCGGCGTTGCGCGAGGCCGACCGTGAGGGCGATCCGCTGTACGACTGGCACGAGGTGGGGCTGTCCCGCGTGCTGCTGCGGCGCTTCGGCCTGTATCCCTCGCCTGGTGCGAACCACATCGGGGAGTACATCGGTTGGGCGGACGAGTTCTACGCCAGCAACATGCACTGGTACTACGATCCCGCGGAANGACACCCGTGGGAGACCGGACGGGCTCCCGAGTTCGTGTACCACGCGGGAGTCGTGTCCACCGACCGTCCCCTGCGCAAGGGCGCCCGTGGCTCCGACCGGACCATCCCGCGGGGAGAGATCCGACCCTCCGGCGAGAACGCGCAGCCGATCCTCGAGGCACTGGCAACCGGCCAGCCGCGCGAGATCGACGCCGTGAACGTGCCCAACCGGGGATTCATCCCGAATCTGCCCGAGGGCACGGTGGTGGAGGTGCCAGCGGTGGCTGACGGCGAGGGGGTGCACCCCAAGACGACGAGCGCGCTGCCCGAGGCGGTGGCGGCGATCCTGCGCACCCAGGCCTCGATCCAGAGGCTGCTGGTGGAGGCGTTCCAAGAGGGCTCCAAGGCGAAGCTGCTGCAGGCCGTGCTGCTGGAGCCGACCGTCGATTCCTACAGGCGTGCGGTGGCGATGATGGATGAGATGCTTCGCCTGCAGAGGGACATCCTGCCACCGTTGGAGTGACCGTTGCGGGTGGTAGGGGTAGACATCGGCGGCACGAAGACCGCTCTCTGCCTATGGGAGAACGGCCTCGTGGAGGATCGCGCCATGTTGCCGACCGAAGGATACGCGGCGACGCTCGATCGGGTCGCGGAGTGGGTGCTGGCGCGCCGCCCCGTCGCCGTCGGCGTGGGTTGCCGGGGACCGCTCGACGAGGAGACCGGCTTCGTCGAGTGCGTCACGCCAACCGACTGGCACGAGCGACCCCTGGGCGGGGACCTGAGCCGCTTGCTCGGTCTGCCGCTTCGGATCGTCAACGACGCGGACGCGGCCCTGCTGGGGGAGCTCGGCGAGGGAGAGTCGGAGCCGGTCTTGCTGCTCACTCTCGGCACGGGAGTCGGCGGGGCACTCTGGACGGGCGAGGGAAGGTACCGGGGCGCCTTCGGCGAGCATCCCGAGATCGGCCACGTGCCTGTGCTGGAGGATGGACCTCCGTGCGCCTGCGGCCTGCGGGGTTGCCTCGAGCACGCCCTTTGCCGCGGCGGCTTGCTCCACCAAGCGGATCAGGCGGGCTTCGGCGCGGACGTGGAAGGGTTTCTTCGATCCGGTTGCGAGGGCGCCTTGCGGCTGCGTCGGGCGGTGGAGCGGGCCGTGGCCCTGTTCGCCCACGCCTACCGTCCCAGCCGCATCGTGTTCGGCGGGGGCGTGGCCGACGAGTTCGGCGATCTGCTGTTGCCGTTCGGCGAGGTGCCCCGCGACCGATTGCCGTTCCTTCAGAGGCCGCTGGTCCTCGAGCGGGCGAGGCACGGAAACTGGGCTGGCGCCTACGGCGCCGCGAGGCTCGCGATCGCTGTGGCGGAGGGCAGGCGGCTGTGAGGCTGGTGCGCCTCAGCGAGCGGCTTTGGGTGGTCCGGGACATCGATCCTTGGGATCCTCCGGCGTTGGCGGAGGCCGTCCGGCAAGCTGGGTGGCCGGACCTGGAGGAGGCCACCGAGGGACTGGAGTCCGTCGGCCTTTACTTCCGGGAGCCGTTCGGCAACGCAGGCTCCTTGGAACGGCGGTTGCTCGAGCTGCGACCGGTCGAGCGCGCGCCGGGAGCCGCTTGGCGCATTCCCGTGTGCTACGAGCTGGGTCTCGATCTGGATTCGGCGGCCGCCGATCTGGGCCTTTCCGTCGACGGGCTCGTCGAGCTGCATGCTCGGCGTCCCTACCGGTGCCTGGCGGTCGGTTTCAGCCCGGGGTTCCCCTATCTGGGGCCGCTCCCGTCCGAGCTGACCGGTCTCCCCAGGCTCCCAGCGCCCCGTCCGAAGGTGCCCGCGGGGGCGGTGGGCATCGTGGGAGGCCACACGTGCGTCTATCCCAGCGAGACGCCCGGCGGGTGGAGGATCGTGGGCGTGACTCCTCTGCGCATCGCGAGCTTGGAGGAGGAGCGGTTCCCCATCCGGCCGGGCGACTCCGTCGAGTTCGAACCGATCGGTCGCGCCGAGTTCCAGCGGCTGGAGGGTCGCAGACTGTGGGAAGCGTGGACCTGAACGTCGACGTCGCAGAGGGCTTTCCGTTCGACCGAGAGCTGCTGCGCGTCGCGACCTCGGCGAACGTCGCCTGCGGCGAGCACGCAGGCTCTACCGAGCTCGCCCGCGAGACCGCCATCCTGTGCAGGGATCTCGGCGTGGTGGTGGGCGCGCACCCGGGCTATCCGGACCGGGCGCGCATGGGTCGGGAGCCTTGGCCCAGCCCAGCCGCCGCTTGGGACAGCCTCCAGCGGCAGGTCGAGCTCCTGATGACCCTCGGCGCCTGCTACCTCAAACCGCACGGTGCGCTTTACAACCAGTCGTGCGACCCTGGGCCGGCGGCGGAGCTTCTGGCCAGGCTGGTCGAGAAGTTCCGCCTGCCTTTGATCGGCCTGGCCGCCACCGAGCACGAGCGCGTTGCGAGGGAGGTCGGGGTGCCGTTCGCCCGCGAGGGGTTCGCGGATCGCCGCCTGCTCCCGAACGGGCGGCTGGCTCCCCGGTCCGAGCCGGGTGCCGTCCTCCACCGGGCCGACGAGGTGGTCGCGAACGCGATCAGCCTGGCACCATCCGTCGATGCGATCTGCCTCCACGGGGACACTCCGGGTTGCGTCGAGCTGGCGCGCGGCGTGCGGCGCGGGCTCGAAGCCGCCGGTTGGAGGATCGAGCCGTGGCTCTGAGGGTGCTCCGCGTGCAGCAGGGCGCGACGTTCCAGGACCTCGGTCGCCCTGGCTTCCGGCGCTTCGGCGTCCCGCCGGGCGGCGCGTTCGACGCCGCGGCCCTTCGCTGGGGCAACTCGCTGCTCGAGAATCCCCCTTGGGCCCCTTGCTTGGAGCTGATGCTGACCGGAGGGCTCTTCGAGGCGGAGGAGGACCTCTGGATGGCCGTGGTCGGCGCGCCTTGCCCGGTCCGAGCGAACGGCGTGGCCACCGAGACCGGCCGACCCTTCCTCCTGCCCAGCGGCGGCACGCTGGAGCTGGGCCTGGCGACGGAGGGCCTGCGCATCCTCCTGTGCGTGCGCGGCGGCTTCGATGGGCCGCGGATCCTCGGCTCGGTTTCCGGCCACGCCGTGCGGCCCGGAGACCGGTTGCCGATCGGGCGCGAGAAGGGCGGGCCGTTCGAGGTGGAGCCGCCGCGCTGGAAGGAGCGCCGTCAGGTTCCGATCCACCCCGGTCCGTCGGCGGAGCTCCTGCCCGAATCCAGCCTCAGCCGACCGTTCGAGGTCTCGCCGCAGTCCAGCCGCATGGGCGTGCGCCTGGAGGGGCTGGAGGCCCAACCCATCCCCGAGCTGCCGAGCGAGCCGTGCGACGTGGGAACGGTGCAACGGACGCCGGGCGGCCAGCTGCTGGTGCTGGGGCCGGACGGACCGACCGTGGGTGGATACCCGAAGGTCGGCTTCATCCCGACGGAGCACCTGTGGAAGCTCGGGCAGCTGCGACCCGGCGAGACGGTGCGCCTGCTCCCCGCCGGACCGTGGAGCTAGAATCAGGGCGGATGCGCGGGCGGGTGCGGATCGCGATTTTGGATGCGGCCGATCGCAGGATGGGCGCCGCCGTGGCCGCGGTGTTCGCCACCAGCTTCCCGGAGCGGCCGCTGCAGGTGCGCCTGTTCGACCCGGAGCCCGAGTTTCTCGATCTGATCGAGCGGCTCTGGAGGCTGCTGCTGCTGATGGAGAAGGCTCCCCACGAGGTTCGGCTGTGCGCGACGGCCGAGGAGGCGATCGAGGAGGCCCACGCCGTCCTCAGCCTGAAGGAGTGCGCCGAGGGCAACGAGGTGCCGATCCCCGCTGCGGACCAATGGGTGCATTGGCCCAAGGAGGGGGATCTGCGGTTCTGGCCGCACCAGATCCTGCGCTGGATCCGTCTCGACGAGAACCCGTTCGAGCTGCTGCGGCTGCATGCTCGGACGCCTCTGCACGGTTGGATCGACGCCGTGGTGTCCAGAGCGGCGCACTCCCGTTGATCAGGCCGAGTCGTCCACTGCGCGCTCGATGGCCACCAGCCGCCGCCCCAAGGCGCGGACCCTCGCCCTGCATCCCTTGCGGAGCCTTCGGTACGCCTGCGGCTCGCACCACAGTTCGGTGAGGTGCTGGTCCACCGGCTGCCACAGGGTCACGTAGCATCGGCCTCCCAGCAGTTCGGGGTCGCCGTCCTCGAAGATCTCGCCGTCCGAGAACACCGTGCGGCTGACCACGACCCCCTCGACGCGCCGTGCGAGGAAGCGAGGTCCGATCCCGAAAGCCACCGCCAAACCCGCCGCCAGCGCGGCGAGCCCCGACGCCGCCCCGAGGACGATCTGCGCCTCGCCGAGCCACAGGGCACGGAGGTTCGCGGATTCGCTCCGGATCGTGGCGAATCCCGAGTACACGAGCATCGCGGACCCCGCCAGCAGGGTGGCTAGGATCCCCTCGGTGGTGAAGGAGCGCATGTGGAGGTCTCCCTCGAAGCTACCCCGCGGCATCGGCTAAGATGGGTCTGGCACCCCGAAACGAAAGCCCATGTGGAACCGCATCCCGACCTCGCCCCAGCCCATGCTCGCCTCCCTGCAGGACCGGACACCGATGGCCCGCGTGCTGGCCAACTACGCGTGGACTTGGTTGCCGCAGTGCCGGCGCGCGGTGCAAGCCATCGATCCCCTGAGCATCCAGGCGGGCGCGAGTCCGATCCGCCTTCTCGCCAACCCTGGGGTGCAGGCCAGAGTTTGCGCCGACTCCGAGCTGGTTTCTCTAGCGCGCGAGGCAGACGAGGCCCTGGGCCGCTACCTGGAGGACGTGCCCGAGCCCCCGGCCGGTTGCCGACCCGATCGGCCCGTGGCGTACTTCTGCGCGGAATACGGCCTCCACGAGTCCTTCCCGCAGTACTGCGGCGGTCTGGGGATCTTGGCGGGCGACCACCTGCGCGAGGCCTCCGACATGGGCCTGCCGCTGATCGGCGTGGGCCTGTTCTACCGGCTCGGTTTCTTCCGTCAGGAGCTGGAGCCCGATGGCCGCCAGCAGCACGTGTACGAGCGGTTCGATCCGCTCGATCACCCTCTGGAGCGTGTGCTCGATCCCCGGACGGGAGTTCCGCTCACCGTGAGCGTGCGCTTCCCGGATCGGGAGGTGGCCGCTGCCGTGTGGCGCGTGGCGGTCGGCCGCACGCCTCTGCTGCTGCTCGACACGGACCTTCCGCAGAACCGGCCGGGCGATCGGGCGATCACGGCTCAGCTGTACATGCTGGGAAGGCGGATGCGCTTCTACCAGGAGTGCGTGCTCGGCATCGGAGGGTTGCGCGCGCTGGAAGCCCTGGGCATCGAGCCCTCGGTGCTGCACATGAACGAGGGCCACTCGGCGCTGCTGCTGATCGAGCGCCTGGCTCAACGGATCCGCCGGGGCGAGCGTCCCTCGGAGGCCATGGAGGGGGTGAGGACGGAGGCCGTCCTGACGATCCACACGCCCGTGCCCGCGGGCAACGAGCGCTTCGACGCCAAGCTCGCCGCGGAGCTGCTCGGTCCGACGCTCGAGGAGGCGGGCGTAGATCCTCGGGCGATCCTTCGGCTGGGCCGCGACGCCGCGAACGACCGGAGAGTGTTCGACATGACCGCCTTCGCGCTGCGCCTCTCCAAAGCCGCCAACGGCGTCAGCCTCCTGCACGGGAAGACGGCGGACGCCACCTGGCGCCCCGTCACCGGCAAGCCCGTTGGAGCCGTGACGAACGGCGTCCACCCACCCACCTGGCTCGGTCCCGAGATGCGCGCGCTCTACGAGGAGCACGGCTACCCCGTGGGCTCTCCGTTGCGGCCGACGCTTCGAGAGCGGACCGGCAAGCGTCCGAGTTGGGAGGGCTTGAGCTGCTCCGACGCCGAGCTGTGGGCCGCGCACGCCGCGCAGAAGCGCAGGCTGGTGGAGTTCGCGAACGAGAGGCTCCTGCGGCAGCACGTCAAGCACGGGTGGAGCCCCGAGGAGCTGGAGCAGGTTGGCGGCCTGCTGGATCCGGAAGCCTTCCTCGTGGGCTTCGCGCGGCGGTTCACGCCGTACAAACGGCCTTCGCTGCTGTGGTTGGACCCGCGGCGGCTGAGGAGGCTCCTGGAACGGGAGGACGTTTCCGTGCAGATCCTGTTCGCCGGCAAGGCCCATCCGGCGGACGGCGAAGGACAGGCGATGGTCGCGGAGATCGTGCGGTTGAGCCGCGAGAGGCGGTGGCGGGGCAGGATCGTGTTTTTGGAGGAGTACGACATGGCCGTCGCGCGCCACTTGGTGCAGGGGGTGGACCTCTGGATCAACAACCCGATCCGCCCCCTCGAGGCGAGCGGCACCAGCGGCATGAAGGCGGCTCTCAACGGCGTGCCGAACTGCTCGGTGCTCGATGGCTGGTGGGACGAGGGCTTCGAGGGGGACAACGGTTGGGCCGTTGGGGATAGGGAGGCGCCCGCCAGACCCCGCAGGCGCGACCGGATGCACGCGGAGGCGCTGTACGAGGCCTTGGAGCGGGCTGCGGCGATGTTCGGGGAAAGGGGGCCTCTGGGCATCCCCGACGCGTGGATCCGCATCATGCGCCGCGCGATCGCAACCAGCGCGTGGGCGTTCTCCACGAGGCGCATGCTGGAGGACTACGTCGGAACGATGTACCGGTAGGAGCTCAGAGGCCGAGCAGTTCGGCGGCCTTGCGCACGCCCGTGGACGCCCTCTCAGGGATCACTCGGACGCCTTGCCGGAGATGGGCCGGCGGATTCGGATCGACCAGCACCACTGGGATCTCCGGCGGCAGATCGCTGGCCAGCAGAGCGGCGGGATACACCTGCAGCGACGTCCCGACGATCACCAGCGCCTGGCAACCCTCCAGAGCGCGGAAGGCGAGCTCCATGCGAGGCACAGGCTCGCCGAACCACACGACGTTCGGCCGGATCTGCGTGCCGTCCGGCGCGCGATCGCCGATCCGCATGTCGCCGGTCCAGGGAACGACGAGGTCGGGGTCGGTGGAGCTGCGGCCCTCCAGAATGCTCCCGTGGAGATGGATCACGTTCGTCGAGCCCGCGCGCTCGTGCAGGTCGTCGATGTTCTGCGTGACCACGGTCACTCGGTGGCGTGCCTCCCACCGCGCGATCTCGCAATGGCCCTCGTTCGGCTGGGCGGCGAGCACCGCTCTCCTCCGCTGGTTGTAGAACTCCAGCACCAAGGCGGGGTTGCGCCGGAACGCCTGCGGCGTGGCGACGTCCTCCACGCGGTGGTTCTCCCACAGACCGTCGGAGTCGCGGAAGGTCTTCAGGCCGCTCTCGGCGCTGATGCCGGCTCCCGTGAGAGCGACGACGTTCACGCCTTGCCGACGCGCTGAGCGGCGCGCAGGCGGTTGACGGCCCGCTCCATCTCCTGCACCGCCTCGGCAGGGGTGACGCCGCTGATCTCCCCGCGCAGCGCCTTGCGGGCGTTCTCCAAAGCCCTCTCTGCCCGCTGCACGTCGATCTCCTGCGCCCTTTCGGCGGCGTCGGCCAGCACGACCATCCGGTCGCCCTGCACCTCGGCGAATCCACCGCTGACCGAAACGTAGCGACGGTCGCCGGCGGGCGTCTCGTACTCCAACAGGCCCGCCTTGAGCGCGGCGATCAGCGGCATGTGCCCGGCCCAGACGCCGAAGTACCCGAGGCGGCCGGGAGCGACGACCGAAACGACCTCCTCCTCGACCACGTTGTGGTCGGGAGCGACGATCGACAGATGGAACGACTTGCCCGGCATCGCGCCTTCCTCAGACCGCGGCCTGCAGCTTCTTGGCCTTCTCGAGCACGTCGTCGAGGCCGCCGCAGTACAGGAACGCCTGCTCGGGGACGTCGTCCAGGTTGCCGTCCACGATCTCCTTGAACGATCGGACGGTCTCCTCGATGGTCACAAACCGGCCCGGGTTGCCGGTGAACTGCTCGGCGACGAAGTTGGGCTGGCTGAGGAAGCGCTCGATCTTGCGGGCGCGGCTCACCAGCAGCTTGTCGTCGTCCGAGAGCTCGTCGATGCCGAGGATCGCGATGATGTCCTGCAGCTCCCGGTAGCGCTGCAGCGTCTGCTGCACGCGGCGCGCCACGTCGTAGTGCTCCTCGCCGACGATCTTCGGGTCGAGATTCTTCGACGTGGAAGCCAGCGGATCGACGGCGGGGTAGAGGCCCTTGGCCGCGATCGACCGCTCCAGATACACGTAGGCGTCCAGGTGCGAGAAGGTGGTCGCTGGCGCCGGGTCCGTCGGGTCGTCGGCGGGCACGTACACGGCCTGCACCGAGGTCACCGAACCCTTGTTGGTGGAGGTGATGCGATCCTGCAGCAGGCCCATCTCGGTGGCCAGGGTGGGCTGGTAGCCCACGGCGCTCGGCATTCGGCCCAGCAACGCAGACACCTCCGACCCGGCCTGAACGAACCGGAAGATGTTGTCGATGAAGATCAGCACGTCGCTGCCCACCTCGTCGCGGAAGTACTCCGCCATGGTGAGCGCGCTGAGGGCCACGCGCAGGCGCGCCCCGGGCGGCTCGTTCATCTGACCGAACACCATCGCGGTCTTGTCGATGACGCGCTTCTCGGTGCCGTCGACGTCCTTGAACTTGGCCTCCTTCATCTCCAGCCACAGGTCGTTGCCCTCGCGGGTGCGCTCTCCCACGCCCGCGAACACGGACACGCCCGAGGCCTCCACGGCGATGTTCCGGATGAGCTCCTGGATGAGAACCGTCTTGCCCAGGCCGGCTCCGCCGAACAGACCGATCTTGCCGCCCTTGTTGAACGGAACGAGAAGGTCGATGACCTTCAAGCCCGTCTGGAGGATCTCCACCTTCGTGCTTTGCTCGGTGAACGACGGAGGTTGCCGATGGATCGGATGGCGCTCCTTGGCCTCCACCGGCCCGGCGTTGTCGATCGGCTGGCCGAGCAGGTTGAACACGCGGCCCAGGGTGGCCTCGCCGACGGGCACCGTGATCGGGCCGCCGGTGTCGACCGCCTTCATGCCCCGCACGAGGCCGTCCGTCGTGCTCAGGGCGACCGTTCGGACGACGTCGTCGCCGAGGTGCTGCGCGACCTCGCACACGAGATCGATGCCCCTCTCGGGGTCCTTGATCTCGATGGCGTTGTAGATGGCCGGAAGCTGTTCGGCGGAAAAGCGGCAGTCGACGACGGGTCCGAGAACCTGGATGACGGTGCCCTCTGCTGGCATGGCGTGTTGCAACTCCTTGACGAGCGGGCAGGCTCCATCCCCTCCCCGCGGGCGGCAGTATACCTACGGCCTCCCGCCCTGGAAGGACGATGGCCCGGCGGCGGGGCATCGGAACGCCGATCGCGTGGCTCCACGCGGGACGGGTTCGGAGCGGCGCCGGAGGATCCCCGGAAGCGGGCGCAGGGCGGCGGCGAACGACCGAATCCGCGTTCCCGCGCCCTCGGCGCGCCGCCTGGAACCAACCTTGGTCAGAAACGCCGCTGGGCCGAACGACTCGTCCGGATTAAGATCGGATGAAGAAAAGCGAACGATCCTTGGATTCCGATGGAACCCAGGTTAAGGTGCGGGGCGATGAAAAGGCTCCCCGCCCGACTCGTGGCCGCGGCGACGTTGGGAAGTCCTCCTCTGGCCGCCGCCCAGATCGGTTTCGGGTCTCACACGTTCCACTTTCAGCTGAACACCACGGTTCCGCTCGAGAACGCCGTGATGATCGTGGTGGAGGAAGACCCGTCCGACTACTCGTTTTCCCTGAGGCACCTGATGACTTCGGGGACTCTGTGGAGAAACATCTCGGTGGGGAGCCACTCCTTTGTGGTTCTGCTCAACGAGCCGAAGCCCTACCGAACCTTCTATACTTTCTTGGCCAACACGGCGTCTGGACTCGTTGTCCACATGGATGCAATACCGGCCAACTGGGTCACCCGACCGGGATCCGGCCGCAACTGGAGCGATCTCTTCGGGCAATGGTCCAAGTCGTCCGTGGAGGATGCCCTCCGAGCCTTGTACCAGGGCGAGCCAGGAGCCGTTGACTCGTTCGTTTCGTTCGGCACTCGCTGGGGAGTTCGCTGGAGCCTGTTGGAGAGTCCGGCGACCCAGGTCAGCTTCTCGGAGCCGACCATCACGGGCTCCAGCTCGATGGGCTTGGTGGACTCGGTGCCCGTTCCAGAGCCCGCGACCGTCGCCCTCGATGCTTTGGGCTTGGCCGCAGCCGCGGTTCGGCGCCGCAGCCGCTCGTGATGAGCTGCGTCGGCCTTTCAGCCCGAGCAGCCTTTCCGGGGAAGAGGCAGCGAATCGGTCTCGCGGAGGAGGTGGATCGATTCGCTTCGGCCTCATGGGATCTCCCGTAGGACCCGTCCCGAGCAACCGCTGGCTGACTGCCGTTGGTATACTGCGGGTCGCTTCGGGGCGGTGACAAAACCCATGAAACGCTTCTTTCGATGGCTGAAGGCCCTGTTCAATCGGGGGATGGATCGGCTGGAGGATCCGGACATCATGCTGGATCAAGCCCGCCGCGAGATGCAGGAGAACCTCGCGGCCAACCGCGAGAAGGCGGTCCAGGCCATCACCCAGAAGAACCGCCTCCAGATCATGCTGGACGACGCGCGCAAGCGCAGCGAGGAGCTGGAGGCGAAGGCCGCCATGGCGTTGCGGCAGGGCAACCGCGAGCTCGCCCGCACCTTCATCCGCGAGAAGGCCAACAACGACTCGGTGATCTCCACGCTGGAGCAGAGCTATCAGCAGGCGGTGCAGACCGTCGAGGCCGTGAAGATCGCGATCAAGCGCCAGGAGGAAGAGGTCCGCAAGAAGACCGCCGAGGCCCTGGCGATGAAAGCCCAGTGGAAGCAGGCGCAGATCCAGAACTCGATCGCCAAGGCGTTGGACGGCCTCACGTTCGAGTCCAGCTTTGGCAGCTTCGAGGCCGCGCAGGAGCGCATCCGCCTGGCACAGAGCGAGGCGGCCGCACGGCAGGAGATGCACGCCACCAGCCTCCAGGGCAAGGTGATGGCCATGGAGGATCAGGCGATGGACTACCAGGCCGAGGAGGAGCTCGTGAAGCTGGAGGAGCGCCTCGGCCTGCGCCAGCCCGCCCAGCAGCCCGCGGAGACGCAGGTCGTTCAGCAGGTCGGCCCCGGCGCTCAGCCCACCGAGGTTCCCGCCCAGCCCGAGGTGCCGGCCAGCGAGGTGGACCAGCAGCTCGCCGAGCTGGAGCGGCGGCTCAGCGGCGAGAAGAAGGATAGCTGAGGCCGCTTTCGGCAAGCCGAAACGTTGCGCCGCGGCCTCCCGCCGTGGGTAGTCTCGCCGGCAACCCAACGGTGGGAGGATAGCGGATGAACCCTGTTCGTATTGGCATGATCGGTTGCGGGGGGCACGCCCGCTGGCACATCTCGAACCTCACCAAGGTGGCCGACGCGCGCATCGTCGCTCTGGCGGACCCGAACCCGGCCCAGATCCAGCGAACCCAGGGCATGTTCCCAGCTCTGGCCAAGGTACCGACGTTCGGCGACTTCCACGCCATGCTGGCGAACGCCGAGATGGACGCGGTGGTGATCTGCACGCCACACACCCAGCACGTGGATCAGGTGATCGACGGGTTCGGACGGGGGTTGCACGTTCTGGTGGAGAAGCCGATGGTGACCAGCGTGCAGGATGCGCACCGCGTGCTCGACGCGCACAGGAAGGCGCCTGGCAAGGTGGGAGCCATCGGCTACCAGAGGCACACGCAGGCGGAGTTCATCCGTTTGAAACAGGAGATCGCCTCGGGCAAGTGGGGGGCGGTGACGTACATGTCCGCGCTGCAGTGCCAAGAATGGAAGCGCCTGACCAAAGGCACCTGGCGGCAGGACCCTCAGCTCTCTGGTGGAGGCCAGCTCAACGATTCCGGCAGCCACCTCATCGACATCCTGCTCTGGACCACCGATCTGCGGCCGGCCAGCGTCAGCGCGTTCGTGGACAACCTCGGCACGCCTGTGGACATCAACTCGAGCCTGTCCATCCGGTTCGCCGGAGGCGCCATGGCGTCGGTGTCGATCGTCGGCGACGCGCCTTGCTGGCACGAGGAGATCACCATCTGGTGCGAGCGGGCGATGTTCCTCATCCGCAACGGACACCTGTCGATCGTCGAAGCCGACGGAACGCGGTCGGAGTTCCAGAGAATCGCCGGAGGGAGCGACCCCGATCGGAACTTCGTCGACGCGATCCAGGGGCGCGCGCAGGTGGCGGCCCCGCTGGAGTGCGGCCTGAGGGTGATCGAACTGACCGAGGCCGCTTGGGAGTCGGGCCGCAACAACGGCCTGCCCGTGCGCGTCCACCACGAGGAGTGAGAGCAAGAGGGGCTCGCCGCAGGCGAGCCCCGATGTTCTGCCGTCAGTTCTTGGTGGCTGGCGGAGGCGGGGCGATGCCCCAGCGCTTCCGCACGAACTCCAGCACGATCTCGATCTGTTCTCGGTAGCCGATGTCGCCGCCCAGGCCGTGGCCGCCGGTCGGGTCCACCACCAGCTCCACCAGCGGACCCTTGCCCCATCGGAGCAGCTCGCGATACACGGCCACGGTGTCTTGGAACAGCACGTTCAGGTCCTCCATGCCGTGGATCAGCAGCAAAGGCGAGCGCAGGTTCTTAGCCAGGTGCGTGAGCGAGAACTTGTCCAGATCCTCGGGCTTGCCGATGCGCGACTTGCCGATCACGCCCCCCGCGTACCAGTTGTTGTAGTTCTGCCACTGCGTGGGACCGGCTCCCGCGACACCCAGAGTGAACACGTCCGGCTCGGTGTAAAGGCACATCTGCGCTTGGAAGCCGCCGAACGACCAACCGCTGACAGCGGTCCTAGCGGGGTCGGTTCCCCAGGTCTGCTGGATGTAGCGGGCGCCATCGACCAGGTCCTCGACCTGAGGCTTGCCCGGCTGGCCGAAGTTCGCCTTGCCGAACACGTTGCCGTAGCCGCTTTGTCCTCGCGGGTCGATCGTGGCCACGACCATGCCCAGCGTGTAAGCCATGTACACGTCCACCAGGCTGATCGCGCCGTCGTTCACCGACTTGCCGGTGGTGAGCGGCCCGCCGTACACGTTGATCCACAGCGGCCGCTTGTCTTCCTTCCTGTGGTTGGGCGGCAGATAGATGTAGCCGTGGATGGTTTGTCCGTGGCGGGTCACGTACTGGAACAGCTGCGGACGGATGCGGAAGACCTTCTCGAATCCAGGTCGGTGGCTGCTGGTGAGCGTCTTCTCGTTTCCGGGCTTGGAGGCGTCCACCAGCACCAGCTCGGGGCGGAACGTCCAGCTGCGGTGCATCGCGGCGGCCCACTTGCCGGACGGCGAGAAGGCTGGATCGTCGTACACCCCGTCCTTGGCGGTGAGTCGGCGCATCTGGCCCGATGCCAGATCGACGGCGTACAGGTCCATGCGGGCGGGGTGCTCCTTCTGCGCGTGGGCGTACAGCGTCTTGCCGTCCTTCGAGACGACGTCCGGATAGAGCTCGAAGTCTCCCTTGGTGAGCTGCGTGGCTCCCTTCGTTCGGGGATCCAGCAGCCAGGCGTGCCGGAAGCCGCTCAGGTCGAGCAACAGGAGGATTTTGGAGCCGTCCGGGAGGTAGGTTGGGTTGGCCAGCGTCGGCGTCGTGTGCTCGCCGTCCAAGGTGGCCTTGTACAGCGCCTCGAGCTTCCTCTGGCCGGGGTCTCCCTCGAAGACCTCGAACATCTTCTGGTCGCGCTTGAAGGTTGCGAACACGAACCTCTTGGAGTCGGGCGACCAAGGCTTCTCGCCCACGATGTCGTAGATCAGCTCCTCGCCGCCCGGGAACTTCCAAACCTCCCAAGGCTTCCCGTCGGACTTCGGGTCTTCGGTCGGACCCGGCTCGACGTCGGCGCAGTAGATCGTGGTCTCGTAGCGGAACGGGTCGTCCGCCACGTCGCGGTCCGTCTTGCGCGCCTGGGCGAACCGATCCCGGTACACGATGTAGTCCACTTGGCGGCTGGGTCCCGTGGACTTGCTGGAGGCGATCAGCATGCGCCTGCCGTCCGGCGAGAGCCAGTAGCGGTCGATGTTGCCCCCGTTGGGCAGCGGCGGGTTCAGTTGCTGAACGAAGGCCTCGCCGAACGCTCGCTTGAAGATGCCGCCGCCCTCGCGCCACACCAGCGCCTTGTCGTCGTCGGCGAACTCGACCTGCGCCTCCTGCCCCCTCGTGCGCGTCAGCCGCTCGGGCTTGGCGTCCAGCGCCCTCAGCAGGTAGATGTCCCCCTTGTACACGAACAGCAGCTGGTTGGACTTCTTGCCCCAGGCGAACTCCGAGACGCCGGGGTAGGAGGGCAGCGGCTCCTTGCGCTTCTCGTCCTCCTCGCGCTTCCGGATGCGGTGCTCGCGGTACTCCTCGTTGGTCATCTTGAGCACCCGCTCCTCCTCCTCGGCCTCCTTCCGGTAGCGCTCTCGCGCCTTGGGGATCTCGCGGTCGAACGGCTCCAAAACGTCCATCGACGTCAGCCGGAGGGTCCTTCCCGTCTTCGTGTCGTACACCCAGAGGTCGTAGCCTTTGTCGTCGAAGGGGTTCCACCGGTAGCCAAGGAAGCGGTCGTCGTGAGACCAGGCCAGGCTCTGCGCGGCCTTGCCCGTGTAGCCCTTGCGGGGGAAGATGTCGTCGAGGGTGAGCGCCTCCTGCGCCAAGCCAGCGGCCGCCAGGGCCAGAAGGCCCAGCGCGGCGAGGGGGGAGCGGGTTCGGATCGGCACGGGCTCTGTTTACCCTAGGCTCCCGCCCCGGCATCACGGGGCCGCAGCCCACCCCGCAAAAACACGGGAACAGGATCCGGAAAAACGCCATCAAAATGGACGTTGGGGCCGGCATCGTTGCCGGGCACGGGGGTGATCATGCATCTGCAACTGGTCGCGTTGGCTCTCTTGGCGTGGGGCGGCGGGGGAGCGCCTCCCTCGGTAGGTCCGTTTCGCCCGGGTCTGCCGCCGCTTCCGATCCCGAGGGGTCCGAAGACCGAGACGATTCCCGGCTACGTGCTGGTCAAGACCTCGCAGGGAACCGCACGGGCGGTGTCCTCCCTCGCCCTGCAGCCGATCGCTCCGCCCGTGTCTCTGGTGCCGGGAGGGCGCCTGGTGAGCCGAATCGCCGACACCGGCTGGACGTTGTGGGCTCTGCCGCGTGGCCAATCCGTGGAAACCGCGATCCGCGAGGCGAGGCGCAACCCGTTGGTCGCCTACGCCCAACCCTTGAACCGGATCTATCCGCTTTGGGAGGAGCCCAACGATCCCGACTTCCGCGCCATCGAGCGGTCCCCGGACCTCATCATGGGGCTCGAGGGCGAGGAAGGCGAGTTCCGTCGCCTGTGGCACCTCACCGACACGCTCGCCGAAGAGGCTTGGTCGAACTTTCCGGACCGGTGGTGGACCGCGCTCACCAAGCCGGCTGGCTCTCCGGTGATCGCCGTCGTCGACACCGGCTGCGACATGAACCACCCGGACTTCCGCAACGCGGGCGGAACCAGCAGCAACGTCGCCAACGGGGGGCAGCTGGATTGGAGCCGCTCGAAGCAGTTTCGGCTCGGCGCGGTTTTCCCCTCCGGCTCGCCGGAGGACCGGCACGGGCACGGGACGCATGTGGCCGGGCTGG
The DNA here is from genome assembly GCA_026418055.1 of Fimbriimonadales bacterium. Taxonomy (GTDB): domain Bacteria; phylum Armatimonadota; class Fimbriimonadia; order Fimbriimonadales; family Fimbriimonadaceae; genus UBA8783. The sequence goes on from JAOACB010000010.1 coordinate 39,450, forward strand.
CTTTGGCGTCCGGCAACAACGGAGGGTTCGACGGCCACGGCGTGATCGGCACGGGCTACAACGCCACGGGCATGATCCTGCGCGTGTTCGACGACAGCGGCACCGGAACAGACGCCGACGCTGCCGCGGCCATCTTCTACGCCGCCGACAACGGCGCCGACATCATCAACCTTAGCCTCGGCACCGAGAACTACTCGCAGATCTTCCAGGATGCCGTCACCTACGCCTTCCAGAAGGGCTGCCTGGTGGTGGCCGCCGGCAACGAGGACGGCGGCGGCGGCGGAGACCTGGGTCCGATCTACCCGGCGGCCTGCAGCGGCTCGCTGGGAGTGTCGGCCAACGGCCCCGATCTGATCCCGGCCACATCGACCTACAGCGGATTCGGCTACTACGTCGACGTCGCCGCGCCGGGCGGGGACGCGATCATCGCGCCGGACCTCAGCTCCTTCAAGATCCAGTTCGTCTTCTCGACGGCGATGAGGACGCCGGGCACGCTGTGGAACCTCAGCCAGCAGGGCGTGCTGTATCCACCGTACAACCTGAACTACGCCTACCTCGCCGGCACGAGCATGGCCACGCCCATCGTGGCTGGAGCTGCGGCGCTGTTCTTGGACAAGTTCGGTCTGCGTCGCGACTCGGGGTGGGCGAACGTGCGCGCCTACCGAGCCATCGAGCGCTCGGCGATCGGTGTCATGGGCGCCCCGTACGGCGGCTGGGAGCCCTACCAGGGCTACGGATCGCTGAACATCGCGGCTCTGCTGGAGGAGGACGACTTCCGAGGCGCCGAGACGGGCGCCGTGGAGGGCATCGTGTACTACGGCGCGACGCCGGTGGCGAACGTTTCCGTGCGCGCGAGGCTCGTGTCGGGCGGAATCACCTACACCACCACCACGCAGCGGGATGGCACCTACCGGTTCGAGGCGCTGCCGCCGGGGGTTTACCAGGTGACCGCCGCGCCTTTCGGAGCCGCCAAGACCAAGCGGACGGTGGTGCACGCGGGTAGCGACACCCCCGGGTTCGACTTCTGGTGCGGAACGTTCACTTGGGACGACACCGACCCCACCATCGTGCGCTTCCAGCTCGCGGGGGATCCCGAGCCCAACCGCCTGGTCCTGCGGCACTGGGCGTACGACACAGAGACGGGCCTCGACCGGTTGGTGGTGCGCATCGGCACGACGGCGGGCGGCACCGACGTGCTCGACGACACCGAGGTCGTGATCGACGGCCCCGAGTTCGAGCTCAGCGGGTTCACCCTGCCGAGCGGCACGAGCTACCTGAGGGCGACTTACACGGCGGGTTCCGGCAGGACCTCGAGCGTGACCATCCCCATCAACTTGGCGACCGCCCGGACGGTTTCGGGAACGGTGATCCTGGGAGACTTCGTCGGGTCGCTCGCCGGCATCCCCGTCGAGGTGCAGATCCGTAACCCGGGCTCGACCGTGGCGGTGGAGACGCACACGGTTCTGCTGTCCGCGACGGGCGGCTTCAGCCTCACCACGACGCGGAGCGGCACCTTCGACCTGGCGTTCAAGGCCAGCCACTGGCTCCGCCAGAAGGTCGCGAACGTCGCACTGGTGGGCTCGACGGTGTCGGGCCTGCTGGTCTCGCTGCCGAACGGCGACTGCAACGGGGACAACACGGTGAACCTAGCCGACCTCAACGCGATCTCGAGAGCTTGGCGGTCGGTGCCGGGCGGGGCGAACTGGGACCCGAACGCCGACCTGAACGGCGACCGCACCGTGAACCTAGCGGACCGGAACATCGTGGCCCGCAACTGGCGGATGTCGGGAGCGCCCTGATCGAACCCCGCACATTTGCGGGGCCCACCCGAGCAGGGGACCTGTAGGACAATGGAGGGCGGAGTGGTTCGCCCTCCGCTTGGCTGTTCATCATGCTTGCGAAAAGGATCCGAAGCAGCGCAGCGATCGCGGCGGTGTCTCTCGCCGCGATCGCTCCCTCTCAAACGACGACCAACGTTCCGGCCCTGCTGGAACTGGCGGAACGCCTCCAGCGCGTGGAGCGGACCCAGCAGCTCGCCATCCGCCTGCTGGCACCGCAGCTCTGGCAGCCCGCTCCCAGGGAGCTGCCCAACGGCGCGGTCTTCCAGCGGTTCTGGAGGTTCCCGGGCTGGGACGGCGTGTACGTGACCTGCAACCTGAACGCCGCCAGGACCATCAACGCCGACAAGGTCTGGCCGGGAGGCTCGGCGGGCTTGGCCCTCACGGGCAGCGGCATCGATCTGGGTGTTTGGGACAGCGGCAGCGTGCGCACGACCCATCGGGAGTTCGGCTCTCGCGCCCAGAACATCGACGGCGTCGCCCATCACTGGCACGCGACGCACGTTGGGGGAACGATGGCCGCCGCGGGAGTGGACCCCTCGGCCAAAGGCATGTCCTTCGAGGCGAGCCTGCTCAGCCTCGACTGGAACAGCGACTCCTCCGAAATGGCGACCCGCGCTGCCGGTGGCTTGCGGGTGTCCAACCACTCGTACTCCGTGATCTATGACAACGGCGCGAACTGGAACTACGGCTTCTACGATCCCGAGGCCCAGACTTGGGACCAGATCGCCTTCGACGCCCCGTTCTACACCATCGTCAAGTCCGCCGGCAACGACCAGTCGAGGAACACCAAGGGTGGATACGACACGATCCCCACGAGCGGCACCGCCAAGAACATCCTCACGATCGGCGCGGTGAGCAGCATCTCCGGAGGCTACTCCGGCCCGTCATCGGTCGTGATGAGCAACTTCAGCAGCTGGGGTCCCACCGACGATGGTCGGATCAAGCCGGACCTGGTGACCCCCGGCGTCAATCTGTATTCCACCTTCAACACCTCCGACAGCGCCTACGCGGTGGCCACGGGGACGTCGATGGCGGCGCCCGTTGCGGCGGGAGCCGTGGGCCTGTTGGTGCGCCACCAGCGCAACCTGCAAGGAGGCCAGGACCTCCGCTCGTCGACGATGAAGGCCCTTCTGATCGCCACGGCCAACGAGGCCGGGCCGGCGGACGGGCCGGACTACCGCTTCGGCTGGGGCCTGTTGGACGTGCGCCGAGCCGCGGAGGTGCTGACCGCCAACGCCTCCACGCCGGGAATCGTGCGGGAGGACGCGCTGTCCAACGGCGAGGCCAAGTCGTACTTCTTCCAATCGAACGGTTCCCCCGTGCGCGTGGCGCTGGCCTGGACCGACCGTCCGGGGACCGTCTCGCCCTATGCCACCAACGATCCCACGGACCTGCGCCTCGTGAACGACCTGGATCTGAGGGTGTTCGTGAACGGCGTGGAATGGCTGCCGTGGGTTCTCAACCCGGCCTCCCCGGCGGCGAACGCCACCCGCGGAGACAACTTCCGCGACAACGTGGAGCGGGTCGACGTGCCCTCTCCCGGCGCCGCCACCGTGGAGGTGCGTGTGACGCACAAGGGCTCGCTTGCCGGTGGCTCGCAGGCCTTCGGCCTCGTCGTGCTGGGCCTGACCCCGGCGGCTCCGGTGCGCGTTTCGGCGCTCTCGCTGAATCCGACCCAGGTGGTGGGAGGGGGCTCGTCGACCGGCACCGTCACGCTCACGGGCCCGGCGCCGAGCGGCGGAGCGGTGGTTTCCATCGCCAGCTCGAACCCGCCGGTGGCGTCCGCTCCGGCTACGGTGACGGTGCCCGCGGGCGCGACGCAGGCCAGCTTCACGGTGGCCACCTCGAGCGTGACCACGGCGACGGACGTGCGCATCGAGGCCAGCTACGGCGGCGGAACGGCCTCCGCGGATCTGCGCGTGCTGCCGGAGCAGGCGCTGACGGGAACGGGAGAGCTGCAGGACTTCAGCGGCGACCGAACGCAGGTCGATCTCACGCTCGAGATCCGCAATCCGGGCACCACTACCGTCGTGCAGTCCCTGTCGTTCCGTTTGGGGTCCTCCGGGGGGTTCCGCGTGGTCGCGAGCGTGGCTCCCGGCACCTACGACCTTGCGATCAAGGGAGGCACGTGGCTGCGCAAGGTTCTGCGGAACGTCTCGGTGGGCGCGAACGGCGCCGCGGGCCTGTCGTTCTCTCTGCCCAACGGGGACTGCAACGGCGACAACGTGATCAACCTGGCGGACCTCAACCTGATCTCAGCCGCCTGGAGGTCCCAGCCCGGCTCGTCCAACTGGGATCCCCGGGCGGACCTCAACGGCGACCTGAGGGTCAACCTGCTGGACCGCAACATCGTGTCGAAGAACTGGCGTCTTAGGGGAGACCCTTGAGGAAACGGGTTGGAATGTCGATCGCATTCGGCGTTTTCTCTGTTATTCTGAAGGTGTCGGGAGCGTGAGCTGCCGTGGGGTTGGTTTGGCTATGGGCTTGAGAGGAATGGCTTGTGCCGCTTTCGCGGTCGGCTTGGCCGGGTCGCAGGCTCTCGCTGTGAGCGTGGAGTTCTTCTTCACCGACCCCACGGACGCGGCCAACACTCCCCTCACCCACCTCCAGATCGGAGGCGTGGGAACGGAGTTCACGCTCAGCGTGTGGTTCAAGACAACGGGCTCTTGGAACCACTTGGGAGCCAACCTGTTCATCGGCTTCGACCGCACCAGCACCCATGGCTTGGGCGCATCGCCGTCGGACGGGTTGCTCGGCCTCGCTGGAACCCCCACGACCTCGCACGCCAACGTGAACTCGCTCTACGGCTTGTTCCCGCCGAACACCGGCGTGCTGGGCGGAGGAACAGACCCTGTGAGCGGCCCGGGCGAGCGCCCCTACGGCATCGAGTATCTGCTTCTGCTGAACAGCGGCGTGGACACGCCGACGCCCGATGGCACTCCGGTGCGTCTGCTCGACGTGAAGCTGAAGAACCTCGGCCTCCTTCCTGGGGAGACGTACAACGTGGTTCTGTACGACGCGGGGCGCGACATCGAAGGCACCACCTTCCTGTTCAACCTGAACACGGACGCGCTGCGCGGTGGAACCAGCACGCTGCAGGTGGAGGCCGTGCCGGAGCCGGCCACCTTGGCGGCGCTGGGCATCGGGTTGGGGTTCCTAGCGCGACGAAGGCGCAAGGGCGGCTGACCGCCTAGCCCTGCTCGGCGCGGAGCTCCGAGGGCAGCAGCCCGAGGTACTCCTTGATGGATTCCCGAAGGCCTTGGGCGGTGCCGAACCCGCAGGACGTCGCGATCGAATCCACGGGCTCCTCCGTCGACGTCAGCTTCCGCACCGCCAGCTCGGTGCGGCACCGGTCCACGAACTCATGGAAGCCGTAGCCGACGAGGCTCTTGAACACGCGGGAGAAGTGGAACGGCGAGTAGCCTACGAAGTCCGCCCCCTCCTTGAGCGGCCACGGATGCTCGGGGTGCTCCTTCACCCGGTCGATCAGGGCGACGAGCATCGGCGGGAGGTCGCTCGGCAACGGCGTCAAACCCACCGCGTCCTCGCTCTTCACGCATTCTCCCACGCCGCAGTGCGCGTAGGAGAACATCACCGGCAACACCCAGTCGGCTCCCCTGCGAGCGTCGGCCGCCAACCGGTCGAGATCCGCCTCGCGCACGTGTTGGAATGGGGTGGAGAAGACCCCGTGCAGAACGTCGCCCGTCTTGGCCGAGCGCCGCTCCTTCTGGATCCAGCGGTGGAGGGCCGCGGTCGACTCCCCATGCCAAGCCATCACGTACATCTTGTGCTCGCCCCGGGCCAGGCTCAGCGCCACGGGGGCCGGACCGGACACGAGGCCCACGCTGGCTGGAGCGAGCACCGACCACCGGCCTTTGAGGCCCCGCCGGAGGAGCACGGTGCCCTTGCACACCCACAGCAGGGTGTGGACGTCTGCGGGCAACTCGAAGCGCACCAGAGTGGCCTGTTGCACCGAGCCGGTCCGCAACTGGAAGAGCTCTTGGTCGGTGTGGTACAGCTCGACGCTGCTGAGCGGACAATTCTGGCCAAACCTCATGGTGCTGACTGCAAAGCCTCCCGCCCGCTGGTCGAGAGCCCCCTTTGATTATGCGGGCAACCACGCAAGAAGCCAACTTCTTCGGGACTGCTTACTCTGGCGGCTTGAGCGATTCCTGCGGAGCCGCCAGCGGGCTTGCCGGAGGATGAGGTAAGAACCGGTCGGAATGGCGAGGCTCTTGAACGTGGCGGTGCTGGGAGCCACCGGTGCGGTGGGTGGCGAGTTTCTGCAGCTGTTCGAGCGGAGGGGCTTTCCCGTTGGTCGTCTCAAGCTCCTCGCCAGCGAGCGCTCGGCCGGCAAGAGGATCCCCTTCCGAGGCGATGCGGTCGAGGTCGAGGCCGTGCGGCCGGAGTCGTTCGAGGGCGTCGACGTCGCCTTCTTCAGCGCGGGAGCCTCCCGCAGCCGGGAGTTCGCCCCGCACGCCATCGCCGCTGGCGCCACGGTGATCGACAACTCCAGCGCGTTCCGCATGGAGCCGGACGTGCCTCTGGTGGTGCCGGAGATCAACTTCGACTCGATTCCCGAGGGTTGCCGACTCATCGCCAACCCGAACTGCAGCGCGATCATCCTGCTGATGGCGGTGCATCCTCTCACCCGCCTAGGCAGGGTCGAGCGCCTCGTCGTCAGCACCTACCAGAGCGCGAGCGGCGCCGGAGCCGCCGCGATGCGGGAGCTGGAGGAGCAGACCCGAGACGTGCTCGAAGGGAAGGATCCCCAACCCAGGGTGCTGCCGCACGTGTACGCCTTCAACCTGTTCAGCCACAACACGCCGATCAACGAGCACGGCTACAACGACGAGGAGTGGAAGGTCATCCACGAGACCCGCAAGATCCTGTCGAGGCCCGATCTGCGAGTCAACGTGACGTGCGTGCGCGTGCCGGTGCTGAGGGCTCACAGCGAGTCCGTGACGGTGGAGTACGAGGGGGAGGCTCCCTCGGAAGAGCGCGTTCGGGAGGCCGTGCGCAACGCGCCGGGGGTGCGCCTGGTGGACGATCGCGAGCACAACGTGTTCCCGATGCCTCTCGCCGCTTCGGGCATCGACGAGGTGCTGGTGGGCCGCATCCGCAGGGACCTGAGCCATCCCTCCGCCGTGTCCCTGTTCGTTGCGGGAGACCAGCTGCTCAAGGGCGCTGCGCTCAACGCGGTCCAGATCGCCGAGCGCCTGCTGGACGCCGGCAGGCTGTAGGCCCCTCGGGAGCGCTACCCGGTAATTTTGCCTGCCCGATCTGCGTCCGCTTGCTTCGGGAACTTGGACATTTCGCGGAAGCGTGCTACAGTATCGGTATGGTGTTCCAGCATTCGATCCCGTTTGCGGCGCCATCCCAGCTCCGGCTGGAGCTGGTGCCGGCCCCTGAGGTGGGCTGGGCTTGGCTCACGGTTGTGGACCAGTTCAACCACCCCATGGGCAACCTGTGTCATCTTTCTGTGAACGTCAACGAGCTGCTGGCGCTCGTGCATGGTCGCCGGCACATCGTGGATGCGTCTGGGGAGAAGGCCGCGTGTTGCCTCAAGGTTCCGAACGTGCCGCACCCGGTGGACGTGGAGGTCACCTACGAGGACTTCGAGCGCCACCGCATGGTGCACACGGCCGTGACCTTCGACGACTTGAGGGACCTCGTGTACGAGGTTGCGCAGGCGGAGGGCCTTTCCGTAGCCTGATTCCTCGGCGAGGCGGGACCGGCTCCCGGCGCGGCGCACCCGCGGCCGGGAGCCTTCGTCCTTTTGGGTTCACTTCTTGGCGCCGTCGGCGATCCAGGCCTCGATCTTCCGGATGTCCTCCTCGCTCAGGGGCTCTCCCGCGGGCGGCATGCGACGCACCCCCTGGCCTCTGACCGCGCGCAGGATCAGGCTGTTCGCCGGGCCGCCCGGCACGACCGCGGGTCCGCTCCGTCCCCCGGCCATCAGGCTCTCGAACGAACGGAAGTCGTAGCCCTTCTTGCCTCCGGCGGCGTGGCAACCGATGCAACGGCGCTCAAGCACCTCAGCCACGGGCGCGAAGGCCCCTTGGGAAGACGCGGAGGTCTTCTCCTTGGGCTCGTTCGAAGAGCAACCAAGGGTTGCGACGCAGAGAACCAGCGACAGCGTGCGTAGGATCCGCATGGCCCAGGAGTATGGCCCACTCCGGGGTCTAGGGGATGGTCTCCGCGCCGAGCTGCCGGAGCGGCGCCAGGGTCGGATCGTCGCCGGGCAACCGCACAGGCTTGCCCGCCTGCAGAGCCGCACGAGCGATGCGCTCCATGTTGCCCCCCGCGGCGATGTGGGCGAAGTCGATGCGGCCGGCCAGGGCGGCGATCAGACGGTCGCGCACTTGGTTGCTGACCCCGACGAGGCCGGCCGTGGGCTTGACGGGGGACACCACCAGATCGGTCTGGGGGTCGAACCTGTAGCGCCACAGGCGAGCCCCGGCGAACGGCTCCTGCTCCAAGTCCTCCCCCAGCGCAGGGAACAGTCCGCGGTCCAGCACCAGGATGCGCGGCGCCCCCCAGCGCAGCGGCACCACGGCGGCGCGCTGGTACTCCGGCCGATCGTGGCCCGAGACGGCCACCTCGGAGGCCAGCACGCCCTCCTGCGTCAGGAGTTCGATACGGTCCAGCACGCCGGGGCCGCCCCCTCGCGAGGCCATCACCGCGAACGTTCGGACCGAGAGCAGCTGGGTGTTGCCGTACAGGAAAAGGGCTCCGGGCGGGTCGGGGTCGAACGACTCGATCTGCCTCGGGTAGTGCACGTCGGCGAGGCAGACCCAGGCGACGCCGTGCCGGTTGAGCCTCTGCTCCATCTCCCAGCTTTCCTCCAGCACGGCCCTGCCCTTGGAGGCCAGCCGCTCGGCCACCGCCTTGGGGATGCGGTACTCCTCCCGCAGAGCCTCGGAGGAGAGACCGAGGAATTCCTCCGGCGCGATGCCGAGAAGGTCGTTCCGCGCCAGAACGCGGCTCACGGTCTTCCCGCCGACGCCAGGCTGGAGCGCCAGCGCCAGGGCGAACGATCGTCGCGAGACGCTCATGACCGGCAGATGGCCTCCGCCGCCTCGAACAGCACGGCGAGCGCCGTCCCGGAGGCCTTCGCGACGTTCTCCTCCACCTCCCGGTGGCTCAAGGGGCAGTCGCTCAGGCCTGTGCCCAGGTTGGACACGATCGCCAAGCAGCCGTAGTCGACGCCGGCTTCGCGGCAGAGGATCGCCTCGGTGGCGGCCGTCATGCCCACCACGTCGCCGCCCAGCCGCGCGAGCATCCGGACCTCCGCGGGAGTCTCGTAGCGCGGGCCGTTCATGCCCACGTACACGCACGCCTCCGGCGTGCGCACCCCCAGCCGGCTGCAGGCCTCCCTCAGGGCGGCGGTGGCTCTGGAGCCCATCGGCGAGCTGAAGTCGGTGTGGCGCACGCCGCCGTCGAAGAGCGTGCTGTTGCGGCCCGTGAGGTCGAGGAAGTCCGTGCAGACCGCCAGCGATCCCGAGTCCAGCCCGGCGCGGAGGCTGCCGACCGCCGCCGTCGCGAGACACGCCCTCACCTCGAGGCGGGCCAGCCCATCGGCCATCGCCCGATACGCGATGCGGTGCGGCGGCAGCCTGTGCCCCAAACCGTGGCGGTGCACCACCGCCAGCCCGATCCCCTTCCAAGGCACCAGGCGGCCCCTCAGCGGGCCGAAGGGGGTTGGCAGACAGAAGGGGCTCCCTCCCAGCAGATCCAGACGCGCACCGACGCCGGTGCCGCCGATGATGGCGACGTCCGCCCGCATGGAGCGGATTATAACCGTGTAGACTCAGGCCAGATGACGCTGCGCGAGGTGTTGCACGCCCACATCCCCACCCTGGACGCCCAGAGCACCGTTCGGGACGCCGTCGACAAGATGGACCTCTACCAGTTTCCGGCCTTGGTGGTGCTCACGCCTTCCCGGGTGCCGATGGCTGTGGTCACGGAGGGAGACCTCTGCCGGGCCGCCTCCACCGCCGGCTCTCTGTCGGGCATCGCCTACCTGCCCGCCTATCGGTTCGGCACCCGGGAGCCGATCACCGCTCCGGCAGACACCGAGATCAGCGAGGCGTTCCACCTGATGCTGGCCAGGGGGCTGACGATCCTGCCCGTGATGGACGACGAGACGCTGGCGGGCGTCGTGCTGCGCTGCGACCTGATGCACGCCATGCTCGTCGACTCCGAGCCCGAGTCGCCGCCCGTCTAGAGCCGCGCCAGGGCGCGGGCAGCCTCTCCGAGCAGATAGAAGCTTCCGGACACGAGCACCGGGCGTCCCGGTCCGGCCGCATGCACGGCACGGGCCACCGCCTCCCCGACGCTGGCGCACGGCTCGGCGGCCACACCGGCTCGTTCGGCGGCCTCGGCCACGGCGTGCGGCTGGAGAGCCCGAGCGAACTCCAGAGGGCACGCGAACACGCGCTCGACGCAGGGCGAGAGCTCTCGGAACACCCCGACCGGGTCATGGCCCCGGACCGAGCCCGCGACCATCGGCACGCGGACGCCGGGAAAGGCCCGGAGCATCGACCGCGCCAGCACCGACGCCGCTTCCGCGTTGTGCGCGCCGTCCAGCACCACCGTGTGACCCGCGATCTGTCGCCGCTCGAAGCGGCCGGGCAGGCTCGTCGTGGCCGCTCCGAGACGGATCGCGTCGTCGGGAAGCTGCGCGCCGGCAGCCAGCACCGCCGCAACCGCCAGGGCCATGTTGTGCGGCTGCGCGGCTCCCTCGATGCCGGGGCAGAGCCCGGTCACCGTCCGCCCTGGCACGGACACGGTCCACAGCTCGCCGTCCCGATGAAGTCGAACCTCCCGGCCGAAGACCCAGGCGGGGCTGCCTACGGCATCCGCCTGCCGCAGCACGGTTTCCAAGGCCGAGGGAGGGAGGTCGCCGACGATCAGTGGGCGTCCCGGCTTGGCGACTCCGGCCTTCTCGAAGGCGATCGACTCCAAGGTGCCTCCGAGGATGTCCACGTGGTCCAATCCGATGGACACCACCACCGCGCTCGCCGGGTCCACGATGTTCGTGGCGTCCAGACGCCCTCCGAGGCCCACCTCGAGCGCCACCCACTCGCAGCCGCAGTCCCTCCAGTGGGTGAAGCCCATCGCTGTCTTGAACTCGAACTCGCTGATCGGGCCGTACGGCCCTCCGTCGAAGGACTCGGCGATCGGCCGCAACCGCTCGACCAGCTCGGCGAAGCTCTCTCGGGAAACCATGCGGCGGCCGACTTGGATGCGCTCCCGGATGTCGTACACGAAGGGGCTGTAGTAGGAGCCGACCTTGGACCCCGCCTCGAACAAGATCGACTCCACGAACGCCGTGACGGAGCCCTTGCCGTTGGTGCCGGCCACGTGCACGTAACGCGGATGGGGGCCCAGCGCCCCGTCCAGGCCGGCCCGGCGGGCGAATTCGCGCATGCGGTCCAGCCCCAGCCGCCAGCCCCTGGGGGCCAGGCCCGATACGTAGGCTACGGCCTCCTCGTAGGTCACCCGAGCAGTCCCGAGGCCCGGATGCGGCGCACCGCCTCCTGGAAGCGTTCGCCCTCTCGGTCGCCCAGCAGGGTCAGCGACATCCTCAGGAAGCCCTCGCCCTCGGATCCGTAGCCGTTGCCCGGGATCGTGAGCACGTGCGCGCGCTCCAGCAGCGCCTTGCAGAACTCGGCGCTGCTCATCCCGGGCACGGGAACGCGGGCCCAAACGTAGAACGTCGCCTTGGGCTTGCCGACGCGCCAGCCGAGCGAGTTCAGGCCGTCGCACAGATAGTCGCGGCGTCGCTGGTACACGGCCAGCGAAGCCGAGTTGTCCACGCTTCGGAGCGCCTCGGCTCCGGCCTCCGCGATGGCCGGGAACTGCTTGCTGTCGATGTTGGACTTGAACTTGGCCAAGGTGGCGATGGCGTCGCGGTTCCCGAGGGCGAAGCCGAGCCTCCAGCCGGTCATGTTGAACATCTTGCTGAGGCTGTGGAACTCGATGGACGCGTCCTTGCCGCCGGGCACCTGCAGCACGGTCGGATTGCGGAACCCCTCGTAGCTGACGGTGGCGTAGGCCATGTCGTTGACGAGCAGGATGTCGTGGTCCCGGCAGAACCGCACCAGGTCGGCGTAGAACTCCGGGGTCGCGACCGCGCCCGTCGGGTTGTGGGGGTAGCACACGTAGAACAGCTTCGCGCGCCGTGCCACGTCGGTGGGGATGTCCTCGAGCCTCGGCAGGAAGCCGTTCTCCTCGCGCAGCGGGGTCTCGAACACCTCGGCCCCCGCCATGAGCGCGTTCACCTTGTACACGGTGTAGCCGGGGTTCGGCACGATCGCCACGTCGCCCGGATCCAGGTAGGCGTAGGCGAGATGGGCCAAGCCCTCCTTGCTGCCGATCAGCTGGACGATCTCGCCGCCGGGATCGACCCGCACGCCGAACTCGCGCTCGTACCAGTCGGCGGCGGCCCGGATGAACGATTCCCACCCGAACGGCGTTTCGTCGTAGCGGTGGGTGGCCGGGTCGTGCGCCGCCCTGGCCAAGGCCTCGACCACCGGCTCGGGTGTGGGCAGGTCGGGGTCGCCGATGCCCAGGTCGATGATGTCCGCACCGGCGGCGATGGCCTCGGCCTTCACGCGCGAGATCTCTGCGAACAGGTAGGGAGGAATGCTGTCGAGGCGCTTGGAGCGTGCTGGCATCGGCCCGGGAGTTTACCAGCCGGACTCCGTCAGGCTCAGGAAGGCTTCGGCCGCGAGCAGCCAGCGGCGCCAAGTCGCGCTGCGTTCCACCTCGCGCCGGAGGCGCGGCGGGAGGTTGGGGCTGCGGTAGTCGCGGTGGACCTGCAGCCGGAGGCGCTCGGAGCGGCACAGGCTCAGCGGACGCAGGGTGAGCCAGCGGTACACGTGGTACCAAACGAGCACGGCGTGGATGTTCTGGCTGGGGTAGCCGCGAGCCAGGCGCCTCTTCAGAGCGCACTCCTCCTGGGTCAGCTCGAGCACCTCCTCGCCGTCGGGCGTGGCGAACCGGTTCAGCGTTTGGATGCGGCGCGTGTAGGGGTGGTACATCGGGTACTCGAGCACCGGTCCTTCGAAGCTCCGATTCACCAGTAGGTTGGTGGCGTCATGGTCGAGGTGCCCCTGCTCGAACGCGATCGTCACGACTCGGTCCGGCCTGGCCTCGTCCACGACCTGGCGCATCCGCGGCCAGAGCTCGGGCATCTGCTCGGCGACGCGCCCATCCACCCCCGGAAGGAACGCCAGGTTGCGTTCCTCCACGCCGAGCGCGGCCATGGCGCGGACGGCCTCGGCCTTCCGCACGGGCGTGTGGTGGGTCCAGCAGGCGTGCACGGTGGCTCCCGCCCGCGTCAGTCGCCGGATCCAAGCGCACACACCCAGCTCGTCGTCGGGGTGCGCGAACACGAACAGCCAGCGAAGCGAGGGATCCTCGTCGAACGCCCTCACTCCAGCCCGGCCCTCCTGAGGGTGCTGGTGGTGGAGCGCCCGGGGACGGTGGGGAAGATCACCACCCGCCCTCCGTACGATCGCACGAGGGGAGCCTCGGGGAGGTCCTGCTCGCGATAGTCGCCGCCCTTCACGTGCACCTCGGGGCGGAGGAAGCGGATCAGCTCCTCGGGCGTGTCTTCGGCGAAGGCCACCACGGCGTCCACGGGCCGCAGGGCGGCCAGCAGCTCGGCGCGGTCCTCCAAGGGGTTCAGAGGCCGGTTCGGACCCTTGCCCAGACGCCGCACCGACTCGTCGTCGTTGATTCCCACGATCAGCAGGTCGCCCAGGGCGCGAGCGGCTTCGAGCAACCGCAGGTGGCCGACGTGCAGCACATCGAACACGCCGTTGGTGAACGCGAGCTTCCGGCCTCGGCGCAAGGCGGCGGCCTCCTCCCAGCGCAACAGGCTCACGCCAACGCCTCCAGAACCTTGTCGGCGACTGCCTCGGGAGCGATGCGGTCCAGCCCCTCCGGCTCGTAGAGGCACCGGTGGATCTGGCCGTAGGGGCAGCTGCGCTGAGGTCGGGTGATCGAGTACAGGCCGATCGCGGGAACGCCGAGGGCGGCGGCGAGGTGGGTGCTGCCGGTGTCGCCGCCCACATGGGCCTTGGCCAGAGAGAGCAGCGCCACCAGCTCGCCGAGGCTTGTTTGCCCGCACAGGTTCGCGGCGCCTGAGCGGGTGGCCTCCAACGCCGCTCGCGCCGACGCGTGGTCGGATTCCGCCCGGCCCCCGATGAGCACCGTGCGCAACCCTTGGAGGGCGAGCAGATCGATGAGCCTCCCGCAACGCTCGGAGGGCCATCGCTTGGTCGCCCAGGCCGCGCCCGGATTGAGCACGACGAACGGATCTCCGACGGCCAGCTTCGAGCGGACCGAGTCCAAGTCCTTCTCGGCGGGCCGCAGGCCGAAGTCGGCTTGGTGGGCGCTTCCGCCCGCTGCCCGGGCCACGTCCACGTACTGGTCGACGATGTGCGTGGAGCTGGGATCGGGAAGCACCGCCTGAGAGGCCAGCCATGAGCCCTCCCGTTGCCAGTGATAGCCGAGCTTGCGGCGGGCCCTCGCTCGGGCGACCACGATCGCGCTCTTCGCCAAGCCCTGCAGGTCGAGCGCGGCTTCGAACTCCTCGCCGAACACCGGCCAGGACTTCGGGTTCAACTGCGGCTTGGCCTCCACCACCTCGTCCACGTGGCGACAGAGCCGTGGCAGGGCGGCGAACCGGGGATCGCAAACCCAAACCACCCGGCAGCCCGGGTGGCCGGCCTTCAGCGCTCCGGCCGCGGGCAGGGAGCACACGACGTCGCCGAGCGCGCTGAGTCGGCTGATGAGGAAGCTAGGCACGCAGCTCCCTCCACATCTGTTGGGCGGCGGCGAAGATCGCGCTCTGGGGCACCAGGGCGGCGTTGCCGCCGAGGCTGAGCACCTTGCCCCGCCCCCAATAGGGTCGGAACTTCTCTTGGGGCATGTGGCCGAACACCGTCACGGTGGGCACCCCCAGCGCCGAGGCGATGTGCGCTGTTCCGGTGTCGCCGCTCAGATGCAGCGCCGACAGCGCCAGGGCGGCCATGGTCTGGCGCAGCGGCAACCGACCGACCCAATCGATCGAGCCTGGCAGCTCCGGACTGGGGTCCCCCGGCCCTCCGAGGTAGCCCACGGCGAGACCCTCTTTCATCAGCAACTCGCCGACCGTCCTCCACCGGTCGAGCGGAACCACCTTGTTGGGGTGTCCGGCGCCGACGGTGATCGTGACCAGCGGCCGGTCGGGCAGCTGCGCCTTCAGCGTCTCCCTCTCCGCCGTGAGATCGGGAAGCATCGGCGTCGGATCGCCGCTGGCGAAGCCCAGGTAGCCCAGGGTCTCCAGGTTCTGCTCGACCATGTGCTCGGCTCGGTGGGGATCGGGCCGGACGGGGTTCAGCGCTCGGGCGAGGCCGTCCGTGGCGCGCGCCGCAACCCTGCGGGCCGGTCGTGCGATGCGCAGGCAGAGGGCCGTCTTCGAGTGCCCTTGAAGGTCGATCCCGTAGTCGTACCCGCGCTCCCGCAACCGAAGGTAGAAGCGCATCTGCCTGGCGATGCCGGCGGGGGTCCAACGCAGCCGCTTCTCCTCCCGGCTGTCGAACGTCTCGAGGCCGTTCACCAGGCGCTCGGTGTCGATCACGTCGGCGCACCGTCGGTCGACCACCCAGTCGATCACGGCCCCGGGCACCGAGCGCCGAATCCGCGACGCAACCGGCAGGGCCATCACGCAGTCGCCGATCGCCGAGAAGCGGAGGATGAGGAACCTCGGTCCCATCACGCGATCCAACCCTTTCGTCGGGCGCTCTTCCATCGGTCGTGCAGCCAAAGATACTGTTCGGGCCAGCGTCGGATCAGGGACTCCAAGTCGCGGTGGAGGTCCTCCATGATCCGCTCCGGCTTCACGCCGCTCGCACGGTCGTACACTCGGTAGGGCAGGATCTCGATGTGCAGGCGGCCCACGCCGGCGCTGATGCAGGCCAGCGGCAACAGAGGAGCTCCCGTGCGCAGGTGCAGCACGGCGGGCCCCAAGGCGGTTCCCGCCGGATGGCCGAAGAACGGCACGAAGGCCTCGTTGGAGTTCTGGTCCGGGAGAATGGCCACGACGCCGTTCGCCTTCAGCTTGGCCAGAACGGGTCGGGCGGCGTTGCCGCGGGGGATGACCTCCACGCCCGCGTGCCGCCGCATCCGCAGCACGAGGTCGTTCAGCTCCGAGTCGTTCGCGTCGCGGGCCACCACGCTCATCGGGAAGCCCGAGGCCGAGAACCATTGAGCGCCCCGCTCCCAGTTTCCCAGGTGGCCGGTGATCACCAGCACCCCACGGCCCAGTCCGAACGCCTCCTCCAGATGCTCCCTGCCTGCGGTGGTGGTGGTGCGCAAGACCTCCTCGTCGGAGCGGAGCTCGCTGCGCAGGAAGTCGGTTGCGTTTCTGCCGAAGTGCTCGAAGACCCGCAGGGCCAGAGCGCGGCGGTCCTCCTCGGAGAGTTCGGGAAACGCCAGCGCAAGGTTGGACAGCGCGCGCTCTCGGTGCTTGCGGGAAAGGCGGAACGCGAGCCGCCCCACCCGTTCGCCGGCTCGGGCTGCCTGCTCGGCGGATCGTCGCAAGCACCAGCGCTGGGCCCTTACGAACGCCCAGCTGCCGAGCCGCGTCGCAACCCTATTCAGCCTCAGCCTCATGCAACCGTTCCACCAGCCAGCGCCGGAACTCCTCGGCCGGCTGGATCGAGACATCCCGAAGCGCGACGACCCAACGTCGGCCTGCAAGGTCCGGTCTGCGGCGGAGCTTGACCCAGTCCTTCGCCGTGACCACCACCGTCGAACCCGGCGGGACGCCATCCAGCAGGTTACCCGCGGACAGAGGGTCGTGGTCGGTCAGCGCGGCCAGGCCCCGCAGCCCCACGCCTGCCGCCCGCAGGTCGTCGGCGAAGCGATCCGGTCGAGCGATGGCGCACAGAGCCCAGGCGTCCTTCGGCGCCTCGGTGGGACGATCGGACTCCGCGTCCACGAACCGGAGCCCGCCGCAGGCTAGGTCGAAGCGGCCCGGCAGGATCAGGTCCGCGCGACTGCGGTTCCAACGGGGTTCGCGGTAGGGCCCCGCCGGCAGGCAGAGGCGGTTCGTCGGCGCGGGATCGTCCAGCGCGATGGTCGCGTGCTTGCGCAAGGGGAGGTGCTGCAAGCCGTCGTCCAGCACCAGCACGGCGTCCGGCGCGCGCTGGGCGCACAGCGCGGCCGCGGCGACGCGGTCGCGTCCCACCACCAGCGGCAGATCCGGCATCAGCCAGCGTGCCATCGCGGGTTCGTCTCCCCACTCAGCCGGGTCGAGATCTCCCTCGGGCGCCCACGACGCGCCGCGCTGTCGGGGCGAGCCGTAGCCGCTGCAGGAGAGCACCGCCGGGCGCCCGGTCGATCGGAGCACCTGCGCCACGTGCAGGGCCGTCGGCGACTTGCCGGAGCCGCCGACCACCAGGTTTCCCACGCACACCACAGGCCTATGGGGGGACCGTGGCCGCTTCAGGCCGGACCGGTAGGCGGCGAGGTAGGCCTCCCAGCCGACGGCGTACAGCAGCGCGAGCGGAGCCAGCGCCGCGCGGGCGGTCCGGAAACGCAACGCCCGCCCATACCAAACCCGCTGCTCCCACCCCCCGGCCATCGACCCGAAGTATGGGGCAAGATCCCGGCAGGTTTCCTTGGGTCTTCGGACCCCGCTTGCGCCCGGGCCCCACCGGCTGGGGCGCGTTCCATGCGGTAAACCCGTTCACATGCCCCGCGCCGCGTTCACCACGCTCGGATGCAAGGTGAACCAGTATGAAACTCAGCGCATTCTCGAGTCGTTCGCAGACGCCGGCTTCGAGGTGGTGCCGTTCGACTCCGCTGCCGACGTGTACGTCGTGAACACCTGCAGCGTTACGGCGATCGCGGAGAGCAAGAGCCGGTACACCGTGCGGCGGGCCCTGCGCGCGAACCCGAGCGCCAAGGTGGTGGTGACCGGTTGCGCGGGCCAAATGGCGCTCAACGAGCGCAGGCCGTTTCCAGAGGCGCACCTGGTTGTCCCGAACCCCGACAAAATGCGCACGCTGGAGCACGTGCTGCGGGCCTTTCCGGGGCTCGGCCATGGGTTGGTACCGAAGCCGGCGAGCCGTCGGGGTCTCGGATCCGCCTGGAAGGGTCGGACCCGCGCGACGGTGAAGATCCAGGACGGGTGCAACATCTTCTGCAGCTACTGCTCCATCCCCTACACGCGGCCGCACATGACCAGCCGCCCCGCCGCCGAGGTGCTGAGCGAGGTCGAGCGCCTGGTGGAGATGGGCTACAAGGAGGTCGTGCTGAGCGGGGTGCTGGTCGGAGCCTACGGCCCGGAAACCGGGAGCGGCGGCCCGCAGTTCGAGGACCTGATCGAGCTGATGGCCGACACGCGCGGCGTGGAGCGGATTCGGATCAGCAGCATCGAGATGGGCCACGTCACCTACCGCCTGATGAACCTGATGGCCTGCGGGGTCGTGGTGCCGCACCTCCACCTGCCGCTCCAGAGCGGCAGCGACGGCGTTCTGCGAGACATGAACCGCCCGTACACGGTCGAGAGGTATCTCTCGTTGCTCGACCTCGTCCGGGAGGTGGTGCCCGACCTGCAGGTCACGACCGACGTGATGGTGGGATTCCCGACGGAGGACGAGAGGCGGTTCGAAGAGGGCCTGGGCACGGTGGAGCGCGCCGCGTTCCTCAAGGCGCACGTGTTCCGCTTCAGCCCACGGCCGGGCACGAGGGCCGACGCGTGGGGCGACCCCGTTCCGCCCGAGGAGAAGCAGCGCAGGAGCAGGCTGATGCTGGAGCTGACCGCCAAGACCGGCGAGGCGCAGGCGGCTCGATTCTTGGGCAGACGGCTCAGGGTGCTGGTGGAGGGCAAGTGCCCCCAAACGGGCCTGATGACGGGCTTGGCGGACAACTACCTCGAGGTGCGCTTCGCGGGGCCGGTCGACCTGGTCCGGCGCCTTTGCACGGTGGTCGCCTTGGAGGTGCGGGACGGCGTGCTGTACGGGGAGCTGGCGGCCGACGGCCGATCGTCGGGCGGAGACGGGGATCTGATTCGCGCTGCAGCGCTGTGAGTCCCGGATGTGCCCGGGCCGCTCGGCTTGGTGCATAATGTTCAGGCCGTTTGCCGCCGGCCAGATTGCCGGCGCCGGCGTTCGAAGGTGTCATCCATGTCTCAGGAAATTCTGGATCGCGTTCGCAAGATCGTCGTCAACGCTCTGAGCGTCAAGGAGGAGGAGGTCGTGGAGAGCGCCTCGTTCGAGGAGGACCTCGGGGCGGACTCGCTGGACGTGGTGGAGCTGGCCATGGCCCTCGAGGAGGAGTTCGGCATCGACATCCCTGACGACGACGTGAACAGCATCAAGACGGTGGGCGACGCCGTCAAGTACATCAGCGGCAAGGTATGAGCGACGGCTCCCGCTCCTCCGGGCGGGTGGTCGTCACCGGCCTCGGGGTGGTCACCCCGCTGGGCGTCGGCGTCGGACCGACTTGGGAGGCGCTGAAAGCGGGCAAGAACGCCATCGCGCGCATCACGCACCTCGATCCGTCCGAATACAGCACGCAGATCGCTGCGGAAGTCCGAGACTTCAACGCCGAGGACTTCCTCGAACGCAAGGAGGCCCGGCGCGTCGATCGGTTCATCGCGCTGGCCGTGGCGGCTGCCTCGATGGCCATCGAGGACGCCGCTCTGAAGATCTCCGACGACGAGACGTTCGACGTCGGGGTGCTGGTCAGCTCGGGCATCGGCGGACTCACGTTCCTCGGCGAGCAGTACAAGCGCATGCTCGAGGGTGGCCCGTCGAAGGTCTCGCCGTTCCTGGTGCCCTACATGATCCCGGACATGGCTTCCGGGTACATCTCGATCCTCAATGGATACCGGGGGCCCAACCTTTGCGTGGTGACGGCCTGCGCCACCGGCGCCCACTCGATCGGAGAGGCGGCGCACGTCATCCGCAGGGGCGACGCGAAGGTGATGCTGGCAGGCGGCAGCGAGGCGCCTGTGAACCCGATCAGCCTCGCGGCCTTCTGCGCCGCGCGCGCCATGAGCACGCGCAACGACGATCCCGAGCACGCCTCGCGGCCCTTCGACAAGGATCGGGACGGCTTCGTGATGGGTGAGGGAGCCGGCGTGATCGTGCTGGAGGACTACGACTACGCGGTGGCCAGGGGCGCCAGGATCTACGCCGAGCTGGTCGGCTACGGACTGAGCGGCGACGCCTACCACATCACCCAGCCCGATCCCGACTCGCGCGGGGCGGTGCGCTCGATGGCGATGGCGCTCGAGTCGGCGGGCCTGAAGCCCGAAGAGGTCGACTACATCAACGCCCACGGCACGTCGACCTACTACAACGACAAGGGGGAGACGGAGGCGATCAAGAGGGTGTTCGGCGAGGCCGCCTATCGCGTGCCGGTGAGCAGCACCAAGTCGATGCACGGGCACCTGCTGGGTGCGGCCGGCGCGGTCGAGGCGGTGGCCTGCCTCAAGGCGATCGAAGAGGGCGTCCTCCCGCCGACCATCAACTACGAGAACCCCGACCCCGAGGGCGACCTCGACTACGTTCCGAACGTGGCCCGCAAGGCCGAAGTCAACGTGGCCATGTCCAACTCGTTCGGCTTCGGCGGGCACAACGCCACGCTGATCTTCCGCAAGCTGTGAGCTCCGAGGGGAAAGGGGCCCCTTTCCCCTCAGAGCCTCTCCAACTCCCAACGCAGGGCTTCGGCGAAGCCGGTCGCCTCCCATCGGGTCTGGGAGTAGGCGGCCGGACGCTCGAACACTGCGGCAGGATCGACGAGGGGCGGACCGTTGGGAACGCTGGCCTGGGCGAGGACCGCCCTCTGGGTCAGCCGCAGGGCGCATCCGCACACCTTGAGGCCGGTGCGCTCGTCGACCACGTCGTTCGGCGCGATGTGGGCGAAACAGTCGGCGGTTCGGCCGGCCTGGGCCACGAACGGGGTCCGCTCGGCCAGCGAGGCGGGCACGCCGCAGGCCCTCAGAGCAGACACCAGAGGGGCGATCACGCGCCGATACACCCGCTTGAGGGCTCGGGACAACACCACGGGGTCCTCCCCCGGCTCGGCCAGGTCCGCGAGAGGCCAGGCGAGACCGACCGTCACATCGTGGCCGTGCAGCACGGCCTTTCCTCCGGTGGGACGCATCACCCAAGGGACGGGGCAAGCCGGAAGAAGATCGCGCTCGGGGCGCTGCCAGTAGCCGAGGCTCACCCAAGCGCCGTCCCACCCGTACACCCTGCAGCAACGCTCTCCCGCCTCCGCGCGCGAGAGCAGCTCCCGATCCCTGCGCATGTTCTCCGGGCCGCTCAGGAGGCCCTCGACCGAGAAGCGCAACCGATCCATCGGAGGTTCGGGGGCGCCCGGCGGCGCCCCCGGCATCGCTTCAGCTCGGACGCCAGCAGACGTCCAGGTTCTTGACCGCCGCCGTCTCGTCGAGCCGCCCCACGACCTGCGAGCCCGGCGCGTCGTGCAGCAGCTGCGGGTTCTCCACCGCCTCCCGGCAGATGGAGCGCAGCGCGTCGCAGAACGCGTCCAGCGTCTCCTTGGTTTCCGTCTCCGTGGGCTCGATCATCAGCGCTTCGGGCACGATGAGCGGGAAGTAGTTGGTCGGCGGGTGGAACCCGTAGTCGATGAGTCGCTTGCTGATGTCCAGCGCCCGCACGCCGTGCTTCTTGTACGGTTGCGCCGTGAGCACGCACTCGTGCATGCAGAAGCGGTCGTGGGCGGGGGGTAGCACGTCCTTCAGGCGGGCCTGCACGTAGTTGGCGTTCAGAACCGCGTGGCGCGAGATCTCGGCCATGTGCTCCCTTCCGAAGGCCAGCAGGTAGCTCAGGGCCCTCACGGCCAGGAGGAACTGGCCGTAGTAGGGCGAGACCTTGCCAATGGACTGGGGAACATCGTGCCGGAACACGGCACGCCCTCCGGCGTCGCGCTCGATGACCGGCTTGGGGAGGAACGGAGCGAGGTTCGCCTGGACACCGATGGCCCCGCACCCTGGCCCGCCGCCGCCGTGGGGAGTGCTGAACGTTTTGTGCAGGTTCAGGTGCATGCAGTCGAAGCCGTGATCGGCGGGGCGGGTTGTTCCCACCATCGCGTTCATGTTCGCTCCGTCGCAGAACACCAAGGCGCCCGCCCGGTGCACCCTCTCGCAGATCTCGACGATGTTCTTCTCGAACAGGCCCAGGGTCGAGGGGTTGGTCAGCATGAGGGCCGCGGTGTCGGGGCCCAGCGCGGCGTCGAGAGCCTCCAGGTCCGTCAGGCCCTCCTGGTTCGTGGGGATCGGCTGGACGGAGAACCCCGCGCGCGCGGCGCTGGCGGGGTTCGTGCCGTGCGCGCTGTCGGGCACCAGCACCACCTTGCGGCCATGGTCTCCCCGAGCCTCGTGGTAAGCCTTGATGAGCATGAGGCACGTGAGCTCGCCGTGCGCGCCGGCCAGAGGCTGCAGCGTCACGCGGTGGAATCCTGTGATCTCCTGCAGCATCTCCTGCACGCACGCGATCACTTCCAGCGCGCCGGGCACGGTCTCCTCCGGCTGAAGCGGATGGATGCCGGCGAATCCGGACAGCGAGGCCACCCGCTCGTTGACCTTGGGGTTGTACTTCATCGTGCAGCTGCCCAGAGGATAGAACCCCGTCTCGATCCCGTAGTTGATGTGGCTGAGGTGCGTGAAGTGCCTCAGGACCTCGAGCTCGGAAAGCTCGGGAAGGTTCAGCTCGGTTCGGATCGCGCCGAGCTCGTTCTGCAGGTCCACCTCGGGTGTGGTCGGCGCGGGAAGGTTGCATCCAACGCGTCCCGGCCGGGACTTCTCGAACAACAGCCTCATGTCGGGGACGTTCTTGGTGCGGCTCATGCCAAAGCCTCCTGAAGTTCGTCGGCGAAGCGGTCGATCTCGTCCTTCAGCCGGCACTCGGTCACCGCCACGAGCAGGCAGCCGTCCATGCCGGGATAGAAAGGCCCGAGCGGCAGACCGGCCATGATGCCTCTGTCGAGCAACCGCCGTTGCACGGCGGCGGCGTCGCGCCCCAGGTCGAGCACGAACTCGCCGAACACCCGGGCGGGGAAGCGCAGCCTCGCTCCGGCGGTCGTCAACCGATCGATCGCATAGCGCGTGTTGCGCACGGTGGTCTCGGCCACCTGCCGCAACCCGTTCTTGCCCAAGGCGGCCAGGTAAACGGTCGCGCATAGGCCCATGAGCGCGGAGTTCGTGCAGATGTTGGAGGTCGCCTTCTCGCGCCGGATGTCCTGCTCGCGCGTGCGCAGCGTCATGGTGAAACCGGGGTTGCCGTTTCGGTCGACCGTGCGGCCGACGATGCGCCCGGGAAAGGCCCGCACGAACTGCCTCTTGAAGGCGAACAGGCCGAGCAAGGGGCCTCCGAAGCCCATGGGGATGCCGAGGGGCTGACCCTCTCCCACCACGACGTCGGCGTCGAACTCGCCGGGCGGCGGGAGCAGGCCCATGGCGGTCGGATCGGCGGCCACGAGGAACAGGGCGCCGGCCTTGCGCGCGGCGTCGCGGGCGGCGCCGAGGTCCTCGATGGCCCCAAAGAAGTTGGGCGACTGGACGATCAGACAAGCCGCACGATCGTCGACGGCCGAGTAGTCCGCGGTGAGGCCCTCGGTGTGCGGCAGCTCCACGACCTCGACGTCGACGGCCCAGCAGTACGTTCGAACCACCTGCCTCCAGACGGGGTGCACGGCCTCGGAGACGAACACCTTGGGACGACCGTTCAAGCCGTGAGCCATGACGGCGGCCTCGGCCAGCGCGGTGGCTCCGTCGTACATGGAGGCGTTCGCCATGTCCATGCCGTACAGGTTCGCCACCATCGTCTGGAACTCGTAGATCGCCTGCAGATAGCCTTGGGAGAACTCCGGTTGGTACGGGGTGTAGGACGTCAGGAACTCGCCGCGGGAGATCACCGCAGGCACGGTCGCCGGAATGTAGCGGTCGTAGAGACCGGCGCCAAGGAACCAGAGGGTGTTGGCGGACGAGCGGTTCTGCGAGGCCAACTGAAAGAAGTGCCGCTGCAGATGGTACTCATCCATCGAGGGGGGGAGGTCGAGGGGCTCCCTCAAACGAAGCTCTTCCGGGATGTCCCGGAAGAGCTCGTCGATCGATCCCACCCCGATGGCCGCGAGCATCTCGCGGCGGTCCGCTTCGGTATGGGGGATGTAGGGCATCTTCCTCTCAGTCTTCGCACACCGCCGCGTAGGCGTCGGCATCGAGCAGGCCGGTCGGCTCTCCCTCCACCTCGATCTTGACCATCCAGCCTTCGCCGTAGGGGTCCGCGTTGACGGCCTCGGGCTTCTCGGCGAGAAGGGCGTTGACCTCCACCACCTTGCCCGCCACCGGCGCGTACAGCTCGCTCACGGTCTTCACGCTCTCCACCGTGCCGAAGGCCTCGTCCTCGGCCAGGGTGCGGCCGACTTCGGGGAGCTCGACGTACACGACGTCGCCCAGCTCCTTCTGGGCGTAATCCGTGATGCCCACCACGGCGACGCCGTCCTCCAGGCGCACCCACTCGTGGGACTTGGTGTACTTCAGTTCGGAGGGAATGTTCATCGGGATTCCTCGCTTTGGGGATAGCCGGAGCGATCTTACCTTGGGGGCCTCTGGCAGGTAGCATGCTGCGGACGGGTGGACGGATGAGGGTGGGATTCGTCACGCTGTTTCCCGATTTGGTGCGCTCCGCGCTGGCGCACGGCGTGCTGGGCAGGGCCGCCCAACGGGGCTTGGTCCGGTTCGAGTTCGCCGACCCTCGGGACTTCGTGTACGATCGGCACCGAACGGTCGACGACCGTCCCTTCGGGGGTTTCGACGGCATGCTGCTCAAGGCGGAGCCGGTGGTCGCCGCTGTGCGGTGGCTCCGCCCCGCCCAGGGCGCAGCGGTGGTGTTCACCGAGCCCGCCGGAGAGCGCTTCGACCAAGCGGCGGCGGAGGAGCTCTCCAGGAGGCCCGAGGTGCACTTCGTGTGCGGGCGCTACGAGGGCATCGATGACCGGGCTCGCCAGCTCGTCGCCACCCACTGCCTCAGCTTGGGCGACTTCGTGCTCACGGGTGGCGAGATCCCCGCGCTGGCGATGGCGGACGCGGTGGTGCGGCTGCTGCCGGGCGTGGTGGGGGCCGAGGGAAGCCTGTGTCAGGACAGCCACGCCGGCGGTCTCCTGAGCGCTCCGCAGTTCACCCGTCCGAGGCGGGTGGAGGGCTTGGAGGTTCCGGAGGAGCTTCTGAGCGGGGATCACGCCGCCGCGGCGCGATGGCAGAGAGCGCGCGCCCTCCGCCTGACGCGCGCCCTGAGACCGGACCTGTTCTGCAAGGCCCGTCTGGAAAAAGGCGACCTGGACCTGCTACAATAGCCGCTCGGATAGCCAACGCCGGGCATTGTGCCGCCCCGTTGCCGGAGTTTGACCGCCATGTCGAAAGCAGCCATCTTGCAGAGCGTCGTCCAGCCTTGCCTGAAGCAGGATCTCCCCGAGATCCGCCCTGGCGACACGGTGCGTGCCCACGTGAAGGTCCGCGAGGCTGGCAAGGAGCGCATCCAAATCTTCGAGGGCGTGGTGATCGCTCTGAAGCACGGCGGCATCGCCGAGACGGTGACGTTGCGGAAGATTAGCAACGGCGTGGGGGTCGAGCGAACCTTCCCCCTGCACTCGCCCAACGTGGCGAAGTTCGAGGTGGTGCGCCGCGGTCTGGTCCGCAGGGCGAAGCTGTACTACCTGCG
>JAOACB010000111.1 GCA_026418055.1 Fimbriimonadales bacterium
GGGCAGGGAGTCCACGGCGACGGAGCAGAACATCAAGTTCCAAGCGTTCCAGCTCGGCG
This sequence comes from Fimbriimonadales bacterium, assembly GCA_026418055.1. Classification (GTDB taxonomy): domain Bacteria; phylum Armatimonadota; class Fimbriimonadia; order Fimbriimonadales; family Fimbriimonadaceae; genus UBA8783. Next base: position 60 of record JAOACB010000111.1, read on the forward strand.
CGACGGACGACATCACGGCTCTGACCCCCGGCCTGAAGAGGCTCGCTCTGGTCTGCATGGACATGCTGAAGGCGAACTTCCCGATCTGGCACCCGGTCTACGCGGACAGGGTCGGGGTGGAGAGCGTGGAGGAGATGGACCAGCCGCTGGTGATCGAGCTGAGCGGCAAGTCTCCGGCGGACAGTCCGCAGCTGCAGAGCGAGCAGGCGCAGATGCTGCTGCAGCTGGCGATGACGGCCCCGCAGCTGGGCATCGACCCGATGGCTCTGATCAAGACGATCGTGATGGCGACCAGCCTGCCGAACAAGGACGAGATCCTGCGGAACTTCGAGAACCAGCAGGCGCAGGTCGCGGAGGCGGCTCAGAATGGACAGCTGGAAGGCATTCTACAGCAGTTGGCAATGGCGGGCGTTCCGGGACTGGCTGCGCTCGAGGGCATCGGAGGAGCGCCGGGCGCTGGCGAGCCTCTCCCCGATGAGGCAGCAGGAGGACCTGTGCAGGGCGCAGGCCCGCTTGGAGATGCTGGAGTTTATGGATAGCGAGTCTTTCGAGGACGAACTGAGGGATTATGGAGATGGCGATCAATAGCGACGACCCGTTGGACAGGCTGCTGGCTGAGCTCGCCGCAGAGGCGGAGCAGGCCGACGAGGCGCAGCAGACGGATCCGGAGGATGGCGAAGGCGAGCAGGAGCAGCAGACCCGGCAGGCCAAGCAGCAGCCGAAACCGCCCGTGGAGCTCCCCGACCCGCAGAAGGTGGATTGGGAGCCCAGCAGCATCGTGGAGGCGGCTGTGGAGATGGCTACCGCGAAGACGGCGATCGTGGAGCAGGCCATGGCGGAACTGAGGAGCGAGTTCCCCGAGCTCACGGACGAGGAGCTGGGGCAGATCTCGCACCAGCTGAGGATGATGCGGCCGCAGGACCTGAAGGCGTTCTACGAGCAGAACGGCCACCGTGGCCTGGGC
>JAOACB010000112.1 GCA_026418055.1 Fimbriimonadales bacterium
CCTCCGGCCACCTTGATCCTGGCCGGCAGCTTGGTTGGGGAGTTCTTGTAGGGCTGGCTTTCTATGGTCTTGATGGCATAAAGGGCTCCATACTTCGTGAACAAATGCGTCCACCTGGCATGGTCCTCGGGTGTGACCACCACGGAAGCAGGCCTCAATGGGCCGTAGGCTTCGGTCGAGGCCAAGTCGGACATCCACCTGAGGAGCTCTTCCTTGTCTTCGGTGCTGGGCGGGAGGGACGGCTCGTAGCCGGCCTTGACGAACTCGACCTGATATTGTTTCGGAAGGTTCGGAAAGACCTTTCCGGATGCGCTGATGGCCAGATTCCTTCCGAAGATGGTTGGCGCGATCATGCCCTCGAGGAAGTTCGTGGCGTATCTCTGGCCGAAGTTGTTGGCCCTGTCGTAGGCGATCTCCCAAGCTCTGGTGATGCCGGGGAACACGGTTGTTCCAATAGCCCTGCCAAGCCTGGCAGAGACGTATCCCCAGTCCTTGGAAACGCCCTTGCCCAGGGCGATCGAAAGCCATGTTTCGACTCCTTGCAGCATGGGGTTGGAGAACATGAAGGCCATGGCGTCTCCATAGAGCCTGTTCTTCCTCATGGCTTCCGTGAGCTCGGGATTCCTGGCTACCTTCCATTGGCTGTAGGCGAAGGCGAACAGGCTGAATGGCCCTCCCAACTGATCCAGAGGAAGCGGAACAAGCACGTCCGCAGTCTGCTTGCCGACCAGTCTCGACAGGACTGGACTGGCCACGTTGACGAATTGGAATCTTCCGGTTTCGTTGTTGTAGGTGGCGATCGAGGGAACCTTGCCCTCCTCCTCCAGCTCCACATAGAGTTTGGCCAAAGCCAGCATGCCAAGGCCTATGGTGTTTCTCCTGACCAGGGAAGCCACCCTCTTGGTGGCCAGCTCGTCCCAATAGTCCACGCCCTTGATGGCCTCTCCCGTGGCCTTCTTGCTGGCGGCATGGGCTGCCTTTTGGTTTTCAGCAACGATGGCTCCAAGGATCTTGGC
>JAOACB010000113.1 GCA_026418055.1 Fimbriimonadales bacterium
GACGTCTGGAGAGAGGCACAACATAGTCCTGATGGCCTCCGGGGTGTGAACCACCTCCTTCAGCCTCGAGTTTTGGCCTGCCACCGATTGGTCCCACATCGACTCCGTCGAGAAGTCGTCGAAGGGGTTCGGGAATGACGCGCCAGTCGGGAATCTGTTGAAGAGCAGCTCTTCCATAGGAGACAAAGTCTTCTGCTTTTCCATGTTTCACCAATGAGTCCAGGAATCTTTCGACCTCGGCGAAGAATCTGGGAGTGGCGTATGTTTTGTCCGTGAGCTCTCCGTCCGGCCCTGGAATTCTTTCCATCCAGTATGGAACATTCTGGGCCAGCTGGGCGATGGAGTACTTCTTGCCGTTCTTTTTCAGGAAGTGCTTTTCGGCGATGCCTTTGATTTCGTTCGCCAAGGTTCCATAGAAACCCACGGGAAAGACATAGGCCTTGTCGGCGTAACCGTCCGGAGAAGGCAGCCTCCAGATGCAGATTTCCTTGAAGTCCGGCGAGATTGTGTATTCGACGCCATGCAGGGGCACGTTGTACCTGGCTTCCCTCGCAGTGATGCCGGGAAACCTGATGTCGTCTTCCACAATGGTGCGAACGAGCTCGATGGCAGACTCGTGGCTGGCCTCCTGGCCTCCGAAATAATTCCACACCAGCCAATGGAAGACTCCGACATCCTGCTGGAGATCGATGCCGTTGGCCTCGAAGGCCTCCTTGATTCGAGGCCTGATGATGGCCTCGATGAGTTCGTAATGGGCGGTTCCCCTTGGCCCGTCGAAGGCTTTCGAAAGGCCCTGGGAAATGTCGCTGGTTTGGAAATCCGGAATGATGTACCTGGAGGCCTCCTCCGGCGTCAAGCCTGCAGCCTTGATCTTGAGGTTCTCCCTGAACTCCTCGTAGGCCTTGGTGCCCTGCGCGATGTCCTCCTCTGCATACAGGCCGGTCTTCCGCATGGCGTTCTTGACCTCCTCCGGCTCCAGAGCCTTCCTGTAAGTCTTGA
>JAOACB010000114.1:0-701 GCA_026418055.1 Fimbriimonadales bacterium
ATCAGAAAGGGCGACAGGCGGTACTACGAGGAATGGCTGCGCCGTCAGAGCCAGCGCGCCGACGACGCCGAGCTGCTGCGCAGGATGAACGATCCGTCTCTGACGTCGATCGAGCGCCTGCGGCTGGCTGTGATCCGCGAGAGCGAGCTCGCCAACATCGCCAGAGAGCTGGACATTCTGAACCGCAGGCTGAAGGCGACGGCGAAAGCCGAGGCGACGGACCAGTCGACGCCGATGGTCGGCTCGCGTCCTGTCGACACCGGCAACCTGAACCGCGAGAAGAAGGTCAGGCTTCACGAGACGAGGCAGATGGTCGATGGGTGGACGTCCGTGGCTAGGGCCATGGCGTTCCTGCGCGAAGCCACCGACGCCTTGCGCGAGAACCGCATCCAGCCGACTCCGGAGAACGTCGAGACGCTGATCAGGGACGAGAACTTCATCAAGCGGCTCGAAAAGCAGGGGTTGAATCTGGAGGAGTTCAAGCGGCGTCTCAGGTCGGGCGCTGTTCTTTCCGCGGTGGCCCGCGCCGTGCGCGACCAAGCGCGGTTCACCGAGGAGATCAAGGCCGGTCGAAGGATGCCCGGCACGGTGACCGCTCTTCCCGAGAACCCCGAGAGCGAAGAGTACAGGGCTCTGGACACGTACCTCCGCGAGGCCGGCGTCGAGGGCGGCATCCAGCAGGCAACCGAGATCATGGAGAG
>JAOACB010000114.1:711-987 GCA_026418055.1 Fimbriimonadales bacterium
GGAGAGCGCCCGCCAGCTCAGGACGCAGGCGCGGCTGTGGCGCGAGATCAGGGAGCTGATGGAGATCGTCGGCGAGCAGGCCGGCGACTTCGACGCGGATCGTGCGAAGGCCGTTCTGGAGCGCGGCGCGTCGCCCTTCGAGCCCAATCTGGAAACCCAGCGCGTGATGGAGATCAAGCGCGAGCTGCGGGACCAGCTGGAGTGGATGGTCAGCCACCTCGAAGGCCAGAACATCTTCGAAGAGATCCGAGGCACGCTCAGGGCTCTGGTGTACAC
>JAOACB010000115.1 GCA_026418055.1 Fimbriimonadales bacterium
GCTCTACGTGGCGTACGAGGGCGAGCGGCTCGGTCCGGACGTGGGCGTGGTGCTGAGCGCCGGCGCGGACTCCTCCCGCGAGCTGTCCCCCGGGGACGTGGTGCTGGTGAACCACGCGCACGGGAAGCACGTGCGGGGCCTGCGGATCGGCGGCGTCGAGTTCGAGAACGAGGTGAGGCTGTACGGGTGCGCCGCGATCGTGGGCGGCAAGGCGCGCGTCGTTCCGTGGTATAAATCGGTCATGGCTGTGCTGGAGAGGGACGGCGGCGTCAGGGCGACCGGCAGGAACGTCGTGATCGATCGCGGCGACGTGCGGACGGTGACGGAGGGCGGCATCCATCTTCCGGACGACGCGACGTTCCGCCCGTCCATCGGCACGGTCGTCAGCGTGGGTCCGCTGGCGAATCCCGAGATCAAGGTCGGGATGCGAGTCGTTTACATGGCGACGCTCGTCAAGAGGGTGGAAGGTGTTCGCAAGAATCTGGGGATCGTTCCGAGCGAGGCTGTGCTCGCGGAGGTGCGCGTTGGAGACGATGACTGAGGCGCTCAAGGAGCTGGTCGCCGAGCTGCGGGAGTGGCGCGAGGCCAACAGGCAGCGGGACCTGCAGCTGGAGGACGCCGTGAACGCGCTGATCGACGAGGCGGACGCCCTGCGGCACGCCGCATCGTCGGCCGCCTTTCCGGAGGAGCCGATCCGGCGGCTCGAATCGGTTGCGGAGAGGCTGGGCGAGACGGCTTCGGCCCTGGCGTCCTGCGTCGACAGCCTGAAGGCCTCGGCGGAAGCGCGGGCGGAGGATTCCGCTCAGGAGCTTCCGAAGCTGGATCCCCTGGAGTACAGGGTGGTGCAGGAGCTGTACGCCGGTCCGGCCGGGGAGGCGATCAGGGGCATGCCTCTCGGGAGACAGGTCGACCTCGTGGAGCAGGTCGTAGTTCTGCATGTTCCGCGCGCCCACCTGTAA
>JAOACB010000116.1 GCA_026418055.1 Fimbriimonadales bacterium
GGCGACCCTCCGAAACGCCCCACGCGCGTGGGGATGAACCGGAACGACGCCGCGGTCCGCACCCTGTGGGGCCAAACGCCCCACGCGCGTGGGGATGAACCGACCTACGTCTTGGTCGAAGCGTTCTGGTTCGGAAACGCCCCACGCGCGTGGGGATGAACCGAAGAAGCTCGGGCTGCCCCAAAAACTGAGGTTAAACGCCCCACGCGCGTGGGGATGAACCGGCCTTCGTTGACATCAGCGGCGGGACGATCGTAAACGCCCCACGCGCGTGGGGATGAACCGTGAAGGGCAGCCGGTTGGTCGAGTGCATCGTGAAACGCCCCACGCGCGTGGGGATGAACCGTGAGGACCATCGACGAGATCAAGAGCGACATCAAACGCCCCACGCGCGTGGGGATGAACCGCCGCGATGGCGCGGTTGACGTCGAAGTCCTCCAAACGCCCCACGCGCGTGGGGATGAACCGCGGAGGGATGGTGGTCCCTCCGAAACGCAGACAAACGCCCCACGCGCGTGGGGATGAACCGACGAGGGGCTGGTCGCGGTGCTCCGGCCCGACAAACGCCCCACGCGCGTGGGGATGAACCGGCTACCGTCCTCCAGGTCGAACTCGGCGCGCCAAACGCCCCACGCGCGTGGGGATGAACCGCTCCCTCGCCAAACGACGACGGGCGCGCTGCAAAACGCCCCACGCGCGTGGGGATGAACCGGAGGCGGCGTCCGCCCGCGCTTGGCCTTCGACAAACGCCCCACGCGCGTGGGGATGAACCTCCGGCAATAGTGGAGGCGACGCCGCCGGAGCGAAACGCCCCACGCGCGTGGGGATGAACCGGACCAGGAGATCCTGAAGGAGATCCTGAGGGAAAACGCCCCACGCGCGTGGGGATGAACCGTATGGCAGCGCAAACACGGACTCGGGGGGCCCAAACGCCCCACGCGCGTGGGGATGAACCGC
>JAOACB010000117.1 GCA_026418055.1 Fimbriimonadales bacterium
ATCTGAGGCTGGCCATCGGTTCATCCCCACGCGCGTGGGGCGTTTTCCGCCAGAATCGCGATCGAGTACCGCAGGCCCGGTTCATCCCCACGCGCGTGGGGCGTTTTCGTTCGGGCGGCACTGCGGCGCGCCCTTTTCCGGTTCATCCCCACGCGCGTGGGGCGTTTTTCGTCAACATCAGGGGGACGTTCGGGCATGTCGGTTCATCCCCACGCGCGTGGGGCGTTTTCCGCGAGCCTCGCGATGGCCTCGGACATGGCCGGTTCATCCCCACGCGCGTGGGGCGTTTTATGGGAGAAAAAAGGGAAAGAAAAACAACACCGGTTCATCCCCACGCGCGTGGGGCGTTTGTGGACGCCGCGAGCCGCAGGGCATAGTCTGATGGTTCATCCCCACGCGCGTGGGGCGTTTGTTGGGGAGGGGTTTGGGACGCCTCCTCACTGCGGTTCATCCCCACGCGCGTGGGGCGTTTGTCACCGTCGTCGGGCCGAACGCCAGCGTGCAGGGTTCATCCCCACGCGCGTGGGGCGTTTAGCGTCCGCGCGATCTGGAGCATCTCGCTCTCCGGTTCATCCCCACGCGCGTGGGGCGTTTGCCGGGCTCGGGGGAGCCGTGGCGGGCGTCTGCGGTTCATCCCCACGCGCGTGGGGCGTTTGGCGAGGACTTCGCCTACACGCCTGAGGCGGGCGGTTCATCCCCACGCGCGTGGGGCGTTTATCTCGTCCCAGAGGCGCCGCCGGTCGCGCGACGGTTCATCCCCACGCGCGTGGGGCGTTTGATTCGGCAATCTGCCATAGCGTGGGGGAGGCCGGTTCATCCCCACGCGCGTGGGG
>JAOACB010000118.1 GCA_026418055.1 Fimbriimonadales bacterium
GTGTTGGAGGTACCGTCCACGAAGGTGCGAGAGAGGTTTGGCGTTAGTTGAAACGCTTGCGCGTTAACGCCGTAACTCATGGTCCACGGTGTGTAAACTGGGTCATAGGTTGGGTCGGCCGGGCTGACGAAGACCTTCACATGGGGATGAGAAGTAGGTCTTTCAATCTGGGCGGCTAAGTTGTGCTGTTCCAGAAATGGCAGAAGTGCGTACCAATACGAACGGCCAGGATTTGGACCGGCCGAATGCCCCTCAACGCTGGGGAGGTTTCCATCGTACGTCGTCGCGAAGTTGTGTGTCGCAATGCAGATCTGCTTGATGTTGTTGGCGCTGGTCATGCGTGCTGCCGCCTCGCGGACTTTCTGAACGGCCGGTAACAGCAGGCCGATCAGAATCGCGATGATCGCGATGACCACCAGGATTTCGAGCAACGTGAAGGCTCTGCGTGATAGCGTCATTGTCACCCTCCCGAACGCTGTGAGTGTGTGTAGTTGCGATTCACTTTGTCTTGACCTTGTAGGTTTGGGAGAACACCGCCTTCTGTTTGACATCGGGGTCAAGGTACTCTAGGTAGATAACCACATCGTATTCGGTATTGGGCGCCAGATTTTCGACATTCAAAGTGTACGTGCCGCCGGCCGGATTCGTATCGGCATACCCCCCCACGCCGCCGCCCCCACCGGTCGGAGTCGCAACCATGCGGATTCTCAACGCGGTCTCCTTTTGCGCGACCTTCCAC
>JAOACB010000119.1 GCA_026418055.1 Fimbriimonadales bacterium
GCCTTGCGCAACGCCCTGGGCCTGCCAGCAGCCGATCGCCCGGATCTATTCGTGATCGCCCCTGGTGGACATCTGATCGCCATCCTGCCGCTCTCAGAGGACGGCGCGGCGCTCGCTAAAGATCTTGGGCTGTTGATGAATCAGCCCTCACCCTAGCAGGTCTCTCTAAAAACCTAGACGGCCTACTGCCACAGCCGCCCGACATCAAAGGCGATCGTGCAATGCATCAAGTCAAAGGGACAGAGACCCTCGTGGAAGTCCCCGACCTTGAGGTATCGACCCTCGCTGAGCCGATAGACCTTGATCCGCTTGGCCTCGGGATCGACCAGGACATACCAGTTCACCCCCTCGTCCTGATAGAGTCTAAACTTGGTCCGCTCATCCCGTCGCGCCCGTGCAGGCGAGAGGATCTCAAAGATCAGATCAGGCGCGCGGGTGATACGCTCGCCCTCTGGTTTAAAACAGATGACAATGACATCCGGGCGAACAACGGTATCGCGCGCAAACTCGACATCGATCTCGTAAAGGGCCTCGCACTGCGGACAGTCATCGAGCGCCTCCGCCAACTGGCGCAGGATGCGCGCGCCGATCCGCTGATGTTGAACCCCCGGCGAAGGTGTCATCGCCAGGGGAATACCGCCGATCAGTTCCCAATCGCCCGGCCATTGGCGATAGTCATCGAC
>JAOACB010000120.1:0-241 GCA_026418055.1 Fimbriimonadales bacterium
TAAAGGGATAGACGATGGTCAGGACCAGGGCCACGGCCGACAACGCCACGGTCTGCCAGTTGAGCTGCAAGACCAGGGCAAATGCGATCAGGCTCAAGACCACGAACACCCCAACCGCCTCCTGCGGGCTTACCCGACCCGTTGCCAACGGGCGCTCGCGCGTGCGCGCGACATGGCCGTCGAAATGGCGATCTGCGTAGTCATTGATCGCGCAACCTGCCGAGCGCATCAACACAACCCC
>JAOACB010000120.1:251-672 GCA_026418055.1 Fimbriimonadales bacterium
CCGCGCAGCCCCTTGGGGCGCTGGATCTCGACCTTGAGTTCAGGGACACTCATGGGATGGCATCAGTTTGGCTTGACCGAGGGGCGGGATGGGGGATCTTGATCAATGCAAACCTGCTGGTGCCCGGGGCGGGACTCGAACCCGCATGACCGAGGTCGAGGGATTTTAAGTCCCTTGCGTCTACCGATTTCGCCACCCGGGCCTGTGCAGCAAACATTACCATATCCCAATATGCGTTTCATCCTGTTCCCTCCCCGGCTCGATCAAGCCGTTTGCATGTCCCCAAACGATCGCCTAGACTTTGGCTGCCGGGAGATGGCATTCCTCCCTATAACCGCCGCCCTGCGGCTGATGATGCCTACCCAATAAAAGTGCGAAACCAGATGGGTAGGCGTGCCGCGATCCCCTATCTCTCCAGCCT
>JAOACB010000011.1 GCA_026418055.1 Fimbriimonadales bacterium
GGAATGTTGTAGCGCTGTCGAACCTCGGGGGTCGGATCGAGCAGCGTGACTCCCAGCTCCGCCTGTCCCGTCCGCACCGGGGGAACGTCGGGGCCAGGCTGCTCCCTCGGCGAGCCGTCGTCGAACGGGTTGCCGAAGGGCCCGAAGAACTCCTCGGGCAGGCGCTCGAACAGTCGGGGCACCGGAAGGCTCCTGCGCTGGGACTGGGGAGCGACGGAGGCGACCCTCTCCTCCGGCACCTTGCCGAGCGTGGCGTTGACGGTCACCTTGCGGTCTCCCCGCAACACCTCGATCTCCACCTTTGAGCCTGGCCCGTAGCGGAGCATGGCGTTGCGGACGTCCTGCTGGTTCGAGACGGGGACGTCTTGGATTCGGAGGATCACGTCGCTCTGGCGAAGGCCGGCCTGCGCGGCCGGACCGTCCGCGGGGATCTCGGCGACGAGCGCTCCTCCCTGGAGGCCGCGCTCCTTCAGCTGGTAGGGCTTGAGGTTCTCGGGAACCAAGCCGAGGTACCCGCGAACGATCTTGCCCTTCTGGATCAGCGTGTCGGCGACGAGCCGCACGATGTTGCTCGGAATGGCGAAGCCCACGCCGGCGTTCGCGCCCGTGCGGCTGTAGATCGCCGAGTTGATGCCAATCACCTCTCCGTTGATGTTGAGCAACGGCCCGCCCGAGTTCCCTTGGTTCAGCGGGGCGTCGGTCTGGATCAGGTCGGAGTAGTAGCGCAGGTCGCCGAGCCTGGGATCGCCTACCTGGCTCGTTCGCGACAGCGCGCTGATATGGCCGATGGTGACGGAGTTCTCAAGGCCGAACGGGGAACCGATGGCGATCGCGAACTGACCCGGCCGGACGAGCCTGCTGTCGCCGAAGCGGGCGGCCATGAGGTCCTTGGCGTCGATCTTGACGAGAGCCAGATCGAGCGTCCGATCGTCGGCCCTGACGACCTTGCCGGGGAATTCGCGCCCGTCGCTGAGGACGACCGTCACCTTCTCGAACCCGTTGACGACGTGGTCGTTGGTCACGATCCAGCCATCGGGGCGGTAGATCACCCCCGACCCGACACCAGCGACGCCTCCGAAGTCGAAAGGCCCTTGGCTGTTGCCGCGGCCCTCCGTGCGGATGTGCACGACGCTCGGCTCGAGGCGGCTCACCAAGTCGGCGAAGGTCTGGTCCATCAGACGCAAGGCATCGAGCCCGCTGGCCTCCACGCCCGAGATCGGCGCGGCCAGGGCCGGCGTCGGGCCGAGTCGCCAAGGAGTTTCCTTGGGGGCGCGAGAGACGAGGTAGCTGGCCGTCGCGCCGATCGCCAGTCCGGAGACGAGCGTCGCGACAGCCGCGTGGTTGGAAAGCGCTTTCCAGAAGCTCATGGTTGTGCCAATTCCTCGCGGAATCCGAATGGGGCGCTTGAACGCGCCTGTAACCTGTAGAACGAACAGCTCCGTCGGACGGGTTCCTCGGGCCCGCCGGTCATCCTCGCACGAACGCGTCGAGCAGCGCGTCGGACACAGGCTTCGGCACGTCGCCGAGCAGCGCCATGCGCACGCCTTCCGCCTCGCGGAAGAACGGCATGTCGTACGGCCAACCCTTGCGGTTCGGGGCCGGAGCCCACTGGTAGACGGTCGCCGTCACGAGGCCATCCACCAAGCGCACGGCGACGAAGCGGCGCTTAGGGGGGCCCACCAGCTGGATCTCCTTGACGATGAAGCCGAAGGGCAGCGACTTGGGGATCCGGGGAACGAAGCCTGCCGCGGAGCGAGCGTCCTCCGGCTTGGCCAGAGTGACGGGCGGCTGCATCCGCTCGGTGCTGGCGTCCTTCGGAAGCTCTCGGAGCGCCTTGGGGTCCGGACGGACGTCGAAGTCCACCTGGAGCGTGTCGATCTGCGTCTTCCGCGTGCCGTCGGGGTAGGCGACGACCAACCTCAACAGGTAGGCGGTTTCCCGATCTAGGAAGTGGTCTCGGATCGGCAGCTCGCGGGACCGCGGCAGGGCCACGACGCGCACCGTGCGCCTACCGGCGATCTCCGGTCCGGGCCGCATGCGGAACTGGTAGTTCAGGGAGGCCAGCGACAGTTGGTAACTAGGAAGATCCTGGTGCCGGCGCGGCGACTCCTGCACAAACACCCTCTTGGCCATCGGGAGGTAGCTCCACCACGTGCGTCCGTCGTCGATGGTGACGGCGCCCGCGGCCGGCGCCGGCTCCAGAACGGTGTGGCGCGTGACCCCCGTTCGTGCTTGCTCGACGCGCATCTTGGCCTCCATCATGCGCGGGCCGAACGCGGCCACCACGACCGCGGACACGTCGATCGCCCGGGCCACGGAGAGCGAGCGCTGGAGCCAATCGCGCGCCTCGGCGCTGCCACCGCCCGGACGCCGGTGCCACCCTTGGAAGGCGACGCCGAGGGTGCCCACGAGGGCCAGGAGAAGAAGCGCGAGTCGCCTAGCGGCGACCATACCCCGCCGCCAGAATCACCGGTCCCGGACCGAACGGATCGGCGGCCGAGACGTACGCTTGGTCGCGATCCACCTCGAAGGTCGAAGGCACCGGGGGAAGGGTCCTCTGAACGACAGTCTGCCTGGGTTCGCTCGAGGCCGCCTGCAGAAGCGCCAGCGTGGCGCAGGCTGCGGCCGCGGCCGCCGCGGCGGGCACCCAAAGCCGGATGGTCCTGCGCTCGGAGCCTTGCCTTCGGACCGCCGCGAGCAACCGGTCCTCGAGACCGGCCGGCGGCTCGGCGTCCGTGAGCTGGCCCAGTGCCAGCTTGAGCGCGCGCAGCTCCCGCCACTCCGCCGAGCATCGGGCGCACTGCCTGAGGTGCTCCCGCACCAACAGCGCCTCGTTGCCCCCAAGCTCGCCGTCGAGCAACGCCGAGAGCTTGGCCTGTGCGTTCCTACAGTTCATCGACCATCCTCGCCACGTAATCCGGGAAGTGCTCCGATAAGTATCGGCGCAGCTGCTTTCTTCCGCGATGGATCCGGGAGCGCACGGTGCCCACCGAGGTGCCCATCGTCTGCGCAATCTCCTCGTACTCCATCCCCTCGATGTCGGCCAGCACGACCGCGGTGCGGAACTCCGGCCGCACCGCGGCGAGGCCCTCCTGCAGAGGATCGCTCACGGACTCCTCGACCATCCTTCGGTCCGGCGTGTTCGACCAGTCGGCGACCTCCGCGACCTGCCTGCCCTCTTCGCTCCGCTGGTCCAGGCTCGCGATCTTGAGACGTCCCTTTCGCCGCAGGCGATCGATGTTGGCGTTGCACAGGATCTTCGAGAGCCACTTCGCGAAGGGCAGCTCGGGGTCGTACTGGTGGAAGAAGCGGTAGGCCCGGATGTAGGCATCCTGCAACAGGTCCTCGGCGTCGGCGCCATTGCCGGTCAGGCGGTAGGCCAACGCGTAGGCCTGCCGGTACGACTCCCTCAGGAGCCTTTCGAAGTGCTCCCGATCCAGCGTGCTGGCCACGTTCCCGTCCCGAGCGATCGCAAACGACATCCGACCGTATCCTCTTCCCATGGGTACGCTCGCGTCCTCATCCGGGGTTCCCGTCCGGGGGGTGCATCCTCCTCCGTGCGGAAAGCAATCTCGTGGCTAGTGCGTCCAGGACCATGCCGGCGTTTCCGTTCGCGAGGATCCGGCGATGGGCCTCGGCGATCGCCTCCAGCGCGTCGAAGTCGGTCGGGCGCAACCGTCGGCAACCCTCCGCCACGAGCTTCAGAACCTCTGCGCGGGCCTGTCGCGCGGAGAGCCTCTCGGCCTTCTGCAAGCGTTCGGCGAGCAGCTGCAGCTCGTCGGAGACGAGCAGCGCCTCCGTGACTCCGCGATGGGGAAGGCCCTGCACCCATCGGAAGACCTCCTCGAACAGCTCGGGCTGGCCGGCGCGCCTCTCGGGCTGGCTGAAAGGGCCGAAGAGCAGCTCCGACGGATCGCCGCCAGGGGCTCGGGCGGGACAGGCGATCCCCACGCAGCGGCTCACCACCGTCGGCAGAACCCATCCGATCTCTCGCGTGGTTAGGATGAGCCGCTGACTGGGTTGCGGCTCCTCGAGGATCTTGAGCAGCGCGTTGGCGGCGTCGGGGGTCATGCGGTCGGCGTTCTCGAGCAGCGCCACCTTGGTTTTCGAAACGAGCGGACTGAGCCGGAAGAAGTCGCGCAAGGCGGTGGGGTGAGATTCGTCGCCGCCCGGGGTCGGGCAGATCGCCGAAAGCCGGATGAGCGCGCTGGCTCCCTGCGGCGCCAACTCCAGAAAGTCGGGGTTGCCGCCTCCTCGGAACGATCGGCAGGCGGGGCATTGGCCGCAGGGCGGATCCTTGGACGAGCAGAGCCAGGCCTGGGCTAGCCACTTGGCCAAGGTGGTCTTGCCGGTGGAGGGTCCACCGTAGAACAGCACGGATTGGGCCGAGGATCGGCCGCCAGAGAGAGCTCGTACGGCCCGCACCGCCCGCTCCAACCCGCTCAGCGAATCCAGCTCAATAGCGCTCAAAGCGGGCCACGTCCAGCACGAACACCACGGCGCCGCCCACCGGAACCTTGACCGGGCTGGGGATGAACGCCCCGGGGGGCGCCGCCTCGATGGGAGTGACGTTCACCAGCTGCTCGCGCGTCTTGCAGTTCTGCGAGATGAGCCTGAGCACCGCCGGGACCTCGTCTTCCTCGACGCCGATCAGAAACGTCGTGTTGCCCTCGCGCAGAAAGCCGCCCGTCGATCCGATGATCGTGAACTTGAACCCGGCCCGAACGAGCTCGTCGACGATCTTGCCCTTGTCCCGGTTGTGGACGATGCAGATGAGCAGCTTCACCAACCCGCATTATAACGCGGTGCTTTGCCCGCGGCCAAAGCGGCTCGCTCAGCCCGCGCTATCGAGAGACACCGGTTGGGTGCTTCGGGGGCTGTAGGCGGCGGCGACGCGCCTCCCCTCGAGCGTCTGGCGGAGAGTCCGACCGACGGACGCCCGTGACGAGAGCAGGAGCCCCAGAACGCGCGCCTCGGCCTCTCTGCAGCGTTCGAGCAGAGGCCTGTCGGAGGGCTGGATCCGGTCGGCATCGAGCCGCTCGAGGAGCTCGCCCCGCTCCCGAAGAAGCGCCTCGGCCTCACCCCAGGCGTCCTGGCGGATCGACTCCTCCAGGGCGAGGGTGAGCACCAGCAGACGATCGCAGCACTCCGACGACGCCATGGCTCTTCAGGCGGCCGCGTGGAGCTCCGCGGACGGCTCTCCGAGCTTCTGTTGACGCTCGATCCGTGCCCATCCGTCGCGAAGCTCGCTGATCACCTTGATCGAGCGTTCGATCGGCTCCGGCTGGTCCTCGACGTTCGCTGCCACGAGCTCGTTCAGCACATAGCCGTACAGAGCGAAAAGGTTTTTGGCGATCTCGCCGCCCCGCTCCATGTCCAGGGTGCTCATCAGCTCGACGATGATCCGCTGCGCCTTCTGCAGGCATTGGTTCTGACGCTGCAGATCCCCGTGCGCCATCGCGTGCCTGCCCTGCTCCATGAAGCGCAGGGCGCCGTCGTAGAGCATGACGATCAGTTGCACCGGCGAGGCGCCGTTCACGTTGTGCTTCTGATACTCCTGCGTGATGCGACCGTAAGCCAACTGGACAACCCCCAGCAGGATTGTCGGATGGCGGACGGCGATCTGCAGAGGTCGGGCGAGTCAGGGCCGCTCGGATCTCGGCAGGCTCGCCGCGGCCGCAAGGACCGCCAGCGCCAACGCCAGCAGAGGCACCATCCACTGGAAGTCGTCGGGATATTCGGGCTGCGGCAGATCGCGCGAGCCCCGGGCGGCCAAAAACTGCTGGATGCGCAGGTGCAGGAAGACGGAGAAGGCCATCACCCCTCCGAGGAAGCCGCACGCGCCGGGCAGGCCGAAGCGCCGGGTGGCCACCGCGCCGAGGATGCAGGCGGGCACCAGGCCGAAGCCCAGCCCGGCGGCCAGCGTCGCAAGTCGGTAGCCCTCGTGGAACACGAGGTGGGGCCAAAGAGCCAGGAAGTAGGTCAGCAACGACGTCGCGACGAAGCCTGAGCAACCGGCGATCATGTGGGTGTCCATGTCGCGGGGGCGCTCCGCCTCGTGGTCGAGCTTCTCGTCGGTGCGCAGCGGCTCGAAGGGCATGACCGCCCTCCAGCATAGCCCAGCCGGGGGCCCGAGTCGCTTGAAAACTCCGGGGATCGCGGGTATCCTTGTTGCTTCGTGCGGCGCGTCGCGCGCCGCCGTCCCACAACAGTCAGGCCACGGGCGAAGTGCGCCAGAGGCGCAAACCGACCCGGCAACGGCGGTGAACGTATGGCAAAAGAGTGTCTGATCGTCAAGCAGAAGCGCAAGCCGAAGTTCAAGGTTCGCGCGTACAACCGGTGCAGCATGTGCGGACGTCCGCGCGGCTACTTCCGGTTCTTCGGTCTGTGCCGCATTTGTCTCCGCGAGATGGCCCACAAGGGCCTTCTCCCCGGCGTCAAGAAGTCGAGCTGGTAGCCCGACGGAGGTCCATCCATGCATAGCGATCCCATCGCGGACCTGTTGACGCGCATCCGGAACGGCGCCATGTCCGACAAGGACGCCGTCCAGGTTCCCCACAGCAAGCTGAAGGAGCAGATCTGCCGCATCCTCCAGGAGGAGGGCTACATCGCAGGCTACGAGGTCACGACGGAGAGCCGCTTCCCCACCCTGAACGTGAAGCTGCGCTACGTGGGAAGGCGGCGCCCCGTCATCCGCCAGATCCGGCGCGTGAGCAAGCCCGGTCTGCGCATCTACAAGGGTGCCGACGACCTCAAGCCCCTGAAGAGCGGCTTGGCGACGCGCATCGTGTCGACCAGCCAAGGATTGATGACCGACCGCGAGGCCCGCAAGCGCCGGATCGGCGGCGAGGTCCTCTGCGAGGTCTGGTGAGGAGGAGTCCATGTCGAGAATCGGACAGAAGCCGATCCCCGTTCCCGCCGGCGTGACCGTCTCCGTCGGCGAAGGAAACCTCGTGACCGTCAAGGGTCCCAAGGGCCAGCTGAGCGTCCAGGTTTCGCCGAGGCTGACGGTCAGCGTCGAGGACGGCCAGGTGCTGGTCTCCCGGCCGGACAACGACCGTCTGAACCGAAGCCAGCACGGCCTAGCCCGCACGCTCATCGCCAACTGCGTCCAAGGCGTGTCCGCCGGGCACACGAAGACGCTGGACATCATCGGCGTCGGCTACCGCGCCGCCGTGGAAGGCAACGCGCTGGTGCTCAACATGGGTTACTCCCACCCGGTGCGCATCGATCCGGTCCCGGGAATCACCTTCGAGGTGCGCACGGAGGACCGCAACCGTCTGCAGCGCATCGTGGTGAGCGGCATCGACAAGGCGCTCGTCGGGCAGGTGGCGGCGGACATCCGCAAGGTCCGAAAGCCCGAACCGTACAAGGGCAAGGGCATCCGCTACACGGGCGAGGTGGTGCGCCAGAAGGCCGGCAAGCGAGCGGCCAAGAAGTGAGGAGGAACGGACCGATGGCGAAGAGAACCCGCAGAGAGAGCCGCATCATGCGGCACAAGAGAATCCGGAAGCACCTCTCCGGCACGGCGGAGCGACCGCGCCTGGCCGTGTTCCGCAGCCTCAAGCACATTTCCGCGCAGATCATCGACGACACGACCGGGCACACGCTGTGCAGCGCCAGCAGCCTGGAGAAGGAGATCGGTGCGACGGGCAACAAGGACGGCGCCAAAAAGGTTGGCCAGGAGCTGGGCCGGCGGGCGCTGGAGCTTGGCTTGAGGAAGGTGGTGTTCGACCGCGGCGGCTTCCGCTACCACGGTCGCGTGGCGAGCCTCGCCGACGGTGCGCGCGAGGCGGGACTGGAGTTCTGAGCATGAGAATGATGAGCCGTATCAGCGGGCGCCGCCAAGCCAACCCGAACATCGAAGGGCCGCAGCTGGACGTCCGCGTGGTGCACACCAACAAGGTGTTCAAGACGCACAAGGGCGGCAAGACCGCCTCGTGGTCGATCTTGGTCGTGGTAGGAGACAACAAGGGTCGCGTGGGGATGGGTCTGGGCAAGGCCCGAGGCATCCCGGACGCGATCCGCAAGGCCGAGGAGGCTGCGCGCAAGTCGATGATCGACGTGCCGCTGGTCGGCGCGACCATCCCGCACGAGGCGGAGGGCGTTTGGGGCACCTCGAGGGTTCTGCTCCGCCCGGCCAGCCCCGGCACCGGAGTCAAGGCCGGAGGGGCCGCCCGCTCGTGCCTGGAGTGCGCGGGAGTCAACAACGTGCTGGCCAAGATCCTGGGCAGCCGCAACGCTGTGAACGTCGCCTACGCCACGTTCGAGGCGTTCCGATCGCTGGTGGTGCCGGAGGAGATGGCCAAGGAGCGCGGGCTGGACGTCAAGGAGCTCGTGCCGTGGCTCGAGAAGGTCCGCAAGGAGGAGGCCGATGTTGCGTATTAAGCTCGTTCGCAGCCCGATCGGCAACACGAAGAAAAACCGCGCCATCGTGCAGGCTCTGGGTCTGCGCAAGCTCCAGCAGGTGGTGGAGCGGGAGGACACTCCGGGCGTGCGCGGCATGATCCGCAAGGTGCGGCACATGGTGGAGGTGGAGGAGGTCGCCGAGACCCCCGCCGAGCAGCCCGCCAAGGGCAAGAACAAGAAGAAGATCCAGGAGGATTCCAATGAGCCTGCATGAACTGCGTCCCGCGCCGGGCAGCACCCGACCCAGGCGTCGCGTGGGTCGGGGCATCGGAAGCGGCATGGGCAAGACCGCCACGCGCGGCACCAAGGGCCAGAAGGCGCGCCGTCAGATCCACCCGAACTTCGAGGGCGGACAAACCCCGATCCAGAGGCGCCTTCCGGTCAAGAAGGGGTTCCGCAACATCAACCACAAGGAGTACGCGATCGTCAACCTGGACGACCTGGAGAACCTGTTCCAAGAGGGCGACGAGGTCACTCCCGAGAAGCTGATCCAAACCGGCATCATCGGCAAGGTGAAGGATGGCGTGAAGGTGCTGGCCTACGGAGAGCTGAAGAAGCGCCTGATCGTGAGGGCGCACAAGTTCAGCAAGGCCGCGAAGGAAGCCATCGAAAGCGCCAAGGGCGAGGCGCTGACGATCGGACCAGGGGCCTGAAGGAGGTTCGACCATGTTTGGCGGCGGCGGAGACATCGGCGGCAAGGGCCTGAAGCTTCCCCTCACCGAGACCCTGCGGCTCGCCTGGGCTGAGCCGGATCTTCGCGCGAAGATCCTGTTCGTCCTCGCGATGTTCGGAGTGTTCTCCTTCGGCGTGCACATCCCGGTGCCGATCCCCGGCGTCAAGCCGGACGAGGTCTTCGAGAGCCTGCGCGGCATCCCGTTCTTCCAGCTGCTGGACGTGTTCGGCGGAGGCGCGATCCGCAGGCTCTCGGTGCTGGCCTTGGGCCTGAACCCTTACATCACGTCGTCGATCATCATGCAGATCCTGCAGACCGCCATCCCGCAGTGGAAGAAGGACCTGCAGGAGGGCGGCGAGTACGCCCGCCGTGAGCACAACCGGCGCACGCGCCTGCTCACGCTCATCCTGTGCTTCTTCCAGGGCTGGGGCCTGCTGTCGATGATGGCCAACGTGCTCCCGATCACCACGGGCGCGCGCATCATGGTATGCATCTTCTGGACGGCCGGCGCGATGTTCATGCTGTGGCTCGGCGAGCAGATCACCGAGCGCGGCATCGGCAACGGCGTGTCGCTGATGATCTTCGCGGGCATCATCATCTCGCTGCCCAACCAGGTGCATCAGATCTGGCTTCGCCTGCAGGAGGGAACCATGGTGTGGTACCAGGTGGTGCTGCTCGCGGCGATCTTCCTGGCCACCACGTGGTTCATCGTGCTGTTCACCACAGCGCAACGAAGGATCCCGATCCAGCACATGCGGCGGATGGTGGGGACGAAGGCTCTCGGCGGGCAGACCAGCTACCTGCCTCTGTCGGTGAACATGGCGGGCGTGATCCCGATCATCTTCGCCGTTTCGCTCATCTACATGCCGGGCCAGTTCGCCAGCATGTTCCGCCCGGATTCGCCGATCCACAACTTCCTGGCGGGGATGCAGGAGTACCTGAACCCAGGCAGTCCGAGCTGGAAGGGCCTGATCGGGTGCGGACTCTACACCGTGCTGATCTTCTTCTTCACGTACTTCTACACCGCGGTGCAGTACAACGTCGAGGACATCGCGAACAACCTCAAGCGTGCCGGCTCCTTCATCCCTGGCGTGCGACCGGGGAAGCAGACGAAGGAGTTCCTGGATGCCGTGATCTCGCGCATCACGTTCGTTGGGGCGGGCTTCCTGGCCATCGTGGCGCTGATGCAGTACATCGGCCCAATGATCGTCGAGTTCCTCAGCCCGGCCACGGCGACGGCCCAAGGCATCTACCTGGTGAGCGGAACCTCGCTGCTCATCGTGGTGAGCGTGGCGTTGGAGACGATGCGGCAGATCGAGGCCAACCTGCTGATGCGCAACTACGGCGGATGAGCCCCGCGCAAGGGCTCAGGGAGCGGCGCCTCCGGCCGATTCGGCGGGGGCGCCTCCGTTTTGGGTGCGCTCTTGGTCCAAGAGCCTTCGGACCGCGTCCCACAAGGGAGGGCACGTCTCCCGAGGGATCGCCTCCAGGATGAGGTAGCTCTGGCGCACGTAGCGCTCGCGCTTCTCGCCCGAGCGCGTCGCCAGGGCGCACTCCAGGTTCGAGAGTCGGTCGGCGAGCTTGATGCGTTGCGCCCTCGGAGACATCCGACGGATGTCGTCCAGCAGAAGCGAGCTGCGCAACTCCCACAGCTCCTCGGGAGACAGTCCGGCGCGTCGTTCCTCGTCGGGTTCCGTGCGCGTGAGCTCGCGCACCAGCGAGGCCACCTCCTCGCCGAACTTCTTCCCAACCTTGGCGAGTCCGACGCCGCACTCCTCGGTCACGTCGTGCAGCAGCGCCGCGCAGAGGTCGACAGGATCCTCCACGCCGCCGAGGTAGCGCAGCTTGCAGGCCACGTCCATCGGGTGGGTCACGTACGGCAAGGGTGCGGGTCCGTCCCGTTCCTGTCCGCGGTGCAGCTTCTCGGCCCACTTCGCCGCACGGTGCAGGACTCCCAGAGGCTCCGACATGCCCGAATGTTAGCCGATGCCATACTGGGCCATGTCCAAGATCCTCGCGGCTGCCGACATCGGCAGCAACACGGCGCACCTGCTGGTCGCCAGCTCCGACGGTTTCAGCCTGGAGAGGATCGTGAACCGCAACGACTGGATCGCGCTGGGAGAGGTGGTGGCGAGGCACGGCGTCGTGCCGCCGACGCACGCGACGCGGCTGGTGAGCACTCTGAAGACCTTTCGCACCGCCGCAGGCAAGGCTTTGGCGGAAGGCATCTACGTGTTCGCCACCGAGGCGATGCGCTCCGCGCGGAACCACGCCGAGGTGTTGCGGCGCATCCGCGAGGCCACCAAGCTGAAGGTGGACCTGATCACGCCGGAGAGGGAGGCGTGGCTGAGCCTGCGCGGCGTGTCGCTCGACACGCCGCGCAACGACGTGGCGCTGCTGTTCGAAGTGGGAGGGGGCAGCGTGCAGGTGGCCTACTGCGTGCAGGGAGAGCTGGTGCAGGACGCTTCCATCCCGATCGGCACGGGAAGGCTGATCGCTCTGGCCGGCATGCGCAACCCCTGTCCGCCCGATGTGCAGGAGCACGCCGAGCGTCTGATCCAGTCGGCGCTGGGACGTTTGGAGGGCTTTCCGAGCGCCCCGATCGCCGTTGCGAGCGGGGGCGTCGGGCGCGGCCTTTGGCGCGCCCTGCATCCGGACGGCGAGCGGAAGCTCGTGCTGGAGGAGATCGACTACATCGCCTGGTCGGTCTCCCGCCTCACGCCCGAGCTGATCTCGGCGCGCTACGGCGTGCGGTTGAAGCGCGCCGAAACGATGCTGGCTGGCGCGCTCGTGTACCGGGCTCTGCTGCGCCGCTTCGGCTTGCGGGAGATGATCGTGAGCGAGTACGGCGTTCGCGAGGGGGCCGTGCTGGAGATGGCGGAGGGCAGGATCAAGCCGAGCAGCCTATGAACGAGCCTGCGGCCTCCTTTGGTCCGAGCGAGCGCTACCTCAACCGCGAGCTGAGTTGGCTGCGGTTCAACGAGAGGGTGCTCGAGGAGGCTCGAAACGCCGCCAACCCTCTGCTCGAGCGTCTGAAGTTCCTTGCGATCTTCGAGTCCAACCTGGACGAGTTCTTCATGGTGCGGGTTTCGGGCTACATCGAGCAGAGGGAGTCGGGCGTGGACGAGCTGACGCCGGACGGCCTCTCGCCGGTCGAGCAGATCGCCCTCATCCTGCGCGCGGCCCTGCCGCTCCGACAGAAGGCAGGGGCCACGTTCGACAAGGTCCTCCGGTCGGAGCTCCGCAAGGCTGGGGTGAACATCCGACCGTACTCGGAGCTCGGCGCCAAGTCGCGCTCCAGGCTGTCGGAGCTGTACGAACGGGAGATCTTCCCCCTGCTCACGCCTTTGGTGGTCAATCCCTCGATTTCGGTTCCGTTCATTTCGGGCCGCAGCCTTAATCTGGCTGTGGAGCTCCGCGGCGAGGACGGCGCCTCGACGCTCGCCCGGGTGAAGGTTCCGAGCGGCGTGGACCGCTTCGTGCGGATCCCAGGCAAGCGGTTCGAGTTCGTCCCGCTCGAGGAGCTGATCGCCGCGCACCTGAACCGGCTGTTTCCCGGGGTGGAGGTCGTCGGCTCGTACCCCTTCCGCGTTCTGCGCGATGCAGACATCGAGATCCGAGAGCTGGATGCGCCGGACCTGATCTCGAGCATTCAGGAGTCGCTGCGGAGGCGGCGTTTCGGCGACGCCGTGCTGCTGCAGATCGTCGAGAGCGCGCCGATCCACGTGGTGCGGCGCCTGCTGCAGCTGCTGGAGTTGGATCCGGAGTACGTGTTTCCCTTGGCGGGCATCCTAGGAATGGAGGGCTTCTGGCAACTGGCGGGGCTGGATCTTCCTTCTCTGCGGTTTCCTCCACACGCCGCGTTCCTTCCGGAGAAGCTGAGCTACAGCCACGGGCTGTTCGAGGTCGTCCGCAAGCGGGATGTGCTGGTGCACCACCCCTTCGACAGCTTTCGGTGCGTCGAGGCTTTCGTGTCGAGCGCGGCCAAGGATCCCCAGGTCGTGGGCATCAAGCAGACGCTCTACCGCGTGGGAAGCGAGTCGCCGATCGTGAGCTCGCTCCAGGATGCTGCCATGGCGGACAAGCAGGTCACCACGATGGTGGAACTCAAGGCGCGCTTCGACGAAAGCAACAACCTCGTTTGGGCGAGGGCGCTCGAGCGTGCCGGCGTTCACGTGACGTACGGCTTTCCCGAGATGAAGACCCACTGCAAGCTCTGCCTGGTCGTGCGCAAGGAGAGCGGCGGAATGCGGAGCTACGCCCACATCGGAACGGGGAACTACAACCCCGCGACGGCGCGGCAGTACACCGACCTCGGCTTGTTCACCTGCGACCCCGAGGTCACTCAGGACGTCGCGGAGCTGTTCAACCACCTGACGGGCTTCAGCAAGCCCGGGCCTTTCCGAAAGCTGCTGGTGGCGCCGCACAACCTGCGGGAGGGCATCCTCGAGCGCATCCACCGCGAAGCCAACTGGGCGCGCCAGACGGGAACCGGACGCATCCTGCTGAAGGTCAATGCGCTGGTCGATCCCGAGGCCATCGACGCTCTGTACGAGGCGAGCCAGGCGGGCGTCGACATCGATCTCGTCGTCCGGGGGGTGTGTTGCCTCAGACCGGGTGTGCCGGGGTTGAGCGAACGCATCCGGGTGGTGTCGATCGTGGGAAGGTTTCTGGAGCACAGCAGGGTGTACGCCTTCTGGAACGGCGGCGAACCGGACGTGTGGATCGGCAGTGCGGACCTGATGCGGCGCAACCTCGATCGTCGGATCGAGGTCATGGTGCCCATCCGGGACACCCGCATCGTGCGTCACCTGCTGGAGGCCGTGTTGGAGCCTTGCCTGCGCGACAATCAGCGGGCTTGGGAACTGAGGTCGGACGGAACCTACGCCAGGCGCAAGCCGAAAGCGGGGGAGAAGTCCTTCGACGTTCAGCGTTGGTGGATGGCGCACCCCTCCACGAAGATGCTCGGTTTCGCCTGAAGGGCGGAACGCAGCTTCGGCGCCGATCGCACGTATACTGGCTGTCGGAGGAACTCCATCGATGTCTTCTACTTGGCCTTGGGTGGCCGTCGCCGCGGCGGCTCTAGCTTGCGGCCTCCGCGTGCGGCAGAAGGAGAGCGCACCGCCCGGCAACGACTGGCTTCTCGCCGTTCCGTTCGTGTTGGCCTTGGCGGCCTCCTTCTTGCCTGGGCCGTGGGAGCAGTGGCCCCTGTTCGTTCGGGGCATGGTGTCGGGCGCCTTTTTGGGGGCCATGGCCGCCTGGTTGCTTCCGAATGGGGTTCAGGCGCCGAGCCACCTAGCGGCTGTTCTCGGGCTGTCGTCGGTCGCCGCCGTCCCCGCGCACTTCTTGGAAGGCGCCGACCCGTCGAGGTCCGCGCACTTGCAGCTCGGAGTGATCGTCGGCCTGGGCCTGGCCGCCTTGTTCGCCTCGGGGCGGCGCGCAGAGGTTTCGGGAGCGGGAGCCACGGCGGTGGCAGCGACCGGCTTCCTCTCGGCCGATGCCCTCGGCCGGTTCCGTCTCGAATCCGTTCAGGATGCCGAAGCCTCGGCTTCGGTCAGCCTCCTCTTGCCTTCCATCGGCCTCGTCCTCGGCATCGCCGCGACGGCGGCTTGGATCGTCGCCGGCCTTCTGGAGCGCTGGGCCCCAAGGGCGGTCGCGGCGGGCACGGGCTGGGTTCTCAGCCTGTCGCTGGGCCTGCTCGCTCTGCACCGCTACTTCGGCCTCCCGAAGCTCGCGTGGGTGTTCGGTCTGTCCGCGGCGGTCGGTGGGGCGTGGTGGCTTCTCGGCAGGGTTAGGGAGGCGGACGCCCCATGGGCTTCGCTGGCGGGGGCGGCTCTCTCCCTGGCCTTGGGAGGCGTGGCCTTCGCCGAGGAAAGGGGGCTCGGGCTCGCGCTGGCGCTCGCGGGCTTGAGCTTCGGCATGGCGCTGGGGGGCCGATCGGTGCTCTGCCTAGGGCCGCTCGTCGCCGTGGCGGTTCTCAGACTGCTGAGAGAAATGGCGGACGGCCTCCGAACGATCGACCTCTTGAACCAACAGACGGCCATGGGCTTGCTGGCGGGGTTGCTGCTGCTCGCCTTGGCGGGCTGCGTGGCGGCCGAAACGACCCAAGGGCGATCCCGCTTCGGCGGCGCCTTGGGTTGGGCTATGGCTCTGAAGGCTTTGTTCCTGGCCACGGCCAGCGCCCTGGGTCCCCGGGCCGCGATGGCGATGGTGCTGGGGGCGGGGGTGGGTCTCTGCCTGCCTACGACGAAGCGGTTCCTCGGGGATAGGCTCGCGGGACTCGGCATGGTCGCGGCGGGGTCGGTGGCAGCGGCCTTTGGATGGTTGACGGCTCTGTTCGAGCAGGGCTCTCGAGATGAACGGCTTCGTTGGCTTGGCTTGGCGGCGGCGGTGGGTGTGCTCGCCGCGGCGCTGATCGCTGCGAGCGCCCCGGCGGCCAGGGAGGAGGGCTCGTGAGCAACGCGATGCGTGGGACCGGCTGGTTCTTGGCCGTGGCGGCGTTGCTGGCGATGCTCGCCTTGGGCATCGCGCGCGAAGTGCCGCGGGGCGGCCTGCGGGGAACGCTCGTCATGCAGGAGAACGGCCGCCCGTTGCCGGGGGCGACCATCTGGCTGCATCGGGTGGATCCGTTGACGGTCGAGGACGCCGAGGCGGACAGCGTGCGCGTTCGCACGGATCGCGAGGGTCGTTTCGAGGCCCGGGGCGTGCCAGCGGGCGTCTATCGGGTGGATCTCACGGCACGAGCCCACCGCTTCCCCGATGAGGAGCGGAGGATTGCGATCGAGGAGGGCAAGGTCACCGCCGTCCGGTGGGT
The DNA here is from genome assembly GCA_026418055.1 of Fimbriimonadales bacterium. Lineage (GTDB taxonomy): Bacteria > Armatimonadota > Fimbriimonadia > Fimbriimonadales > Fimbriimonadaceae > UBA8783. The sequence continues at coordinate 15,897 of JAOACB010000011.1, forward strand.
CGCCGAACCGGTGGAGCCGTTCCTGCAGGTGTACCGCAGCCAGCTCGTCGCCGTGCCCGGCGAGGGCGTCAGGCTGGAGGTCCACGGGTTCGTGCGGCAGGACGAGCTGCAGCTGAGGGCCTACCAACTGGATGTGATGGAGGTGGCCCGCCGGGGCGGCCTTCAGCGCGCTTTGGAGCCGATCGCCCGCAAGCGGTTCGAGGAGGTCTCGCCTTCGGACCGGAGCCTGGCGCAGCTCGTCCATTCGAGCGGACTGCCGATCCGCAACCGAGATGCGGAGGGCGTGTTCGTCGAAATGGTGTCGCTGGGCGCTCTACCGGAGGGCCTGTACCTTGTCCAGGTGCAAGCGGGTCAGACGGTGCTCGGCACGTTCGCCAGCGTGAGCCGGCTGGCCATGATCGCGAAGAACGACGGGCAGCGCATCGAGGTCCTCGCGACGGACCTCGTCACGGGCCGCCCGGTGGAAGGCGTCAGCCTGGGAGTGGTGCAACAGACCGACGCTCGAACCGAGGTCGTTCCCCAAGGGGCGACGGACGCGCAGGGTCGCGCCACTCTGCGGTCGGGAGGCTCGCGGAATCCGGTGGTCTACGGAATGAAGGGACCTTCGGCGGCGTTCGTGGGCAACCTGTGGAACTACAGCGATCCGCCGAGCCCCTATCGGGTCCATTGGCAGACGGACAGGCCGGTTTACCGTCCCGGCGACCGGGTGTACTTCAAGGGCATCGTGCGACGGAGGGATGGCGGCGCGTACGTGGTACCGCGCGACCTGCCCGTGGCGTTGGAGCTCCGCAACGAGCAGGACGATGTGTTGCAGAGGCTGCAGGTTCGACTGGACGACGCGGGCACCTTCGCCGGTTCCGTGGCCACGCTGCCCGAGTCTCCTCCCGGGGCCTATCGGCTGAAGGCGGCCTTCGAGGGGACGGAGAGCTCCACGCTGGTGTGGGTGCAGGCCTACCGCAAGCCCGAGATCGAGGTGATCGTTCGGCCGGAGTCCCCCAACGTCGTTAGGGGAACCGCCGCGCGGGTTTTGGTGGAGGCGCGAGCGTTCTTCGGGGCTCCCGTGGCCGGAACCAAGTTCTCGTTGTCCGTTTCCCGACGGCCTGTTTGGCCGGTCGATCCGGCGTTCTCCGACTCGCCGTTCGAAGGGGAGAGCGGCGGCGAGTACCTGGAGAGCTTCGATGGCACGACGGACGCGGCTGGGCGATGTTGGATCGAGATTCCCACCGTCTGGCCTTCCGACCCTCAGGGCCCTGCGGAGTACGACGAGATCTACGACGTGCACGTCGTGGTCGAGCCGGGGCAAGGCCCCTTCGTGGAGGCGTCTGGCAGCTTCAAGGTGGTGCGGGGGGATCTAGACCTCCGTTGTCTGCCGGTGCGCTTCGTGGGCAGACCTGGATCGGACTTCCCGGTGGACGTTACGGCCCAAGACCACCAGGGGAACCCCGGCGCGGGGGTCGAGGTGGTCGCGGAGCTGCAGAAGGTGCTGTGGATCGGCAAGCGCCAGCAGCTGCAGCCGCTTGGGACCGTGAGCGGGAAGACCGACGAGACGGGCCGCGCGACGCTGGTGTTCCGGCCCAGGCTGGCCGGCTCCCTGCGCGTCAGCGTCCGCGCCAAGGATCGGTCGGGAAGAGAGATCCTCGCACAAGCCGAACTCTGGGCTGAGGGCGACGAGGCGGTGGACGATCCGGCCGCGCCCTCGCTGGCGCTTCTTTCCGACCGTGCGGAATATAGCGATCGTGACACCGCCAGAGTCTTGATTCGCACCAACAACCCTGGCGGCTTTGCGCTGGTTTCCTTGGAGGCGGATCGCATCTACCGCGCTTGGGCGGTCGAACTGAAGGAGCAGGTGACCGCGGTGGACATCCCGCTGTCCGGGGAGTTGCGGCCCAACGTGTTCGTCTCGGTAGCCTACGTCCGAGGCAAGTCGTTCGCGGAGGCGAGCCGTGTGCTGAGGATCAGCGCGGAGAACGAGCGGCTGGAGGTGAGGGTCATCCCCCAGGCGAAGGTCTTCGAGCCCGGCCAGACGGTGGAATTCGCCATCGAGACGCTGCACGACGGCCGGCCGGTTGCGGCGGATGCCTGCGTCGCCTTGGTGGACGAAGCCGTGTTCAGCATCCGGGAGGACGAGACGGATATTCTAGAGTCGTTCTATCCGAGGCGCTACAACGCGGTCTCCACCGGGTATTCGTTCCCCGAGCTGTACCTGGATGGTGGGGACAAGGCCCCGCCGGACCTGCGCGTGCGACGAGACTTCCGCGACACCGCCTACTGGCAAGCGAACCTGAGAACCGGATCGGATGGTCGGGCGAGCCTGCTCGTTCGTTTGCCGGACAACCTCACGCAGTGGCGAGCCACGGTGACGGCCGCCTCCTTGGATACCCGAGTCGGGAAGGGCGTCGCCAAGATCCGCGTGCGCAAGCCGTTGATGGTTCGTCTGCACACGCCGCCGTTGCAAGTCGCTGGAGACCGTCTGCCCTTGTTGGCCACCCTGACGAACGACACCGGGCACGACCAACGGATCCGCTTGGTGCTGGATGTGCGGGGCATCGCCGTGGACGGTCGGCGATCGTTGGAGGTGGACGTTCCGAAGGGAGCCGAGCGCTCCGTCCGATGGCGCCTCCAAGCCGATACCCCGGGAAAAGCGACGCTGACCGCCCGGGCCTGGGTGCAGGGCGGACCGAGCGACGGGGTCGAGGCGCAGGTGAGCGTCGTGCCCGCCGCTCGGCTTCAGCCTGGGCGGTCGTCTGGGTCGGTCGACGGGAGGGCGGACATCAGCTTCGATTGGGAGCCCGGCGGAACGGGTTACGCCCGGGTGACGATCACGCCGGACGCCCGATGGGCGATCGTGCAAGCGCTGGACGAGCTCCTCGACTACCCCTACGGTTGCGTGGAGCAGACGCTGAGCCGGTTCGTTCCTGCCGTCGTGGCCGATGGGCTCGTGCGGAAGGGCCTCGTGCCCCCGTTCCAGCGGCAGAGCGAGATCCCACGGATGGTAGCGGCCGGGTTCGCCTTGTTGCGCAGCGCGCAAGGCTCGGGCGGGGGTTGGGGCTGGTGGCCGGGAGATGCGCCGAATCCAACCATGACCGCCATGGTGTTGGAGGGCTTGGCGCTGGCAAGGTTGGCCGGCCACGAGCCGCCCACCTCGCTGGCCTTCCAAGGGGCCGAGGCCGCGCGCGCCATGCTCTCTGGCAGAGCCTACTTCCTGCCCGACGAGGGCAAGGGCCTGAAGCCCGACGATCGTGCCTTCCTCGCTTGGGGCCTGTTGGCGCTCGGCGAAGACCCGGTGGCGGTGGAGACCCTTGCTCGCCTCCGGCCGAGGGACCTCTCGCCGGTGGGGCTCAGCCATGCGATCCTGGCTTGCCACAAGGTGGGACGAGGGCTGTCCGGCAGGTTGGCCGGCTTCTTGGCGGAGCTACGCTCCAGGGCCCAGGGCACGGACCTGAAGCATTGGACCCAGGAAGCAGAGTTCGGCGTCGAGCCAACGGCCAGGGCTTTGCTGGCGCTGGCCACCGTGGATCCGCAGGACCCTTGGATTCCCAGCATCGCGCGCTATCTCATGGAGCGCAGGCGCGGCAACGGATGGTTCAGCACGCGGGACACCGCGGCGGTGGTGATGGCTTTGGGAGGCTCTCTGCGCGGACCTCTGCCAGACCTGGCCGGCCGCCTGGTGTCCATCGAGCTGAACGGCGAGGAGATCGGCCGTCTGTCTTTGGGCGGGATGGCCCAAGGGAGAGGGGCGCTTCGGTTCGACCTACCGCTGAGCAGGCTGCAGGCAGGGAGGAACCGGCTGACGGTGCGCTCCGAGGCTCCCGTGTACTGGGCTCTGGAGACGCTGCAGAGCGTCCGCTCGACCGTCGGGCGCGCCGTGCCGAGCGCAGACCTCTCGGTCGAGAGGGCGTACAGCCTCCTTCGGCTGGAGCGCATGAGCGACGGCGGCTACCGTGCGATGCCGGACCGTAGGCCGCGCACGGCGTTCTCGAAGGGGGACACCGTGCTGTGCACCATCACGCTGCGGGCTTCGAAGCCGCTGGAGTTCGTGGTGGTGGAGGACCCGTTGCCCGCCGGGTGGGTGCCGCTCGCGAGCGATCGACCAGAGGGCTCGTTCGCGATGGGTGACCTATGGTCTGCTTTTCAAGCGCGGGACGATCGCATGAACCTGTTCCTTCGCGAAGTTCCCCGGGGCGTCCATCGGGTTTCGTACCTGTTGCGGGCGGAGTCGGAGGGGTCGTCCATCGCGCTGCCGACCACGGCCTATCCGATGTACGATCCCGACAGCCGCGCCGGGGGCGCCCTGCAGACGCTGGAGGTTCGCGGAAGATGAGGCGTCTGCTCCTCTTGGCGCTCGCCGCTGGCTTGGTGGGGCTTCTCGCGGCTTCCTTGGCAGGCCAGGGCGAGAGATTGGTCGGAAGCTTCGCCACGTCGTTGGACGGTCGAACCGACAACCAGCGGCGCAACGCCGAGTTGGCCGCACGGCTTCTCAACGGCGCGGTGGTTCCGCCAGGTGGTGTGTTCTCGTTCAACGCAAGGGTCGGCAGCCTGTCCGTGGACCGGGGTTTCCGGAAGGCTCCTGTGAGCTACAACGGCCAACTGATCGACAGCTGGGGAGGCGGCGTGTGCCAAACGAGCACGACCCTGTACAACGCCGCGCTCCTCGCCGGCATGGAGATCCTGGAGCGCTCCCGACACCGCTTCGCCCCCAGCTATGTGCCGGTGGGTCTCGATGCCGCGGTTGCGTACAACGGGATCGATCTCAAGCTGCGCAATCCGTTGCCCGTGCCCGTTCGCATCGAATCGGGGGTTTCGGGGGGCCGCTTGGTCGCGCGGCTTTGGGCGCCTCTCCCGGAGGTCCGGCCTTTCAGGATCGTTCGCGAGGTGCGCTCCTTTGTTGCGCCAAGGGAGTTCCACCTCGACGCCGAGGGCCATCCCAGACGCGTCCGGAACACCGGCAAGGCCGGAGCCGAGGTCGCCGTGTACCGCATCCGAGGTTCGGAGCGCGAGCTCGTTTCGGTTGACACCTACCCTGTGATGCACCGCATCGTCGAGCAACCGTGAGCACGTTCGCGGTCGTGCTGGAGGAGTTCGCCTCGTGCATGGTGGGCGAGGAGAGGGAGGTCGACCCGCTCCACGACAGCTACGAGTCCGCCCTGCGACGGTGCAGAGAACTGGTCGACGAGAGCCTGATGCGCCTTGCCCCCACCGCCGCCAGCGCGGAGGATCTTTTCGAGCGCTTTCTGGCGGCGGGGCCCGAGCCGTTCATCGATCCTCCGGGCGAGGAGCCGTTCGTCGCTCGGCGCTACGCGTGGGAGCGGTGTCGGCGGATGCTCGGCCCAACCAAGCGATGAGCGGCAGCGCCCCAAGGAACAGCCAGGGGAGGACCGCTCGAAGCGGGTTGGGTTCCGCACGCCGGGGCAGCTGGAGCTCTGCGCGCAACGCGGAGCGTTGGCCGAAAGGGGCCCGGGCGAGGATTCTGCCGCGGGGGTCGACGGCCATGCTCCAACCGAGCGTGGCGGCCCGGACCGTGGGCAAGCCGGATTCCACGGCTCGCCAGACGGCGTTCGCAGCCAGCTGGTCGGGGGCGGGCGTGCCGACGTACCAGTCGTCGATCGCCAAAATCGCCAGCAGCTGGGCTCCCGCCCTTGCGTGGCGATCCGCCAGATCCCAGAACAGGCCTTCGAAGCACAACAGCGGGCCGACCCTCGTGCCGGCGATCTCCACTTGGCTCAGCCTCTCGCCAGCCGTGAGGTCTCCGGCGGGCAGACGGAAGCGATCCAAGAAGGGCAGCCAGTCCCTTCCGGGGACGAACTCGCCGAAGACCACCAGCCGCGTCTTGTCCGCGATCGACCACCGCCCGTCGTAGGCGAAAGCCGATTGGTAGACGGGGCCCGTGCCGCGTTGCGCGCCGAACAGCACGGGCGGAAGGCCTGGCTTGGCGAACTCCACGTCCGGTTCGCCGAGCGTGGGAACCCGCACCAATCCCTCTGGCAGCACCGTGAACGCCGACCGTTGCAGCGCGGCGCTCGCAAGAATCTCCAAGATCGCTTCGCGCACCTTCGCCTCCGTCGACCCGTCGGTGAACGCCAGATCCACGCCCGGTTGGCCGATGGTCACCGAGACGGTTCGGCCCTGCACCGGCGCACCGAAGCGCACCCAAGACACCAGCAACAGAAACACCCACACGAGCACGGGGGATCGCAGTCGGCTCGGCTCGGCCTTGGAAAGGACCTCCGCGAAGACCACGTTCGCCAGAAGCACCCAGGCGCCCACCAGCACGATCGTTCCGAAGTGGGCGTGTTGGATCAAGGCGGGATACGGCCATAGAGGGAACCCTGCCAAGCCCCACGGGAATGCCAGCACCGGCATGTAGCTCCGCAGGACCTCCACCCCGGCCCAGGCGGCGGGGACCGCCAGCAGGCCGATCCTGTAGGCGCGAGCCATCAGCCAGCCGGCGAGGCCGAAGTAGAGCTGACCGACCAGCGCCGCGAGCAGCCACGGCAGCAACGCCAGCGCTAGGCTGCCGGTCCAGCTCCTCACCAGCACCGGCAACCAAACCATCTGACCCAGCAGGAACACGAAGCCGAACGCGAGCCCGGAGCGGAAAGCCGTGCGCCCGTCGGCCTCCCGCAGCTGCAACAGCCACGGAACCCAGGCGACGAACGCGACCAGTCCGAGATGCATCGGCGGGAAGCAACAGAGCGCCAGCAGCGCGCTGAAGATCGCGGGGCCGCAGCCCGTTCGGAATCTAGCTATGGACGCCTTCCACATCCCCGCTGAGCACCGGCGAATCGGGGTCCAGGTGGGAGACGTCGTTGTGGCGCACCAGCACCAGCGAGCCGTCGCTGCGGGGCACGATCTCGCTGACTCCCGTGTTGGCGAATCGAAAGGCGCGGGCCATCACCGGTTGCAACCCGAGGAGGCGCGCCACCAGCACCGTCGCCGTGCCTCCGTGCGTCACCACCAGCGTGTCTCCGGAGGAGCGCTTCAGATCCTCGGCGACGGGACCGATGCGCTCCCACACGTCTTGGAAGGACTCTCCCCCCGGGGGTCGGGCCTCGAAGGGGGTGACGCCGGTCTGTTGGGCGATCCTCTCCAGCTCCGCCACCATCTCCTCGTGGGGTTTACCCTCGAACACCCCCATGTCCCGCTCCCTCAGGCGCGGGTCGGCTTCCACCGGAAGGCTGTGGTGCTCGGCCACAGCTTGGGCGGTCTGAAGGCTTCTCCGCAGGTCGCTGGACACGATGCGATCCAAAGGGGTGTGGCGGAAGCGGAGACCCAGGCGCCTCGCCTGCATCTTCCCGGTTTCATCCAGCGGCTCGTCCCTATGTCCGCCGGCAAGCCCCCGCACGTTCCAGTCGGTCTGGCCGTGGCGCACGATGTAGAGGCGCATGGCCACACCACTATACCTGCCAAGGTCGGAGCTCCCCGAGCTCGGCTCCTTTGGCGTCCAGCCTCAAACCGCCCAGTTTGAGGATCGGCGCCGACACCGGCGGCACGGCGTCGGTCCACACGCGGATCGTTCCCTCCTTGAAGTCGATGCCTTGGAGCACCCCGAGGGCGAAGTCGTCGCCGTTGAGCCTTGCGAGGCCGCAGAGCAGGCCGGCGAATCGCTCGGTCGGGACGGCCTCCGAGCGATCGCAACCGACGTTCTGGGCCGCCCTCCTCAGGGCTTCGTCCCCCGGAGGCTGCTCGCACACGAGGTACAGCGTGCCTTCGGTGCGCTCCGCCCAGACGGCGCGGACGCCCGCGTCGGAAAGCGCGGCTGCGTCCAGACGGCTGCCCGATCCGATCCTGGCTCCCATCAGCAGCGTGTCGTTCAGCGGCAGCTCGCAGAGGGTGGCTCGCGACAGCAGCGCGTGCCAATGGGCCCGGCGCTGCGCCTGCACAACCACCTGGGGGAACGGGTTGGGCAACTCGATGGTCTGCGGACCGGTCGACCAGCCTCTCTCTTGCAGGGCGTCCGGATCGGCGCAGACGATGCGATCGGGCCGGACGAGGCGGTCCACGACCAGCGCCAGCTCCCGCGCCAGGGGCGCGCGCCGCCACGGGAACAGCCTCACGAAGCCCTCGCCGCCGAGCAAAGGCAGCAGCTCCGCCAAGGCGCCCAGCACAACGTGCGGACTCCGCAGAGGGTTCAGCGAGCCGTAGAAGCGCCACAACCAGCCCTCTTGCCGCTGCAGGGCGATCCGTCCGAGCAGACCGGTGTCAGGGTCTGCCGGATCCAGGCACAGCCAAGGCGCATCGGGATGCTCCTTGCGCAGCTCGCGAAAGGAGTCGCCCGGCCCACCAACCAGCAGCGTCAGGGGCATGTCCGCCCTTCAGAGAGGAGCCCGCTTGGTGGCTTGCAGCACGTCGCGGAAGCGCTCGTGGGTCGCGTCTCCCAGCCACTCGTAGACGATCGACTCGGTGTGCGCGAGAGCGCAACCCGCGGCTCCTGCTCTCTCGAGCCCGGCCGACTTGCGCTCGGCGTCCCGCGACCCGACGGCGTCGATCGCGACGGTGACGTCGAACTTTTGGCCAAGGAGGTCCAACGCGGTCTGCAGCACGCAGATGTGCGCCTCGACGCCCGCCAGCACCACCTGGGTCCTCCATGTGGATCGCAGGGCGTCCATGAAACCGATCGAACGGGCGCAGCTGAACGCGCTCTTCGGGATGATCTCGGTGCCGTCCAGCTGGTCCGCGATTACGGGCGCGCTCGGACCGAGCTTGGCTGGGATCTGCTCCGTGGCCAGCACGGGAACGCCGAGAAGCTTGGCGCACCGGATCAAATACTCGGCCCTGGCCAGAACGCGCTCGGCATGGTCGATGGCCGGCATCATGTTCGTCTGCATGTCCACGACGACAAGGACGGAGTCGCCGGCGTGGTGGAGGATGGAGCCCATGTGCGGATTATGGAACGCGGCGTTCCGTTCGGCGGCAGGGCGAGTAAAATGGCGAGAACCCGGACCCGCAAGCGGTCGCGGGGAGCCACGCTTAGGGAGGCAGCATCAGGATGACGCAACGACTTTGTACGGTGGCCGCGCTGGCGGCCTTTGGAACGGCCGCGTTTGCCCAGGGCGGCTTGGACGTGACGCCGACGAACCTGGCGGTCCGCGGCGGCGGGTTTCTGCCCTTCGACGACGAGCTGAACGACTTCTCGGAGGGGTTCGCCGGCATCGGCATCGACATCTTCTTCCCGCAGCAGTACCTGCCGAACTCGCGCACCTACCTATCGATCGACTGGCTGGGCAAGTCCGCCACCGGTTCGAAGGGGAACTTCTTCCCGATCTGCCTGAACCAGCGGTTCTCGCTCGGCAAGGCCGAGGAGGGGCAGCCGGGCTCCTACTTCTTCGTGGGCGTGGGCGCGACGGTGTTCGACTTCTACTCGACGAACACGCAGTTCGGCGCGCGCGCCGGCATCGGCATCGACCTGGGACCGCACGTGTTCGCCGAGGGCACGTTCTTCTGGAGCGACACGTCGACCGGCGGCATCGACGGGACGGGCATCGGCGTGTACCTCGGCTACCGCTGGTAGCGACGCCCAAGCTCGGAGAAGGCAGGGAGCCGGGCTCAAGCCCGGCTCCCTCGGTGTGTTCGGGGGCGACCTGCCCTACGCCGTCTTCCGTCGGCGCCGCCAAGCGGCGAGACCGACAGCAGCCGCTCCGAGACCCATGGTGACCGGCTCCGGCACGGGCACCCCCGCCCCGTCGATCCTGCCTCCCGTCAATTGGAAGCTCGGCTCGGAGAGGCTGGTGCCGTACTGCGCCCAAACCTTGTTCGGAGCGAAGCTCAGCTCGCTCGAACCCGTGGAGAACACGAAGCGCACCGAGTTCGAGACGAGGGGGTTCTTGAGCACAGGCGTGTTCGCGCTCGAAGGCCAACTGGTCAGCGCCGGCAGGATGCCGTACTCCAGGCCTCCCACGTTGGCTGGGCCACTCAGGTTCTGGCTGGTGTCGAAGCGATCCGACGGCCCGAAGAGGCCCAAGCCGGAGGCCGACACGCCGAAGACGCCACTGTGCCCGGAGTGGCTCAGGCCGGAGGCGAAGGCCCACTCGCCTCCGACATTCGAGGGATGACCGGAGACGACCGCGCCGTTGTGCCAAACCTGGGAGCCCCCGAGGGACGCGGAGACCGGTGAGAGGGCCGCTCCCGAGGGCAACGTCCAATACAGGCCCGTCAGCACGTCGGCGGGCCGCAGGTCGGTGACGTCGCTGCTCGCATTGACGAGCACGACATCGAGGAACCAAGAGCTACCGACCTGATAGGTGGCGAACGAGGCGGTGGCGGACAGATTGTTGCCCGTATCGGGCGAGGAGAGCGCGGCGGTGTAAACTGCGGTCCAAGCCCAAGAGGACGAGGTCGCGGCGGCAAGCGCGACAACCGGTAGCTTTCGCTGGAGGATTCGGGAAGCGTTCATCAATCTCCAAGATCCTCAAACCCTGGTGAAACCGGTTCGAGCGACCTTCGGGAGGTTGGACGTCTTCCTCCATGGGCAAGGTTCCTCCTTGGACGACTTTCCGCCAGTGCGGTTGCCGAATCCCGCAAGAAAGCGGGGCCGGAGTGTCCCTCCAGCCCCGCAAACCGGTCCAGAGGAGGCCTCAGCGCCGGCGTCGTCGCCAAACGGCGAGGCCGAACGCCCCCGCGGCGAGCGCGAACGAAGCAGGCTCTGGCACGATCCCCTCCGGCGGGATTTCGTCGCCGGTGAGCCGGAACCTCGGCTCGTCCAGATCCGTCCCGTACTGGGCCCAGACGCCCGTGGGCAGGACCGTGAGCTCCGTGGAGCCGGTTTCGAACGTGAACAGCACCGCGTTCGAGATGAGCTCCTCCTTGATCATCTTTGGGTTCCAGCTGCCTGGCCAGCTCGAGATAGTCGGGATGATGCCGTACTGAAGCCCATCGGGGTTATCCGGGCCAGACAGGTTCTGGCTGGTGTCGAAGCGGTCATGCGGTCCGAACAGGCCGAAGCCGGCGCTGCCGATGCCGTGCAAACCGGTCAGGGTTCCGATGGACAGTCCGGGTTTGTAGGCCCATTCTCCACCGACGTTGGACCCGTGGTTTGTGACGATCGAACCGTCCAGCCAAACCTTCACCCCCGTGGGCAGGACGGCCTGAACAGGGCTGAGCGTTGGGGACACCGAGGAACCGAACTCGAAGAACAGTCCGGTGAGGGTGTCCGCCGGAACCAGGTTGGTCACGTCGGTGGAGGTGTTCGTGAGCAACACGTCCAGGTACCACGTGGACCCGGACTGATAGGTCTGGAAGAGCGCGGACGCCGCGAGCGTGTTGCCGGAAGGCGCCGCGTAGGTTCCCGTGAACAGGCCGCTGATGGGATGGCCGAGGGTCGCGACCACCGTGGCGCCCGCGATCACTGCGATTCGCCTACCGATGGAGCAAGCCGATGACATTTTCACCTCCCTTCAGATAGACCAACCGATCTCGGTCTATCTTGCCATCCATTGTACGACACATTGCGAATGACCATTTAAGAAAATCTCGTTCTGAAAGCGATTTTCTGGACGGCAATCCGTAATGAAGGAAGGCCTTGCTCGGGGAGCAAGGCCGTTCGTCCTAATTGCAAGTTGTTGCCTTTAGGGGAAAATGCCGCGGATTCGGGTGGCGTCCGCGACGCGTTGTACGCCGATGATGTAGGCGGCCGTACGCATGTCGGTCTTGTGCTGCTGCATCACCTGGTGGACGGCGGCGTACGAGTTGCGCATGATCTTCGTGAGGCGCGCGTTGACCTCGTTCTCCTCCCAGAAGAAGTTCTGCAGGTCCTGCACCCACTCGAAGTAGCTCACGACCACGCCTCCGGCGTTGGCCAGGATGTCCGGCACGATGAGGACGCCCTTGTCCCCCAGGATCTGGTCCGCCTCGGGCGTCGTGGGGCCGTTGGCTCCCTCCACGATCAGCCGCGTCCGCAGGCGGTCGGCGTTCTCCGCGGTGATCTGCGCCGAGAGCGCGGCGGGAATGAGCACCTCGCACTCGAGCTCGAGCAGTTCCGCGTTGCTGATCCGCTCGCACTCCTTGTATTCCGCGAGCCTCCTGCCGCGCCCGATGTGGTTGTGGACGATGTCCCGGATCGGCAGCCCGTTCGGGTTGTAGCAGCCCCCGTCGACGTCGCTCACCGCGATCACCTTCGCGCCGCTCTCCTCGGCCAGCATCGCCGCGACCGAGCCCACGTTGCCGAAGCCTTGGACGACCACCCGGGCTCCCTGCAGGTTGAGGCCGATCTGTTTGGCCGCCTCCTCCATCGACACGACGACGCCCCGGCCGGTGGCCTCGACGCGGCCCTCGGAGCCGCCGAGGGCCAGCGGCTTGCCGGTCACGACGCCGGGCGTGGTGTAGCCGGCCGCCATCGAGTAGGTGTCCATGATCCAAGCCATCACCTCGGCGTCGGTGCCGACGTCCGGCGCGGGGATGTCGCTGCGCTCCCCAACCAGGATGTTGATTTCGGTGGCGAACCTGCGGGTGAGCTTCTCGAGCTCCCGCTTGGACAGCAGCTTCTTGTTGACCCTGACGGAGCCCTTGGCGCCGCCGTAGGGGATGTTCACCACGGCGCACTTCCAGGTCATCCACATGGCGAGCGCGGTGGTCTCGTCGAGGTCGACCTCGGGATGGTAGCGGATGCCGCCCTTGGAGGGGCCGCGCGTGATGTTGTGCTGAACCCGGAAGCCCGTGAAGACCTGAACCGAGCCGTCGTCCATGACGACGGGGAAGTTCACGATCAGCTGGCGCTTGGGCTGGGCGAGGACCGCGTGGAGGCCGTCGTCCAGATCGAGGTACTTCGCGGCGACGGCGAGCTGCTGCCGCGCCATGGCGAGAACGTTCGTATGTGTGCTCATGATGCGTTTCCTGGACCCTCCGGCCCGCGGCTAGGGTCGCGCCGGGCGGAGGAATCTGCTCAGTAGCGCATACAAGGGGATCGCGAGAACTCCGTTGTACGTCGCTGTGCCGATTGTATCCCCAAGCGAACCGAGCAAAGGTTTGGCAGGAGGCAACAGGAGCTCCAGCGCCTCGGCGCCGATCGTGCAGACGGCCACCGTCAGCGCCGCCACCAGCGGGCTGAGGCGAACCTCCAGCGATCGGGACGCGGAGGATGCGTATCCCGCGAGCGTGCGGCTGAAGGCTAGGTAACCCAGGTTCGCCCCCACCACGCAGCCGTGCAGAAAGCCCGCGGCGAAGCCGAGCACCGCTCCTCCCGCGGGGCGCCCGAACAGAGCCAGCGTGCAGGCGACGGTCAAGGGGTAGTCCGCCGAGGCGCCGAGCACCGCGAGCCGCGTCGCGACGCCCTGCAGCGCCGCCGCCACTGCCAGCAAGGCCGCGGCGGTCAGGAACCCTCCCCAACCCTTCATCGGAGCACCCACACCTCCCGAACGGCTCCAAGGTTCGCCAACGGGAACACCTGGGACCTTCTCGAGCCGAACTCGCGGCTCTCCTCGACTTGGAAGATGCGTCCGATCGGGATGCCGCGCGGGACGCGCTCGGAAAAGCCGGACGTGACCACGAGGTCGTTGTTCGCCACCGGGGCGTTGAAGTCCAGGAACTCCAGGATGAGCTTCGTCAGGGACTCGCCCCGCAACAGGCCGGCCGCGGGCGGATTTCTCAGCGCCATCGCGCCGAGGCGCAGGGTCGGCGAGGAGACCATCTCCACCGTGCACGAGCGCTCGCCGGCGTCCCGCACCAGTCCCACGAGCGCGTTGCCGTCGACGACCGGCATGCCTGGCCGAACGCCGTGCCGCCTTCCGACCGAGAGCACGAGGCGGTTCTCGGAGGGGAACGATGCTGCCACGTCGGCGGCGACGCGGGACCTTCCCGGAACGGGCGGCAGCGAAACGAACCGGCGCAGGGCGTCGACCTCTCCCAGCAACTCCGACACCCTCTCGTCGTACAGGGCGACTGCCGCCCGCAGGCGGGCGTTCTCGGCACGCAGACGCAGCACCTCCGGCGCCGAAGCGATGCCGAAGAGCCATGCGTCGCGCGCGTCGAGGGCCCTGCCGATGAAGGAGGCCAGCGGCACCAGCGCCCCCCGGACGAAGCCCGCGAACCACGGAGCCTCGCCCTCGGCGGCGGCCCTGCGCTGGACCGATCCCGTCAGGAGGCTGAGGGCGAGGAGCGCCAGCAGCCAGACCCAGTCGCGTTGGGGACGCTGTCTCAAGTCTTCGAGGACTTCTCCAGCATGCGCCGCATCATCGGGTTCTCGTGCAGCGCCTCCACGACCTTGCCGGTTCCGATCGCCACGCAGCTGAGGGGGTCGTTGGCGATGATCACCGGCATAGCGGTTTCCTCCGAGATGAGGCGGTCGATGCCCCGCAGCAGCGCGCCGCCTCCGGCCAGAACGATGCCGTGGTTCATCGCGTCGGCAGCCAGCTCGGGAGGGGTGGCTTCGAGCGTGCTCTTGACCGCGTCCACGATGGCGTTGAGCGGTTCGGCGATCGCCATGCGGATCTCCTCGCTGCGCACCACAGCGCTGCGCGGCAGGCCCGAAACGAGGTCGCGCCCCTTGACCTCCATCTCGAGCTCGTGCTCCAACGCGTAGGCGCTGCCGATCTCGATCTTGGTCTGCTCGGCGGTTCTCTCGCCGATGTACAGGTTGTACGCGCGGCGGATGTAGGCGGCGATCGCCTCGTCGATCTCGTCTCCCGCCACGCGGATCGACTTGCTGTGCACGATGCCCGCCAGCGAGATCACCGCAACCTCGGTGGTTCCGCCCCCGATGTCCACGATCATCGAGCCCAAGGGCTCCTCGATGGGCAGGCCGGCGCCGATGGCCGCCGCCATGGGCTCCTCGATCACGTAGGCTTGGGTGGCCCCAGCCCGTCTGGCCGCCTCGATGACGGCGCGGCGCTCGACCTCGGTGACGCCGCTCGGGATGCCGACCACGACGGTGCGTCGGAAGAGCACCCGCCGCGCGACCTTGCCGATGAAGTGCCGCAGCATCGCCTCGGTCTGGTTGTAGTCGGCGATCACGCCGTCCTTGAGCGGCCGGATCGCGACGATGTTGGCAGGCGTGCGGCCGAGCATCCGGCGCGCCTCCTCGCCGACCGCCATCACCTCGCCGTTGTCCTTGTTGATGGCGACAACGCTGGGCTCGCGGAGAAGGATGCCCCTGCCGGCGACGTGCACGAGCGTGTTGGCGGTTCCCAGATCGATGCCGATGTCGAGCCCGAAGCGCGAAAGGAAGTGGCGAAAGCCGCCGGCGTGCCCGTTACTCCTCATCGGCCACCCACTCCCCGGTCATGAGCCGCTTGGCCAGCGTCTCCTGCGAGATCGCGGAGAGCACGATCGTTCCGCCGTTGGTGAAGATGATCGACTTGGTGCGGCGGCCTTGGGTCGCATCGATCAGGTTGCCGGACTTGCGGCAGGTCTGGATGAGCCTCCGCATGGGAGCGGACTCGCTGCTCACCAGAGCGATGATCTTGTCGGTCAAGACGTAGTTGTAGAAGCCGACGTTCAGAACGGTGGGTGCGGGCATGGGTCACGCTTCGCCGGGGCGCCTGAGGGCATTTTGAACGAATCGGCGGCTCGGGCGCAAGAAAGCCCGAGCCGCCGCCGCGCCACCGGCAGGGCGTCTACTGGATGCCCATCGCTCCCGCGCCCTTGCGGCCCGCGCCGGCCGGACCGATGGTCGGTTGTCCTCCGGCCATGCCCGAGGTGATGCCGCCGGGAGGTCCCATCATCGGACCGCTCGGACGCCCGCCCATCATGCCTCCGGGAGGGCCCATCATGGGGCCCATGCCCATGGGTCCGCCGGCGCCCATGCCTCCGAAGCCGCGGTTGCCGCCGCCCAGACCGTTGGATTTCGCGACGGTCACCGCAGGCAGAGACGGCGCGCTCAGCACGGGCGATTCCGGATCGGCGGGCTTCACGGGCGACGGCTTCGTGAGGACCACAGCCGTGATGCCGATGGCGGCCACGAGCACCGCGACGATCACCAGGATCAAATCGTTCGTGTTCTTCACGCTGGACTCTCCGCTGTTGGATTATGACGCCGGCCAGCCTGGCCAGGGTTACCGGCTCAGTGCCGGAAGTGCCTCGCCCCGGTGAACACCATCGCCAAGCCGAGCCTGTCGGCGGCGGCGATGACGTCTTGGTCCTTCTTGCTCCCTCCAGGCTGCACGATCGCCGCGATGCCGGCCTGCGCGGCGGTCTCGATGCTGTCTGGGAACGGGAAGAACGCATCGCTCGCCAGCACCGCGCCTCGCGCCGCCTCCCCTGCCTGCTCGAGAGCCAGACGGACGGACTGCACGCGGTTCATCTGGCCCGTCCCAACGCCGAGCAGGCGGGTCGAAGTGCCCACGACGATGGCGTTGGACTTCACGTGCCGCACGACCGTCCACATCAGTCGCAGAGCGTCCAGCTGGTCCGCCGAGGGTTGGCGTGCGGTCACCGCGCGCCACTCTGATGGCGGCTCCTCGTCGGTGTCCTGCGCGAGCCAGCCACCCCGAATGGCGCGGACCCTCAGCTCGGGCGTGTCGGAGGGAACCGGAGCCTCCAGAAGCCTCACGTTCTGACCCCAGCCGCTGCGGCTCCGGAACACATCCAGAGCGGCCTCGGTGAAGGACTCTGCCACCACGACCTCGAGGAAGTTCCCCTTCTCGCACATCGCTTCGGCGAGGGAAGCGTCCGCCATCCCGTGGAACGCCGCGATGCCCCCAAAGGCCGAGACGGGATCGGAGGCTCGGGCCAGTCGGTACGCCTCTCCGGGGTCCGAGCCGATCGCGGCGCCGCAAGGGTTCCCGTGCTTGATGATCGCCACCGCTCCCTTCGGAAGGTCCGTGGCGAGCTCCCACGCGGCGTCCGCGTCCAACAGGTTGTTGTAGCTCAGTTCGGAGCCCCAAACCTGGCGCGCTTGAGCGACCCCGGGAAAACCCAGAGGATCCCAGTAGAGGGCGGCGGCCTGGTGCGGGTTCTCGCCGTAGCGCAGGGTTCGGGCGAGGCGCATTCCCAGCGTCAGCGTTTCGGGGAAGCCGGGATCCCCGGCGCTCAGGTAGCGCGCCACCAGAGAGTCGTAGTAGGCGGTGTGTCGGAAGGCCTTGGCAGCGAGCCGGCGCCTCAACCCGGAGAGGCGGTTCTCGCGGATCGCTTCCAAGACGGCGTCGTAGTCCTGCGGATCGACCACGACGGCGACGTTGGCATGGTTCTTGGCGGCGGCGCGGATCATCGCCGGACCGCCGATGTCGATCGACTCGATGGCCTCGTCGGGCTCGTGCGGACGTGTGACCGTCTCCTCGAAGCGGTACAGGTTGATCGCGGCCACGGAGATGGGGCGGATGCCGGCCTCCGCCATCTGGCGGCGGTGGTCTTCGGAGCGAACGTCGCCGAGCAGCCCGCCGTGGACCTTCGGGTGCAGCGTCTTCACCCGGCCGTCCAGCATTTCGGGGAGGCCCGTCAGATCCGCCACGTCGGTCGTCGGGAGGCCAGCATCCCGCAGCGTCCGGGCGGTTCCGCCGGTGCTCACCAGACCGAAGCCCAGTTCGGCCAGGCCGCGGGCGAAGGCGACGATGCCGGTCTTGTCGGTAACGGAGAGCAGCGCGAGAGGTTGGCTCATGGCATCGGGAGTTCGGTTTCCGTCGGTGGCTCGGGAGGCACGACGGTGACCGTGATGGCCTTCTCCACGGTCCTACCCTCCGAGTCGTAGGCGACGAGGCGGAAGGTGGTGGTCTTTTGCACGTCGACCTCCTGGAACCCCTCGGTGGGATCCACCTTCTGCTTCGTGCCGTTGTAGATCAGCTCGGCCCGCACGGCGTTGGTCAGCTGCCACTCGAGGCGCACGAGGCCCGGTCCGGCGGTGAGTTTCTCCGGGCTCGCCGCGAAGGCCACCACCTTGGCCTGGCTGGGATCTACGACGGTGACCTTGATGGTCTTGCGGTCGGACTCTCCCTTGTCGTTGACGGCGACGAGCGTGTACTCGATGGTTCCTAGCCTCTCCGGCTTGATCTCCACCTCGGGAGCGGCTTGGTTGAGGTCGATCCCAGGCGGCGAGAGCGTGAGCCTTGCGGCGTTGCGTGCGCGGTAGCGCACCGCCAGGGGTTGCCCGAGCTCGATCGTGGTCGGCGAGATCGAGAACTCCTCGATCTTCGGCTTGGGCACCGCTGGAGGCTCCTCGACCGAGAACGGAATCTCGATCCTCTGGCCTTGGACGGACCCGCGATACGGGATCGCCACCAGCATCCCGGGCGCCTTGGGGAAGAACTGGGTGGTGCCCATGGGCTGCATCACCACTCGCTCTTCGTCGCCCACCGACAGCTTGAGGCTGTCGGCGCTGTCCAGCCGCCACTGCACGACGAGGGGCGAGTCCCTCAGGATCGAGGAGCTCTCGAGCGTGACGCGAGCCACGGGTTGGCGCGGCCGGAGGGTCCACCATGCCGAAGCCAGCAGAGCCAGCAGGAAGATGGCCACGAGCCCTGCGGTGGAAATCAGCGGCCGCCTCTCGAGATGCGCCTGAGCGGAGCAGGACACGGCAGGCTGCGAAACGCTCCGCGCGGTCACGTTGAACGCGAAGAGCTGCACGCCGCCGAAAGGAGGAATGCGACGGAGACCCGCCTCGAACGCCACCCTTCGCTGCTGGCCCGGCGCGAGCACCACCTGGTCCGTCTCGAAGCTCAGCACGCACTCGTCTTCGGGATCCGAATAGCCGAGGACGAGGGTTTCCTCCGTGTTGCCGAGATTGGCGAGCGTCAGCTCGAAAGCGTCGGTTCGCCGGGTCGGTCCGACCGCGCCTCGGCGGGGCTCGATGTCGGCGCTCAGGTGGTGGAACGGGGCCACCTCCAGCATCGCCTGGCAGGCGCGCGTCTCGCCGGTGGCGAGCGAACGGACCCGCACGACGAAGGGGTAGCTGCCCGCGACGCTCTCGCTGGTGCGCGGAGGTCGGAGAACAAGGCGAACCTGGAACGGCTCGGAGCCGGACGGCTGGAACGTCGGCACGGGCACGGCGACCCACTCGGGATCGAGGCCCTCTTGGGAGAGTTCGAACGTCTCGGGTTCGCTCGCGGGGCCGGAGGTCTCGGCGGGCACGGACCGGCTGACTTCGATCGTCAGAGTCGCCGAGCGGCCGGGCTCGACCGAGACCACGTCGCCGTCCAGCTTGACCGTGAAACCCATCGCAAGCTGGAGTTTAGCAGAACCGGAAGCGTGCCCCGTGCGTTCTACTGAAACGTATGCTGCCGGCATTGCTCGCGCTCGCCTCCGCGACGTTCCGCTTGGCCGACGTCGATCTCACCCCCACGGAGCCGTTGCCGCTCGGTGGCTACACCGAGCGCGGCGCGGCGGTCTTCGAGCCCGGGGGAGAGCCGCTGATGGCGCGTGCGCTGGTCCTCGAGGCGGGTTCCAAGCGTCTGGTCTGGCTCGCCGTGGAGGCTCTGACGGTGCCCGAGAGCCTCGTGGCCAGGGTGCGCTCCCAAGCTCCGACCGGCACGGACGTGGTGCTGAGCGCCACGCACACGCACTGCGCCCCCGACAGCCAGATGCTGAACGAGAGGATGAAGATCCCGGTGCCCGGCGTCGCCACCTACAGGGCTCGGCAGCTCGAATGGACCGCGGGGCGCCTGAGCGAGGCGATCCGGCGGTCTCTGCAGTCGTCGGCGGTGCCCTTGGGCAGGCTTGAGGCGAGGATCGCAGAGACGGCGGGTCTGAACCGCGCTCGCCGGGCAGGCGATCGTCCCGACGCTCGCGCCTACCGCATCTCCGCAGGCGGCGCGCCGCTGTTCCAGGCCTTCGCGGCGCATCCGGTGCTGCTGGGTCCCGAGCACCGGAGATTGGATCCCGAGTGGCCGGGCTGGCTGATGAGGGAGGCCGGGGGCATCGTGCTCACCGGCGCCATTGGAGACGTTTCTCCGGTGCCGCCGAGCGGTCCGCGGGCGGATCTGCCAAGGTTGTTCGCCCAGGCTCTGCGGTCGGCGCTCGACGCCTCGCCCCCGAGGGACCTCGGGTCGGGGGTGGCTTGGACGTTCGAGCCGATCCCTCTCGGCACGGCGGTGCCGCACCCCGAGTTCGCGAAGGCCAACCGTGTGCCCGAAGCCCTGGCGCGCCTCGCGGTGAGCCGCTTCGCGCCGCCGACCGCGGAGCTGATCGTGCTGCGGCTCGGCAGGGCTTTGGTGGTGGGGATACCGGGAGAGCCGACTTCGGCTGTCGGAAGGCGCCTCGCCGAGGTCGGTCGGCAGAAGGGCTTCGATCCGGTGGTCGTGGCCTCCCACGTGGGTGGCTGGATCGGCTACATCCTAACCTCAGCGGAGTACGCCGAAGGTGGGTACGAGGCGACGCTGGCGTTCCATGGCCCCGGCTTGGCCGACAGGCTGGAGGGGGCCGTGGAGAGGGCCGTTCAGCGGATTTCCCAGATGCGGTAGCTGAGGAAGTACAGGCTCCGCTTGATGGCTTGCACCGAAGCGAACGCGGCGTCCTCCACCGATTGACCCGCGAGGGAAGCGTCGTCCGCGGTGATGCGGAAGAGCTCCTTGCCGAGTCCCACAACCCTGCCGTCCTCTCGCGCCGACACCTGGAACAGCTCGGGAACGCGGTCGAAGAACGCGTTGAGCTTGGAGCAGGCCTTTTCGGCGCGAGCCAGCGCGTCCGGTCCCGCCAGAGTGGCGATGCGGCTGCCGTTGAACCGGATCTCGACCGAGCCTTGGGCCTTCCCCGGCTCCGCCAGAGCGCGGAACGTGCGGGTCACCTTGCTCCGCTCGATCGGGACGCCCGCGGCTCGGATTTTGGCGGCCAGCTCCATCGCGCGGTCCCTGGAGGGAGGGTGCGTCCGATAGATGCCCCAGTCGATCTTGGGCCGGTTGCGCTCGTCGACCGCGAGCCGCTCCATGAACGTGAGGATTCCCACCGGGTTGTAACGGCTCTTGAGCATGTACTGCAGACCTCCGTCGTCGGCCGCCTGTTCCGCCTGCTGGCTCCATCCGCTGCCGGCCGCCAGACCGACCAGCTGTCCCAGCATCATGAGGTCTCCGGTGGCCTGTCCGCCCGAGAAGATCGCCACGAGGATCATCGGCAGCGTGATGGCCTGGAGGCGGCTTTGCTCGCGCTGGAGGGTCGCCAGGTGGCGGAACGCCGCGTGGGCGATCTCGTGGGCGAGAACCCCCGCCAGCTCATCGTCGCTCTCGGCGTACTCGATGAGCCCTTCGTACACGTAGATGAACCCGCCGGGCAACGAGAACGCGTTGACGTCCTTGCCCTCCAGGACCTTGAACGTGTACTCGAACGCGTTCTTGCGCGGGTCTCCCCACAGGACGCGCGGTTGGAGCGAGTTCGCTATGGCGGCCAGCTCGGAACCGATGCGCTGGACGCGCTCCTGGTACTCCGAGTTCTTCGAAACGCGGTACTGCTTCTCGACCTCCGCGGCATACCTGCGTCCGAGCTCCACGTCGCGAGCGAGGTCCTCGGCGTGGGCGTCCCGACGCGCTTGGGCCGCCTGGTCCGCGCGGGCGGCTGGGACGGCGGGCGGCTCGTCGGCCCGGCCGCAAGGGGCCAGCACCGCGAGTGCGAACAGGGGGAGGAGGTGGCTCTTCAACGCGTCATCCTTTGGACGTTCCAGCCGCCTCGTCGGGGTCCAGAAGTTCGGGACGGTCTCGTTCGCGATCCACGACGCAGAGGATCCTCAGGGCGACCGAGCCGTCGTTCGAGAAGCGGTGCGGCTGGAGGGGATCCACGCGGACGACATCCATGGGGCCGATCGGATGCCAGGCGTCTCCGAGTCTCACGCGACCGCGGCCAGCGAGCACGAGCACGAGGTGCGAGTGCCGGTGTCGTTCGAAGGACGTGAAGCCGCCGGGCTCGATCTCGAAGCACCGCGCCTCGAATCCGCAGGCGAGGTTGTCGGTGAAGACCCTCCGCGAGACGCCCACCCAAGTCCCGGGCTCGTCCTTGTAGCGGGTCTGCGCCACGTCGGGCCATTCGCCGTTCTGGAAGCGGTAGATCACTCGAACACCACCATCGCCTTGAGCCACTCTCCCCGTTTCATACGCTCGTAGGCCAGCGGCAGGTCCCCGAGAGGGATGAAGTGGCTGACCACCTGCTCGGCGCGCACTCTGCCGGCCCGCAACCATCGGAGCGCCTCTGCCAGGTCCTCGGGACCGGCCGAATAGGAGGGGATCAGCTCCACCTCTCGGAAGTACAGCCCGGTTTGGTCCAAAGGCAGGCGGGATCCCGGCGCCATCGGGGCGAACAGCACGACCCTTCCTCCGGGACGAACGAGTTGGATTCCCCGAAGGATCGCGGACTCGGTGCCCGGACAAACGAACACCACGTCGAAGGAGTTCGCCGCCGGGTCGCGGTCGGTTGCGAGGCCGAGGTTTGCAGCCCACTGCAGGCGCTGCTCCGCGAGGTCGATGCCCAAGGCGCCGTCCAGCAACAGGAGGTGCAGGAGACCCATGGTTCCGAGCCCTACCACGGCGGCCGGCTCCCCGGGCAGCCATCGGGATCTCCGGATGGACTTGGCTACGGTGCCCAAGGGTTCGAGGAGCGCCGCATCGATCGGCCGAAGGTCGTCCACCCGGTGGGTGTCGCAAAGGTTGGACGCCGGCACGGCCACCTTCTCGGACAGGCCGCCGGGGATCAATCGCGTGGACCTCCAGACGGGGCAGTGGACGGGCCGGCCTGAGGAGCACCATAGGCACGAGCCGCAAGGCGCGTGGTGATGGGGGGCGACCAGGGAGCCTACCGGGAAGCGAGGATCGTCCGACGCCTCCACGACGCCGCACACCTCGTGGCCGAGCACATGCGGCACCTTGGAGTCCATGTACCAATCCATGAGTTCTCCGGTGCAAAGGCCGCTGGCCAGGGACCTCAACAACAGGCCGCCCTCGGGGAGGCCCGGCTCCTGTTCCCGATCGATGACGACCCGGCCGTTTCCGACGTAGCGAGCGAGCCTCACGGTTGGAACACGTACTTGATGCCGACGCCATTCCGCAGGCGATCGAACACCGAGGCCGCCTCCTCCAGGCACGCCGTGCCCGTGATCAGCCGCTCCAACCCGAGCATGCCGCTGGTCAGCCATTCCCGCGCCGTCGCGACGGCCGCGGTGCCGAAGTGGAACGGACTCAGAACCGTGATCTGATCGTAGTGCAACCGCCGCGTGTCGAAGCAGGCCTTCGTTCCCGGCGGGCAACCTCCGAACAGCATCAGCCAGCCGCCCCTGCGGACCCAATCCGAGCTCCGCTCCCACATCGTCGGAACCCCGACGCACTCGATCACCGCATCGAACCCCACGCCGTCCAGCGGACGGAGGTCCTGCAGGTGCGCGGTCTCGGCTCCCAGGGACTCTCCCACAGCCAGGCGCAGAGGGTTGCGGCCGGCCAGCACCACCTTGCCGACGCCCAGCCGACGGAGGGCCGCGACGAACATGAGGCCGATCGCGCCGGGACCCACGACGGCCACGGAGCGCTCGCTCGGGGAGGCCCCCGGGAACCCGCACTTCGCGAGCTCCATCAAGCCCTGGGCCACGCAGGACAGCGGCTCCAAGAGGCTCGCCAAGGGAAACGGCAGGGTCGGCGGTTTTGGGAACACGTTGAGCCGAGCGATCCTGGCGGGAATGAGCAGCAGCTCCGCGAACGAGCCCAGCACCTTGGTCGACATGAGCGACTCGCAGAGGTTCTCCTGCCCGTCGCGGCACCACCGGCATGCCTTGCAGGGGGCGGAGTGCACGCCCATGACCTCGTCGCCGGGTCGGAAGCCCGCGCCCTCTCCCGCTTCGACCACCACTCCGGCGTACTCGTGCCCGAACACCCCGGGCATCGGGATGGCCGGGTGGCCGCGCAGGAACGCCTTGAGGTCCGTTCCGCACGTGGTGGCGGCCCGGACGCGAAGGAGAAGATCGCCGGGCCCTGGCCGGGGGTCCTCGACTTCCGCATGGACGATCCGGCCTGGCTCCTGCAGGATCACGGCGCGCATAGGTTCTGGGC
Organism: Fimbriimonadales bacterium; assembly: GCA_026418055.1. GTDB lineage: Bacteria > Armatimonadota > Fimbriimonadia > Fimbriimonadales > Fimbriimonadaceae > UBA8783. Next base: position 39,767 of record JAOACB010000011.1, read on the forward strand.
GCCCCGGAGGCGCCTCGCTCAGGGTACCCGGCCCGGTGAGGTACCGGCATAGGTACACTGACTCCCATGCCGACCGTGGAGAACACCGTGTGGAGCCGCGCGCCCCTCGAGGTGCTCTACGCCGTCGCCAAGGACAACGAGAGGTTCCCGGAATTCATGTCCGACGTCAAGGCGGTGCAGGTCTTGGAGTCGGACGGGCGGCGCGTGGTTTCCCATTGGTCCGCTGTGGTTCCTACCTTCCGACTGAAGGTCCGTTGGACGCAGGAGGACGTTTGGGACGATGCCGCGAGGACCTGCCGCTTCCGCCAGCTGGAGGGGGACTACGACCGCCTCGAGGGGGTCTGGACGTTCCGCGAGGAGAATGGTGGCACCCGCTTCGACAGCTTCTGCGAGTACGAGTACAACGTGCCGACCCTTGGCCCGCTCGTGAAGAAGGTCGTGCACGCGCTTGTGATCAAGAACCTCGACAACGTGCTGCAGGCGATCGCCAAGCGCGCGGAGTCGATCGCGGACAGAGCGACGGGCTCCTGAGGGTCACCTGCCGTCGAGCTCGCGACGGAACGCGTCGATCGTCTGTTCGCTGACGTGGTGCATGATGCCCTCCGCGTCGGCGTCGGCGACCTCCGGCGGCACGCCGATCTTCTCGAGGTATCTCCGCACCAGGCGGTGGTTCTCGCGCGCCTTCTGAGCCAGCGCCCGTCCCTTCTCCGTCAGCCGCACGGGCCGGTAGGGCGGGGACTCGAGCAGGCCTTCCCGCTTCAGGCGCTGGATGGTCTTGGAAACGGCGACGTTCGAGACGCCGAGGATCTCCGCGAGGTCGCAAAGGCGCGCGCGCCCCTTCTCGCGCAGGAGGTCGTCGATCAGTTCGCAGTAGTCCTCCGCATACTCTCTGCGGTGGTCTGCGCGGGTTCGCTGGTATCGGTTGAGCTGCATCGGTCCCTCCGTTGGGTACTGCCTGCAACCCCACTTTACCTACGCTTTGGGTCTTTCGGCGCGCGGTTTCTGCGGGTACGATTCACCGCTGTTCGATGGATCTCCCACCCCCATCTTCCGGCCGCCCGTTGGTTGTGTTCGATCGGGTCGAGGTGAAGTACTCGGAGACCGTGGCGCTGGACGGCGTGTCGTTCGAGGTGCAGAAGGGGGAGTTCGTGTTCTTCGTCGGTCGGACCGGAGCTGGGAAGAGCACCATCTTGAAGGTGATCTCGCGCGAGGTGCAGCACACCGGGGGACGCGCGCTTCTCGACGGTCGCGAGCTGGGCGAGGTTCGGCCGCGCGAGGTGCCTCACCTGCGCAGGCAGATGGGCATCGTTCCGCAGGACTTCGCGCTCCTGCCGAGCAAGCGCGTGTGGGAGAACGTGGCCTACGCCATGCGGGCGATCGGCGCGTCCTCCCGCGAGGTTCGTCGCAAGGTGCCCGAGATCCTGGAGCGCGTGAGCATCGGCCACCGGGCGGACGCCTTCCCCCACCAGCTCAGCGGCGGCGAGCAGCAGCGCGTCGCCATCGCCCGAGCGTTGATCAACAATCCCCTGCTGTTGCTGGCGGACGAGCCGACTGGCAACCTGGACCCCGAGCACAGCATCGAGATCATGGAGCTGTTGGCGCAGCTGAACGTCCGGGGGACCACGGTGCTGGTGGCAAGCCACGACATGCTGGTTGTGGAGAGGATGGACAAGCGCGTCATCCGGCTCGAGTCGGGACGGATCGTCGAAGCCGAGGAGGAGGCTGGGCTTGCTTGACCACCTGGTGTTCCTGATCGGCGAGGCGTTCGTGGCTCTACGGCGCAACCGGATGCTGTCCTTCGCCGCGGTCAGCACGGTGGCCGTTTCGCTGTACCTACTGGGAGGGCTGGGCTACGTGTACCTACGGGTCAGCGCGTTCGCCGAGAGGATCCCGGGCCAGTTCGACATGAGGGTGTTCCTGAAGGAGGGTGTGACGTTCGACCAGATCCGTTCGACTGCCCGGCGCATTCGATCGGTCGACGGAGTCGCGGACGCTCGGCACATCCCCAGGGAGATCGCTTGGCGCAAGATGCGCGAGCAGATGCCGAAGGAGACGGAGGGTTTGGAGAACCCGCTCCCGGACGCCTTCAAGGTGACGCTGTCAGACCTCGGCAAGGCCGACAGCGTGCGGGCAGCCATCCAGCGCATCGAGACGGTCGAGCCGAACGGCATCGTGTACGACGAGGCGGCGCGGCAGTACCTGGATCAGGGACTGCGCTTTCTGCGTTGGCTGGGGGGCACCCTGGGAGGGCTGCTGCTGGTCACGGCCGGCGTGCTGATCTACAACGCGATTCAGCTCACCGTGGTGGCGCGAGCCAGGGAGCTTCGGATCATGCGGCTCGTGGGGGCGACGGGCTTCACGGTCGGCACGCCTTTCGTGATCGAGGGCGCCTTGCAGGGACTTTTCGGCGGCGCGCTCGCCAACGTTCTCGTCTGGATGTCCCACACGCACCTCCAGCAGCGGCTGGCGAGCCTGCAGGCGACGGCCGACCTCGGCCCGTACCCGGTCGCGATGGGGTTCGCGGCCTTCTGTGGGGCTGGGGCGATCTACGGGGCGGTATGCTCCCTCCTGTCGCTACGGAGGGCGATGAGGCAAACGACATGAGGCCGTTCGCGCAGTTGCTGGCGGGTGTGGCGGCGCTTGCGGCCGTCGCATCGTGGGCCGAGCCGTCCAAGAGTCCCCAGTCGCTGAGCCGCTCGCTCAGCTCCGTGCGCACGCGCAAGGCAGAAGCCGTGCGCGAGTTGCAGCAGACCAAGAGGCAGGTGCGCGCGGTGAGGGGCGACCTGCGCGAGGTGGACGGCCGGATTCAGGACGTGCAGCGGCGCCTGGACGCGACGACGCAGAGGTTGCAGGAGGGTCGCTCCCGGCAGGCCCGACTGAAGGCCGAGCTGGAGGACGCTCTGAGGCGCCTGGAGGCCCAGAGGCAGGAGGCCCGGCGGAGGCTTCGAAGAATCTACATGCGGGGCGAGGGCCTCGTTCTGGCGGCGTTGGTCGAGTCGCGCAGCTTGGGTGAGCTCGCCTCCAGGCAGTACCTCTACGAGTGCATGGCGCGCCAGGACCGCGCCGTCTTCGAGCAGCTCGACGCGCTGTGCCGCGAGGTTGCGGCGAAGAAGAGGGAGGTGGATGGCCTCGTCGTGCGGGTGTCCGCGCTCGCGGCGGACCAAAGGCGCGAACAGGCGGAGCTGCGGGAGGTCAAGGGAGAGAAGTCTCGGCTGCTCGGCCAGCTGATCGAGAGGAAAGAGGACCTCGAGCGGGCCGTCCGCATGCTGGAGGCGGAAGAGCGCGCCATCGAGGCTCGGATCCGAGCCTACTACCGCAAGCAACGGCCCTCGGCGGCGCTCGCTCCCTTCACCGGTCGGTTTTCGCGCCCGGTCTCCGGTCCGATCACCAGCGGCTTCGGGATGCGCTTCCATCCGATCCTGCGCCGCACGAGGATGCACACGGGCATCGACATCTCGGCTCCGCACGGGACTCGGATCCTCGCCGCGGCGGACGGCGTGGTCATCGCCGCCACGTATGGCAACGGCTACGGGAACATGGTGATCCTCGATCACGGCGGCGGATACTCGACCGTGTACGCCCACTGTTCGGCGTTGCTGGTGTCGGAGGGCCAAAGGGTTCGGCGGGGCCAGCCGATCGCGCGCGTCGGGTCCACAGGCCTGAGCACGGGGCCGCACCTCCACTTCGAGGTGCGGGTCAACGGCAGGCCCGTCAATCCGCTCGGTCGGCTCTGAGCCTGGTTCCCGGCCTCAAGATCCAGCAGGAGTCGTGCCGCTCCATGCCGATGTGCGGGTAGTAGGTTCTGGCAGCTGGTGCGGCGAGAAGGATCAACGTGGTTTCGAGGCCGGCGGCGCGGTGGGTCTCCTCGATCAGTCTCCTCCCGATGCCTCGACCTGGGAAGGCCCGGTCGACCGCCAGATCCGACAGGTACGTGCAGTACGCACCGTCGGTCAGCGCGCGGGACACCCCGACGAGGTCTCCCGAGGATCGGGCCGTCACGATCACGTCGGCATTGCGTAGCATGCGCCCGATGCGCTCGGGGTCGTCGACCGGGCGCCGCTCCGCCAGTCCTGAGCTGGACAGGACGCTCAAGAACTCCACCACGGAGAGGTTCGGCTCGACCGCGTAGCGGATCTCCATGGGCTCAGAGCCTCACGTAGGGCCGGATATCCTCCAGCTTCTTCGGGCCGATGCCGCGCACAGCCAGCAGCTCGTCCACCGAGTTGAATCGTCCGTGCGTGCGGCGGTACTCGAGGATCTTCTCCGCGGTGGCGGGCCCCACGCCCGGCAGCGCCTGCAGCTGCTCCGCCGTGGCGGTGTTGAGGGAGATCGAGCCCGGAGCCGGCCTCTGCTTGGCTCCCGACCGCGGCTTCGATGCCGCCGAGGAGTCCATGGCGGCGCCTTGGGAGGCGTAAGCCTGCGGGGAAGGCGCGTAGACGGGACTGACGGGCGGCTCGGCGGAGCGGGAGGCTGCGAGTTTCGGCACGGCGAGCTGAGTGCCATCCTCGAGCCTCGCAGCGAGGTTGAGCGCGGCCTGATCCGCGTCCTTCAGAAAGCCTCCCGCCGCCTGGATGGCGTCCTCGACGCGAGAGCCGGAAGGCAAACGGTACACGCCCGGCTTGACGACTCGTCCCACGACGTGAACCACCACCTCGGCGGCAGGGACGGTAGGTTCCGAGGGTGCGGCGTCCCCAAGGGCCCCGCCTTCGGAGACCAAAGGCTGCGGTGGAGCGAGGGAGGCCGAGGACGGCCGCACGACGATCTCGGCCGGCCGACGCAGGTTCCTGCCTCCAAGGAACCCGATCAGAAACAGCGCGCACGCCACCAAGGCCGCAGCGGCCCACGGCCTGGCGGAGTCCCCCCATCCCCAAGGAGCCATGCCTGCATTCTATTCCGAGCGGCCGCGCCAGTAGCCCGCGATCCGTTCCAACCGCTCCCGCAGCGCCCTCGTAGGCAAGCCGATCACGTTGTCGATCGGACCTTCCACCCGCTCGACCCAAGCCGCGGCCCCGCCCTGGATCGCGTAGGCGCCTGCCTTGTCCATGGGCTCGCCCGTTCGAACGTAAGCCTCGATCTCCACTTCGGAGAGCGGACGGAACCGAACCACGGATGTCTCGGAGAACGCCTCCCGACCCCACGGCGTGGCGAGGGCCATGCCCGTGACCACGCAGTGTTCTCGTCCGGACAGCGCTCGGAGCATGCGGACCGCTTCCTCCTCGTCCGCGGGCTTCGCCAGCTGGAGGAAGCGGCCCGGAGACTCCTCGTACGCGACCACCGTGTCTCCGGCCACCACCACCGATCCGGGGTGGCGCGGGGCAACCTCGAGCGCCTTGGCCAGAGCGAGGTTCTCCGCCGTCTGCCACGGGTCGTTCGCGACCAGTGAGTGCTCGTCCAGGTGCGCGGGGTCCACCTCGAAGCGGTCGACGATCGTTCGAAGGAGCTCTTGGCGGCGCGGCGACGCGCTGGCGAGCACGATGGGGAACGGCCACTGCGGCACAGCGTCATTGTGGCCTCTCGGCAAACGGGGTCGCAGCTCGTTCACAATCAGCCCAGGATGAGAGTTCCCTTCGTCGACGTCCGCTCGCAGTACGCCGAGGTTCGAGAGACGCTCGACCCGTGGATCCAGGAGATTCTGGAGACCGGCGCCTATGTGCTGGGGAAGCACAACCGGGCGCTGGAGGAGGAGGTGGCCCGCCGGCACGGCGTGAAGCACGGCGTGGCCGTGAACAGCGGCACCGACGCCCTGCGCATCATGCTCGACGCCTGCGGCGTCGGTCCTGGCGACGAGGTGATCACCACGGCTTTCACGTTCGTGGCGAGCGTCGAGGTGATCCTTCAGGCCGGCGCGAGGCCGGTGTTCGTGGACATCGAGCCGCAGGGATTCATGATCGATCCCAACCAAGTGGAGGACGCGGTCACCGACCGCACGAAGGCGATCCTTCCGGTGCACCTGTTCGGTCAGCTGGCGGACGTCGAGGCCCTCGCCGACATCGCGCGGAGGCGGGGACTCATGGTGCTCGAGGACGCGGCCCAGGCGATCGACAGCTCGCACCACGGCGTGTACGCCGGCAACTTCGGTCTCGCCGCCGGGCTCAGCTTCTACGTGACCAAGAACCTCGGTGCGGCCGGCGACGCTGGGATGATCCTGACCAACGACGACGACGTGGCCGAGAAGGCTCGCTCGATGCGGGTGCACGGCATGGGTCGCGAACGCTACTACTACGACTACGTCGGCTACACGTCGCGCATGGACGAGATCCAGGCGGCCGTGCTCCGCGCCAAGCTCCAGCGGCTCCGAGCCTGGAACGAGAGGCGCGGCGAGCTCGCCGCCCTGTACGGGACCGCGCTCGAGGGCGTGCCAGTTTGTCCGCCGAAGGTGCTTCCGGGCAACAACCACACTTGGCACCAGTACAGCATCGTCACGACGCGGCGCGACGAGCTGCAGGCGTTCCTCAAGGATCGCGGCGTCGATTCGATGATCTACTACCCGGTGCCGTTGCACTTGCACAGCCCATACCGCCATCTGGCCAACGGGCCTGGCAGCCTGCCGGTGACGGAGAGGATCTCCCGGGAGATCCTCAGCCTTCCCATCCAGCCCCACCTCACAGACGAACAGGTGTTGCACGCGGCCGCCAAAGTCAGGGAGTTCTTCGGGGCTTGAGAGCGTCAAGGCTATAATGGTGCCGTGCTGAGGACGCACATCGTCACCGACGCCGACTGGGCGGACAGGCTTCGGGGGCCTTGGTCCGACCTGTTCGGGTCGGCGGCGAGCGCGACGCCGTTCCAATCGTGGGAGTGGCAGAGCCTGTGGTGGCGGTGGTTCGGCGGCAGGAAACGGCCATGGATCGTGGCGCTGTTCGAGGGGCGGGACTTGGTGGGTCTGGCACCTTTCGCCGTGACCCGAGGACCTTGGAAGGCACTCCGCTGGATCGGCACCGGCGCGTCCGACTACCTGCATTCGTTGGCGCGGCCGGGCTATGAGACTCAGGTCGCTTACGCCACGTGGGATGCTGTTCGCGAGTCCAGGGACCACGATCTCGCCGACCTGCATCAGGTGCGCGAGACTCATCCCCTCGCAGCGATCGCAGCGGGCGGCGCGTGCTTCGAGCAGGCTCGGTGCCTGGTTCTGGATCTCCCTCCGACGTACGAGGAGTACCTGGCCGGCCTGGGCAAGAGCCTCCGGTACGACGCGCGGAGGCTGGATCGCGGCGAGTTCGCGAGCGGCGCGGCGAGGGTTCGGTTCGTCGGGCCGGACGAGACGGACCACGGCATGGAGGTTCTGCTCGCCACGCACCGCAAGCGCTGGCGCGACCGGGGACTGCCGGGTGCGTTCGTCGGCAGACGATCCGAGGCGTTCCACCGCCAATGGGCGCGGGCGGCGAGCGAGAGGGGCTGGTTGCGGCTGGGAGTTCTGGAGTTCGAGGGGCAGGCGATCGGCGCGATCTATGCGATGGCGGTGGGAGGCGCGTGCTACTTCTACCAGTGCGGCTTCGACCCGAGCCGGAAGAGCCTCTCGCCGGGCACGCTGCTCGTGGCGGCGACGATCCGCCATGCCATCGGCGAGGGCCTTCGGACCTTCGACTTCCTGAGGGGAGACGAACCGTACAAGAGGCGTTGGAAGCCGCAGAACGTCTTCGCGAACGTCCGCTGGCTGCTGCCGAAGTCAGGGCTGGCGGGAGCCGTGGCTCGCGGCTGGAACCGAGCCGGCTGGCGCATCGAGGAGAGACTGCGGGCGCGCCTCGAGGGGCGCGGGCTGGTGGGATGAACGCCTCGGGAACGGAACCCCGTCCAACTCCGGCCGGGGAGTCGCGCGATGACCGGCCGAAGGTCGCCGCGATCCTTCCGGCCTTCAACGAGGCCGAGCGGATCGGCGGGGTCCTGCGCGCGGTCGTCGGCTCCAAGCTCGTGGACGAGGTGATCGTCGTGGACGACTGCTCCACCGACGGAACCGCCGAGGTCGCCTCCGGCTTCCCCGGCGTCCGCGTCATCCGTTTGCCGAAGAACCTGGGGAAGGGAGGGGCGATGGCTGCGGGCGTCCAGTCGACCCGGGCCGAGGTGCTCGCGTTCGTGGACGCGGATCTCGAGGGCTTCGAGACCCACCACTTGGACGCCATCGTGTCGCCGGTGTTGAGCGGCGCGTGCGACATGTGCGTCGGCGTGTTCCGCGGTGGCCGATTCTGGAGCGACACCGCCCAGTGGATCACTCCGTACATCAGCGGCCAGCGCGCCCTGGTGCGCCGGATCTTCGAGGCGGTTCCGATGATGCGGGAGCTGCGCATGGGCGCGGAGGTCGCCCTGAACGAGGCGGCGCGCCGGCAGAGGGCCGTAGTGCGCCGGGTGGTGTTGCACGGGGTCAGCCACGCGTTCAAAGAAAGGAAGATGGGACTGGTGAAGGGAGCGGCCGCCCGCGCAAAGATGTACGGCGAGATCGGCAGGGCGATGGTTCGGATTCGCAGGAGGTATCCCCGGCGTGTTTGGCGTCGCAAGGGTGATTAGCCTGCTTGCGGCGCTGCTGGCGGCCGGCTGCGCCGCAACGTCGGCCCCAGCGAGCGTTCGGCCCCATCCTGACGCCGGGCGGGTGCTGGTGGTGGTCAACACGCTCAGCTCGGAGAGCGTCGAGCTGGGGCGGTACTACTCGCTGCGGCGGGGGGTCCCGCCGGAGAACACCCTCGGCGTGAACCTGCCGGTGAGGGACGAGGTCTCCTCGGACGAATTCCGCACCAAGCTGCTGGATCCGGCGAGGGCCAAGATCCGCTCGCTGCCCGGACGCATCGACTTCATCGTGCTGACGCGCGGCATCCCGATCCGCATCCGGGAGGGCGGCTACTCCGTGGATGGTCGCCTCGCGGCCATGGACCTGCCGGTGCTGTCGATCACCAAGCCCGAGCCCGAGAGCATCCAGCGGTCCATCAACCCGTATTTCGGCAAGAACGAGAGCTTCGACTCGTCGCGGTACGGCTTCTTCTTAGTGACGAGGCTCGACGGGTGGGACCTCGCCGTGTGCAAGAGGCTCGTCGACAACGCCGTGAACGCGCGGCCAGCCAAGGGGCTGTTCTTCTTCGACGAGGCGGAGAACCGGAAGTCCGGCGGGTACGGCGCGCTGCAGGAGCTGATGTCCAAGGCCAAGCAGATCCTGACCGAGAAGGGCTTCAGGGCCCAGCTGGAGACCACGTCCAAGTTCTTGGCGCCTGGCGAGCCGCTGATGGGGTACGTCAGCTGGGGGAGCAACGACGCCGCCTTCGACCGCGAGGCCTACCGCCGGTTGCGCTTCCACCCCGGAGCGATCGCCGAGACATTCGTCTCCACCAGCGGATACACCTTCGGAAGGAAGGACGATCACTGGCAGAGCTTGGTCACCGACCTGATCGCGCAGGGAGTGTCCGGCGTGAAGGGATACGTGAGCGAGCCGTACACGTTCGCGTTGGCGCGGCCCGACATCCTCTTCGACCGCTACACCTCGGGCTTCAACCTGGCGGAGAGCTTCTACATGGCGTCGCCTGTCCTCAAGTGGAAGGACATCGTCATCGGCGACCCGCTGTGCGCCCCCTACCGGGAGCTGTAGCTCACATCCGCTCGGGCGCGGAGACGCCGAGCAGACCCAGCGCGCCGCGCAACCCCAAGGCTGCCGCTTGGCACAGCGCCAGCCTGGCGCGCGTGAGCGCGGGGTTCTCGGGCTGGAGGACGCGGCAAGTGTCGTAGAACGCATGGTACAGCCGGGCCAGGTCCACGGCGTAGGTCGTCAGGCGATGCACGCCGAAGTCGTCGGCGCAGCGGCGCGCCTCGTAGGGAAGGTCGGCCACCTTCTTGACCAAGGCGAGCTCCTTGGGGTGCCCGAGCAGCCGCAGGTCCTCCTCGGCGGCCTGCTCCGGCTGGAATCCCGCCCCTGACGCCTTCCGCAGCACGGAGCAGATGCGGGCGTGGGCGTACTGCACGTAGAACACGGGGTTCTCGTCCGAGCGCCTCGTCGCCAGGTCGATGTCGAAGTCCATGTGGGTGTCGTGGCTCCGCATGAGATAGAAGAAGCGGGCCACGTCCTTGCCGACCTGCCGCTGGCGCTCCGGCTCCTCTTCGGGGGCCATCGTTCGCCCGAGCTCCTCGATGAGGTCGATGAGCGCGTAGATGTTGCCGTCGCGCTTGCGCATCGGCGCAGGCTCGCCGTCCTTCACGAACCGAACGATCTGGAAGATCACGACCTGGAGCCGGCGCCGGGCCTCCTCGAGCGCGCGGCGGTCGGCCTCCTCTCCCTCGCCGTGGCGTAGGAGCGCCGCCACCACGGCCGTGAGGCGACCGATGTAGCCGTGGTGGTCGGGCCCGAGCACGGTGACCAGACGATCGGCGTTCGGCGGTCGGTTGAACTTGTCCAGATGGTAGGCAAGGTCGCTGGCGATGTACGTCAGCCGACCGTCCCGCCGGCGCAGAACGCGGTCCTTGTCGTCGCCGAAGCGCGTGGACCGCAGCCACAGGGTGGGTTGCACGGCCTCCCCCTCGGGCGCGTCGTCGTCCTCGTCGTCCCGGGGTTGCTCCACGCGGACGGTCTCGAGCACCTCGCCGTTCTTGCCGAGCTTGAGCACGGTCTGGTACGGCTCGGTGTCCGCGATGCCGGCCTCCACGAGCCTCTGCAGGCAGCGCTCCACCTCGCCCGCGTCGTGCAGCGACTGCTCCGAGAACCACGTGTCGAAGTGCACGGCGAAGGCCCTCAAGTCGTCGCGCTGCCTCTCGATCATCAGGCTCTCGCACAGAAGCTTCAGATCCTCGTTCGTCAACGCCCGCGCGCAGGAGCGGGCGTCGGGGGCGGACGATCGCTGGGCCTCGACGCGCGCGAGCGTCTCGAGCCGCCGTCTCAACACGTGCCTCCGCCAGGGGTCGGCCTCGGCCTCCAGGTCTCGGCGGGTCTCGGCCGCGGCCGGCTCCAACGGCCTGGAAAGGATCTCGGCGACCCGATCCGCGACGGCCTGCACGTAGTCGCCCTTGTAGCCGCCTTCCGGCAGCGGCTCCCCGAGGATCAGGGCGCGCACGGACTCCGCGAAGAGCCGCATCTGCTCCGAATTCACGCCGTCGTTGATGTAGTACTCGCGGTGCACCTGGTGGCCCGCCGCCTCCAGCACGTTGCACAGGGCGGAACCGAAGGCGGCCCCCCTTCCCGAGCCGACCGTGATGGGGCCGTTCGGATTCACGCTGACGAACTCGACGTTGATGCGCTGGGGAGACTCGTGGCGGCTCTCGGCCAGCCTCTCCCCCCTCGCGAGGATCTCGCCCACGAAGCCCGCGACGACCTCCGGCCTCAGCCGGAAGTTCAGGAACCCTGGCCCCGCAACCTCCACGGCCTCGAACTCCGGCGCCGAGGCCAGCTCGGCGGCGAGCCTCTCCGCGAGAGCGCGGGGGGGATGGCCCGCCGCTTTGGCGTTCAGGAGCGCCACGTTGCTGGCGTAGTCTCCGTGCTCCGCCTGCCTCGTGTCGGACACCTCCGGCGGAGGGAACGACGCGGCCTCCGGCACGCCGGCCTGCGCGAGGCGGAGCAGCGCCTCCTGGATGCGGCTTCGAACGAGATCTCGAATCAAAGGTGGGCCTCCGGATCGTGGGGACGGCACCGGGTTTTACCCGAACCCCGGCCTCGGGCTTGCGTGAACCTTTCTCCCCGAGGCCCCGTCTGGATGTTGTAGCGGGTCGCGAATAGGTAACATCGTGCGCGTCCGCCTGGCCGGGGCGAAGTCTGGGGGTGCGGCCTCGGCTGACGGACGGACGGGCGCAACGGGAGACAAAGGATGGCTGCACAGCGTTTGCCGATGGTTCAGTACTTGATGAACCGTGGCTATCTGAAACCGGAACAGCTCGAGGAGGCGCAGAAGGTTCAGAAGCAGACGAACAACCCGGATCTCGGCCGGGTTCTCATCGAGCTGGGCATGGTGGGAGAGCGCGAGGTGACGGAGGCCCGGGCCCAGGAGATGGGGCTGGGCTTCGTGGACCTGGACCGCATGCAACAGATCGACACCAGCGCGGTGAACGTCGTCCCGGAGCGCATCGCCAAGCTGCACGGCGTTCTGCCGGTGCGCAAGGACGGCATGAGCCTGTGGCTGGCGACGTCCAACCCGAACAACATCCAGGCTCTGGACGACGTGCGCATGGTGTCGGGGTGCAGGGTGATCCCGGTGCTCGCGGTGCCGGGAGCCATCGAGGACGCCATCCGGCGCGCCTACCCGTCCTCGACGGGAGGAGCGGCGACCCCCGAGCCGGCTCAGGCCGCGACGCCGGCGGCCCAGCAGGCGACCAATCTCAGCAACGACATCCGTTCGGCCATCGCGGGCGCGCAGATCGCCCGAGGCCGGGACATCGCCGAGGAGGAGATGGCGGAGCAGGACGCCGAGAAGATGGCGGAGCAGGCTCCGATCATCCGGTTGGCGAACGCCCTGATCCAGCAGGCCATCCTCGACCGAGCCAGCGACATCCACGTGGAGCCGATGCAGCGCGCGGTTCGGGTGCGGTACCGCATCGACGGCGTGCTCATGGAGGCCATGACGGTCCCGCGCAACCTCATGGCGCCGCTGATCAGCCGCCTGAAGATCATGGCGGACATGAACATCGCCGAGCGCCGCATCCCGCAGGACGGCCGCATCGAGGTTCGCACGCAGGGCAAGGAGTACGACCTGCGCGTGAGCTCGATCCCTTGTCCGTTCGGCGAGAAGATCGTCATGCGAATCCTCGACAAGTCGAGCGTCATGATCGGTCTGAACAAGCTCGGCTTCACGGACGAGAACCTGGCGCAGCTCGAGGAGCTGGTGAGCCAGCCGAACGGCATGTTCCTGAGCACCGGCCCCACGGGCTCGGGCAAGACCACCACCCAGTACTCGGTTCTCAACAAGCTGAACACGATCGGCGTGAACATCCTCACCGTCGAGGATCCGATCGAGTACCAGCTGCCGGGCATCAGCCAGGTGCAGGTGAACCGCAAGGCGGGCCTCTCGTTCGCCACGGCGCTGCGAGCGTTCCTCCGACAGGACCCCGACATCATCATGGTCGGTGAGATGCGCGACCTGGAGACGGCCGAGATCGCCATCGAGTCGTCTCTGACGGGCCACCTGGTGCTGTCCACGCTGCACACGAACGACGCTCCCTCGGCCACGATCCGAATGATCGACATGGGCGTGGAGCCATACCTCATCTCCGCCACGGTCATCGGCGTTCTCGCCCAGCGTCTCGGCCGCCGCCTGTGCAACGAGTGCAAGGAACCCTACGAGATGAAGGCGATCGAGCTGAGGCGCTTCGGCATGACGATGGAGAACCCCGACGAGATCGTGCAGCTGTACCGCGCCGTGGGCTGCGAGGCGTGCCGGCAAACCGGCTACAAGGGCCGAATCGGCATCTACGAGCTGATGGTGATGAACGCCGAGATCGCCGAACTGGTGGTGCGGCGCGCGCCCCTCGCCGACATCAAGGAGGCGGCGAAGGCCAACGGCATGAAGGAGCTGAGGGAAGACGGTCTGCACAAGGCCCTGCTGGGCATCACGGACCCCGCCGAGGTGCGGCGCGTGGTGTTCACCGCCGGCTTCTAAACCCGAACCGGAGAGACCAACCGAACATGAACCCGCTGGAACCGAAACCGTTCATCGCCGGAGGCCCGCAGGCGACGCAGGCCAAGGCGGCGCCCGAGGTGCCGAAGGAGGGATCGGGGGATCCGATCCCGATCGAGGACCTCCACATCGACGAGCTGCTGCACATCGTCGTGGACAAGAACGCCTCCGACCTGCACGTTTGCACGGACTCCGAGCCGGTCGTCCGGGTGGACGGCGCCCTGATCCGGCTGAACTTCGAGAAGTTCACGCCGCACGTGCTCCAGCGGATGCTGTACGACATCCTGTCCGACGAGCAGATCCACAAGTTCGAGTCCACCCTCGAGCTGGACTTCTCCTACGCGCTGCCGCGCAGAGCCAGGTTCCGCGTGAACTACTATCGCGACCGCGGCGCGATGGCCGCGGCGTTCCGCTTGATTTCCGACAGGATCCCCACGGTTCGGGAGCTGAACCTGCCGCCCATCCTCGAGACCATCACCGAGCGGCCGCGCGGCCTGGTCCTGGTGACGGGGCCCACCGGATCGGGCAAGTCGACGTCGCTCGCCGCGATGATCGACTGCATCAACACCTCGCGGGCGGTTCACATCATCACCATCGAGGACCCGATCGAGTACCTGCACCGGCACAAGCTGAGCCTGATCAACCAGCGCGAGCTCGGCGCCGACACGAAGTCTTTCGCGAACGCCCTGCGCGCCAGCTTGCGGGAGGACCCCGACGTGCTGCTGGTCGGCGAGATGCGCGACACCGAGACGATCGCCTTGGCGATCACGGCCGCCGAGACGGGCCACCTGGTGTTCGCCACGCTGCACACGAACAACGCCGCGGAGTCCATCGACCGCATCATCGACGTGTTCCCCCCGGGCCAGCAGGAGCAGATCCGCATCCAGCTGGCGAACAACATCCAAGCGATCATCTCCCAGCAGCTGCTTCCGCGCGCGTCCGGCCCAGGCCGCGTTCCGGCGACGGAGATCATGATCGCCACGCCCGCCATCCGCAACCTGATCCGCGAGAACAAGACGCACCAGATCCCGTCGGTCATCCAGACGAGCGGGCAGTACGGGATGATGACCATGGACCAGTGCCTGCGGGACCTGTACCTGCGCGGCTACGTCAAACTGGAAGAGATCATGCAGCGCGCCCAGAACGTGGACGAGCTGAAGAAGATGATCAGCACGCCGCAGACCACCGGGATGCCGCCGGGGCGGCGCTGAGCCTGGAAGCCGAGGAGCCTGCCATGCCGATCTACAGCTACGCTTACCGAGACGAGTCGGGCGCCATCCAGAGGGGCACCGCCGACGCCGAGAGCGAGGAGATCCTCCGCAAACGTTTCGAAGAGCAGGGCCTGATCCTCACGGAAGTGACGATGATCAAGGCCAAGAGCGCGCGGTTCCGCAGTCCGGGACGCGTGAAGCTCACGAACCTCTCGATCTTCTGCCGCCAGTTCTCCACGATGGTCGACGCGGGCGTGTCGCTGGTGCGCTGCCTCGACGTGCTCGGCCAGCAGACGCAGGACGCCAAGCTCCGCAGGATTATCCAGGACCTCGGGCAGAGGGTCGAGTCGGGCGAGAGCCTGTCCCGCGCGATGCAGCGGCACCCCAAGGCGTTCAACAGCCTGTTCATCGGCTTGATCCGAGCCGGCGAGGTGGGCGGCGTGCTCGAGGAGTCGCTGCAGCGGCTCTCGCAGTTCCTGGAGAAGGACGTGGAGCTGCGCCGCAAGGTGAAGTCGGCGATGACCTATCCGGTGCTCGTGGCCACGATGGCCGTCGGCATCACCGGCTTCCTCGTGGCGTGGTTCGTGCCGCAGTGGGTCAACATCCTGGGCGACCTGGGGGTGGGCAAGGAGCTTCCGGCGCCGACGCAGTTCCTGATCGACCTCTCGAACCTCATCACCAAGCGCGGCCCGGTGGTGCTGCTCGCGATCGTGGCGGTGGTCATCGCGTGGAGGCTGTTCACCAGCACGCGCTTCGGGCGGCGCGTGGCCGACCGGCTGAAGCTCAAGGTTCCCGTGTTCGGCAAGCTGCACCACAAGATCTGCATGGCCCGGTTCAGCCGCACGATGGGCACGCTGCTGACCTCCGGCGTTCCGATCCTCCAGGCGATGGAGACGGTGGCTGGAACCGTCGGCAACTCGGTGATGTCGGACGCGGTTCTGGAGGCGCGGGCGCGCATCCGCGAGGGAGACCGCATCGGCGATCCTCTCGAGGCTTCGGGTCTGTTCCCGCCGATGGTCGTGCACATGATCGGCGTCGGCGAGGAGGCCGGTTCGCTGGACTACATGCTGCAGAAGATCGCGGACTTCTACGAGTCCGAGGTCGACTCCCAGATCGCCTCGCTCACGGCGGCTCTGGAGCCGATCATGATCGTGAGCCTCGGCTTCATCGTCGGTTTCATCGTCATCTCGATGTTCCTGCCCTTGGCCAGCGCGATCGAGAAGATGTCCGGCGGAGGGGCCGGGGGCGGAATGGACGCCGGCGAATAGCCGGGCTTCCGTGGGTCGGTCGGCCCGGACCGGGAAGTCCGGGCCGGCGCGCAGAAGCGGGGTGCGATGGGGGCGGAACAAGGAAGCGTCGTCGGTTTTCCAGGATGGACCTGGCTGTTCGGCTTTCTCATCGGCTCCTGCATCGGAAGCTTCCTGAACGTCGTGGTGTACCGCGTGCCTCGGGGGCTGTCGCTTTCGGAGCCCAAGAGCAGCTTCTGCCCCTCGTGCCGCCATCCCCTGGGGGTGCCGGATCTCGTGCCGATCCTCTCGTGGCTGGCTTTGCGCGGCCGTTGCCGCCACTGCGGGGCGAGGATCCATCCGAGGTACATGCTCGTGGAGCTGCTGACGGGCGCCCTGTTCGCCCTGCTGTGGCACCAGCACCTGGTTCAGGCGTTCGACCCAGCCAAAGCGGTGGCCTACGCGCTCGCGTCGGCGACGCTTGTGGCGATCGTGTTCATCGACTTCGAGCTGTACATCATCCCCGACTCCGTGAATGCCTTCCTGGCGTTGGTCGGAGTCGCATGGAACGTGTGGCTGTACGCCTCCGGCAGGCCCGAGGCGACCACCTGGGGCATCCCCAGCGCGCTCGCCGGGTGGATCGTCGGCACCGTCGCCATCTGGCTGATCCTGCTGTTCGGGCGCGCGCTGTTCGGCAAGGACGCGATGGGGCATGGCGACATCAAGATGGCCCGCGGCATCGGGGCGGTGCTGTTCCCCGCCAGCGCCCTGATGAGCTTCGGGCTGGCGGTGGTGGCGGGCGCCGTGCTGGGAGCGCTGCAGGTGCTGCTGCGCGGCCGGGGGCGCGAGGACGACGAAGCCTCCCCCGAGGACGCCGCCGGCTATGAGCCGGAGTCGTACGCGTCGATCTTCCGGTCGGGGCTGGGCTACCTGCTCGGGATCGACATCCTGGGGCTGTTCCTGCCGGGCTTGTACCGCCGCTGGTTCGGAGAGGAGCCCGAGGCGGGCTTCGACGAGGAGGAGTTTCAGGTAGAACCGACGATGATACCGTTCGGCCCCTACCTGGCGCTCGGGGCGATCGCCGCGACCGTCTTCCAAGGGCCCCTGTGGTCGCTGGTGGAGCGCTATCAGGTTTGGGCTGGGCTGAAATGATCGGGGAACAAGAGGGAATTCGGCTTCGTCAAAGACGCCGAAGGTCGGAGTGTGCGCTTATGGTTCGTAGAAACGGTTTCACGCTGCTCGAGCTGCTCACGGTGATCGCCATCATCGCCGTGCTGGCGGCCATCGCCTTTCCGGTCTACTCTCGGGCCAAGGACTCGGCCTACCGCAACTCGGACCTGAGCAACATGAACGCGCTCCGCACCGCGCTGCAGCTGTACCGGGTGGACCAGGGCGGCTACCCGCCGGCGATCCTCGGCTACGCGACGCTGTACGACAGCGGGCCCCTCGCCGGGCAGATCGTCCCCGCCGACAAGCTCCGCGGCTTCCTCTATCCGCGCCGAGTGGACTCGATCAAGACGCTCCAGCCTTCCTACGCGCGCGCGAGCCTGACGGCGACCGGACCCGCGGTCTGGCCCAACCAAGACCCGCGGGCGGTCGGGTCGGCGCCCATCCTCGACCTCAACGGCGACGGATCGGTCGACTCCGGCGACGACTTCGCGAACGCCCGCCAGGCCTTCGGGCCGGACGACGGCTGGGCGACGCCCAACGGCGTCACCAACGACTCCGATGCCGCGCCCCACTACTACCTGGTCAGCGGATACGACGTGGCGCTGACGGACGTGCCTGGAGGAGGCCAGCGGGCCGAGCTCCGCTACGCGCTGTTCTGGACCACCTGGGGTCTGACGGGCGGGAGCCTGAACGACGACCCGCGGCAGCTGGGCTACGAGGATCCCCCCGAGTCGACCGTCGTCACGTGGAACAGCTTCTTCCGCGACGTGCAGAACGGCGTTCCCAGCCATCAGAAGCGCGACCTGGTGCTCTTTCTCGGCGGCTCGGCCCGTCCGTACGACTCCAACGACGTGTTCAACCGGTCTTGGCGCGTGATGCCCTGACCAACCGGCCCGCGCCGGTAGACCATCGGAGCCCGACATGATGAAACGCTGGAATCGAACCGCGGGAACGACGCTCGTCGAGGTGCTCGTCGTGATGGTCGTTTTCCTGATCGGGATCTTGGCCATCCTGCAGACGTTTCCCGGCGGCTTGCGGATTCTGCGGAACACCCGAGACGTCTCGGTCGCGGCGGCGCTCGCGCGCAGCGAGAGCGAGAGGCTCAAGGGTAGCCCCGACCGGTTGCCCGAGATGATCCTGCCGGTCAACTACGTCTGGAGCGCCGGAGGAGTGACCATCGTGGCCGACAGCGCCCGGCGAGAGGGCGATCTCGGGCCGGTGGCGGCGGCCATCGACGCCGACGGGCAGGTTCTGGACCCAGGCGGCAACGCTCTGGGCCACTGGGGCTACCTCAGCGGGCCGAACGTCGTGCGCCGCGTGATCGGCGAGGGTGGGAGGGTTCCCGCCCCCCGGCCCGTGGGCTCGCTCTACGGCGGCCTCATGGTGCTGCAGTTCGCGCCGGTGGTGTTCAGCCCGCAGTACACGGAGTTCTTCCAGGTGTACGGCCCGGATCTGAGCAAGCGCGAGGGCGAGCCCTCGTTCCGAGCCAGGGGATACGAGTACTTCGTCGACGAGGCCGATTCCAGTTCCGCGACGCTGTACGTGCCGAGGGACAGGGTCAAGCCGCGCACGTACCGCCTGGCGTTCACGGCGTGGGTCCGCGACGGTTCGACGGTGCGCCCCCGGGACGTCGTGGACGTGAACGTCGGGCCGGTCGCGCCCGATTCGGGCGGAGGGTTCGCCGCGTACCCGTTCTCCGACTTCGCGGGTTTGCAGGGCGGGGAGTCGCTGGTGGCCGTGGAGTGGGACACGATCCGCCTCGCCAGGCTGTTCGACCGGGTGGCGAGCTTCTCGGACGACCCCTACGAGTACCGCCTGCTCGACACCACCCTCGGCGTGCTGCTGTTCAACCCGGCGGCGTACAACGCCACGCAGCGCGTCGGCCGGGGTCGCGTGGTGCCACTGACCGCGCGCGTGAACTACGACGTTTTGGACTGGCGGATCCTCCGCGAGGAATTCCGCATCCCACCCTCCGGCGAGCCTTGGCACAAGCTGGTGGTCGGCAGTCTGGCGGTGCAGGGCAACAACGGCCCCGACGGAAGGGCATACCCTGGCTTCCCGTTGCCCTTCGGCGACGCCGTGCGCCTGACGGACTTCGGTCTGGTGGACCTGGACACCGGAGGCACCGTCCACCCGGACTCGTTCTCGGTGGACAAGTCGCTGGGCCTCGTGACCTTCCAGGACAAGGACGGCGATCCCGGCAACGGCGTGCAGATCGACCTGATGCTGCCGGGAGCCGCTGGACCGCTGACGGTGGACGGCAGCGGACGAGCCGTTCGGGCGCTCTACCAAGCGGCCGGGCAGTGGGCCGTGCAGATCCTGACCGCTCCCGCGGTGTTCCGACAATCCTGGGATCGTCCGGGGGTGGCGCAGTTCTACGTCGGCGGTTCGAGCGCCTTCGGCGGGTTGCCGACGCGCATCTACTTCCCTTGGATGGACGCGGGCAAGAAGGTGCAGATCGGCGAGATCGTCTACCGGCGGTCCGGGGACACGGCTGGCCGTTTGCTCGAGGGGACCGACTTCCTGATCCAGGGTTCGCCGGCCGATCCGCTCGGCCTGCCCTACATCGATCTTCGCTCGGTCGACCCGGCGGCGGCGGGGTTCGACTTCGACACCTACGGCTACGCGGTGCGGCGCGTGAAAGGGGCCTCCGTTTCCGTGCGGGTGCTGTGGAACCCGGCGACCTTCACGCTCGGTCCAAACCTTTCGGAGAACTTGGACGCGTTCCGGCGCTGGCTCGGCAACTGGCGCGTCGTCAAGACCGACACGTTCCTCCAGCGGAGTGGAGACTGATGGCGAACGGACGGAAGGGCTTCACGCTCGTCGAGCTGCTGACCGTGATGTTCATCACGGCCATCCTGATGGGCATCATCATCATCCCGATGGTCCAGGGGTTCAACCTGGTCCGCTCGGCCCAGGCGTTCGCGGATGCCCAGGATCGGGCCAGGATCGTGCTGGACCGGATCGCCGCCGAGGTGTCCAACAGCGCGGGAGTCCGCGACAACAGCGGGGACCGCGGCTCGCTGGACTTGGCGGTGCCCGGCCGGGACCGCGTGACGCCCGTGGTCGTCCGCCTCCGGTACACGAAGCTGGACATCCTCAAGCCGGCGCAGGAGGGCCAGCGCGCGGGCGGAGGCTTCGTCAACCCCAGCACCGGGAAGATCGACCCCACGCTGAAGGCCCCCAAGGGTCAGGTGGTTCTGCCGGTGGCTCCCGGCGCGACGATCGTGCGGTATTGGATCGGGCTGAGGGACCCGTTCCGGCCCTACAACAACCCCTACGACGGGCTGCTGATGGACCGCAACGGCGAGCGCGACAACCTCTACGTGCTGTACCGCGCCGAGGTCCAGCCGGTTCTCTTCCAAGGCGGAGGCTACGTCGTCAACGCGGCGCTGTTCGAGGCGGACTCCGCCGGGAACCCGATTCTGGACGATCCGGCGTTCTTCCTCGCCGACGGCACGGCCGGCAAGGCGCAGCGCATCCGGAACTGGCTGGCGCGGGCCACGGTGGTGACGGAGGTCAGCCGGTACGACATGATCCGTCCGATCTACGACAAAGGCAGCCGCCGCGTCGCCTACGACGGGGATCTTCCGAGGATCGTGCCGCTGATCGAGTTTCGGCCGGCGCGCGTCAGCAGCGAGCCCGCCGAGGGGCAGTCGGCTCTGCGCCTGGGCGAGGAGTCGGAGAGCTCCGACCGGATCGCCAGCGACGTGTTCACCACCAGGATGGGAGGCTGGTCCAGCGCGATCGTGCGCCTGTGGCCGAGCGGCTGGACTCCTGGTGGGGCCTACAACGAGGCGTTCGTCGACCCCGCCGGATCCGTGCTGTGGACCCGCACGCCAGGCTCCTCGGCTCCCACGTTCGACTTGG
The DNA here is from genome assembly GCA_026418055.1 of Fimbriimonadales bacterium. Lineage (GTDB taxonomy): Bacteria > Armatimonadota > Fimbriimonadia > Fimbriimonadales > Fimbriimonadaceae > UBA8783. The sequence goes on from JAOACB010000011.1 coordinate 60,809, forward strand.
GCGCCTATCTGGCCGCCTCCGCGGCGGGCGCGAGGTACCCGTTCTCGCTGGCCGTCAACGCGGCCGCCCTCGGCGACCCTGCGATCCGCGCGGCGTTCGCTCCGTTCTGGGTCGAGCCGGAGGCCGGCCGGGTGGTGGCGAGCTTCGCGATCACCGAGCTGGGCCAGGACGAGTCGGCCTGTCTCTTATACACATCT
>JAOACB010000121.1:0-396 GCA_026418055.1 Fimbriimonadales bacterium
CGGCCACCCAGCGCAGACCATCTTGGTAGAGATTGATACAGCCTGTGCGGGCGGCGGCGGCACGCAGCTCGGCCTCGGGGGCGCCGTCGTGGATCAGGCGGCGGGCGGCGTCGTCGAGCACGAACAGCTCGTAGATGCCGGTGCGCCCGCGGTAGCCGGTGTGGTTGCAGGCCGGGCAGCCCGTCGCGCGCATGAGCGCGCTCACACCCCAGCCGGCCAGGGCCTCGGCCTCGGCGCGGTCGAGCGGGGTGGGACGCCTGCACTCGGGGCATAGCCGGCGGATGAGGCGCTGGCCCAGCACGGCGAGCAGGCTGCTCGCCAGCAGATAGGGCTCCACCCCCATGTCGGTCAGCCGCGCCACCGCCCCCACCGCGTCGTTGGTGTGCAGGGTGGCGA
>JAOACB010000121.1:406-667 GCA_026418055.1 Fimbriimonadales bacterium
TCCTGGCGCAGGATGGCGCGCAGCGCACGGGCGAAGGTGAGGTCTATGCGCGGGTTGACCTGGGTCTGGCCGATGCGCGGCAGGTCGTATTCGATCGGGTCCTCGACCGTGACGATGTTGAGCCGCCCCGCATCCAACCGCGACAGCATGGCATACAAGGTGGTGGTCTTGCCACTGCCGGTGGGTCCGGTGACCAGGATGATGCCGTGCGGGGCGTGGATGAGTCGGTCCACCGCCTCCAGGGTCTGCTCGCGCATGCCC
>JAOACB010000122.1 GCA_026418055.1 Fimbriimonadales bacterium
TGATTGTCGTTCCCATTCCGGATCGCTCTGCTATAGCTCTTGACATGTCAAATATGAGTGCGTTGGCTTTCAATATGGCTCTTCTTAGAGATTCTTCGACCACAGGACAATCGTCGCCATAGTAAGTGCTGATAGCTGTTTTCAGTGCAAGTTCACTTGCTATTTGACCAGCGGAATGACCGCCCATGCCGTCTGCTACTGCGTAGAACGAGCCTTTTCTCGCAAGGGTTTCTTCGTCCTCGGGTATATAGAACTCGAACTTGTCCTCGTTGTTCTCGCGAATACGGCCTAGGTCCGTACGCGCTCCGATGGCAGTTGCCAGTTTTATGCCCCTGGCGTTTTCAACTTTTTCTTCCCAAGCCCTTACCAGTTCCGCAGTGTTTATCTTGGCTGTTATCTCTTGTTCTGTGGCGTCTGTCATTGAAGTGCCTCTACTCTCAGCACGGTGTTCCCGAATCTCATTTCGTCTCCAATTTTTATCTCTCGAGGCTGGTTGGGTCCGATTCTGACCCCGTTGACCCACGTTCCATTAGTGCTTTCGAGGTCTATTATCCTGATAAGCCCTTCGTCGATCCGCAGCTCAGCGTGTCTGCCAGAACAGTATGGGTCGCCAATCACTATGTCGTTGTCTTC
>JAOACB010000123.1 GCA_026418055.1 Fimbriimonadales bacterium
CACCGATGGCCGTGCGGGCTGCAGCAGCGTCCGTCGCCGTGATGAGCGAGGAGCCGGTCGCAGTGGCGCCGATAGCCGTGCGGGCCGCGGCGGCGCTAGCCGCCGTGATGAGCGAGGAGCCGGTCGCGGTGGCGCCGATGGCCGTGCGGGCCGCGGCAGCGCTAGCCGCCGTGATCAGCGAAGACCCAGTCGCGGTGGCGCCGATGGCCGTGCGCGCCGCCGCCTCGTCGGCCGCAGTAATGAGCGACGAGCCGGTCGCCGTCGCGCCGATGGCCGTGCGGGCTGCAGCGGCGTCCGTCGCCGTGATGAGCGAGGAGCCGGTCGCGGTGGCGCCGATGGCCGTGCGGGCTGCAGCGGCGTCCGTCGCCGTGATGAGCGAGGAGCCGGTCGCCGTCGCGCCGATGGCCGTGCGGGCTGCAGCGGCGTCCGTCGCCGTGATGAGCGAAGACCCAGTCGCGGTGGCGCCGATGGCCGTGCGGGCTGCAGCGACGTCCGTCGCCGTGATGAGCGAAGACCCAGTCGCGGTGGCGCCGATGGCCGTGCGCGCCGCCGCCTCGTCGGTCGCCGTGATGAGCGAGGAGCCGGTCGTCGTCGCGCCGATGGCCGTGCGAGCC
>JAOACB010000124.1:0-284 GCA_026418055.1 Fimbriimonadales bacterium
CCGCGTATGGGTGCTGTCCATTTGCACGAACGGCTCGAACAGCTCCGGCAGTCGGGGCGCTTCGATACCGATGCCGGTGTCGCGCACGTCCACCTGCAGCCATTCATCGGTCCAGACGGCAGCGACGGTCACCTCTCCACGCTCGGTGAACTTGATCGCATTGCCCACCAGGTTGACGACCACTTGCTGCAGCCGGGTTGGATCCCCCAACGCCCAGGCCGGCAACCCCTCCGCCAGCTCGGCACGCAACACCAACCCCTTGGCCTGGGCTTGCCCCCGCAGAC
>JAOACB010000124.1:294-607 GCA_026418055.1 Fimbriimonadales bacterium
GTCCAGCGTGGTGCCCTGCAGCAGCTCCAGCATGCCCAGCACGCCGTTGAGCGGGGTGCGGATCTCGTGGCTCATGACCGCCAAAAAATCCGACTTGGCGCGGCTGGCGGCCAACGCCGCATCGCGGGCCCGCGCCAGGTCTTCGGTGCGCTGTGCGACCTGACGCTCCAGGCTGTCAGCCAGCGCGCGCAGCTGCTGGTTGGCCAGGTACAGCTCGCGGCTCTTGGCCTCCAGCAGCGCTTCAGCCTCCTTGCGGGCGCGGCGCTCGCGCTCCAGCCGGCGCAGCGCCAGTGCCAGCGCATCGCCTTCAGGC
>JAOACB010000125.1 GCA_026418055.1 Fimbriimonadales bacterium
ATTCTCAGGCGCCTGCAGCAGCAGAACCGCTTGCAGGTGCAGACCGTGGACGAACCCCTGCCCCCCGGGGGGGTGGACTCCAAACTGGTGGCTTTGGCCATCAAAAAGGGCGCTAAAATCCTCACCAACGATTTCAACCTGCACAAGGTGGCGGAAATCCAAGGGATTGAGGTCCTCAACATCAACCAGTTGGCCAACGCCCTCAAACTCTCGGTCCTTCCCGGGGAAACCCTGTGGGTGCAGATCCAGCGGGAGGGCAAATCCCAGGGCCAGGGGGTGGGCTACCTGGACGACGGCACCATGGTGGTCATTGAAAACGCCCGGCGCTTCATCGGCAAAGAGGTGGAGGTGTCGGTGACCAGCGTGCTCCAGACCACCGCCGGCCGCATGATCTTCAGCGAACTCAAAAACGGCGGCGTCCTGCGCAAGGTGTAACGGGGTTGAGGGGCGGCCAGGGTCCCCCACCTTGGGCCCCTCCCTCCGGTAAGACTTCCCATGGTGGCTGACGGCCCGCCGGCTTGTCTTAGATTCACCGTGTCCGAGAGCGAGGCCGGGCTGCGCCTGGATC
>JAOACB010000126.1 GCA_026418055.1 Fimbriimonadales bacterium
GCCCTATCGCGCGCGCCGGCCGAGCGAGGCGCTCGGCGCCGGCGTCGCCTACCTGCCGCGCGACCGCCACGGCCTCGGCATCGTCGGCATGCGCAGCGTGCGCGACAACATCTCGCTCGCGGTGCTGCGCCGCCTGCTCGGCTGGCTGGGGCTGATCAACGGCCCGCGCGAACGGACGCTGGTCGGCCGCTTCATCGCGGCGCTGGGCATCAAGACCCCGTCGCTGGCGACCGCGGTCGAGACGCTGAGCGGCGGCAACCAGCAGAAGGTCGTGGTCGCCAAGCTCGCCGCCACCGAGCCGCGGGTGCTGCTGCTCGACGAGCCGACCCAGGGCGTCGACGTGCAGGCCAAGGTCGAGATCCTGCGGATCATCGACCAGCTCAGCCGACAGGGCGTCGCGGTCGGCATCGTCTCCGACGAGCTCAGCGAGCTGCTCGACATCTGCGACCGCGTGCTGGTCTTCTACCGCGGCCGCATCACGCGCGAGTTCCGCAAGGGCGTGGACGCGGTCACGACCGAGCGGGTCCTGGCGGCGATCGAGGGCGAGGCGGAGGGAGCG
>JAOACB010000127.1 GCA_026418055.1 Fimbriimonadales bacterium
TCGGAGATGTGTATAAGAGACAGAACCTCGAGACGCGGAAGCTGCTGGAGCAGAAGCGCGAGCTGAGGGCGCACCTGGAGTGGCTGATCAACCATCTCCAGGGCCAGAACATCGTGGAGGAGGTGCGCGGCATCTATCGCGCGCTGATCTACACGGCTCTGTCCAACCGTCTGATCGACTTCTTCTCCACGCTCTTCCGCACGGGCACGTTCGTGACGTTCGGCTGGCTGGACCACTACTTCGAGCGTCTGGTGTGGAGCCTGCAGAGGGCTCCGCGGACCGACTTCGCGATCGAGTCGGCGTCGATGACGGTTCCTCCCGTGGATTTCCTGCGCACCGTCACCACGCTCCCACGGGCGGCGGCGGCGGTCCGCGACGCGTACCGGGCGACGGTCTGGCCGTACTTCAAGGAGATGTTCCTCCGGCTGGTGACCGGGAAGAAGCACGCCAACATCGAGTTCAAGGCCGCGAAGGAGTTCCTCCAGCAGCCCAGCGAGAAGTTCGGCGCCTCCTCGTGGACCACGCTCCACGCCCACGTGAAGGGGGAGCATCTGC
>JAOACB010000128.1 GCA_026418055.1 Fimbriimonadales bacterium
GCGCAGGAGGCGTGAGATGGACATCCCGACCCCTCGCTACCGCTGCCCGCTGGGGCGCCTGCAGCCCGAGCCGATGGACGTGGAGGCCGTCAAGCGCCGCGGCTGGCGCGAGCAACGCCTGCTCGTCGTCTGCCTCGACGACGACCGGCTCGATTGGACGGAGCGCGAGCTGATCCGCCGAATCGGCGAGCGGCTCTATGGACAACGCGATGGAGCCCGTGAGGAGCGCCATGGCTGAGTGGACCCTCGAGCGCGTGGCCGAGCGCTTCCGCGAGGCCGCCATCACCGCGCATCGCCTGCCGCCCGTGCGGGTGCAGGGCTACTTCAACACCTGGCCGGCGATTCACCGCATGCCGTGGGAGACGCTCGGCGCCGAACCGACGATCCGGCGCTTTCCGCCCAGTCCCGAGGCCATCGAGCGCATGCTCGAAGCCATGCGCTGGGTGCAGTGGCTGGCCGAAGAGCAGCGGCACCTCGTGTGGATGCGCGCCGAGCGCCACCGCTGGCGCGACATCTGCACGCGCTTGGGCTGCGACCGCACCACGGCCTGGCGG
>JAOACB010000129.1 GCA_026418055.1 Fimbriimonadales bacterium
GGGGGGACGGCCGCGCGAGGCCTACTTCGCCCGCCACGTCCACGAGGGCTGTCGGCCAGCCGTCCTGGCCGAGTTGGCCCGCCGGCCCAAGGCCCTCGTGTTCGTACCGACCGAGGAGGCCGCCCGCCGCTGAGGCGACGGCACCCCGAACCCGATCATCGCCCTGGAGGTGGTGCTGTCGCTCGGCACGGAGGGCCCCGAGTTCGTCACGTCCTACGTGGAAGCGCGGCTGTTCGACGCGGGCCTGCTCGACGCCCCGGCTAGGAAGCCGCCATGCAAGCGGGCCGAGCGGGCCGGCAAGATCGAGACCCTCGTCCGCGAGATCGCCGAGCACCTCCTCGCCGCCCACGACCACGCCTTCACGACCCGCGACACCTCGGGCACTCCAGAACTGCTGCCCCGCCCCAGCCAGCAGGACCTAGCGAAGCGGACCGGCCTGACCGAGACGGACGTCAGCCGGTGCCTGAAGGACCCCGCGGCGCGCGAACTGCGCCTGCTGTGGGAGGCGGCCCTCGAACTGGACAAGGTCCTCGGCTGGAAGGG
>JAOACB010000130.1 GCA_026418055.1 Fimbriimonadales bacterium
GGCGAGGACCCGCCGGCCCGCCAGTGGGCGCGCGGCTTCGCCCGCGCCGCGGCGAAGCGCAGCGGTCTTCCGGTGGTGATGGTGGACGAGCGCCACAGCTCCCGTGAGGCCGCTGCCCGTTTCGCCGGGCAGCGTCGCGCCGGCGTGGTGCGCCGCCGCCACGGCGAGGCCATCGATGCCCTCGCCGCCGTGGTCATCGTCGAGCGCTGGCTGGCCGGCGATGCGGCCGAATCCTTCCGTTTCACCTGATCTGCCGATGCCATGACCCTGCCCCGTCTCCGCCACCTGCTCACCCTCGACGGCCTCGGCGAGGCCCGGCTGCATGCCCTGCTCGACGAGGCCGAGGCGATGCTGCCGCACGCCCGGGGCGGTACCGCCCTGCGCCAGGTGCTGGCCGGACGCACCGTGTGCAACCTGTTCTTCGAGAACTCCACCCGCACCCGCAGCAGTTTCCAGCTCGCCGCCCAGCGGCTCGGCGCCGATGTGCTGAACTTCGATGTCGGTGCGTCCTCGGTGAAGAAGGGCGAGACCGCGCTCGATACC
>JAOACB010000012.1 GCA_026418055.1 Fimbriimonadales bacterium
CGCTCGTCGGCAGCGTCAGATGTGTATAAGAGACAGCATTCGAGGTCCCGCACCTTGGAGACCATGCGGGCGATGCGGGGGCTGTGGCGCGTCGACGGCTGGAAGTAGGTGCGCACCCGGTTCCGCAGGGACACCGCCTTGCCCACGTACAGCACCTGCCCGCCCTCTCCCCGGAACACGTAGCAACCGGGATTCTTCGGCAGCTGCTTCAGCTTGGCGGCGACCGTCTCGTCGGGAGCGTTCCTCGGCATCCTCCTCTCCGATTCTACTGGCCGGGCCTAGAACGGTCGGCGCGGCTGGACCGGTTCGGGCGTATAGTGGGCTATGAGCGCGCGCAAGATGCTGTGGGTCGCGGCCGGCGTGCTGCTGGCCGTGTTGGTGTTGCGGAGCGGAGCGGGCGGAGGACCCAAGCCCGGGGAGCCCGCACGGGGGTTCACCGCCGCCACCTCGGCGGGAAGGACCGTGTCCCTGGATGGTTTGTTGCAGAAGGGACCGGTGGTGCTGTACTTCATCAAGGCCGACTGTCCCGTCAACGCGGATGCCGTGGCGCACTACAGCAAGATCGCCGCTCGGTACGGGGACGGGAAGGGCACCTTTCTAGGGGTGATCAACGGGGACGAGCGGATCTACCGACAGTGGCAGCGGGAGTTCCAGGCACCTTTCGAAGTCGCCTACGATCCGGACATGAAGATCATCTCGTCCTACGGGGCCCAGCGCTCGCCGTGGATCGTGGCGCTGGACGCCTCGGGCAAGGTCGCTCTGACGCAGGCTGGCTTCTCGCAGAAGGAGCTGGCGGATCTGAACCGGCACGTCGCCCAGGCTTTCGGCAAGCCGTTCGCGGAGATCTCCTTCCCCGGGGCGCCTTCGGCGCCCCGCTACGGGTGACCCTTCTGACGCTCGGACCGCCCGGCGGGCGGTTCCTTTCAGCCCGGCAACTGAAGCAGCAGCACGGCGTCCAAGACCAAGAGAGCCATGGCTTGGAGCGTGATCGCCACTCCGGCGCCGAAACGTCTGGGTTGTTGGCTGCGGGCCAGCAGCCCTCCGACCACCAGGCACAGCAGGTTGAACCCCTCGCTGGCCCAAAGCAGCCGGCGCAGGGCGGTTGGATCCGTTCCGGGCGATCGCCACGCCAAGGCAGCGATCGCGAGATTCGCCGCGCACCACGCTCCGCTGACCAGCCAGAAGGCTCCCAGCGCCTCCTCTTTGGGTCTTCGGGCCAGGTGGAAGGCCGAGAGCACCAGCCAGAGGGCGCTCCAAGCAACGAGCCGCTCGAGGTGGTCGCGCTGCAGTTCGATCAGTTCCACGGCCTCCTCCGATCAAACGATTCGTGAGCTGGCAGAAATCCCCCTGCAGGCTAGAAAGAAATCCGTATGGAACGCACTCCGATCAACGAAGATCTGTTCGATCCCATTGTGGGCGCTCTCCGCTGCTGGTGCGAGGCCGAGAAGACCCGCGCCAAGGAGCTGATCGATGCGGACCGCATCGAGGAGGCGGAGGAGGCGCTCCGGCTCCTTCGGCCCATGTGCGCGCTCGTCGCCAAGGCCGAGGGCCTTGCCGCGGAGTTCCGCGCATGGTGCGCGTCGAGTCTTCCAGCCAAGCTCGCCGTGGCCCAAGCCATGGCGACGATAGGCGAATTCACCAAGGGGCTTCCACCTGCCCCTGAGGCGGCCTCTTTGGCCAACGGCCGCAGGGAGGAGCCCCTTCCGGAGACCTCTCAGTCCCTGGCCGCGGCGGAGACCTCGCCCGAGGAGGAGCAAGGGGACCCGGGCGCGTCTGCCGGGGAGGAGACGGATGAGGCACCCTCCGACGCATCGGGCGCCGTCGCCGAGCCGTCTCCAGTCTCGCCGCAAAGGAAGGAGCTCGGCGAGGAGGCCGGCGCCTCGGAGACCACCGAGCCAACGCACACGGACCAATCCCTGCGGTTCGAGGACTGGATGGCTCCTTCCAAGCCCGCGGTCCGTTGGACCACGGCCCAGAAAAACCAGTGGAAAAGTCTCGAGGGCGAGTTCCGTGAGGTCTGCAGACGGTTGCGGGAGCTCGACGCCAAGGATTCGTGGAGCAACGAGCAGCTCGCTCGCGCAAAGGCCGATCTCTGCCGCCTGAGGGCGGTGGAGCTGTCGGGCAGGGCGCTGGGTGCCGACGTCCGTGGGATCCAGGAAGAGATCCGCTATTGGGGCCTAGTCATCGGCCGAATGTCCGGCAACGGAGCGTCGCCGCTCGCCACGGACCAGACGAACGGCAAGGCATCCGATTGGCGGGACTTTGCGGCGGCGTTCGATTGCCTCGCAGAGGGCGAGAGAGCCGTGGCCTGGATCCAGGAGAACAGGGGATCTACCTTCTACCGGGATGTGCTGAACGATCTTGCGGCCTGCGGGCACATCGTGTACAGGCTGACCTTGGAGCGCAGGCTCCCGTTCGATAAGCAGCAGGAACAGTTCAAGAAGCTCATCGAGAGCTTGGCTGGAGGCTCTCAGATCCAGTGCTGGCTGTCCCCGGAACACGGCGGCCCGAAGACGGACAAGGTGTTCAAGGCGGCGCAGGGCTTCAGGCAGCGCTTCGAGAGCAAGGTGCTTGGGAGAATGAGGGCCTTGGCTCGGGAGCACGCCCTAGGGGAGCTGTACGATTGGGTGTCGAAGGCAGAGAACGGACAGCAACCGCAGTCCGACGAGTTTCTCGACACGTTTCTGGAAGTGCTCGAGGAGAAGATCCAGAGTTGCCTGGATGCAGGCATGCAACCCTCCAACAAGAGGCTGAGGGAACTGCTGATGCCCTACGTCACGATGCTGCAGCCTCGGGATGGTCGGTTCCGCCGGCTCATCGAGTACGTCCGCGGTGACGCCACCAAGGCGGCCAGGACGAACTACGAAGCCTTGGAGGGCCGGGACGACGCCATCCAACAAATCGAATTGAACGAGCACAGGAGACGGCTCGAGGAGCTCAGGCCGGTCCTGAGTGGGAAGCGGATGCTCATCGTCGGCGGTTCTATCGGTCAGGCTCACCGGCGGCAGCTTTACCAGCAGGCCTTGGAGCTCAGCGAGGTCGACTGGCCTGAAGTGGAGCACGACAGCCACCTCGACATCTTCTGGCCGAGGCTGGAGAAGGCCGACATCGCGGTGCAGCTGATCCGCTTCAGCCGGCACCACTACGGCGAGGTGCTGGCGAAGGCGCGCGAGCAGGGCAAGATGACGGCGCGCATCAAGGGCGGACTGAACATCCGTCGCTTCGTGCTCGACCTCCACGAACAGCTCGTCGCCAACCGCTCGGCCTCGGCGAGCTGACGGGAACGACGGGGAAACGGATTCGGGGCCGGCATCGCCGGCCCCGAATCCGCTGGATCATGTCGCTCTGAGGGCTAGTTCGGAGGAGAGGTGATCGTGAAGCCCTGAGCCGTCAGCTCCTGGCCGATGTGCCGCAGCTTCTTCATCGCCCGAAGCTCGATCTGGCGCACGCGCTCTCGGGTGACGTTCAGCTCCGCGCCGACCTCCTCCAGCGTGCGCGCCTTGCCGTCGTCCAAGCCGAACCGCAACCGCACCACGTCCCTCTCGCGGCTCGTCAGCCTCCCCAGGATGCTATCGATCTCTTCCCGCCGGATGAGCGACCAAGTCACGTCGCTCGGCGTCGGCATGTTGGTGGACTGCACGAAATCGCCGATCGAGCTGTTGTCCTTCTCTCCAACCGGCGTCTCCAGCGACAGCGGCTCGATCGCCACCCGCATCATCTCGCGGACGCGGTCCACGCTGAGGTTGACCTCGCGGGAGATCTCCTCCTCGGTGGCCTCGCGCTGGTACTCCTGCTGCAGGCGGCCTGCGGTCTTCACCACCTTATTGATCAGCTCCGCCACGTACACCGGGATGCGGATGGTGCGGCCCTGGTTGATGATCGCTCGGGCGATCGCCCGCCGGATCCACCACGTCGCATACGTGGAGAAGCGGAAGCCTTTGGACCAGTCGAACTTCTCGACGGCTCGGATCAAGCCCAGGTTGCCCTCCTGGATGAGATCCGCCAGGGGGATGCCCCGAGCGTTGTACTTCTTGGCGATGCTGACGACCAAGCGCAGGTTGGATTCGATGAGGTGCCGCTTGGCCTCGATCCCCTCTCTCTGGACTCGCTCCAGGATTTCCGGCGTGAGCTCCTTCGGCTTGCCGTATTGGCCGACGTCCTCGCGCTGCAAGAGGCGCAACAGCTCGTTGTACTTGCCCTTCTCGGCGAGCTCCCGCGCCATCACCTTGACGGCGAGGTCCACCTCCTGCTCGGGGGTGAGCAGCGAGGCCCTGCGCGTCTGGCGCATCCACATCTCGAGCTCTTCCGAGTCGTCGTGAACCACCTCGGCAGGAAGCTCGTCCAAGTCGTCGTCGGTCTCGAGCTCCAAAAGATCTTCATCAGCCGGTTCCGCGGAGAGGTCGTCCACCAACCCGCCAACGCCCTCGATGTAGGCGTTGCGCGCGGGATTCCGCACAGTGATGGCTCGACCGCGCCTGGGTGCGGACAAACCGGGTTCTGAGGGCATATCAGTCAATACCTCCAACGTCTTCAAAACTCCTTCTGCTCCTACGGGTTTCCACGCCCCGGGATCGATTCCCTCTTGACAGCAGCCGGTAGTTGGACGGGATACTGGGAAGGTCTGGCATTTCTTGCAGACCTTATCAGGTTAACACAACTTTCCTGCCCTGCCAAGGGAATTCCTGCCAGAGGCGCGTCTGGCTCCCACCGGGTTGCCGGTGTGGCATCGCGCGTGCCACAGCCTTTAGAAAGACGCATTTCCTTGCCCGATCGTTGCGGGTTGCGCCAACCTTCGCAACAGAGCCGTGCTTTCCCAGGTGTTTTGCCGGTTGGGGCAGCCCGTTCACTGAGAGTTCTCCACTTGGAACTGGGCCCAAAGCCTCTGCCGTCTGGGAGGAAGCAACCGCCGGCAGGGCGAACACGGAACCGTGTCCGTCTCTTTGCCTCTGTGCCAGGTGCACCTGGATTTCCACACCTCCGAGCAGCTTGCCGACGTCGGCTCGGACTTCGATCCGAGGGAGTTCGCCGAGACGCTGAGCCGCGCCGGCGTGCGCAGCGTCAACGTGTTCGCCAAGTGCCACCACGGCTGGCTGTACTACGACACGGCTCTGCCTTGGCGCCATCCCGGACTACGGCGCAACCTGCTGATGGAGCAGGTGAGGGCCCTGCACGCGGTCGGCATCCGGTGTCCCGTCTACGTTTCGGTCGGTTGGGACGAGCTGCAGGCTCGGCTCCATCCGGAATGGCTCGAGGTGCACGACGATGGCCGCCGCGACGGGCCGCCGCCGTTGCAACCGGGTTGGCACAAGCTCGATTTCGCCTCGCCGTACATCGGGGTGGTTGAGGAGCAGGTGCGGGACCTGCTCGCGACCCTCGGCGCCGAGTGCGACGGCCTGTGGTTCGACATCCTGTACGTGGGAGGCGTCCACGGGCCGTGGTCGCTGGCGCGGTTCGACGATCTCGGTTGGGACCCCGCCGATCCCCATCGGCAGGCGGCCTTCCGGTCGTTGCTGTTGGACGAGTGCTGCCATCGGCTGACCTCCTGCGTGCGGGAGCTCGCGCCGGACGTGCCGGTGTTCCACAACTCCGGCCACATCGGACCCTCGGTCCGAAGCCGCTTGGAAGCGATGACCCATCTAGAGCTCGAGTCGCTGCCGACCGGAGGCTGGGGATACGACCACTTTCCGATCGTGGCGCGCTACGCCCGCACGCTGGGCAAGCCGTTCCTCGGCATGACCGGCAAGTTCCTCGAGATGTGGGGACACTTCCAGAGCTACAAACCGGTCGCCGCGCTCGAGTTCGAATGCCTGCAGAGCTTGGCCTTGGGCGGAGCGTGCTGCATCGGGGACCAGCTGCATCCGCGCGGACGGCTCGACGAGGAGACGTACCGCCGTATCGGCGCGGCGTTCCGGACGGTGGAGCGGTACGAACCCTTCATCGAAGGGTCGGAGCGAGTCGTGGAAGCCGCCGTGCTGCATCCCGAGCTGTGGGATCGCGCCTCCCGCCTGCCCGATGCGGCCGTGGGAGCCGTTCGAATGCTGGGGGAGGGTTCCGTGCAGTTCGACTTCATCGACGAACAGGCCGACCTCTCCGGCTACCGCGTGGTGGTCCTGCCCGAAGGCAGCGTCCTATCGGGGCCTTTCGCCGAGCGGCTCGCCGGCTTCCTCCGATCCGGCGGCGCGCTCCTGACGATGGGAGCGATGCCGGGTTGCTTGGGACAGTGGCCCGAGGCGCCCTGCGACGTCGTCGGATCGTCGTCGTACTCGCCCGACTACCTGGAATTCGGCGAGGATCTCGGCGGCCCGCGGACGGTCGTCGCGTACGATCCCGGCGTCGAGTTGCGGCCTCGCGAGGGCGCCGACCCTCTGGCTTGGACGGTTCGACCGTACTTCAATCGGACATGGCGGTCGTTCTGCAGCCACGCGCACACCCCGCCGGAGGGCTCGCGGCTCGGTCCCGCCGTCGTCCGCCGCGGAGCCTGGATCCACTTCTCCCATCCCCTGCTCGGGCTGTACGCCCGGCACCCGATGGTGGAGTACCGCGAGCTGCTCCTTCGATCCTTGGACCTTGTGGCTCCCGGGCGGGCGGTGCGGCACGAGGGGCCTCGCTCGATCCGGGCGCACCTGCGCAGACAGGGGGAGCGCTGGCTGCTGCACGTGCTGCACTACCTTCCGGAGAAGCGCGGAGCCACGCTGGAGGTGGTCGAGGATCCGTTGCCAATCCATCGCGTGCGCTTCACGGCTCGGGTTCCGGCCCGGCGCGTCGAGTGGGTTGGGCCAGGGTCGGTTTGCGCGCAGGAGATGGGCGAGGGTTGGGTCCGGTTCGAGGTCGCGGACGGCCTCGGCCATGGTTTGGCCGTTCTGTCCTGACTTGGCGGACACCGCAGAACTGCTGTACAATAGAGTTGTTGAGATAAGGCGGAACGGCGAGAGGCCGGCGGATCCTCGACAAGGAGCTGCCGGCCTTCTTCCGTGTTGGACCGCCGGCTAAGGATGCACAGAGATGCCGACCTTGGTGATCGTGGGCGCCCAGTGGGGCGATGAGGCGAAGGGCAAGCTGGTCGACGTTCTAGGCTCGAAGGCGGACCTGGTGGTGCGCTACAGCGGGGGCAACAACGCCGGCCACACCGTGATCGTGGGTGGACAGGAGTTCCGATTCCACCTGATTCCCGCGGGCATCCTTCATCCCGCCGTGACGGCCGTGCTCGGCTCCGGCATGGTGGTGTGCCCCAAGGGCCTGCTCGAAGAGTACGATCGAACGAGGGAGCTTCGACCCGACCTCGGCAGGTTGGCCGTGAGCAAGGCCGCGCACGTCGTGTTCCCCTACCACCGCACGCTGGATGCCCTCGAGGAGCAGGCGAAGGGAGACAACAAGGTCGGAACGACCTCGAGGGGGATCGGTCCGGCCTACCAGGACAAGGCGAGCCGGATCGGCATCCGCATGGGGGAGTTCGTGGAGCCGAGGGTGTTTCGCGAGCGCCTGCGGGAGGTGCTGGAGTACAAGAACCGACTTCTGAGCCTTCTGGGAGGCGAGCCGATGGACTTCGAGGCTCTGCACGACGAGTACGCCGCCTACGCGGAGCGCATCCGGCCATGGGTCGCCGAGACCGACGTGCTGGTACAGGAAGCCGTTGCTTCGGGCAAGCGCGTGTTGTTCGAGGGTGCTCAGGGCTCGATGCTCGACTTGGACTGCGGCACGTATCCGTTCGTGACCAGCAGCCACCCCGTGGCCGGCGGCGCCTGCCTGGGCACGGGCATCGGACCCAGGGCCATCGACGGAGTGGTCGGCGTGTGCAAGGCCTACACCACCAGGGTCGGATCGGGACCGTTCCCCACCGAGCTCCTCGACGAGACGGGCGATTGGATCCGCACGAAGGGACACGAGTTCGGAACCACCACGGGCAGGGGCCGGCGCTGCGGATGGCTGGATTTGGTCGTGCTGCGGCACAGCGCCCGCGTGAACTCGCTGACGGGGCTGGTGGTCACCCGCCTCGACGTGCTGAGCGGACTGGAGCGCCTGCTCGTGTGCACGTCTTATCGGCTGGACGGAGAGCAGATCGTCCACGTGCCCTCGAACACCTTCGAGCTTGCGGCCGTGGAGCCGGTGTACGAGAGCCTGCCGGGCTGGGACGGGGACCTGCGGTCTTGCCGCCGTTGGGACGACTTGCCGCGGACAGCCCGCGACTACCTGCGCTTCCTTGAGGAGTTCACCAGCGTGCCGATCGCCGCGGTCAGCGTCGGCCCGGATCGAGAGGAAACGGTGCCGGTTCGGCCCGAGCTGCTCTGGGGCGGCTAGCGAGCGCGCTCCAACACGCCGATCTCCTCCAGCGTTCTCCGAATCGCCTCTTCGGCGCTGTCGGGGTGCACCTCCCAAGCCTGCCAGCCCCGCTGAAGCGCCGCGCGAACGTTGACCGGAGAGTCGTCGAAGAACGCGATCCGATGTCCCGGGAAGGCCGCCTCCACGGCGGCGTACGCCTCGGCCGAGGGCTTGCGCGCGCCGATCTCGTGCGAGCCGAACCGCCGGTCCAGCAACCTCACAGACGGATAGGGACTGTCGTCGCCGAGCAGCATCCAGTGGAGGGCGTTCGTGTTGCTGAGGCAGGCCGTTGGAGTGCCTCCTCTCTTCAGGTCTCGGAGCAGGGAAGCCACACCCGGGAGCTCCTCGCCCAGGATGCCCTGGTGCACGGCCAAGGCTTCAACAGGCTGCAACCCGAGGAAAGCCGCCAGACGGGCGAGGTATTCCTCATCGCCCAGCTCGCCGACCTCGTGCTCGTGGAACCCCGGACAGGCCTCCACGCTCGTGCCAAGGAACTCCTCGGCCAGGGAGGGGAAGCCGGCGCGGCGCAGAGCGACGCCCCAGTCCAGATGGACGCGCACCAGCACTCCTCCCAGGTCGAAGACCACGACCCATGGATTCCCGTGATCTTGCCGAGATCCCACGACGCTGAGCCTCCAAGGATACCCGTGGGGCCGCAAGGGCCCTTTGGGGGATCCGCCGGATGGTTGCACCCGCACGCGCGCTTCTCGCCGCCGCGATGGCGTCGTCGGTCGCCCTCTGTTGGCCTGCCGTTTGGCTTCCCGACGTCGAACGGCAGCTCGAGCGGGCGCGGGATATGGCGTCGGCGGGACGGCCCGACCGTGCTAGGGCGTACCTGCTCACCGTCGCCCCGCCGCGCATCTCGCTGGCCTGGGCGGTGAGGCCCGAGGACGCATGCGAAGGGGCGCGGGCGCTGCGCACAGCATCCGAGGCGTGGAACCGCGCCCTGGGAGGCGTGGGCGCGTTCGTGTGGCTGGAGCAGGCAGGCGCCGCCGACGTGGTCGTGTCGGTTCGAGAGACGCTCGGCGACGGCACCCGATCCTTCGCGGGCTTCACGCGCTGGACGCGGTCGGTGCGGGGTGGCTCGGGGCGCCTCACGGGCGAGCTGGCCTTGGCTACACGGTCTCGGGACGGCCGGCGCTTGACCCCCGCGGAGTTGCTGCACGCGGCCTTGCACGAGCTGGGGCACCTCCTCGGTCTGGCCGACGCCGCGGAGGCGTCGTCCGTGATGTCGCCCTTGGGGCTAGGCTCTCCGCTCCGCGAGCCGTCCGCCGAAGACGCGCGCGCCGTCCTGCGTCTTCGCAGCGAGGCGCTCGGTTTGCTGTCCCGGTAGGCTCCGGAGGGGCGACCCGACCGCAGGTATAACCCTGCCATGCCCCTGTTGGACGCCCTCGCGGAGGGACGTCTCGTCGGCGACGGAGCCAACGGCACGTGGCTCTCCCACCTCGGTTTCCGCGAGCAACCCTGCGATCTGGCCAACCTGAGGGCTCCCTCGCTGGTGTCGGAGACGCACAGGGCCTATGTGGCCGCTGGCGCCGACGTGTTGGAGACCAACACGTTCGGGTGCAACCCGTTCCGCTTGGTGGATCACGCGGAGGACTACCGAGAGCTCTGCTACGCCGGCGCCAAGCTGGCCGTCGAAGCCGCCGAGGGGCGCTTCGTGCTCGGCTCGATCGGCCCGGCGGGAAAGCCCATCGAGCCGCTGGGTTCCATCCGGAAGGAGGAGTTCGCGGCGTGCGTGCGCGCCCAGGCTCAGGCGCTCGCCGAGGGCGGCGTGCATGGCATCCTTCTGGAGACCTTCCTGGACCTCGAGGAGCTAGCGGTGGCGGTCCGGGCGGTGCGCGAGGCCTGCGACCTCCCGATCCTCGCGATGAAGGGCTTCCTCGAAGACGGCGAGACGCTCTCCGAGGGCCTTCCCGTCCGTGCGGCGCAGGCCATGGAGTCGCTCGGTGTGGCCGCCGTCGGTGCCAACTGCATCGTCGGGCCTCAAAGGATGTTGGACCTGGTGCGGATGCTGTCGGAAGGCACGAGCCTGCCGGTGTTGGCCTATCCGACGCCGGGCCTCCCGCAGCTGGTTCGCGGGGTGGTGTCGTACGACGCCACTCCCGAGTATTTCGCGCGCGCGGCCTACCGCTTGTTCGAGGAGGGGGCTCACTTGGTCGGTGGGTGCTGCGGGACGACGCCGGCGCACATCGGCGCCCTGCGGGAGTTGCTCCAGTCCAAGCCGTTGCGGGCGCACCGGCACGGCTCGGTGGAGGTTCGGGCGCGTCAGAAGGCGGATCTGCCCACCGCCCAGCCCAGCGAACTCAGCGAGAAGCTCGGGCGGAAGTTCGTGATCGCGGTCGAGTTGGACCTGCCGCGCGGCTTGAACCTCAACCGCCTCCTGGAGGGCGCGCGTCGGCTGAAGATCGTCGGCACCGACGTGGTGAACATCTCCGACGGCGCCCGGGCCCGCCTTCGGATGACCCCCTCGGCCGCCTGCGCCACGATCCAGAGCCGGGTCGGCATCGAGGCGATGATGCACTTCAGTTGCCGCGATCGCAACCTCCTGGCCATCCAAGCGGACATCCTGGGAGCGCACGCGCTCGGCATCCGCAACGTGCTGGCGATCACTGGCGATCCTGCCAACATCGGCGACTATCCGAGCGCCACCAGCGTGTTCGACGTGGACTCGATCGGCATGGTGCGGATCCTCAGCCGCTTCAACGAGGGCATCGACCTCGCCGGCAACAGCGTGGGACTGCGCTGCGCGTTCACCATCGCGGTGGCTTTCAACCCGCTCGCCATGGATTGGGAGCTGGAGCTGGATCGCCTGCGGCGCAAGGCGGAGGCCGGTGCGCACCTGGTGTACACCCAGCCCGTGTTCGAGCAGAGGGCGATCGATCGCGCCTTGGAGGCGTGCGCCTCCGTAGGACTGCCGTGCCTCGTCGGGGTGTTGCCTTTGCGGAGCCACCGCCAGGCGGAGTTCCTGCACCACGAGGTGCCGGGGATCGAGATTCCGGAACGGCTCCGCCGGCGCCTTGCAGAGGCCGACGGCGACGAAGAGGCCCAGCGAATCGGCCAGGACGAGGCCGCGGCGCTGGTGCGCGTCATCCGCCGGACGGCCCAGGGGCTCTACCTGATGCCGCCTTTCGGCAACGCGGGTGCCGCGGTGCCGCTGGTGGAGGAGGCTCGGGTCGGTGGGTGAGACCAGGCTCGATCGAAGGACGCTCCTCAAGGGCCTCGCCGCGGGAGCGCTCGGCGGGCTCGGAGCGCTCGTCTTGGGGCAAGAGGTGGCTTCGGACTTGGTGGTCGAGCGGCGTTCGCTGCCCTTGCCGGGTTGGCCCCTGGAAGGATTCCGCATCGCGTTGCTCGCCGACCTGCACGCGATCGACGAGCAGCGGATGGAGAGGGCGCGCCGCGCCATCCGTCTGGCGGCCGCGGAGCGCCCCGATCTGCTGGTGATCGCGGGGGACTTCACCTCGAGGGGCACGCCCTGGGCCCTGGACCTTCTGGTCCAGAGTTTGAGCGACCTGCCCGAGGAGGTTCCCTGCCTGGGGGTGATGGGCAACCACGATTACGCCAGCGAGGATCCGCAGGGGGTGATGCGCTCCCTGAGGGGAACGCGCCTGCGCCTGCTCCGCAACGAGCTGGCGCGCGTCGAGGGGGTGGCCGTGGCGGGCATCGACGACATGCTGTTCGGCCAAGGCAGCTGGGCTTGCGCCGCTTCCCACCGCGGCGCAGAGCCGCTCATCGCCCTCCTGCACGAGCCGGACTGGGTGCTGGAGGCCCCCACCAACGTGGCGTTGCAGCTGAGCGGCCACAGCCATGGTGGCCAGGTGTGCCTCCCGAACGGCACTCCCCTGAGGTTGCCCGCGGGCGCTCGGCGGTTCTGGAGGGGCTTCCATCCGGACGCTCCTCGCCCTCTGTACGTGACGAGGGGAGTCGGCACCACCGGACTGGATCTGCGCCTCTGGTGCCCGCCGGAAGTGTCGATCCTGACGTTGGTGCGAGCGTGATCGGCCCGGGCGGCTGCCTGCCGCCCGGGCCGCACAGTGGGCGGGCGGGGTTCAGTGGCCCCGCGCGCCGATGCTCTGTTGCTCCTCCGCCGAGAAGCCCTTCTGCTTCATGCTCTCGTCCAAGCTCGCCGGCTTCATCGGGGTGCCCTCTTGGTCCGGGTGAGGCCCGCAACCGAGCAACACGCTGAAGCCGAGGAGCAGGGCCGACGTTAGTCGGACGACCACGTCTTCCCCCAGAAGCGGAACAGGTTGCGCTGCTCCATCAGGTCGCAGTATTGAGCGACCGTGGAGGCTTCGGTCTTGGAAGAGTCGAGACGGCTGTAGCCGATGAACTTCTCGCGCCCGAACTTGGCGGCGTGGCCATCGGCGTACGCGCCGACCATCTTGGCGTTCGGGTAGTCGCGGCGGGAATCCCACACGAGCTGGTCCCAGCTCCAACCCGTGGCGTACTCATCGATGTACGGCCAGGACGCGTTGCGGGCGAAGAACCGCATCCACGAGTAGTTCAGGTTGGCGTAGCGGGTGGGCGCGATGGCCAGCCGCTCCGCCGGGCTCTCGATCGCCGTGAGGCTTCGGACGCCGTTGGACTGGCTCCAGTTGATGGACTGGCAAGTGCCTCCCCAGCTGCGGGAGTAGCCGTCGGTGTTGAGGCTGAACGTGGTGACCCACTGCCACTTGTACACGTACCCTGGGTAGAACGGGTCGGCGAAGTCGTCGCCGCCCGGGTCCTTCTTGAGCGGGTCGAAGAAGATCTGTCGGTTCTTCACGTAAGGGAACACGTCGCCGACCCACGTGTCCGTGTGCTGATAGCTGGTGCCGTACTCGAACACCGCCATGTCGTCGTAGTCCGCCGAGTACATCGGCAAGGCCAGCGCCAGCTGCTTGATCTGGCTGGTCGCCGTGGAGACCTTGGCGGCCGCCTTGGCTTGGGCGAACACCGGGAAGAGGATCGCGGCGAGGATGGCGATGATCGCGATGACCACCAAGAGCTCGATCAGGGTAAAGGCCCGTTTGCGCATGGAACACCTCCAAACCGAGAGAACCCTATGGTGGTTAAGCTGAGGTTAGAACTCAAAGAAGCTCCAGTTAAGACGATCCCGGAGGCCGGTAGGCGCGGGAGAGAACGCACGGTGATCTACGGCCCCCTGCTCGGACTTTCTCGGGTGAGCGACCGAGCACGGCGAGCGAGTCGCCTCGAAGCCGAAGGGCGAGCGAGAGGGCCGGGGAGAAGCCTCCCCGGCCCTCGGGCCTACGGCAGGCCGCCGACCTACTCGTTGAAGATCGGAGTCCAGCCCTTGACGCGGACGTTGTCTCCGCCCTCGGTGGTAGGCGGGAACACGAGCAACGGGATGCCCCTGCTGTCGACGCTGCACTCGCCGTTCGGGCCCCAAGTGGTCTTGCGCCACTTGGCGTGGCCATCCAGGTAAGCGATGGTGGTGCCTCCGTTGTGGCCTCCGAGCGTGGGGTCGGCGTTGACCGGGTCAGGATAGATGCCGGTGCAGTCCTTCGTCCGGCTGTACAGCTCGTCGAGCTCGTCTCCCTCGATCTCCGAGTCGGTGGCCTCGAGCAACAGGAACGACTCCGCGGGCGACTGCCAGGCGCTCATGTTCGAGCCACCCGGAAAGTCGCAAATGTGCTCGTTGTACGAGTAGGTGGTCCAGTACTGGATGCTCCTGCAGCGACCGCCGCTGAAGTTGGCGCAGGTGAGGCCCCAGGACTGCGCCGGCTGAGGCCAAATGCACGCCGCTCGGGCGCTCGCGAGGTCCTGCGGGTTGTTCTTCGGTGCGTTCGGGTTCCAATAGAAAGCGTCGCTCGCCTTGGTCTTGTCCTGCGGCTGCTGCTTGATGTAGGGCTGGAACAGCCACGGCCAGTAGTAGCCTCCCCAACGGTTGATGCGGCCTACGGACATCGTGGGGTCCGAGGGGCAGAAGTTGACCAGCGGATCGCTGGGCAGCATGTCGTCGTAGTCGCCGGCGTACATGACGGCGGCGAGCCCCAGCTGCTTGAGGTTAGACAGGTTCTGGGCCTGCTTGGCGGCGGCCTTGGCCTGGGCGAACACAGGGAAGAGAATGGCCGCCAGGATGGCGATGATCGCGATCACCACCAAGAGTTCGATCAGAGTGAACGCTCGAATTCGCATGGAGCACCTCCGGGCCTTATTGAAACAAGTCTATGTGAAGAGACCGTTAAGGGAGCCGCGCCCGAGCCGAGAGTAGGCCCAAGATCGGCTCAAACCCTGCGACCAGGTAGTTGCGGCCCTCGCTGTTCATGACCGCCAGTAGGCCTTTCGGGTAGCCCGGCAAAGGATGGGAGGTGCAGTCCAAGCCGTCCGTGTCGTCGGCTCCGAGCCGCAGGCGGGCCAGCAGGGCGTGCGGGCTGCGCCGGTCATACACGAGCACCTCGCTGCCGCCTTTCAGCTGGTTGCTGGACAGCAGGAACCCCCTCCCTTCTCCCAGGTCGTAGATGGCAAGCCCCTCGCGGTCCCCTTGGTAGAAGCGGTGGCCGAACTCACCCAGCTGCTGTCCGAAGCGCGGGGAGGCCGGGTCGGCCACGATCTTGCGCAGAGCGTAGCCCTCGTCGGCGTAGTGCACCACGCCCCAGAAGTCGTCCACGACGATGGCCTCGATCTCCCCCTCGCCGGAGAAGCGGCCGGCGCGGCCGATCGGCACGCAGTCGACGCGCGGACCGTTCGGGACGAGGCGGTACACGCCGAGGTAGCCCTCGGTCGGACCCTCTTTGGGGGACACGAACGCGAAGATCGATCCGTCGGAGGGCCTGCGGTAGAGGCCGATGCCCATGGGCGCTACCCGCTCGCCGGGTTCGCCGACGAACACGTCGGTCTTGCCGCTCACGTCGCGCAGGGTTTGGGTGCGCGGGTCGATGGCGAAGATGCGCAGACGGCGCTGCAGGCGCTCGGTGGCCACGGCGATGTCCACCGGCCTGCCCTGCAGCCGCAGGCCGTACTCGACGTCGACGTTGTTCGGTCGGTCGATCCCGAGGATCTTCTGGCGAACCTTGCCGTCGAGGCCGTAGACATACAGCCCTCCGGTCGGCGCGGCTGTCTTGTCGTTGCCGATCAGCAGGCTCTGGGCGGGCCGCTTCGGGTGGATCCAGATGGCCACGTCATCGGCGTCGTCGGCCACAGCCTCCAGACGGAGGCTCGGGGCCACATCGTGCACGGGTGCTTGGAGCAGGGCGATCGCGCAGAGCAGCGTGGAGATCATCTTGGCGTCTTTTCCTTAGGATTGCATGGGGAAGACCGCCGCGGAGCCGGCTCCGCGGCGGCCGAAAGGGCTCGGGCCCAGGGCCGCTCTACTGAACCGGCTGACCAGTGAGCGGATCGATGACCTGGCTGCCTCCCAGAGAATAGGCGATGGTCCCCCACAGGTAGCGGTTCGGCGAGAAGGTCCGATAGGAGTCGACGAACTTCGCGCTCGTGTCGGCGAACACGTAGTTGTTGCCCTTGTTGAACCGGCCGGGATGGGCGTAGCGGATGGTCAGGTCCAGGTTGCCCGTCACACGGACGCCTTCGTTGCACCGCCAGACCGCGCTCAGCGTCTGGGGGGTGATGGCCTCGAACGGCAGGTCGCTGGCCGAAGGCAGCTGCGTGCCGCTGTAGTCGCGCTGGCCGCGCCGAGCGATTCCCAGGGCGTTGCGATACGTGCGGAACTCGCCGCCCGGATCGCGCTGCAGGCAGAAGGGCGCCTCCGACATCGCCGACAGCAGGATGATGCCGGACGGGTTCTCGACGATCGTGGCGGACACGGGCTGGGCCGTGTCGGACGGCTGGCGCTTGCGCGGCATGAGCAGCTGGTTGCCGACGTAGGACAGCCGTCCGACCTGCAGCGTGTAGGTGCCGGGCACGTAGTTCTGCTGGACGCACCCGTTCGTCTGCACGCCGGGAGCTCCGAAGCCGCGGTTGTTGGTGGCCTCGTCCCAGCAACCGGGGGCCCAGCCACCGTTCTTGTCGGCGGGGCTGACGAAGATCTGCTCGTTCTTGACGTAGGGCAGCACCATCCACGACCAGTGGACCTCGATCGGGCCCGCGTCCGTCGCCACGCGGTGGTTCGCCACCGGGTAGACGTCGTCGAAGTCGTTCAGGTAGATCTGCAGGGCGGTGGCCAGCTGCTTCGTGTTGCTCAGGTCGGCGGCCTTCTTGGCGGCCATCTTCGCTTGGGCGAACACGGGGAACAGAATGGCGGCCAAGATCGCGATGATCGCGATCACGACCAGCAGTTCGATCAGGGTGAAGGCGGAACGCCGCACGAGGCACATTGGGCATTAGTGTGCTTGCGCGTCGTTAAGACAACGTTAAGGCGGGCCAGGGTCCCAGCGGCAAACAGGCTGGGATCCCTCGGCCAGCCAACCTCCCTCTGTTACCGCAGAGGGAGGATCTTCAAAGACCATGAAGCTGCAAAACGGACAGACCGTTCTCTTCCAAGGCGACAGCATCACCGACTGCGGCCGGGATCGCAACGACCCGGCCAGCCTGGGGTTCGGCTACGCGATGATGGTCGGAGCCTGGGTGGGAGCCAGCCACCCCGACTTGGGCATCCGTTTCCTCAACCGGGGCATCAGCGGCGACCGCGTCAAGGATCTGGAGGCGCGCTGGGAACGCGACGCGATCGAGCTTCGTCCCGACTGGCTCAGCATCCTGATCGGCATCAACGACGTCTGGCGTCGCTACGATGCGAACGATCCCACGACGGTGGACGCCTTCCAAGCGACCTACCGGCGGATTCTGCAGAGGGCCGCGGACGCGAACATCCAGAACCTCGTGCTCCTCGAGCCGTTCGTGCTGCCTTTCCCCGAGGACCGCTGCGCGTGGCGCGAGGACCTTGACCCGAAGATCGACGCCGTGCGGTGCCTCGCGAGGGAGTTCGGCGCGATCTACGTGCCGCTCGACGGGCTCTTCGCCTCCGCCGCGGCTCGGCGGGAGCCTTCGTTCTGGGCTCCGGACGGCGTGCATCCCAGCGCGGCGGGGCACGCGCTGATCGCCCAGGCTTGGTTGCGCGCGGTCGGCGCGTTGTGAAGGCTCGGCAGGAAATTCGTTAACGGCCGACGAACGTCGGAAGCATGACTTCGCTTCTCGCTCTCGGTTTGGCGGCCTCGCTGCCCGGTGCCGGACAGGGATTCGTGCTGCAGGCGGGTCCCGAGTGGATCCCCATCCCGATGCCGATGGACGTGGTTCGAGGTTCGGCGCTCGATTGGGCCCCGCGCCGTCCCGAGCCGTGTGGAGCGCGGGGCTGGCTCATCGTCAACCGACAGGGCAAGTTCGCCTTCGAGAAAACGCCGGACCGCGAGGAGCGCTTCTACGGAGCGAACCTCTGCTTCTCCTCGATGTTCATGAACAAGCGGGAGAGCGAGAGGCTGGCGCGGCGGCTCGCCGCGATGGGCTACAACACGGTGCGGCTGCACCACTATGACGGAGAGCTCACGAACGATGCGGATCCCCGCGACAGCACGAGGATTTCTCCGGAAAAGCTCGACCGACTCGACTACCTCGTGTCCCAGCTGAAGAGGCAAGGACTGTACGTCTCGATCGACCTGTACACGATCCGGCGCATCCGCCCCGGCGAGGTGCTCCCAGGGGAGACTGGGATGGACGAGTTCAAAGCCCTGCTGCTGGTGTCCGAAAGGGCTCGGGAGAACTGGTTCCGGTTCGCCCGAAACCTGCTGGAGCACAAGAATCCGTACACCGGATTGGCGTGGAAGGACGATCCGACGATCGCGTGGATCTGTTTGGTCAACGAGAACAACTTCGGCAGCGCGGCGCGCGGCCTTTCGCCGCAAGGGAAGGGCCTGTTCGACGAGGCCTACCGCAAGGACGGCCATGAGGGCGGATGGCAGTGGGGCACGCAGGAGGGCGCTCTGTGGGCTTCGCGCAAGCACGCGGAGGCGTTCCGCTGGATGCGCGACCGCCTTCGCTCGATCGGGGTGCGCGCTCTGCTCACCGACAACAACGGGTGGTACAACCAGCAAGGCCTGTTGCTGAACCGGGAGCAGCTGGATTACGTGGACGACCACTTCTACTGGGACCACCCCCGCTTCCTGGGCGACAGCTGGGGCTTGCCCTCGCAGGGATGGCAGGTGGGACGCAGCGCCATCCCCGAGGTCGGCGGCGGCCTGCGAACGATGGGCCTGACGAGGCTGGACGGCAAGCCGTTCACGTGCACCGAATGGAACTTCTCGTCGCCGAATGCCCACCGTATCGAGGGAGGCCTGCTCGCGGGGGCGATCGCCGCGCGCCAAGCCTGGGACAGGTCTCTGGCGGTTCGCATGGTCGCACGACGCCGAGAACGTGCGGAGACCTCGCCCGATCAACTACTTCGACGTGCAGTCCGATCCTCTGCAGCAGGCGAGCGAGAGGGCCGTGGTGGCGCTGTTCCTCAAGCGGCACCTCGCTCCCTCGCCGGCCTCGGCGGTCGTGAGGCTGGATCCGATCGGTCACGCGCACTGGGCCTATGCCTCGCCGATCACGGAGCAGGTGTTCACGCGCCGATACTCGACCTCCTCGGCAGAGGGTGGGGACGGCAACGTCCCTCCAAGCGGAACCCCCGCGCCGGTTTCCGTGGATCGGGAGAGGGGCACGCTCACCGTGGCATCGCCGCAGACCTGTGGCGTCGTGGGCCCCGCTGGCAGCGACCTGACGGCCGGCGTGTTGCGGGCCGAGTTGCGGGAGGCCTTCGCAGCCCTGTGGGTTTCCTCGCTCACCGGCAAGCCCCTCGCCGAGAGCGAGCGCGCCCTGCTGGTGTTCGCGACCGACGTGCAGAACTCCGGCATGCGCTACCGGGCGGCCGACCGCCTCGTGTTGGAGGCTTGGGGCGACGTGCCGCACCTTGCCCGCCGCGGGTCGGCGAGGGTGAGCCTGGCCCTCAGCGAACCGCAGAACGTGGAGTTTCACCGCCTCGACCTGGCAGGCAGGCGCGTGGCCAAGGTTCCAGCTCGCGTCGAGCAGGGCAGGCTGACCTTCCAGGTCGCGATCGCACCGGACTCCCCAACCTTCTACTACGAGCTGGTGAGGCGCTAGAGGTTCGCGTTTCGGACCATGCGGTCCGTTTCGTCCAAACGCAACCGTACGCAGAGGATGTAAGGCTCCTCTCCCTTGGTCCAGTGGCCGTAGGTGACGGCCACCACCGTGCCGTCAGGCAGCACCTCCAAGCCCGGGTAGCCGCAGTCCCAGCTGTCCACGTTGTCCTTGAGCCGCACCCGGTATTGGCCCGGGGTTCCGCGAACGAGGTCCTCGTAGCGACCCACCCACAGGATCCAGTCGCCCTTGGTGGGCCCCTCCGCCATGTCGCGGAAGGTCACCAGCAGCCTTCCATCCTTCGCGTACTTGCAGGTGTGGCGGTCTCCCGTCAGCGTGGCGGGCAACTCGCGGGGTGGCGTCCACGTCCAGGCCTCGTCGTCGCTGAACATCACGTGGCTGTTCCTGCGACGGGCGTTCTCCCTCAGGAGCAGGGCGATCTGGCGACCGTTCGGCGAGCGCACGGAGCCGGGCTCGCACAGATGCACCTCGGATCCCGACCAGATGGCCCTTGGCTCCGTCCAGGTCAGGCCTCCATCCGCGGATTCCGACTGGAAGAGCGTGAAGGAGCCGGCGAAACGGCCTGCGTTGCGGAAGAACCTGCCGTCGTCGTGGAACCAGGCCGCGTAGCGGCCGTCGCGCAGCCTCTCCAGCGAGCCCATCACGACGATCCCGCCCCAATCGCCCACTGGCGACAATGGGGTCCACGTGCGGCCGTCGTCCTCGCTCACCGCCAAGCGGGCCGGATACAGGCCCGACCAGAGGATCAGCCGCCGGCGACCCGTCTTGGGGTCGATCGTCCGGTGGATCGTGGGGGTCTCCAAGGACGTGGCCCAGTTCTGCGGCACGGGCAACCGGAAGGACCAGGTCCGTCCGCCGTCGCGGCTGCGCTTGAGAACGATCGGGCCCTTGCCGTGCCCCATCGGGTAGGCGGCCAGGATGGTCCTGCCGTCCTCGAGAAGGACCGTCGACACGTGGCCGAGGTATTGGCCAGGCTGTCGGTCGACGACGACTTGGCGCGACGCGTCGCCGTCGAGATCGATCATGGGGATGTTCGGCTCGGAGGGGACCATGGAGCTCAACAGAACGGGAAGAACCATGGCATCGGCGATACCCCAAGGCTGGCCCTGGGGCTTCCCGGCCTATGGACCCAGGCGGGGCGGACACCGGCTTTCCTGCGGTGTAAGAAGAGGCATGAGGTGGTGGATCTGGACGGCGATCGCGTCCGCCGCGGCCTCCCTGGCCGCGAGCGGGGCGCTCTCGGGCCGGGATCGGAGAGAGCCTCCGCGCAAGGATCCAGCGATGATGACCGAATCCGATTGGAAGGCCAAACTGACACCCGAACAGTACGCGGTGCTTCGCGAGAAAGGCACCGAGAGGCCCTACTCGGGCAAGTACTGGGACTTCAAAGGCAAGGGCGACTACCACTGCGCGGGCTGCGGTCAGCTCCTCTTTCGATCGACGACGAAGTTCGACAGCGGATGCGGCTGGCCGAGCTTCTACGAGGCGGCCGAGCCCGGGGCCATCGAATACCACGAGGATCGGTCGTTCGGCATGATCCGCACCGAAGTGGTCTGCAGCAGGTGCAAGGGGCACCTTGGACACGTGTTCGACGACGGCCCGCCGCCGACCGGCAAGCGCTACTGCATCAACTCGGTCGCGATGGAGTTCCGTCCGTTGCCTGAGCCGAAGCGCTGACGGCCACCACGAGATGCAGCTTGTTGCGTCCGAAGCGCGTCCCTAGCGGGGTCAGCAACACCGGACGCCTCGTTCCGCCTTGCAGCACCACCTCGGCGGTTCGGTCGTCGCCGACGGGCCACGGGTGGATCCTTGCCCCGCTCCACTCCTGAGCGTGAGCGTTCGCGTGGGCGATCCTGCCGCAGCCGTTCGCCAAGGCCGCCGGAATCGGGAGGTCGTCGATGGCCACCAGCGCTCCCAGGCTGGTGTTGGCTGGTCGGCAGACGGTGACGAGCAGTCGCCCGTCCGATTCGGGGTGGTGGAACAGATCCCGGCGCAACGCCACCGGAAGCCAGGAGCCCTCTCGCGAGCGCGCTTGGAAAACGAGGTAGGAGCCACCGTTCGAACCCGGACCGAACTCGGCGAGGAACGCAGGAAGGTGCTCGGGATGGACCCGCTCCTGAGGAAACCCGTCTGCCGCGATCGCGCAACTCTCCAACCCTTGGGGGACGTGCTCGAACAGCCGCTCCCCCGTGGAGGGGTCGTCGACGGCGATGGCGTACCCCCCGAGTTCGGAGAGGGCCGCAAGCACCGTGTGCGAGTCGGTCAGCCTCCGCAGGGCCTTGGACTCGGTCGAGACATCGACCACCACCCAGAGGAGCCCCGAGACCGCCTCGCCGGGACCCTGCGTGATAGCCCGGCCGGATACCAGCACGGGCAACGGGCTGCCGCCTCGGCGCAGGAGCATCGCTGGCGCGACGAAGCCCTCCCGCTCGAACTCCAGGCACTGCCCCACCAGCGCGTGGATTCCCGCGGCGTCGCTCGTTCGGAACAGGCCGATCCATGGCTGGCGGATCAGACTGGAGCGCGCCAGACCCGCCATCTCGGCGAGCTTGTCGTTGGCGTCCACGATCGCTCCCTCGTTGTCGGTGGTGGCCAGACCCACGAGAGGCAGTTCGAAGTAGCTTCGGAACCGCCTCTCGCTCGCCCGAAGAATGGCGGCGGCCTCCTCGAGCTCGCGGCGCTTCTGGGCTAGCGCGAGCGCGGATCGCACGCTCGGCCCCAGCATGGCGAGCTGGTCCTTCTGCACGTAGTCGTCCGCCCCTTCCTTCATCAGCCCGACGGCGGTTGGAAGGTCGATCTGGCCGGACACGATGATCAAGGGAAGGTTGGGCCGCATCTCCCGCACCAACCGAACGGCGGTCGGCGCATCGAAGCCTGGCATCTGGTGATCGGAGGTGACGAGGTCCCACTCGGCGTGCCTCAGGGCGTTGCGCACGTCCTCAGGCTTCGTCACCTGGAGGTGCTCCACGTAGAACCCCTCCCGCCGTAGCTCGCGCAGGATGAGGCGCGCGTCGTCTTCGCTGTCCTCGATCATCAGGACGCGCAGCAGGGCGCCTTCGGTGTCGCTATGGTTCATGGGGTTCCAAGGGCTCGCTAGCATTTTGGCCCTCGCGAATCCTCCGACGGATGGTCCTTCTTGCGCAGTTTCCCGCAAGGGCCCGCGCGGACTTGTCTATCGCAGCGTCTCCAGAAAACTTGCCAGAAAGCCGATGGTTGAGAGTGCGGAAGAGGCATGGTATGGTTCATCGGCGCGCGCGCGGAGCGTTGCTCGTAGACCTGCTGGTGGCCCTCGGGGTCATGCTCGTCGCGACGTTGGGGTTTCTGTCGCTGTTCCCCGCAGCCCACCGCGCCCAAGCCCTGTCCGCCGAACGGTCGGTGGCTGCCAAGATCGCCAGCCGCATGATCGAGCACCTGCAGATGCTGCCCCGCCGGGACCTGAGCTACGCCTCCCTGCGCCAGCTGAACCTGATCGACGAGACGCCCACCTCCAGCCCCTTCTCCTTCACGCGCCTGCCGTTGGACGACGGCGCGGTGTACTCTCCGGCGCAGGCGCTGCCGGGTGGCACCGGCACCATGACGGTGGTGCCGCTGAACCACGGAGCCACGATGGTGGTTCTGGAGATCCGCTGGACCTCGCGGTCGGGACGCGAGGCGAGCTATCGCACAGGCACCGTGCTCGGGAGGTTCCGATGAGGCAACGGGCGTTCACTCTGACGGAGCTCCTGGTGTCCGTTGGGTTGCTGGGACTCGTCGTGGGTGGGGCTTCGGCGCTGACCATCGCGGGGTTGCGACGGTACGCGAACACCCAGGCGGACGTGGACGTCACCCAGTCCGCGACGCTGGCGGCGCAGACGGTGGTGGAGTCCGTTCGGCAGGCGATGTCGGTTCAGATTCAGAACGCTGGGTTCCGCCTGGTCTACGAGCTTCCGGCTCTGTCCGCGACGCTCGATCCGACGACAGGCGAGAGGGAACTGGCCGAGCCGTTGCGTTCGGACGGCGTGCAGAGGGCCTTCTCCGTGCAGAACGGAAGGCTGATCGACGAGAGCACGGGCCGGGTGGTGGCCCGTGGCCTGGTGACCGTCGATCCCGAGAGGTCCTCGACCCAGTACGGGCAGACGGTCCCACCGTTCCAGCTGACCACCATCGGCTCGCGCAGGGCCATCACCGTGAACCTGATCGGCCTGGAGCGCACGCCGGCCGGCCAACGCTACGCGCGGTTCAAGACGACCTTCATCGTGAGGAACGTGCAGTGATGCGTCGCCGAGCCTTCGTTTCCTGGATGGTTCTCGGGATCCTCTTCGTGCTGCTTGCGCTCGGGATCGGGCTCGTCGGAACGACGACGAACACGCTCGCGCGGGCGGTGCGGGAGGTTCGCTATCAGCAGGCCTTCGATGTGGCCCAAGCTGGATTGGAATACGCCGTGTCGAAAGCCTACGAGCTGGCGGAAGGCAACGGGGGAGACTTCCTCTCCGCCGACGAGGACCTCACGGCCACGCTCGGTGACCTCGGGCTGCAACCCGGAGACCAGGTGCAGTCGTCGGTCCGGCCGGGGTCCGCGGGCTTCGTGGCCTGGGTCACATGCACCGCCAGGGTGCGCGGCGTCACGCGCAGCCTGCGCACGTTCGTTTCGACGAAGGACGTGTCGATCTGGAACAATGCGATCTTCGCCGGAACGGGAGCAACGGGGCGAGCCATCAACGGCAACGTCGACATCCGTGGCAGCGTGCACATCCTGGGGGATGGAGAGTACTACTCCGACCTGAACGGCAACGGGCGGTGGGACAGCGCAGAGACGTTCACCGACACCAACCGGAACGGCGTTTGGGATCCCGGCGAACCTTTCGTCGATCGGAACGGAGACGGAGTGTGGAACTCCGCCGAGCCTTACAACGACACCAACGCCAACGGGATCTACGACCCTCCGCTGACCACCACCGAGCTCAGCACCTCGCTCGGAGGCACGGCCTACATCGGCAACAACTACAGCGGCATGCCGGCCGACCTCAGGGCGCTGGTTCCGGCTCCGCCGGTCGTGGGCGGCGTCCAGACGCTCGGCACGGAGGTTCGCGTGAAGCACGGCTTGGTGAGCATCAGCGGCAACGCCTCCATCGGCACGAACGCGATCGTCGACGCCGGGCTCAGCAAGAACACCGTGGACGGCGTGTACGTCAACGATGGCTTCACCGGCAACAAGGGTGCCGCCGGGGTGTTCAGCGACAACGGCACGTCGAACGCCTACGACCTCGGGCACTTGGACATGGGCTTTCCGGTGGTCGCCGGCATCGGCGCCGAACCGTACCGCGACTCCACGGGCACGGTATGGAGCAACCAGGAGGCGTTCCTGGAGGCCCGCTCGCTCAGGGTGAGTTTGTCGGCCATCCGGGACTCCACCCCGGCCTTCACCGTCGGGCCGGACGCCTACGGCAACCGGATCTCCTGGACACCCGGCACCAAGTCGACGCCGGGCGTGCTCGAGGTGTACGGGATCGTCCGCTTCCCGGGAGACCTGCAGCTGGGAGACAGCAAAGCCACCATCCGTTACCGCGGCAGTGGGACGCTGTACGCGCGGCGCGACATCAACATCTCCGCGAACCTCCTGCCGGCGGTGGGCCAAGTGTTCCCCACCACTTCGCGCTTGGGCATCCTCGCGATGCGCAACATCGGTCTGGCCACGGGCTCGGGAGACGCCCAGCTGAGCATGGCTGCGGCGTTCTACGCCCAAGGCACGATCACGTCGGCCAAGCAGAACCAGATCGCTGGAACGTTCGTGGCGAACTTCTTCAACATGGGCACGAACGTTCCGAACATCTACCAGGTGCCGGACCTGCGCCGGAACCTTCCGCCGGGCATGCCGGGCGACAAGCCCTATGTCACGCTGCGGCTGCGGTCCTGGCGCGAGCGGAGGGTGGCGCAGAGCACCCTCAGCGTGCCAGCACCGTGATCGGCAGGCTGGCCCTGACCCCCAGGAGCTCCGCCTCGAGGGTGCCCTCACCGGGGCGGGTGGCCACGAACCGGAGACCGTCCTCCACCGAACCGACTCCGCCCGAGACCCACACGCTCGGCTGAAGGCCCTCGACGCGCCGACCGGTCGCCTCGAACTTGATGGGCACCGTCCTGCCCACGAAGATCGGCTGGCTGTTGGTCAGGAACAGCCGGAGCGATTCGCAGACCGCGCCCTGCTGTTTGGGATGGATGCGAGCTTGGAAGAGGTTGCGCCGCTCGCCCCGCAGCAACAGGGGCATCTCCACCTTGGTGCCTTCCGAGTCCTCCGCGGCGAGCACCGTGGGCCCGTCTTCCAGCGTAGGGGCGAACACGGTTCCGTCGGAGGTGACCGCGAGCGTGAACGTCGTGCGGTTCGCATCGGTCGCCGTCACGACCGCGGGCAACGGAGAGCGGATCTTTCCGATCGGAATGTTGCCTTCGCCCCGGCCCGATGGCGCGGCGGCAGGGTTCTGTCCCCCGCAGCCGGCGGCGAGCAGGGCGGCGAGCGTGGCGAGCAGAGCGACTTCAATTCTCATGGCTGTCCAAGGCGCGGAAGACGTTCGGGGGCGCCCAGCCCCTTGTACCACATGTCCGGATCCAGCCGTTCCACGAGGGTGCGGCCGGCCTCGCATCGAATGGTCGAGCAGGCGGCGATCTCGGCTCTGCGTTCTGCCAGCTCCGCCTCGGCTTCGCGGTCGCCGCAGGTTTCCAGGAAGCGCTCCGAGAGGTGCGCCGACGACGCGTCGCCGACCGACCGGGCGGAACGGCGGGCTTCCCGGAGATGCTCGCAGGCCGAGGACTCTCCGCGGCACAGCAGGACGAACCCCGTCGAGAAACGCTCCCAGAACAGGCCCACGGGGGTCGGGCGGTCGGCGAGCAACGTCCGAAGCTCGGTCAGCTCGAGCTCCGCCTGCGAGGCTCGCCCCATGGCCTGGGCCGAGGCCGCCGCCACACCCATCAGCGCCTGCCGCCACCAAGGGTATCGGTTGGCTGCGCAGAAGGCCGCGCCCTGCACCGCGTGCGTGTACGCTGTCGGCCAGTCCCCGGCCCGGAAGGCGCTCTGCGCCAGCACCAGCAGGCTCAGCGCCTTGGAACGGGGCAGACCCTTGGCCGTGGCTCCTCCCAGAGCGGCCGTGGCCTCCAAGGCGGCTTCGGCGAGCCTGCCGGTTTCGAGCGTGTGCAAGGCGCGCACGGCGAGCGTCCAGAGCTGGCGGGCTTCGTCGCCGACCGCATCGGCGATGTCCTCTGCGCGCATCAGCATGACGGAGGCTTCCGAGAGCCGTCCCATGGCCGAGAGCACGTACCCGCGCAGGGCGTTCATCTCCAGCGTCTGGTCCATCAACCGCAGGCGACGGCTCAGCTCCAGAGCCTCGGCGCAAGCCAGTTCCGCCTCGCCGTAATCCCCGGTCATCGCGTGGAGGTTCGCCTCGTTGGCTCGGACGTAGGCCACGGCCTCTTCGTCCCCCGCGAAGCCGCTGTGGGCTTCCTGCAGCATCCGCAGGGCGTCCCTGAAGTCCCCCCGGCGCTCGGCGAGCGCGGCGAGGGCGACGATCGCCCTCCAGCGCTGGCTGGGTTCGGATGCGCGCAGAGAGCCATGGAAGCACTCCTCGGCGGCTCCGAGCTCGCCGAGGTTGGTGAGACAGAAGCCGAGAGACTGCTGGCAGGCCGCCCAGCCGCTCAGGTTCCCCAGGCGGTCGAAAGCCTCCGAGGCCTCCCGAAGGCGTTGCACCGCCGCGACGTAGCGGCCCTTCTGCAACAGGGCGTTGCCTGCGTGGAACGCCAGCGTCGCCAGGCGTTCCGCGTCCGTCTCCATTCCGGAGGCGAGCGCCCTCGAGGCGATCTCGGCGGCTCGGTCGGGGTTGGGCGGGGCCAGCAGCGCCTCCACCAGCTCCACCGCGTCGCCGTCCACGTGGTATTCGCCGTCGACCTCGAAGAAGGCGAGGTCGACGCCGGTTGCGGCCGCGATGGCCCTCAGGCGGTCCTCCCCGGCGAGCAGGGTGCCGGCCGCATAGGCGTAGATGGTGGGGCGGGAGACGCCGATGGCGTCCCCCAGCTGCCGTAGGCTCATCCCCGCCTGGCTGGCGGCGCTACGGATTCTTCGACCGAGCTGGACCGCGGCTGCCTTTCGAACCATGGTGTCTGTCGGAAGTAGCGACGGTTCGCAGAGCCGTTTCGTCTCCCGATGCCATCATCGTTTCGCTCCGAAGGCCGGATCCTTCGCAACGATCGGCGCGAACTTCCGAGCCAGTCGCCCGACGCTCCACCAGTCCCCCGCTCCGGACGGCTTGGAGGCGGAGTCGGGTGCCGTCATCGCCGCCAGGAGCTGCTCGGGGGTTCCTCCCCAGGTCGTGAACAGGTGGCCCATCATCCCAGGGGAGGTTTTGCGTCGGGAATCCTCGAGAAAGGCCTCGGTCGCCGCCTCGTTCCGCCAGCCCGAAGGCCACACGCGGAAACCCTTCTGCTGGAAGATCTCCAGGGAGGGGTAGCTCTGGCGGGTCTCGTAGTGCCAGTCGCAAACCACGATGTCCTTCGGAATCCTATCGATCGCTGTGTGGGTTCCGTTCGTGGCGGCCTCCCACTCACCGTAGCCGGTGGCCCTCCCGTCCAGCAGGCGGTCGCCCCACATCAGCATGGTCGCCTTCCGTGACTTCAGGTGCGCGTGCAGCCTGTTCACCGCGTTGGCGAACAGCTCGCCGGGGTCCTTGCCTCTGCACCGCGGGCACGACTCGTGGCCGATGAGGAACACCTCGTCCATGCCCACGTGGAACGCCTCCGCTTGGAACGCCTCGAGAAGCTCGTCGATGAGTTTGAAGACGATCTCGTACGACTTCGGGTTGGAGGTGCACCAGCTTCGGCAGTAGATGCCCTCGTTGTTCGGGAACTGCCCGGGCGTCTCATCGAGTTCGGGAAAGGCGCGGAGCAGGCCGAACGTGGTCTGCGCCCAGCTTTGATGCCCCACGCAGTTGAGCTGGGGGATCAGCCGGATTCCCCTGCGTCTGCAGAACGCGGCGAGGTCTCGCGCCTCCTTCCGCCCGATCCCGCCGACGAAGGGCTTCAGCTCCGGAACGGACTGGTACTGGAAGTTGTCGCTGCTGAACTCCAGGATCAGCGTGTTGAACCCGAGCGGCTTGAGACCCTTGTCGACGAGGTCCTTGATCTGCGCGAACACCGTGGGATCGCCCGGAGCGAGCAGATGCAGACCGACCCAAGGGCGCGGGGGATCAGCGGCGACGAGCGCGGAGCTGGCCAGCGTCATCAGCGCGGAGAGCATGGGATCACCTTCGCGGCGATGCTACCCGACGGGTGGTAGGCTCTAGCCGTGCAGAGCTTCGGCCCCATCGCTCCGTTCTACGACGAGCTGATGTCGGTGGTGCCTTACCGCATGTGGGTGGGTTACTACCTGCTCCTTCTGGCTCAGCAGGGCGTCCGGCCCCGTTCCATCCTCGACGTTTGTTGCGGCACGGGAACGATGTGCGAGTTGCTGCATCAGGAGGGGTTCGAGGTCACGGGGATCGACCTTTCTCCGGACATGATCGCCGTGGCCCGCCGGAAAGCCGCGAACAAGGGCTGCGACATCCGCTATGAGACCGCCGACGCCTGCGACTTCGAGCTCGGCAGGAGGTTCGACGCCGCGCTCTCGTTCTTCGACAGCCTCAACAACATCCTCGAGCCGGAACGCTTCCGCAGCGCGCTCGGCCGCGTGTTCGAGCACCTGGAGCCGGGCGGCTCCTTCGTGTTCGACCTCAACACCGCCTATGCCTTCGAGCAACGGCTGTTCGACCAGCGCAACCTTCGGCCTTCGGCGCGCCTCAAGTACGACTGGGTGGGGGAGTACGACCCGTCCACCAGGATCATCACGGTCCACATGACCTTCTGGAGGGACGGGGTTGAGTTCCGCGAGCTGCACCGCCAAAGGGCCTACGACGACGAGGAGGTGCGCGAGATGCTGCGGGAGGTGGGCTTCACGGACATCCGTGGCTACGCCAGCTACACGCTGGATCCCGTCCGCCGGAAGACCGACCGGGTGCACTACGCCGCGCTCAAGCCTGCCTGAGCATCACGCGCCATCGATGCGGCCGCGCACCAGCACGACTCGGCAGGTCAGCCGGTGCAGCAGCGTGCGCATCACCTGCAGGGCCTTGTCCGTGTGCTCGGGCTTGCAGGGAAGCGGCACGAACACCCACTCGGCCTTGGTCTTCTCCGCCACGGCGGCGATGCCCGCCGCCAGGTCCCGAGCCTTCTCCATGTGCACGGCGGCGCTGAGGCGCCGGGACTTGAGCCTTGCCTTCGCGGCCTCCAACGCCCCGTAGGCGGCCTCCTCTTTGTCGGTGAGAGGCGCCTGGAGCGGCAGCTCTCGGGGAACCTCGATGACGGCGACGAGGTGGGGCTCCTGCTCGTGCTCCTCGACCTCGTCGGCGAAGAACTCCAGCGCCGCCTCGTCGCACTCGGTGCCGTACAGCGCCAACAGCGACACGTGGGGGTTGCCCCTTCCGGTCAGGCTGGCGGTCCGCTCCTCCAGCGACAGGTCCATCGACTTGCGCGCCTCTTCGATGGTCGCCGCGATCGGCAGCTGGCTGCGGACTTCGGGGACGGTCCTCAGCACCTCGAGCATCTGGGGGGGCACCTCGGCGACGATGAACCGGCTGCCGTGCCGCCGGATGTAGCTGAGCGCGTCCTGGAACGTCTCCGCACCCTCGGGCGTGCACTCCGTGATGCGGCTGCAGTCGAGGATCACCCCGCGCGGATACTTCTTCAGCGTGAGGGAGATGGCGGTGTGGATCGTGTCCCAGAAGTTGGACCGCAGGGCGCCCGACAGGCGGATGACGTCCTCGTAGCTCTCGACGATCATGAGAGGAAGTACCTCACGTTGGTGATGACGACGTTGCGCCGGGAGCCTAGCGCGAGCTTGAGCAGCGCGGCCACGTTGCTGTGCAGCAACGCCTGGTACCACTTGGGTGGGACGCCCTGCGGCACGATCACCGTGATCATGGCCTCGGGGTCGTCCTCGATGGCTTGGTCGATGTACTCCAGCACCGGCTCGATGAGCGAGCGGTAGGGCGACTCGAGGATGACCAGCGGCATGTCGACTCCCAGGCGGTCCCACTCCCGCTTGATCTCCTCGGCGCTGGTGGGGTCCAGGGTCACATGCAGCGCGCGGCAGTCGTCCGTGAGGCTCTGGCTGTAGGCGATCGCCTTCAGCGTGCCCTTGTGCAACCTGGGCACGAGCAGCAGTGCGGTGGTCCGCACGGGCTCGATGCGGTCTTGTGGCGAAACCTCGAACTCCCTCTGCAGGAAGTCGTAATACTTGCGGATCTTCGCGAACAGGAACAGAAGGCCGCCGATGGCCACCGTGACCATCCAGGCTCCCTCCTCGAACTTGGTGACGAGCAGGATGATCGCGACGGAGAAGGTGACCAAGGCTCCGAAGCCGCTGATGAACATGCGGTAGTCGTGCACGCCCTCGCGAATCCACTTAATGGTCATGCCCGCCTGGCTCAACGTGAACGAGATGAACACTCCGAGCGCGTAGAGCGGGATCAGGGAGTGGGTGTCCGCGTGGTACAGGACGAGCAGGAGGATCGCCACCAGAGCCAGCAGGATGATGCCGTTCTGGAACACCAGCCGGTCTCCCACGTTCATCAGCTGACGCGGCAGGAACTTGTCGCGGGCGATGAAGCTCGACAGCCTGGGGAAGTCCGCGAAGGCGGTGTTCGCCGCCAGGAAGAGGATGAGCGCCGTGGCGCCCTGCAACAAGTAGAAGAACCAGCTGCCCTCGCCATACAGCTTGGCCCCCATCTGAGCCAGCACGGTCATGTAGCCGGGCTGCGAGGTGCTCATCGGCACGATGCCGTAGTAGTGGGCGGTCCAGCTGATGCCCAGGAACATGGTGAGCATCAGTGCGATCATCATGAACAGCGTCTGGCCGGCGTTCTTCGCCTCGGGCGGGCGGAACGCCTGCACGCCGTCCGCGATCGCCTCGGTGCCGGTGAGGGCCGTGCACGACGCCGCGAAGGCTCGCAGCACGAGCATGGGACCAATCAGCCAGAGGTGGTCTTCGGGTTGCGTGGGCAGCTTGGCCGGTGGCGCGTGGGAGGGCTCGGAGAACGAACGGAGGATCGCGGCGCCCACCACCATCAGCACGCAGAACACGAACGTGTACGTGGGAAGCGCGAACACGATGCCGCTCTCTCGGGCCCCCCTCAGGTTCACCAATCCGATCACCGTCACCGCGGCCACGGCGATCAGCACTTTGTACGGCTGCAACTGAGGGAACGCGGAGTAGATCGCGGCGGTGCCCGAGGAGATGGACACGGCGACCGTCAGCACGTAGTCGATCAGCAGCGCCGCGCCGGCGACCCTTCCGGGCCAGGAGCCGAGATTCTCGGTGGAAACCAGGTAGGTTCCGCCGCCCTTGGGGTAGGCGTGGATGGTCTGGTAGTAGCTGAATCCGACGATCAGCATGAGCGCTCCGAGCGCGTAGCTGACCGGCATGAGCAGGTACAGCGCTGCGGCTCCCGCCAACGCCAGAACCAGCAGCACCTCCTCCGTGGCGTAGGCGACGGAGGACAGCGCGTCCGAGGCGAACACCGGAAGCCCGAAAATCTTGGGCAAACGTTCGTGGTGGGCGTGCTTGGTGGCGATCGGGGGTCCGACCAGTACGCGGCGAATCCTGGAGATCAGCGACATGGGCGCTTACCGAGTCCAGCGAGCATTATGGCACCGCTTCGGATCGATGACTCAGAGCACGAGGCTCACGAACAGTCCCGATTCCCGGCGCACGGCGCCCGCAAGCTCCAGCTCGGTCAGTTCGGCCAGCAGCTCTCCGGGGGCCAATCCCGTGCGCTCGGCCAGCAGCTCCGAGGGCAACGGCCGCTCGCGAAGCGCCTCCAGGATGCGTCGCTGGACGGCGTTGAAACCCTCCTCGTCGTCGGAACGCAGCTCCAAGGGGCGCGCGACCCCGACCGCCTCCAAGACCTGTTCGGGGTGGTCCGTCAGTGCCGCGCCGTCTCGCACCAGCGCGTGCGAGCCGCGGAACGACGGCTGGGTGATCGGACCGGGCACGACGAAAACGTCCCGACCCAATTCGGCGGCGGCGTTCGCCGTCAGGATGGCGCCGCTGCCGGCAGGCGCCTCGATGACCACGACGGCCCGCGAGAGGGCGGCGATCAGCTGGTTGCGCAGGGGAAACCGGTAGGCCAGCGCCTTCGTTCCGACCGCGAACTGGCTCACCAACACCCCGGACCGTCGGATGCGCTCGAACAGGGGACGGTGCGCGGCGGGATAGGCCACGTCCACTCCGGTCCCCAGCACCGCCGCGGTCGGTCCGCCTGCCGCCAAGGCTCCCTCGTGAGCGGCCGCGTCGATTCCCAGCGCTCCGCCGCTCACCACGGTGACCCCGGCTTCCGCGAACGCCTGAGCGAACTTGAGAGCACAGCCCTTGCCGTACGGCGAGGCGTTGCGCGTGCCCACGATGGCGATGGTGGGCCTGTGGAGGCAGTCGTCGTCTCCCCATACGAACAGCGCGGGCGGGGCGTGGCCGGTCTCCCGCAGCGTCGCAGGAAGCTCCTTCTCCGTGAGCAGCCGAACGCCCAGGGATAGAGCGCGCTCGAGGGCTTGCAGGCTGGCCCTTTCGGCTGCTTGGCGCTCGGAGGGGCTCAGCAGGGCCAGCAACCGCTCCTCCGAAAAAGGCCCGTCGCCGAGGTCCGCGAAGAGACCCCGGCGACGTTGGACGGTGAGCTCGGCGGCCAGCAACCGTTGCCAGAACCGCTCCCGCATCGTCCGGCTACAGGCCCATGGCTGGGCCGCCGCCCTTGCCACCTCCAGGACCGCCGCCGGGACCTCCCGTGGGAGTGCGCGGATTGGCCCCGGTGGGTCGGCTGAGCGGACGGAGCGTGTTGTCGATGAACAGCGTGTAGTTCTGCTTGGCCTCGTTGCCGAACCAGTCCGATGCCACGACGGTGATCGTGCGGCGGCCGTTGTTCAGGGGCCGGTTCTTGCCGACCGAGGAGACTCGCACGGTGGCG
Organism: Fimbriimonadales bacterium; assembly: GCA_026418055.1. Taxonomy (GTDB): domain Bacteria; phylum Armatimonadota; class Fimbriimonadia; order Fimbriimonadales; family Fimbriimonadaceae; genus UBA8783. The sequence goes on from JAOACB010000012.1 coordinate 33,369, forward strand.
AACCCGTCCCGATCGAACGAGTGCTCGTAGGGGACGCCGTCCACCAGGACCTTGATCGTCTTGTCGTTGACACCGGTGCCCTCGTCCTCGATCCGGAAGATCAGATCGAGGGGCGGCTGGCCGGAGACCTCGGCGCCGGGATCGGGCCAGACCATGCGAATGGTTGGAGGCGTGAGGTCGACCCCGGTTTGTCCGTCGAACGCAAGGAGGCTGCCGTCCCGTGCGAGCAGCAGCAGCGTGCCGCCGACCGCCACCGGCGAGCTGGCCGCGGTGACGACCACGGGAGCGGTCGTGCCCGCGGTCGCGCCTCCGCGCGGACCTCCCCGCGGTCCGCCACCCATGGGTCCCTCGCCACCCAATCCGGGGATGCCTCCCGGACCGCCCATGCCGGACATTGCGCCCGTCGCGGCCTCCGTCCGCCGCACCATCGGCTGCACCAGGAACGCCCACTTGAGCTCGCCCGACTTCGGATCGATCAGGCTGATGTTGCCTTCCGCAGTGGGAACCGACACGAGCTGCCCGACGATCGTCGGGCCGGCGACGGGAGTGGAGCTGAGAGCGATCGGCTTGGAGCTGATCGGTCGGCCGGTGTTCGGTTCGAAGGCGAGCAGCTGGCCCTCTCGGGTCACGACGGCGACCATGTCCACGGACGCCGCGGCGGAGAACGTCAGGAAGGAACCGACGTTGCGCTGCCACTTCGGGTTGCCGGTGACAGCGTTCAGCGCGGAGATCCACTGGCCGTTCAGGACGTACACGGTGTCGCCGAAAACGGCCGGCGTCACGTCGGTGGTCAGCACGCCGAAGCGCCTCTCCCACTGCGTGCGCTGGTTGGTCACGCTCTTGGCGATCAGCTTGTTGTCGCCCGTTTGGATGAGGATGTTGGAGCCGTGGCTGGACATGCCTCCCACGATTCCCGCGAAGATGCGTTGCGGGTTCTCCCACACCGGCTTGCCGGTCGCGGCTTCCAGCGCCATCACGCTGTTGTCGGTCATCGCCACGGCGACGAACTTGCCCGCGACGCCCACGGGGTCTCCGATGGTTCCCACCGGGGCGAGGTACATCCACTTCATTTCGCCAGTGGCGGGGTCGATGCCGTAGACCTGGCGGTTCGTGGCGGCGGCAACCAGCACTCCGTCCACCAGCACCGGCGTCGTGCGGAAGTTGCCGTCGATCGGATCGGCGACGGGGAAGCGCCAGAGCTGGTTGCCGCTCTCGCGGTCCACGGCGTAAACCCGACCCCCGACGGCCACGTGGATCCGGTTGCCGTCAGCCGTGGGGCGACCCAGCGGTGCGACCTGGGTGCTCTGAGCCCACCTCCACGCAAGGGGAAGAGGGCCGTCGATCTGCGCGACCGCAGAGGCGGCCAGAGCGACCGCCGAGAGGCCGATTGCGAGGATCCGCAACTTCACCATCGCCTTGTTCCACTCCTTGGGCGTCCGCGAGCGAGCCGCAGACGTCGGGTCCATTCTAGCCTCGGCCCGAGCCTCGTGTCTAGGAACCCTCACAGCATCGGACGCTCTCCGGGAGGCCCGAGTAACGGGTCCGGGCGGATAGACTGTCGGGCAGGGAGTCCACGGTGCGGGTCCAGAAGCTGCCGATCCTGTGCTACCACAAGTGCGGTCCGGCCTCGGCGGAGGGCAGGAGGCTGAACGTCGAGCCGGCGCGCCTGGCGTCGCACGTGCGCTTCCTGCGTCGGAGGGGCTTCGGGTTCGTGCTGGCGGGGGATCTGGCCGACCGCTGGCCGGACCAAGCCGCGTGCCTGACGTTCGACGACGCGTACGTCTCGACGCTCGAGCACGGATTCGAGGTGTTGCGGTCGCTCGGGGTGCGCGCCAGCGTTTACCCCGTCACCGCTCGGGTCGGCGGCATCGCCGACTGGCAGGGGGGAGACGGCGCGCGCCTTGCCGATTGGGAGGCTCTGCTCGCGGCACACAGGGACGGCTTCGAGATCGGTAGCCACACGGCGACCCACCCCGCGCTCGATGCGATGGATGAGGCGGCCCAGCGCGCGGAGATCGGGCGCTCGCTGACGGAACTGAGGGAGCGGGGAATCGAGCCCCGCTCATTCTGCCACCCGTACGGCAGACACAACGCCGCGACGCTGGAGGCCCTTCAAACGCTGGGGGTGCCGGTCGGCCTCGCGCTCGGCCGGAGGCCCGCCACCGCTGGCGACCCCAGGCTGCGGCTTCCTAGGATCGCGGTGGCCTACAGCGACGGCCTGCCGATGCTGGTGTACAAGCTGACCCTGAAGCCGTTGCTGGCTCAGGCCTCAGGCAAGGCGAAGTGACCGGCCAAAGCGGTGGCGGCTGCCACCGAGGGTGAGCAGAGGTGCGTGCGCGACCGGGGGCCCTGCCTGCCCTCGTACGGCCTGTTCGAGGTCGACGCGCTCCTCTGGAAGGGACGCAGGATGTCCCCGTTCATCCCCAGGCACATCGAGCATCCGGAGCCGTGCCACTCGAAGCCGGCCTCGACGAACGTGCGGTCGAGGCCCTCCTGCTCGGCCAGTCGCCTCACCCGGGAGCTTCCCGGAACCACCATGGCGCGCACCCCTGGCGCCACGCGCTTGCCGCGCACCACCGCGGCCGCCTCGCGCAGGTCCTCCAGACGGCCGTTGGTGCAGGAGCCGATGAACACGACGTCGACCCTCAGGTCGCGCAGCCTCTGGCCAGGCTCGACGCCCATGTACCGTTGCGCCTTGGCCTCGGCCTCCGTGGAGGGCTCCGGAATCGGCTCGTCCAGCTCGGTGGCCATCGCCGGGGTCGTTCCCCAGGTCGCCAACGGACGCAAGCCCTCGACGTCGATGGTGGCCTCGCGGTCGAAACTCGCGTCGTCGTCCGACCGGAGCGTGGCGCAGAGCGCCTCGAGCTCACGGAAGGCGTCGCCTTTCGGCGCGAACGGTCGGTCGCCCTCCGCGATGTACGCGAGCGTCGTTTCGTCGGGAGCGACCAACCCAGCCCTCGCGCCCATCTCGATGCTCATGTTGCACACCGTCATGCGTCCCGCCATCGAGAGGGCTCGGATCGGTTCCCCTGCGTACTCCACGACGTAGCCGGTGCCGCCGCCCGCGCCCAGCGTTCGGATGATCTTGAGGATGAGGTCCTTCGGCCCGGCCGACGGAGAGGGCTTGCCGAGGAGGGTGATGCGCATCGTCTTGGGCTTGCGCGGCACCCGAAGGGTCTGCGTCGCCAGCACGTGCTCGACCTCGCTCGTTCCGATGCCGAAGGCCAGCGCGCCGAAGGCCCCGTGGGTTGCGGTGTGGCTGTCGCCGCAAACGATGGTTCGCCCGGGCAGGGTGATCCCCAGCTCCGGCCCCATCACGTGCACGATGCCCTGCCACTCGTGCCCCATCCCGAAGAACCGGATGCCGAACTCTCTGCAGTTCCGCTCGAGAGCCTGCAGCTGCTGGCCGCTGAGCGACTGGGGATCGATCGGAAGGCCGTCGGTGCGAACGTTGTGGTCGGCGGTGGCGAACGTCAGGTCTGGGCGACGGACCTTGCGGCCGGCGGCGCGAAGACCGTCGAACGCCTGCGGCGAGGTGACCTCGTGCACGAGGTGCCGGTCGATGTACAGCAACGTGCCGCCCCCTGGCAGCTCGGTCACCACGTGGGCGTCCCACACCTTGTCGAACAGGGTCGAGGGCATCGATTGCAGATTGTACAGCGTTTCCCACCATCGGGCCAGGCGGGATAAACTGAGGGTTCCCGGCCAACGCGCGAGGATCGGGACGGAGGTGGACGAAGGTGGCCAACGAGGTCAAACCGCTGGCGGCGACGCCGCCCATGGGCTGGAACAGCTGGAACACGTTCGGCGAGAAGGTGGACGCCAAGGTGGTGTGCGAAACGGCGGACGCCATGGTTCGGCTCGGGATGCGAGAGCTGGGCTACGAGTACGTCGTGATCGACGACTGCTGGAGCGACAAGCGGGGCCGGGACTCGAACGGAGACCTGGTTCCCGATCCCGAGCGCTTTCCAGACGGGATCAAGGCGGTGGCGGACCACGTGCACTCCCGGGGCCTCAAGTTCGGCATCTACTCCGATGCCGCCAACCTCACGTGCGCGAAGTGGCCCGGCAGCTTCGAGCACGAGGAGCAGGACGCCGCGCTGTTCGCGTCGTGGGGAGTGGACTTCCTCAAGTACGACTACTGCCACGCTCCCGAGGACCAGGCTTCGGCGATCGACCGCTACCGGCGGATGGGCGACGCCCTGCGCGGCTGCGGCAGGGAGATCCTGTTCTCCATCTGCGAGTGGGGAGGGCGCGCTCCCTGGCTTTGGGGCAGGTCCGTCGGAGGCCACATGTGGCGAGCCACCGGAGACGTCGTGGACGCTTGGTACGAGAAGGACCTGATTTGGGGTGGACTCACCATCAACGCCGCCATCGACCACGCGGTCGCCATCGGCGACTACACCGGGCCGGGAGGCTGGAACGACTTCGACATGCTGGTGGTGGGCATTCGAGGCCAAGGCCACACCGGGAAGGGCAACTGCTCCGACATCGACTATCGCACGCAGATGTCGATGTGGTGCCTGTTCGCGTCGCCGTTGATGGCGGGTTGCGACCTTCGCTCCGTCGACGCCGTGTCGGCCGAGACGATGCTGAATCCCGAGGTGATCGCTGTCGACCAGGACCCGCTCGGCAAGGCCGCCAAGCGAGTCAGCCAGAACGGTCCGCTCGAGGTTTGGCAGAGGCCGCTCGCCGACGGCTCCTTCGCCGTCGGACTGCTGAACCGCGGCGAGGAGGAGTCGGAGATCACCCTGCGCTGGCACCATCTCGGGGTGCTCGATTCGACTCCAGCGCTGGTGCGCGACCTCTGGAAGCGCCAGGACGTCGGGGAGTTCCGAGAGAAGGCCTCGGCGACCGTCAGGCCTCACGAGACCGTGCTCTGGAAGGTCACGCTCCGATCGTAGCGCAGGTCGGGCCCTGGACGGGTTTCGAATCGCCCAGGGCCTCGTACAGCCGGCGAACCCAAACGCCGAGGGCTTCCAGCTCCTCGAGCGAGATCGACCCGTCGGAGCCGATCACGGCGTAAGCCAGGGACTCCAGCGCCTCGACGATGTCGCGGGCCAGGCAGGTGCCCTCGCGCCGGTCGAACTCGATGGCGGCTCGAACGATCTCGGGCAGCGACGCATCCGCCGCTGACTCGGGGGTTTCGCGCAGGGTCGCCGCCAGCTGCCCGTCGTAGGTGGAATCCAGCCGGCACAGCGTCGAGAGCAGCTCGCACTCGGCGTCGTCGAACCTTCGGTCCGCATGGGCCAGGCCGAGGAAGATGCGAGAGACCGCACGCGCGAGGGACGCGCAGATCTCCTCGGGGGCGCTCCAGCCGCCCTCGTTGCTGAGCGTCCGACAGGCGTCCGCGAGCGTCGCGTAGCTCCTCAGGGCGATCGACTCAGGGAGAGCTTGGAGCGTTGCCATCCTGATCGTAACAACGCACGAACGGCCTCTCCGCGTTGCCGGTCCCAGAGGCTCAGCCGACGGGTGGGAGCGTCAGGTCCTCCGTGCCGACCTGGCGCAGGCGCAAGCCGAACACGACTTGGACGGCTTCCGCGAACGCCCTCGCCGCCTCCCCACACTCCACCCTGCGGCCGCACTCTTCGCTGAGCGAGGTCACACCATAGTCGCGGATGCCGCAAGGCACGATCCACTGGAAAGGCGAAAGGTCGTTGTCGCAGTTCAGGGCGATGCCATGGTACGAGACCCACCGGCGGACCTTCACGCCGATGGCCGCGATCTTGCGGTCGCCGACCCAAACCCCGGTGTGCGGGGGGAAGCGTCTGCCCGCAAGGCCGAAGGCCGCCACGGTACGGATCAAGGTCTCCTCGAGCTCCCGGAGCCATCGGTGCAGGTCCCTCCCGGCCAGCTCCAATGGGAAGATCGGATAGGCCACCAGCTGTCCGGGCCCGTGGTAGGTGACGTCGCCGCCGCGGTCCGTCCTGCAGACCTCGATGCCGAGCTCGCGGTAGAGCTCCGTGGGAAGAAGCAGGTTCTCTTCGTGGAACGAGGCTCCCAGAGTCAGCACCGGCGGGTGTTGCACGAGCAGAAGGGTCGGTGGCCGCTCTCCCGAGGCGACGAGCGCCGCCAGCCGTCGCTGAAGCTCGAAGCACGCTTGGTAAGGGGTCGTGCCGAGGTCGCAGCAAACCGCTTCCGTCACGCGTCCTCCGTGGGGTTGAGCACCACCAGCACCCGGTGCCCGTCGACCGGTTGCTTCAGCTCGGCCAAAGCCTCCCCCTCCAGGTCCTGCGCCACTGTCTCGGTTACGGCGATGCCTCCGACCGGGGCGACCTCCTCGACGTGCGCGGCGATGTCGATGACCTCCGCGAACTGCACCTCGCTCAGCTCTCCCACCACGCGGCCTTGGTGCAGGCCGATCCTCAGTCGGAACGGCGCGGCAAGCCGGTTCGTCCTGCGGTTGAACTCTGCGATCCTCGTCTGGATGCGCTTGGCGGCCGCCAGAGCTTGCGCGGCGCTTGGAAAACCCGCCACAGCGCCGTCGCCGGCCGTCGAGTGGATGGTTCCCCCAAACGCGTCGCAGCACTCTCGGACCAGGCTCTGGTATTCCCGGAACGTGTACTCCACGATGTAGGGATCGGCGTTGGCCTTCATCGCCGAGCTCTTGGCGACGTCGACGACAAGGATGCACACGTTCGACCTCGACGGCGCCAAGAGCCTCTGGATCTCGAGCAGCTCCGTGAGGAGCGCGGCAGGGTCGTTCTCGCGCAGCAGGCGCTCCCGCCGGCCGCGCTCCTCCACGACGGCACCCAAGCTTCCTATGGCGGCGATGGCCACGGAGACGATCAGCGCCGCCGCCTTCTCCGGATAGAATTCGGCCAGGAACGCGTCGGGGCCGTGGCCAGCCCAAGGTAGCATCTCCGGCAGCTCGCTCGCCAGCGCGAACCCGAGGCAAGGCGCCAGCGCCCTCGAAAAGCGACCTGCCAGAAATGCGATGCTCGTCTGGCCGAGGAGCCATGCGGCGACGAACACGAGGGTTACCGCGACGTTCAGAACCTCGGACCCTGTAACCCCGGGAGCGCTCTGAGACGCCGTCTCCAAAGTCGCCGTCGCCGCAAGGAATCCCAAGCCCAGCGCCGCTCCGACCGCGAGCGAGAGGGGGAGAAGCCTCCGCCGGACTTCCGGCACCCACGGTTGCTCCAGCAACGACCTCGGCGAGGCGCTGACCTCGGGCCCCGCCCGCAACCGCTCCTCGATCTCGAACATCCTTTCGAGCAGCTCCTGACGGCTGAGCCGCTCGCGGCGCCGCTCCGCGCGCCGAAGGCGAGAGTAGGCACCCAGCACCGACACGACCGCTCCGATCGCGCCGTACAGCGCGGCGAAGATCAGCAGAGCGAGCGTAAGCAGCACCAGCTCCGGAACGATGTTGCGCTCGGAATCCGGACCCGTGTGGTGGCGGTACCAGATGGACGTGATGGCGTAGGTCGAAATCAGAACCCAATTCAGCAGCCCGCCGAACAAAGCCAGCCTCACCATGCCGTGCCGCGCCAGGCAGGCCATCTGGGCCGTCAGAACGACGCCGAGCAACACCACGATGCCCCCTCCGCGCAGCCGCACGTCGGCGCCGGTCGTCATCGCGACGCCGCCCGGAAGCTCGGAGAGCACGCCGCCCAGCAGGCCGAAGACCGTCGAGCCCGCGATCAGGCCGAGGGGTTTCTCCGTGGCTCGGATCCACAGGTCGTGCAGCCATCGGGCGGCGGGACCGAACACGACGCGACACAGCGCCTCCGGAACGGTCCGAAGGGGGCCGGGGGCCGCGGCTTCGCGCTCGGAGGCTTCCGACAGAGAGCCGCGAACGCCATTCAGCGCGGAGCGGACGAGGTCGATCGGAAGCTGGAACCGCTCGGCGAGCCTCTCCGGGTCGGCATGGATCGCCTCCGGGTGCATCCGGAGGTGTTCCGCGAGTTGCAGCAGGCCTGCCGATGGGGAGCCGGCGGAGGATGTCATCGGGCGAACCAGCCCATGATACTTCCCTCCCGAGGGGCCCGAAGGATCATAATCGGCTCGGGAGCCGGCCGGGTGGCGGCGCTCGGCGAACCGTCGCCGGGTGAGGAAAGTCCGGACTTCGCAGGGCACGGCGCCCTGGGCAACCAGGGGCGGGGCGACCCGACGGAAAGTGCCACAGAAACCAAACCGCCCCGGGGATCCGGGGTAAGGGTGAAACAGTGGGGTAAGAGCCCACTCCGGTCCGCCGCAAGACGGGCTCGGGGGCAAACCCCGCCGGAAGCAAGGCCAAATAGGGAGGCGATGACGCGGCCCGCCGAGCCTCCGGGTTGGCCGCCTAGACAGATCGCCACACAAAGACAGAATCCGGCTTACAGGCCGACTCCCGCCAAGCTTTCGGCCCGCGCGTCCTGCGACCCGCGGGCCGATCCGAAAGAGCGAACCGAAGCTACTCGGGAGCCTCTTCCGACGCCTTCTTGCGCGGCGCGCGCTTCGGCCGGGCCTCCGCCTCCTCCGACTTGGGCTTCGCCGCGGCGGCTTTGCGCGGCTTCGCCGCGGCCGGCTCGGCCGACTTGGCCGAGGGCTTGGCCTTCGCCGTCTTCTGGCCGCGGAGCTCCCTCAGGATCTCCTTGACGCGCTGCTCTTTGCGATGTCGACGCTTGCGCAGTTCCTTGTTGCGGATTCGCATGGGCAAAACCTATCGGTGCGCGCCGCTCGGCGCGTTTCGGCAACTATACCTCAGCGTCCGAACCTTCGGCGATGCGCCGAAGGTCCTCGGCGGAGGGTACAGCGACGCCGATGCGCCGCACGACTGCAGCCGAAGTTCGCACCGCTAGCTCGAAAGCCTCCCGGCGCAGGCCCGAGGCCGCGAGCGCCAGCGCGACGGTGGCGATCACGGTGTCTCCCGCTCCCGCGGTGTCGTAAACCTCGACCTTCGGAGCGGGAAACCGCTCCGCCCTGCCCTGCCACGAGGCGACCATGCCCGACTCTCCCAGCGTCACGAGGGCCGCACCGCCGATTCTCCCGGCCAGCTCGAGGGCGGCCTCGGGAGCGGCCTCGTCCGGCAGCCCTTCCGCCATACCGAGGGCCTCTGCGGCCTCCGCGCGGTTGAGGCTGACGAGGGTGAATCCCTGGTACTGGCCTAGGCTTCCGGGCTTCGGGTTGGCCACCACCGGCACGCCACGCTGGGTGGCGGCCGCCAAGGCCTCGGCGCACACGGCGGCGGTGACGGCGCCTTTGCGGTAGTCGCTCACCAGCACCGCTTCGGCATCCTCGGCGGCCTCGGCTACCGCTTCGCAGAGGCGCTTTTCGGTCTCCGGCGGGATCGGCCCATCCTGTTCCGCGTCGATGCGCAGCACCTGATGGGCGTGGTCGGCCAGCACGCGCGTCTTGCGCGTCGTGGGCCGGTCGCTCGCCTGCTCCAGACGGAGTTCCCGCAGGCCGGCCTCGTGCAGGCAACGCCTCAGCTGCAGCCCCGCCTCGTCGGCGCCCACGACGCCAACCAGCGTGGCGCGACCCCCCAAGGCGGCGACGTTGCGGGCGACGTTCGCCGCGCCGCCCGGCATTCGGCGCACCTCGCTCTGCCTCACCACCATCACCGGCGCTTCCGGGCTGATGCGCGTCGCCCTTCCCACGATGTACTCGTCCAGCATCAGATCGCCGACGACCAGCACGGAACGTCCGCGCATCGAGGCCAGCAGCTCACCCAGCGTCATGCCTGCGCCCCTCCAGCGTGCCTCTTGCCCGACCAGGCCCACATCCCGACGCCGAGCAGCGCCACGGCGGCTGCCGCAACGTGAGCCTGGGTGATCGGTAGGCCGGGGATCGTTGTCGACGTGGTGCCCGCGCGCCAGAACTCGTACACGAACCTCGCTCCGCCGTGCACCAGGAAGAACGCCGCCGCCGTTCTTCCGGGCACCCGGCCCCTGCGCTCGAGCCACAGCAGCCAAGGCACTCCCGCCAGGTTCATCGCGGCGTCGTACAGCTGGGCGGGGTGGTGCAGACCCTCGGCTCCGGGGAAGGCCACGCCCAAGGGCGGCCCGATCGGTCCCCCGTAGCAGCAGCCGTTGAGCAGACAACCCGCCCGGCCTACGGCGTGCGCGACCAGCACCGCCGGGGCCGCAAGGTCCATGAAGTCCACGAGGTTCACGCCAGCGCGGCGGCAGCAGACCCACACCGCGAGGAACCCACCCAGCAGGCCGCCGAAGCTGGTGAGGCCAGCGAAGCGCAGGGAGAACAGCTCGTCGCGGTTCTGAAGATAGTAGGGAAGCTCCTGCAGGATGAACGCGAGCCTCGCCCCCAGCACTCCGAAGATCAGCGCCCATGTGGCGGTGTTGCCAACGAACTCCTTCGGCACGCCGAACGCGGCGGACCTGCGGTTGGCGATCAGCACGGCGACGGCCACCGCCGCCAGGATCATCACGCCGTAGCTGTAGATCGGGAATCCGAAGAGGTCGAAGAGGACCGGCCGCATGGAGGTTCCGGCAGTGTACCTGCAGGGGTCTCGGGCTTCGGATGCGGGTAAAAGAACCGCCGTGACGGACCCTCAGATCGCGGCCGAGATCCTGAACCAAGCGCTGCCCTACATCCAGCGGTACCACGGGCACACGTTCGTGGTGAAGTACGGCGGCAGCGCCATGTCGGACCCAGAGACCATCCGGGGAGTGATCCGCAACGTGCTGCTGATGCGCCTGGTGGGGATCAGCGTGGTGCTGGTGCACGGCGGCGGCAAGGAGATCGACCGCTGGCTGCAGCGCCTGGGCATCGAAAAGAGAACCATCCAAGGGTTGAGGGTGACCGACGACGCCACCATGGAGGTCGTGGAGATGGCTCTGGCCGGCAGGGCGAACAAGCTGCTGGTTTCCGAGATCCAGCAGGCCGGCGGCAGGGCGGTCGGCCTGAGCGGCCGGGACGGCGGGCTCCTGGTGGGCGAGCCGATCAGCTCCGACCTGGGCAGGGTTGGCCGCATCGTTCGGGTCGATCCGGACGTGGTGTCGATGGCGCTCGAGCGGGGATACGTGCCCGTCGTCTGCTCGGTGGCCTCCGATGCCGAGGGCGGCGCGCTGAACGTGAACGCCGACACCGCCGCGGCGGCCATCGCGGGGGCGCTGAAGGCCACCAAGCTGATCCTGATGACCGACACGGACGGCGTGCTGGAGGACAAGAACGACCCGAGCACGCTCATCAGCCACCTCAGCCGCGAGGCTGCGGCCGAGATGATCGCCTCGGGCAAGGCCGACAAGGGCATGATCCCCAAGCTCAAGGCGTGCCTGAGCGCGCTCGACAGCGGCGTGGGTAGGGTCCATCTGATCCACGGCGGCGTTCCGAACGCCCTGCTCGTGGAGGTCTTCACGGACGCAGGCATCGGAACGATGGTCGGATGACCCATCGGGAACCGCTTCCGGGGATCGGCTCGTAGATCCATCCGAGTCCGGGACGCCGGACTGAGCCGAGGTTCCCGTGGCCACGAATCTCCAGCAGATCGAAAACGCGAAGCTCGCCGAGCGCGGCCGAGCGATCGGCCTGGACTTCCTCGACCTCGAGGAGGTCCGACCGGATCCCGCCGCCGTGTCCCTCGCCCCGGGCGACTTCGCCCTGCGTTGCCAGGTCCTGCCGGTGCGCGAGGAGAACGGCGCGCTGCTGGTCGCCATCGGCTCGCTGGAGAACCTGCAGGCCGTGGACGACCTGGGAGTTCTGCTCGGGCGAACGGTGAAGCCGGTGCTCGCCGATCCGAGCATGATCCGGTCGCACATCGAGGAGCACTTCCTCGAGCAGATCCTGACCGGGCTCTCGGGCGACGACCAGTCCGGCGTCACCGAGATCGACGAGACCACCGACCTGGCGGACCTGCAGAAGATGGCCGGCGAGACGGCCGTCGTGCAGATGGTCAACCTGATCTTCGCGCAGGCGGTGCGGGACGGAGCGAGCGACATCCACATCGAGCCGTACGAGAGGGAAGTCAAGGTCCGGTACCGCATCGACGGCATGCTTCAGGAGCTCATCCGGCCCCCGAAGCGCATGCAGGCGGCTCTGATCTCCCGCATCAAGATCCTGGGAGAGATGAACATCGCCGAGAGGCGCCTTCCCCAGGACGGGCGCATCAAGATCACGATCGCGGGAAGGCCGATCGACGTGCGCGTGTCCATCGTGCCGACGGTGTTCGGCGAGCGCTGCGTCATGCGCATCCTCGACAAGACCACGGCTTTGCTGGGCTTGGAGGAGCTGGGGATGTCCCACGACCTGCTGGAACGGTTCCGGCGGGTGATCAACATCCCGCACGGCATCATCCTCGTTACGGGCCCCACGGGCAGCGGAAAGTCCACCACCCTCTACGCGGTTCTGCAGGAGATCTGGTCACCCAGCACCAACATCCTCACGATCGAGGATCCGGTGGAGTACCAGGTGCCGGGCATCGGCCAGATCCAGGTGCGGCCGAACATCGGCCTGACGTTCGCCTCCGGCCTTCGCAACATCGTCCGCCAGGACCCGGATGTGGTCATGGTGGGTGAGATCCGCGACCAGGAGACGGCCGAGATCGCCATCCACGCAGCCCTCACGGGCCACCTCGTGTTCAGCACGCTGCACACCAACGACGCCCCGGGTGCGGTGACCCGCCTGTTGGACATGGGGGTGGAGCCTTACCTGGTCGCCAGCTCCCTCGTGGGTGTGTTGGCGCAGCGGTTGGTGCGTAGGGTCTGCGAGAACTGCGCCCAGCCCGATCGGCCCGCCCCCGAGCTCCTTCGGGCCATTGGGATTCTTCCCGAGGACGAGCGCGCGGCCACCTTCCGCCGGGGCGCGGGTTGCGAGAAGTGCCAGGGGTCCGGTTTCAAGGGCCGCATCGGCGTGTTCGAGCTGTTCCTCGTGGACGAGGAGATCCGGCGCATGACCGTCGATCGCAAGTCCTCGACGGTGATGAAGCAGTACGCGGTGGAGCGGCAGGGCATGCGCACGCTGCTCGGCGATGGCCGCAACCTCGTGCTGCAGGGGCGCACGACGCCGGAGGAGGTTCTGCGCGTGTGCCAGCGGGAGGCGTTCTAGGTGCCGTCGGCGTTCGCTTACACCGCCATCGAGCCATCCGGCCGCCGCACGACCGGCATCATCGAAGCTTCCGACCGCGACGCGGCCGTCGCCAGGCTGGCCTCCGAGGGCCGGTTCGTGGTGGATATCCGAGAGGAGAAGGCCTCGGCGCCCGTCAGGCCCATGGCCGGAGGGAGGGTCACGCGGGCGGATCTGGCTCTGTTCACGAGGAGGATGGCCGATCTCGCGGCCGCGGGCCTGCCCTTGGACCGCGTGCTGCAGGTGGTCGCCGAGCAGTCGGAGAGCCCGAAGCTCGCCGAGGTGGCCCTCGACGCGCTCGAGCAGGTGCGGGGAGGCATGGCGGTCTCCGAGGCGCTGGCCAGGCATCCGAAGCTCTTTCCCGAGGTCTACACTCAGACGCTGCTCGCCGGAGAGACGAGCGGCCAGTTCCCCGACGTCGCCGCGCGCCTGGCGGACTTCCAGGAGCGGGAGGCGACGCGGCGCAGCCAGATCGCCTCGGCGCTCGTGTACCCCTCGGTGCTGCTGCTCACGGCCGTGTTCGTCGTGGTGTTCCTGCTCCTGTTCGTGGTGCCGCGTCTGAGCGGCGTGTTCAGCGATCTCGGCGACGAGCTGCCCGCCAGCACACGCATCCTGCTCTCGACCACGGGCTTCCTGACCGCCAACTGGCTGGTGATCCTGGGGGCCATGCTGGGCGCGTTCGTTCTGTACAAGGGATGGTCGAGCACCGAGGCCGGGGCCGTGGCGCGCGACTCCGTGCTGCTGCGGCTGCCGTTGGTGGGGAAGGTCGTCCAGAAGGCGGTGGTGAGCCGGTACGCCCGCGTGCTGGGGACCTTGGTGTACGGCGGGGTGCCGATCCTTCAGAGCCTCAGGCTCGCCGGCATGGCCTCCGGCAACCGCCTGTTCCGGAAGCACAGCGAGCACGTGGAGTCCGACGTGCGGGAGGGAAGGTCCATCGCCGACGCGATGCGCGACACGGGGGTTTTCCCGCCCGTGCTCACCCACATGGTCGCGATCGGCGAAGAGACCGGAGACCTTCCGAAGATGCTGGGACGGGTCGCGGACAGTCTGGACTTCGAGGTCGACAACGCCCTGCGCCGCTTGACCTCGCTCGTGGAGCCCGCGATCGTGCTCACCATGGGCGCCTTCGTGGGCTTCGTGGTGCTTTCGGTTCTGCTGCCCATCTACCAGGCGCAGAACCTCGTGAAATGAGAGAACCCAGGGGGAACGGAACGCAATGAACCATCGCACAGGCAACCGAACTTGGAGGGCGTTCACGCTCATCGAGCTGCTCGTCGTGATCCTGATCCTGGCCATCCTCGCGTCGCTCATCGTGCCGCGGGTCGTGGGCAGGACGAGCGACGCCAAGAGGGCGAAGGCCGCGAGCGACCTCCGCACCCTGGCCGACCTCCTGCAGCAGTACCGTCTGGACACGGACACGTACCCGACCACCGAGGAGGGTCTGCAGGCGTTGCGGGTCCAGCCGCCCGGCGTGGCCAACTGGAGGGGGCCGTACACCACCAAGGAGATTCCTCTCGATCCCTGGGGCAACGAGTACGTGTACGAGTACCCCGGGCCGAACGGCGAGGACTCGTTCCTGCTGATGTCCTACGGTGCGGACGGCGCGCCCGGCGGGGAGGGAGATGCCGCGGACATCGTCGAAGGCTCGGAGTGACCGCGGCCTGACGTTCATCGAGCTCGGCGCGGCGATCACCCTGCTGGCGCTGTTCGCCGCCGCGGTGGCTCCGGCGTTCGTACGTCTGGCGGAGAACCAAAGGGCCTATCGGTTCCGCGAAGAAGCGCTCGCCGTGTGCGCCCAAGCCCGAGAGGCCGCGCTGTCCAGGGGGTCGGACGTGACGGTGGCGTTCAACGAGTCCGGCGACGCCCTGGTCGCCACCTTGGCCTCGGAGGAGGACACTCTGGTCGCGAGGGCTTCCGTCCCCGATTCGATCTCCGCCGACGGCGCCGGATCCTGGACGGCCGTGTTCCACCCGGACGGAACCGCCGAAGCGGATCCCTTGGAGGTCGCGGACGGAGCCGGCGTGCGGTACCTGGTCGTGCGGGCCGACGGTCGGGTCGCGTGGGCAGAGGAGCCTCCCGAGGAGGGCGACTCCCGCTGGAGGGCGGGCGACTATGAGCAGCGGACGTAGACGGGCGGCCTTCTCGCTGGTGGAGGTGCTGCTCGCCGTGGCCCTGCTGGGCATTGGGATCGCCGCGGCGGTTGGCTCGGCGGGGGCGGCCGCAGAGGCCCGCGTGAAGTTCCGCCAGCGCGAGCTGCTGACGCGCCTGGCCTCCTCGATCGCCGACGACCTGCGGGCCAGCGGCGACGATCAGAACAACGGCCTGTCCGGCGACTTCGCGAGCGACGGATTTCCGGACGTCGTCTGGAGCCTCGAGACCACTCCGACGGGCGTCACGAACCTCGACAGCGTCTGGGTGACCGTGGAGGATCGTCGCAACGGCCTCCAGCAGACGGTGCAATATCTCGTGTACCGCCCGCCGGCTCAGTCGGAGGTGGCCTCTCCTTGAGGTCCCGCGGCGTCACGCTCGTCGAGCTGCTGGTGGCGGCGGCGATCAGCATCGTCGTGTTCGCCGCGGGCTCGGCCGCCTTCCTGGCGGCGTTGGGCACGCAGCGGCGCCTGGCCGACGAGGACGAGCGGTGGGTCCGGCGCATCCGGTTCGAGGACACCCTGCGCAGCCTGCTCCGCTCGGCGTATCTGGCCGAAGGCGTAGACCGCACGGACACCTACTTCCTGGCCTACGCCGGCGCGAACGCGGCAGAGGGCAACATCGCCGACACCGTCACCTTCACCGCGCTCGGTCTGCGCCCCGCGTTCCGAGCGGTCGTCAGCTCCGACGACTTCGAGACGCGCAACGAGGCCTTGGGTCCTGTCGGTGGCCTTCGCGAGGTGTCGATCTCCACGACCCCCGTGAACCCCCCGGGCAACGAGCAGGGAGCGTTTTTGCGAGAGCAGACTCCCGCGGACGGCCTGCCCGACGAGGGCGGCTGGGAGCGGCTGCTCTGGGACGAGATCGGCACGCTGCAGTTCGAGTTCTGGGATGGCACCGCGTGGCAGACCGGCTGGGACACCAACGCGGACCCAAACCTCGGACTGCCCCTCGAGGTGCGCGTGACGTACACGCTGCGCGAAGCTCCGGACGACCCCCGCTCCTTCACGGTGCGTCTCCGCGCCGCGGACGCGTTGCTAGCCCGGATCGAGGCCCAGAACCAAGCCCAGCAGGGGGTGGTGCAGCCGTGAGGGCCCGCGGCGGAGCCATGGTTCCCGCGCTGGCGCTGCTGTCGGCGATCGTCGCCGTACTGGCGTCGATCGCCGCGCTTCAGCGCTCCGCGCTCGAGGCCGCCACGAACCGAGTTCAGGCCGAGCGGGCGCGGCTGATGGCGGAATCGGGGCTCGAGCGGGCGCTCGCGGCCCTCGAGAGCGTGCAGATGGGCCTGGTGCGCAGCGACGACGAGTGGGCGGCGTTCGGCAGAGGGGAGGAGAGGTACCTGCTGGACGGCGGCTCGTTCCGCGTCGAGGTGGTGGACGCCTGCTCTCGCATCGACATCAACACGGTGGACCAGGTGCAGCTCGAGAACCTCGAGCTCACCAGCGAGCAGATCGATTCGTTGCTCGATTGGCGGGAGCCCGAGCTCCAACCCCGGCCCGAAGGCGGGAAGGACGAGTTCTACAACAACCTGCCGGAGCCCTACAACACCAAGCTGCGTGCCTTCGACAGCGTGGACGAGCTGCTCTTGGTGAAGGGTTGGGACGGTCCGACGCTGTACGAGCCGCTGTCGTCGACCAGCCCAGCGGCCCCGGTGTTCGGATCGGGCAGGGAGGCTCTGCCTCTTTCGGAGCTGCTGACCGCCGACGCCTTCTGCCGCAACCTCGCCCCGGACGGGGAGGCCAAGCTCAACGTCAACACGGTCGACGCCAACCAGATGATCCAGAGGGGCGTTCCGGCGCAGGTCGCCCAGGCCATCGTGCAGCGCCGCAACCAACAAGGCACGTTCGCCTCCCTTTCCCAGGTGCTGGCGGTGCCGGGGGTCAACCTTTCCAACGCGGGAACCCTCATCGACGTGCTGACCGTAACCGGTGATGCGGAGATCCGGGGGAGGATCAACCTGAACACCGCCTCCCAGGCGGTGCTGGAGACCATCCCGGATCTGGGTTCGGACGTGGCGCAGTCGATCGCCAACCAGGGTGGCTTCACGTCGTACACCGAAGTGGCGGCGATCTCCGGGGTGGATCTCAGGATCCTCGGCATCCTCGCGGACCGGACCACGCTCGGCTCGAGCTCGTTTCTGGTTCGAGTCTTGGGCACCGCCGGCAGGGTGAGCGTCGCGTTGGAGGCGGTGGTGCGCAACAGGGCCGGACGCTGGGTCTTGGAGAAGGTGTTCCAGCCCCCGTTCGGAGACATGCCCGCCCGATGGGGTTGGGTGGAGGAGACGTCGAACGAAGTGGATTTGAGGAGTTCGCAATGAGTCGGGGAGGAGCCGCGAAGCCCGCTTCGGTGGCGGAGTGGTCGCCGGTCGGCCTGCGCATGGCGGATGGCCGCGTTCTGGCGCAGGGCACGGTCGGATTGGCCTCCCCGGCGCTGGTGGCGCTGCCGCGCCGATCGGTGTTCGTGCGAGCGGTGCGCGTGCCGAACGTCTCGGAGGAGGTGGTGCGTCAGGCGCTCCAGTACCAGGTGGCTCAGCTGTTCCCCGTGCCGGCCCAGGACCTGGCGTGGGACTTCGCCTTGGGGACGCACCACGACGCCGAGGGGCGCTCGGCGTCCTTGTTCGCCGTTCCCAACGCCACGCTGCAGCAGCTGACCGAGGACCTGCAGGCGAGGGGCCTCAAGCCCTACGCCATCGTCCCGGTGGCGTTGGGTTCGATGGTGATCGCCTCCAGGCTCGACCTCGCCAGCTGCGCTGTGGTCGAGCGGCTTCCGGAAGGATACGGCATCGACCTGATCCATGAGGGCGTGGTGCGGGCGAGCCGCACCGTGGCGGACGATGCGGACCTGCCGGTGGAGGTCTCGCTGGCGATGGCCGCGGCCAACGTGCCCTCCGGCCCCGTCGTGGGAGCCGGTGGCCTCGGAGGCCCCGGCATCGACAGGACCACGGAGCTCGGCGTCCTCGAAGCACTGGCTACACCCGAGGCCCTGGAGCTGGACCTGCATCTGGAGCACCCCGAACGCGCGGCCGAGAGGGCGCGACGCAAGACGCGGGCGCGGGTGCGGCAGGCGGCTATGCTCGCCGCCGCCACTGCCGTCCTCTGGACGGCGATCGGGCTCGACATCTCGGACCGAGCCGCGGCCCGAGCCCAGGCCGAAGCCCGGTGGAACGCCCGGCTCGCCAAGCTGCGCAAGGAACGCTCCAGCCTGGAGGCGCGCTTCGCGACCGCCCGCAGGCTGAGCAACGCGCTCGACCGCGCGTTCGAGCCCGCTCAGAGGGTGTCCGACGTGGCTCTCGTGGTCGCGGAGGCGGTGCCTCCGTCGGCATGGCTCACGGGTTTCACTGTGGAACGGGGCCGGCCGGCGAGCCTGAGGGGATCGGCGCTGGACAACGAGAGCGTCGGCTCACTGGTGCGATCGCTGACCTCGAACGGGCGCTTCCGCGAGGTGAGGCTGCTGTTTGCGAACCGCATGGAGGTGGAGGAGACGCCGGTCGTGCAGTTTTCGGTGGGTGCGCACGTCGTCGGCAACCTGCCTCTCCTGTCCGCCGAGAAGACGGTGCGTGGGAGGGCGGCGCGATGAAGGCTCGTCTGACCACCGACGGTTGGGCGATCCTGATCAAGTGGCTGTGCGCCGCGGCGTTGCTCGCGGGCCTGGCCTACCTGTGGTGGCCCAAGGGAGACGCGTCCCTCGTGGATGCGGACGCCAAGCGGCGCCAAGAGAGGCAGCTCGAGCAACAGATCGCGCTGACGAAACGCTCGGTGGCGGATCTGGAGGCGCAGGTGAACCGGCGGGTGTTCGCTTTGGAGCCGGACCAGGTCGGTCCGAAGGCGCTGGCGGCCGTCGAGGCCCATGCGAAGCGTTGCGGCCTCGCGCTCTCGTCGTTCCGACCGCAGAAGGCGGTGCAGTCCGAGGGCCTGGAGCAGCTGGGGTTTACGGCGAACGTGAGCGGGCCGTTCCCCGACGTGATCCAGTTCCTGCGGTTGCTGGAGTCCGACGAATCCAGGCTTGCGGTCGTGTCGGCCCAGTTCAACGCAGGGGACCAAGGGGTCGGAGACGTTAGCGCGACCGTCGGACTGGTGGCTTTCGCGCAACCGCCGAAGCCCAAGACGACGCAGAGCGGCGCCCGAACGGCGAGGAGGACCAGCGGTGGCGGTCTCTAGGAAGTTCGTGTGGACGATGGTGGGGATCGTCACGCTGGGCAGCGTGGTGTACCTGAATCAGGAGCCGGAGAGGCCGAAGTCCGCGGGGAGAGCGTCGCGCGCGGCGGCGACCAAGGCGACGGACGGCTTCACGAAGGAGGACTACGAGGCGAAGTTCCCCTCGGTGGCGCTGAAGGCCCGCAACCCGTTCGTGCCGCTGGTGGCCAGCAAGCGCGGCAAGGGGTCGCTGGCAGGCGGGATCCCGGCCTCGCTCACGGGCGGAGATCCGAACTGGGTCTACACCGGCATGGCTGAGATCGACTCGGTTCCGATGGCGCTGCTGGAGAATCGCAGGACAGGCGAGGGGGTGTTCCTCAAGCACGGCGAGGTTTGGAACGGAACCCGGGTGGTCTCGATCCAGCCGGAGTCGCTCGTGCTGGCAGGTCCGGACGGGCTGCAGCGCACCGTCGGCGCCTTCACCGAGGAACCCGCAGGCGGCTTGCCGGGCGGCACCGTGGCGGGCGGCTCGCTTCCGCCCGTGACCTTGGACCCATCGCTGCGAGGACCGATCGGTCCGGCGCTGGGGATCCAGCCTGAGAATTCTGGGCCCCAGGAGCCCGGCAGGGGGCGAAGGAACCGCAACGCCGCCATGGGCGGTATGGGAGGACAGGGAGCAAACAGTGGCATACCGGTTTATTAGCAGGATGGCGGCTTGCGCCACCGCGATGTTGGCGGTCGGCGCGGCTTCGGCGCAGTTCGACTTCGGCAACGCCTTCGCGAGCACGCCGCCGTGGGAGCAGTTCAAGCTGGATCCCAAGAAGACGCTGAAGCTGGAATTTCGGAACTCAAGCATCGACATGGTCGTGGCGGTGCTGAGCAGGGCCTCGGGCGTCACCATCGTCAAGGATCCGGGCTTGGCGGGCCAGCTGACCATCAGCACTCCGAAGGCCGTGTCTCTCTCGGAGGCGTTCTCCATCGTGAACAGCGCCCTTGGCCTGAAGAACGCGGAGATCGTGAAGGAGGGCAGCCATCTGGTGGTGCGCCAGAGGCCTCAGAGGGGAGGCCGGGGCGGCGGCCAGGACGGCGGGATGCCCCAGGGCTTCGACTTCAATCGGATGATGGAGGCTTTCCAGCAGCCTCAGCTGGAGCTGCGCGTCTACCCGATCAAGTACGCCAATGCGGCGCAGGTGGCCCGGGTCGTGAACGACGTGTTCGCGATGCAGGCTGGCAACCAAGGCAATCCGTTCCAAATGTTCCTGCAACAGTTCGGCCAGCAGCAGGGCGGCCCGGGCGGCCAGTTCGGCCGCGGCCGCGGGGGCGGGGGCTTCCCCTGGATGATGGGCGGAGGCCAGCAGCGGGGCGGCAACGTGCGCGCCTCCTCCGACGATTACAGCAATTCGGTGATCGTGAATGCGTCGCGGCGCGAGCACGAGCAGGTCGAGGAGATCATCAAGCAGATCGATCAGCCCGCCGAGGCGCCGATGCAGTCCCGGGTGTACAAGCTGCAGTACGCCAACGCCCAGGACATCGCTCCGGTCGTTCAGAACGTGCTGATCAGCAACGCTCCCAAGGGTCGCGGCGGCACGGGCACCCAGCAGGTTCCGTTCGAACAGCGCTTCGGAGCGTTCATGCGCTTCGGCGGCAATGCCCAGGCGGCCTTCGGATCGGTGGTGGCGGAGACGCGCACGAACTCCGTTGTGGTGACCGCCACGGACGACAACCTGAAGCTGGTGGATCAGCTGATCAAGGAGCTGGACCAGCCTGTGGAGTACGCCGAGACCACGTTCGTGTTTCCGCTGCTGAACGCCCGGGCCGACCAGATCTCGACCCTGCTCAACCAAACGTTCGGCGGGCGGGTGACGGGAACGGGCGGCTTCAACCAGCGGGCGAACGCCGGACAGACCAGGTCCAACGCGACGAACCGCAGGACGAATCCCGGTGGAGCCGGTCTGGGAGCGGGCGGCGGGGGAGGCGCCATGGGCCGCTCGCCGCAATCGAACAGCGAGGACCCGAACGTGCTCGAGCTGGCCTTGGAGGACCCCGAGAGCGACCAGGGCGAGCTGCAGACCCAGATCGGCTTCCAGGGCGGGTTCTTCGGCGGCCAATTCGGGCAGCGTCAGGGCGGCCAGACTCGGCAGGCGGGCCAGACGACCGCCAGAGACGAGGAGGGCCGCCTGATCAACGTGCGGGACCTCACCGGCCAGGTCACGGTGATCCCCGACCCGAACACGAACAGTCTGATCGTGGTGACCAACCCCGACAACGTCGAGCTGCTGAAGCGGATCCTCGATCAGCTGGACCGCATCCCCGAGCAGGTGATGATCGAGACCATCATCGTCGAGGCCTCGCTCGACTCGGCCGACAAGCTGGGCGTCGAGTGGACCTTCACCGAGCGCAACGCGTTCGGGTCGACGGGCCAGACGGCCGTCGGCCAGCAGAGGTTCGGGCTCCAGAACGCCAACCCGCCGTTGGAGGGACTGCGCTATACGATGACCGGGGGCAACCTCGAGGCTTTTCTGAACATGCTGAAGACCGACCAGAGGTTCGAGGTGCTCTCGACGCCGAGGATCTTCACGTCGAACAACTCCACGGCGGAGATCAACATCAGCCAGAGCGTTCCCTACGTGCTCAGCTCGCGCGTGGACACCAACGGGAACATCTCGTACAACTACGCCTTCCAGGACGTCGGCATCATCCTCAACGTGACGCCGCGCATCACGGCCGACGGCTACGTGACGATGGACATCGTGCAGACGGCCAACGACCTGCAGGGGTTCACCAGCTTCAACGCGCCGATCGTCAACCAGCGGCAGGCCAACACCACCGTGGCGGTGAAGGACGGCGAGACGGTGATTCTGGGCGGCATCATCCGCAGCACGGTCACGGCCACGACCAAGAAGATCCCGCTGCTGGGAGACATCCCGTTCTTGGGGAACTTGTTCCGGTCGACCGACCGTAGCAAGTCCAAGACGGAGCTCCTGGTCTTCCTGACCCCGCGGGTTGTCCGCAACCCCGAGGACGCCAAGAGGCTCCAAGAGCAGCAGCGCGGGAACTTCAGCGAACCCACGCGCAAGGCTTTGGACAAGGTTGTCGGTCCGGTCCAGTCGTCGGGCAGCGGCGCGAACGGACAGAAGACGAACGGCAACCGGTCGAACGACTCCAACAAGGGGGGAACCAACTGATGAACCAATCGCTCAAGACGCTCTTTGCGGGCGCGCTCTTCGTCGTTGCGGCGTTCGCCGTCGCCCAGGGTCCTGGAGGTCAGGGCCCCGGTGGTCCGGGCATGGGCCGCGGCCCGAGAATGGGCATGGGCATGGGCATGGGCATGGGCACCGGCTTCATGCTGATGCGCCAGGACGTGCAGAACGATCTGAAGCTGACCGCAGACCAGAAGACCAAGATCGAGGCGATCAACCAGAAGTATCGCGAGCAGATGCGCAGCCGGATGGGCGGCCCGGGCGGAGGCCCCGGCGGTCCCGGCGGCGACTGGCAGGCGCGCATGGAAGAGATGCGCAAGATGATGGAGGCGCAGGACAAGGAGATCAACCAGATCCTCACGCCCCAGCAACAGAAGCGCATGAAGGAGATTCGTCTCCAGCTCATGGGGGCCTTCGCGTTCAACGATCCGGAGATCCGCAAGGAGCTGGGCCTGACGAGCCAGCAGATTTCGCGGATCGAGGAGCTGCAGCGCAAGGCCGGCGAGGCCAACATGGCTCTGTTCCAGAGAATGCGGAACAACGAGATCACCCGCGAGCAGGGCCAGCAGGCGATGCAGAACAACCAGAAGGTGCTCGAGACCGAGACGCTGAAGGTGCTCACGCCGGAGCAACAGAACAAGCTCAAGGCGATGAAGGGCGCCGAGTTCAAGCGCCAGGATCCTCCGGGCGGGATGTTCGGCGGGTTCGGCGGCAACCGGCAGCGCGGCGGCGGCTTCGGCGGCGCAGGCGGCGGGAGGAACTGATCCGGCCGCAGGTTCGAGCCGGCCGCCCCCACGGGGGCGGCCGGCTTTTCCTTGTTTCGGGCGCTGGGAACCCCATGGCGCGGTGCGGCGTCCTGCCATCGGAGGCCCAGAATGAGCTCTTGGACGGAGACCGTGGCCTTGGGAGACGCAGCCTTGGATGCCGACGGCTGGGAGGTCGAAAGGGCGAGGAGCGGGGACGCAGCCGCGTTCGACCGACTCTTCCAACGGCACTTTCCCAGGGTGTTCCGCTTCGCGCACCGCATGTGCGGGGACGCGGACATGGCCGATGATGCCGCCCAGGGGGCGTTCGTAAGGACCTACCGCGCGCTCGGCGGACTGCGCGACGGCCAGAGCTTCCTGAAGTACCTGTATCGGGCGGCGCTGAACCTGCTCCGAGATGCGTCCCGCAGAGCGATGCGGAAACCCGAGGCTCCGCTCGAGCGCGGCGCGGCGCGCATCGCGGACGGGCAGTCCGCTCCGGATCGCCAGGCGGCCCAGGCGATGCTCGATCGGGCCTTGCGGGACGCCCTCCTCGAACTCCCGGACGACTTCCGAGCCGTGGTGGTGCTGCACCACTTCGAGGGGCTGGACGTGGAGGAGGTCGCGGCTCGGCTCGGAGTCCCCGAGGGTACCGTGAAGTCTCGTCTGGGTCGTGCCAGGGCAAAGCTCCGGGAGCGGTTGCGAGGTTGGCTGGAGGAGTGAGCGTGATGCGAAGGCAGTGCGCGTGGGTGAGCGACCGGTTGGCCGGCTACCGTGAGGGATGGCTCTCCAACGGGGAGAGGCTTCGGGTGGAGCGGCACCTCGCAGGGTGCGAGCGGTGCCGTCGCGAGCTCGAGGCCGACGCTGGACTCGTGGGATTGCTGGCGCGGGCATCCTCCCCGGACGTTCCCAGGACGTCTTGGAGCGAGGTCCGTGAGGTTCGATCGGCGCGGGCCGGCCGGAGCCAAGCTTGGCGATGGGCCCCGCTCGCAGCGGCGTCGTTGCTCTTGGCGGCTTTCTGGCTCGGTGCGCCAAGGGACGACGGAGCGCCGGACAGCTCCGTTGCCGCGAACGGCGGTCTGGTCAAGGAGCCGTCTTGGGATGTGGCCTTCCTGCTCTCGTCGTCCGCCGATCCGGGCGGCGATCCGAACCGCATCCTGCTGGCGTTGCCAAGAGAGGTGTCGCCTTGAGGGCTTCGGCTCTTCTGGCTGGCTTGCTCGCCGGCGCGCTTGCGGTCGACGCTCGGACACAGGGCCAGCCAAGCGCCTCCCAGCTCTTGCGGTGGGTCACGGTGGGTCCGGAGAAGCCCTTTCAAGCCAAACAAAGGGTCGTTCTCAGAACCGAGGGTCGCAGCTTGGAGTCCGGGGTCGAAGTGTACTTCGCGGCATCGGGGAGGGTGCGGCGCGAGTACCTGATCGGGGCCACCAAGCTCGTGGTGCTGCAGCTCGGTCGGGAGAGCTGGCAGACCGTCGACGGATCCCGCTGGACGAGGGTGGCCGCCGGCGGCTTGGACCCGGGCGAGGCGCTGCGGCGGGCCGCCGGCAACTACTCGGTCTCGAGGGTCCGCCGGGGGAAGCTGCTGGGTCGGGACGCGGTCGGCTTCGAGCTGCTCCCGCGGCACGAGGGTAACCCGTGGCGCGAGGTGTGGCTCGCGGCGGACACGGGGTGGCCGCTTGCGGAGACCGTTTACTCGCCAGACGGAAGGGTGCGGTCGTCCACCAAGACCCTCCGGATCGCCGCGTGGCGCCCCGAACCGAGCTTGCTGCAAAAGCCGGCCGCGGTCGAGGCGCCCACGGCGAGCGGTCCGACGACCTTCGAAGCCATGGACTCGCTGGAGGCCGTCGAGCGAGCCGTTGCCGACCCGGTGCCTCTACCCAACTACGTGCCGCCGGGCTATTCTGTGGCGGCCTACGGCGTGGTCCGCTCGCATGCCGGCCGCCTTCAGCCGGCGGTGCGCTACAGCGACGGCTTGTCGTCGTTCACGGTGTTCCGTCGGTTCGGCGGAGGCGGCTTCGGCCCAGGAGGGCGGTTCCAACGCGGCCGGGCCGGCGGAGCCGGCCAGGGCGGTGGTCCGCCTTTGCGCAGCGACGAGCAGCGTTCGGTCGTGCAACACCGGGGGGTCCGCGGGACCTACGTGCTGATCGGCGACCTTGCGGAGAGCCAGCTGCGCCGAGTGGCCGAGAGTCTGCCCTGACTCGACCGCGCCTCGGGGCCCATAATCCCCTTCGGCTTGAGACTGCGTTACCTGATCGGCGGACTCGGCGTTGCCAGCGCGGCCACGCTGCTGTACGGCATGCTCGTCGAGGCCGAGCGCCTGGTCTTGGAGAAACCCGTGCTGCGCCTGCCTCGGTGGCCCGAGCGGCTCTCGGGCTTCAGAGTGGGCCTGATCGCCGACTGCCACCTGCGCGACCGCCACACGGTGGGTCTGACGCGGCGGGCGGTGCGGGCCGTGCTGGGCGAGGGACCGGACGTGGTGGTGCTCGCGGGAGACTTGATCGCCTACTGGAGGCCGGACGTGCCGTGGCTCGTCGAGGAGGCCCTGCAGGACCTGTTGCCGGTCGCGGAAGACGTGATCGCCATCGCTGGCAACCACGAATACTGGGGTGGCGGCGGACCCGAACTGATGCGGCGGATTCTCGAGACCCTCGGCTTCCGGTTCTTGGTCAACGAGCTGCTGTGGCACAAGGGCGTCGCCTGGCTGGGGATCGATTCGGCGAACGCCGGACGCCCCGAGCCGGAGCGCCTGTTCAGCGATTTGCAGCCGGGAGAGGCCGCTGTGGCGCTGTGGCACGAGCCGGATTGCGCCGACCTGTTGCCTGACGGAGCGGCGCTCATGCTGAGCGGCCACAGCCACGGAGGACAGTTCACCTTCCCCTGGGGTTGGACGCCGATGCACACGCGCAACGGGGAGAAGTACGTGCGCGGCTTCCACCCCGAGGCGCCGACGCCCGTGTACGTGAGCAGGGGCTTGGGCACAACGGGCTATCCCTCGCGCCTGGGTTGCCCGCCGGAGGCCACGGTGCTCACGCTGCTGCCGGCCTGAGCGGCCTCCGGACGCTCGAACCCGCAACGGTACAATGCCTGCAGAAGCCAGGCTCCATGGACCAGTCGCACATCCGCAACTTCTGCATCATCGCGCACATCGATCACGGCAAGTCGACGCTGGCGGACCGTCTGATCGAGCGTTGCGGCGCGGTGCGAGGCCAGGCGAAGGAGCAGATGCTCGACACCATGGACCTCGAGCGGGAGCGCGGCATCACCATCAAGATGACCGCCGTGAGGCTCCGCTACACGGCAAAGGACGGCCAGACCTACGACCTGAACCTGATCGACACGCCGGGCCACGTGGACTTCACCTACGAGGTGAGCCGGAGCCTGGCCGCGTGCGAGGGCGCCCTCCTGGTGGTGGACGCCACCCAGGGGGTTGAGGCGCAAACCATCGCGAACGCCGCGATGGCGATGAACCAGAACCTCGAGATCGTTCCGGTGATCAACAAGATCGACCTGCCGCACGCCGACGTGGAGCGGGCGAGGGAGGAGATCGAGCACGCCGTGGCGATCGACGCTTCCGACGCCATCTTGGCCTCCGCCAAGACGGGAGAGGGCATCGATGAGATCCTGGAGGCCGTCGTGCACCGCATCCCACCGCCTTCGGGCAATCCGGACGGCCCTCTGCGCGCTCTGATCTTCGACTCGCACTTCGACAGCTACCAGGGCGCGGTGGCGTACGTTCGCGTGGTGGACGGTTCGATCAGTCCCAAGAACCGCATCCGCATGATGTCGAGCGGGGCCGAGTTCGACGTGGACTCCGTGGGGATCTTCCGTCCCCAGCTCGAGGTCGGCCAGACCTTGGAGACCGGGCAGGTGGGCTTTGTGACGGCGGGGATGAAGAACATCGGCGACGCCCGCGTGGGCGACACGATCACCTCCGCCGATCGTCCTGCCCAGACCCCGTTGCCCGGGTACCGCAAGGCCAAGCCGATGGTGTTCTGCGGGATGTATCCCGCCGACGGCGAGCAGTACGAGGATCTCCGGGACGCGCTGGAGAAGCTCAAGCTGAACGACGCCGCGCTGGACTTCGAGCCGGAGACCTCGGTGGCGCTGGGCTTCGGGTTCCGTTGCGGGTTCCTAGGCCTGCTGCACATGGACATCGCGCGGGAGAGGCTGGAGAGGGAGTTCGGCCTCGATCTGATCCTCACCTCGCCCAGCGTCGACTACACGGTGCACCTGACGGACGGAAGCGTGCTGCACATCAGCAACCCGAGCGCGATGCCGGACCCGGTGCGCATCCAGTTCATCGAGGAGCCGGCCGTGCACGCGACGGTGATGGTTCCGACCGAGTTCGTCGGGGCCGTGATGACCCTCTGCCAAGAGCGGCGCGGCGTGTACCCT
>JAOACB010000131.1 GCA_026418055.1 Fimbriimonadales bacterium
GGGCCGTGAGTTGAAACACGCAGACCGCCGACTACTGACGCGACAAGGCGCGGCCCCGGTCTCAGGGGAAACCCTGGGGCCGTGAGTTGAAACCTGCCATACCGTGGGTAGGGGGTTATCGATTGAGGGCGTGTCTCAGGGGAAACCCTGGGGCCGTGAGTTGAAACTCCTCAAGTCTTGTCGAAAGGCGTTCCATGTCTGGAGCGTGTCTCAGGGGAAACCCTGGGGCCGTGAGTTGAAACTCCGGAGCTGCCGTCAGGACGGCGACGGCCTCGCTGTCGTGTGTCTCAGGGGAAACCCTGGGGCCGTGAGTTGAAACCTAGCGTCCCCCTCCGGAGGCTCGGACAGCCGCTCCGCGAGCGTCTCAGGGGAAACCCTGGGGCCGTGAGTTGAAACCGAACGTCGAGCTCGACGCAAAGGTGACCCGATGAGTCAGTCTCAGGGGAAACCCTGGGGCCGTGAGTTGAAACACGCAGACCGCCGACTACTGACGCGACAAGGCGCGGCCCCGGTCTCAGGGGAAACCCTGG
>JAOACB010000132.1 GCA_026418055.1 Fimbriimonadales bacterium
GTAGACGACCGGTCGCGAGGCATGCTCCTTGAGCTTTGCTCCCAACCAGTCGCTGCCGAAGTGCAGGATGTCCGGCATCGCGTCCTCACTGGTTCAGCTTTTCAGCTTCACGCGGACGGTTGGATCGCTGTCGGCGGCCGCCTTGACACATTTGCCGAGCAGCTTGTTACCCGACGCCGAGGTCGTCGCCCGGTTGGCCGCGTCGTCCCAGTACAGCACGGTTCCGACGGCAATGGCCGTGCCAGTCCCAGTCGCCTTGGCGAAGTCGAACACGCCTTCGACGGCCAGGGAGCCGAGCTGGCCCGCCTTGATCGGCTGCGTGGCCACCCCGACCAGGTCCCCCTGCACTACCACCGCTCCGGCCGCGACATCGCTGGTCGGCGTGTAATCGATGCGGCCGCCTTCATGCACGAAAATCGCTTCCATCAGTCTTGCTCCTATGCCGTCGACTTGCTCGCCCCGCGGTAGTCCAGGCGCGCCACGCCAAAGTCCCAGTAGCAGCGCATGCTCAGACCGAGTG
>JAOACB010000133.1 GCA_026418055.1 Fimbriimonadales bacterium
ATTGTGCGCCGTTACGAGCAGTTCACGGGCCGCAAGGCGGAGCGCATTCTGGTTGCCCAGGAGGTGTCGGCGTGATCTACTTGGCCTCCCCCTACTCGCATCCCGACCCGGCCGTGCGCGAGGCCCGCTACCAGGCCGCCTGCCGGGCGACGGCCGCCTTGCTGCAAGCCGGTTGGGTGGTGTTCTCGCCGATCGTCCACAGTCATCCGCTGGTCAAGTTCGCGTTGCCGACCGGCTGGGATTTCTGGGAGCGGATCGACCGGGACTACCTAGCCCGGTGCGACGAGGTTGTGGTGCTGACGCTCCCCGGCTGGGAGGCCAGCGTCGGCGTCCGGGAGGAGGTTCGGCTGGCACGCGAGTTGGGCAAACCGGTCCGCTACCTGGCCCCGGAGTTGGCCCACGGTTCGCCCACGTTGGCCCACGTCGCGACCGGCGGGCCCGGGGCGGACCCGAGGCCAAGGGAGGTCGGCGGGACGCCCGTTTGCGGCGACGTGGCGCGGGAGGTGTCGGGG
>JAOACB010000134.1 GCA_026418055.1 Fimbriimonadales bacterium
TGCTTGAGCACCTCGATGGATGCCTTCCGCACTGGCGGTTCAGGCTGGCGCAGGTACGGGTGGAAATCAGCGGGTTGGTAGGGCGTCGGTCGTTTGCGTGGGTCGCGGTGGCAGTTGGCCACCAGGGCCATCACCGCCGCCGTATGGGCCCAGGCCTCGCGGCTGCGGGCCTCGGCCATCAGGACGAGTTCGGCGAGGGTGAAGGGTCCGGGAACAGTTCCTAAAAGGCCGGCGCAATGCCAAACGAGTGCATAAGCTTGTTCGCTTCGCGGTCGGCGTCGAAGTTCGCCAGCACGGCTTCGGCCCGCTCGATGATCCGCTGGCGAACCTTGCGGGCTTCGGCCAGGATCGTGGTCAGGGCCTGCCGACCCCGCGGGTCGGGGAAAAAATCGATCAACTCCTGCAAAAATGCTTCCGTCGCCCGGTGGATGGCATCGCCGAACATGGCCCGGCCAAAATCCTCGTCGCTGACCTGGCGGGCGTGGGCTTCGTCCTGGCACAGGACATACAGG
>JAOACB010000135.1 GCA_026418055.1 Fimbriimonadales bacterium
GTGTGGCTGCCAGCTTGCTGTTTCAGTGGAGAAAGCTCGATCGCCAAGGCGCCCTGACGGCCGTCAGGGCTGGGGAAGCGGTTGTGCCGGCCTCGGAACTGGCCGCTGCTCGAGCCGAGATCGCCAAGCTCCAGCGGGTGCTGGGCAAGAAGACCCTGGAGAACGAAATCCTCAAGGAAGCCGTGGAGTACGCCGCCGAAAAAAAGTGGATTGCGCGCTCGCCCTTGTTGCCCGGGGACGACCAATGAAGACGGTCTGCCGGGCGCTGGGCGTGGCGCGCTCGCATGTGCATGAGCGGCACCACCGCAGCGAGGACTGGCGCGATGCTCGCCAGGGGCGCACGCCAGCGGGCGATGCGCAGCTGCTGGCTGAGATCCGGGAGCAGATCGCCGATCTGCCCAGCTACGGGTATCGACGCGCCTGTGCCCTGGTCAACCGTCAGCGCAGCGCACAGGGCGGCACACGGGTCAACCCCAAACGGGTCTACCGCGTGATGGCCCAGGCCGGGCT
>JAOACB010000013.1 GCA_026418055.1 Fimbriimonadales bacterium
GATCAGCACCGTGCGCACCGAGCTCCTGAGCAGCACGCCGAGCGCCACGCCCGACACCGTGCCCGTCCCGCCGCGGATGGACACCCCGCCCACCACCACGCACGTCACGACGAGCAGCTCGAAGCCGACTCCGATCCCGCTGTCCACCACCGAAAGCCTCGGCACGCTCACCAACGCCGCCAGCGCCACGAGCAACCCCGCCCAGGCGAAGGCCGCCAGCTTGGTCCTCTCCACCGAGATCCCGGCCAGCCGCGCGGACTCGGGGCTGGACCCCACCGCGTACACTCGGCGGCCCCAGGCCGTGCGATGAGCCAGCAGCGCGGTGAGCCCCACCACGCCCATGGCGACCGCGATCGGGGTCGGCACCCCCAGCACCGATCCCGTGCCCCAGGCGCGAAGGCCGTCCGGCAGGCGGGTGATCCACCTGCCCGCCATCAGCAGCTCGCTCGCGCCCTTCAGCACCGACAGCATGCCCAGGGTCACGATGATGCTGGGAACCCGCACCAGCGAGACCAGCATCCCGTTGATCAGCCCCGCGCTCAGGCCGAGGGCCAGCGTCGCCAACGCCGCCCAGGCCGGCGGCAGGCCAAGGCGGTCCGGCGACGCCATCGTGCCCATCGCCGCCGCGCACAGCCCCAAGAGCGACCCGATGGAGATGTCGATCTCTCCCGAAGCGATCACCAGCATCAGGCCGCAGGCCGCGATGAGCGTCGGCGCGGCCCCCAGCAACAGGTCCGTCCAGTTCGCCACCGACAGAAAGCGCGGATTGAGGGCGCTGGCCGCGGCGCACGCGGCCAGCAGCACCCAGGCGGTGCCCGGCAGGCGAGGCAGCCTCAAGCCGAACCCTCCTCCGGAAGGATGAGCCGCAGCAGCGCGGCCTCGGAGAACTCGGACCGAGGCAGCTCGCCGCTCACGCGCCCGCCCCGCAGCGCCAGGATGCGGTCGCACAGAGCCAGCAGCTCGGTCATGTCGGAGGAGGCGGCCAGCACGGCCGCTCCCTGGCTCGCCAAACGTCGCACCAGCTGGTGCACCTCTCGCTTGGCGGCCACGTCCACGCCCCGCGTGGGCTCGTCCAGCAACAGAACCCTGGGGGCCAGGCGCAGGCCCTTGGCGAGCACGACCTTCTGCTGGTTGCCGCCGCTCAGCGAGCTCGCGGCCGCTCGCACGCCGGCGCACTTGATCCGCAGCGCGGCCGCCATCTCCTCGGCGTTGGCGTCCTCCACGCGGAACCGGATCCAGCCCCAGCGGGAGACCTGCGCCAGCGAGGCCATCGACACGTTCCACGCTACCGGCCAAGAGGCGATCAGGCCCTTGCGTTGGCGGTCCTCCGGCACCAGGGCCACGCCGGCCGCCAAGGCGCTGCGTACGGAGCCCGGGCGCAACGGCTCGCCTCCCACCACCACGCGGCCCGCGTCCGGCCTCCGCAGGCCGTACACGGCCTCCAGCAGCTCGGTTCGGCCCGCGCCCACCAAACCGGACAGCCCCACCACCTCGCCGGACCGCACCGTCAGCGACACCCGCTCGAACGCGCCGCGCAGGGTCAGGTCCTCCAGCCGCAGCGCCTCGCCGCCGGCGCTCTCCGTCCACGCTCCGAGCGCCGTCAGCTCGCGGCCCACCATCCGGCGGATCAGTCCCTCGCGGTCGGTCGCGCGCGCCTCCATCGTCTCCACCAGCCGTCCGTCCCGCAGCACGGTGATGCGGTCGGCCAGAGCGAACACCTCCTCCAGGCGGTGGCTGACGTACAGCACCGCCACGCCCCGCTCGCGCAGTCGGCGCACGGAGCGGAACAGCGCCCGCACCTCGCGGGCCGAGAGCGCGGCGGTCGGCTCGTCCAGAATGAGCAGGCGGCACTCCCGCACCAGGGCGCGCGCCAGCGCCACCATCTGCCGCTGGGCCATGGCCAGCTCTCCGACCGGCCTGTCCAGGGGCACCGTTTCTCCCAGCTCCTCCAAGGCCTCGCGGGTGCGGCGGCGCATGGCGGCCGCGTCGAGCAGCGGTCCACGGCGCGGCTCCCATCCCAGGAACACGTTGTCCACCGCGCTCAGCTCCGGGAACGACACGGGTTCCTGGTGGATGGCGCACACGCCGGCCTGCTCGCAACGGTGCACGCCCTCGGGCAGCGGCGAGCCCCTCCACAGCACGCGGCCCTCGCTCGGACGCAGGGCGCCGCAGACGATGCGGATGAGCGTGGACTTGCCGGCGCCGTTCTCGCCGCAGATGGCGTGCACCTCGCCCTCCCGGATCGTCAGGCTCACGGAGTCCAGCGCGCGCACGCCGCCGAAGCTTCGGCCCAGCCCCTCGGTGCGCAGCAGGTCGGCCATCCTTCCGAGCGCGCAGGTTACCCCTGGCCGGCGAGCGCGCCCGCGCAAGTTAATCGGTAAACCGGCCGCGGCTTCTGTTGCATAATGGGGGGCGTATGGCGAGGTTCCGCTCCGTCGCGGTGCTTGCAGCGTTGCCGCTCGTCTCGCTGGCGCTGGCGCAGAAGCCGGTGACCCTCCGCTTCACGGTTTGGGACGGCGACGAGTCGCTCCGAGTGATCAAGCGCATCCTGGCGCGCTTCGAGCGGGAGAACCCCGACATCAAGGTCAAGCTCGAGCCGATCACCGACTACATCTCCTACCACCAGAAGATGATCACCATGTACGCGGCCGGCGTCGCGCCGGATGTGTGCATGATGGACATGCCGAACTTCCAAGCTTTGGCCAAGCGCGGGGCGCTGATCCCGCTGAACGACCTGATGGCCAAAACGCCGGGGTTCGACATCGGCGAGTACTACGAGCCGATCGTGCGCGCCCACAGCTACCGGGGCAAGCTGTACGTGCTGCCGCGCGACATCGCGCCCATGGGGCTCATCTACTACAACAAGAGGCTGTTCGACGAGGCAGGCATCCCGTATCCCGACGGAACCTGGACGTGGGACTTCCAGCCGCGGCCCGAGCTGCGCGAGAAGTGCTTCACCTGGGTCATGCAGCGGCTCACCAAGGTCGACCAGAACGGCAAGAAGATCCAGTGGGGCTTCGCCCCGGGCTGGCCCGAGCTGTTCGCCACCACGCTCACCTACTCCTACGGCGGTCGCTACACCGACAACCCCGAGGCTCCCACCCGGGTTTTGATCAACGAGCCCAAGACGGTCAAGGCGTATCAGTTCGCCGCCGACTGCATGAACAAGTACGGCTGGATCCCCAACCAGAACGACCTGCTGGGCCAGCTGCAGTCGACCACCCAGATGCTGTTCGTGAACCAGAAGATCGCGATGTTCCAGAACGGCATCTGGGAGGTCCCGAACATGAGGAAGTACCTGAAGCCCGGCGAGAAGGGCTTCTTCGAGTGGGACATCACGCTGTTCCCCGCCTACAAGGACGGGCGGCACGCCGCTCCCACCGGCGGCTCGGGCTACGCGATCTTCTCGTCGACCAAGCATCTCGAACAGGCTTGGCGCCTCACGCGGTACATGTCCGGCCCCGTCGCGATGACCTACATGGCGCAGGCAGGCATCGCCCAGCCCGCCATCCGCAAGCTCGCGCTCACCCCGGGCATCTGGCTGCCCGGCCCGAACACGCCCAAGGAGCAGCTGTACCCCTACAGCCGCATCTGGACCGACCGGGCCGTGCCGTACGTGGTGTTCAGCGAGAACGCCGACTACTGGCCCGAGGTGGGAGGCCGCATGCGCGCGGGCATGGACCTGCTGTGGAACGGCCAGAAGAACGCCAAGGAAACCTTGGACCGCGGCGCCCGCGAGGCCCAGCAGAGGCTCGACGCGATCCTCAAGGAGCAGCGCAACCCGCCCTACAACTGGGTTGCGGGCGGCGTCGGAGGATTGCTCATCGCCGCCGGCATCGTGCTGTGGGTGTTCTGGCCCGAGCGGAGGATCCGCTACACGCACAAGGAGAAGCTCGAGAGCCGGTCGGCGTTCCTGTTCGCCAGCCCGTGGATCCTCGGCATGATCGTGTTCACCCTCGGCCCGATGATCCTGTCGCTGCTGATGAGCTTCGCCGACTGGGACATCATCCGCGAGGCCAAATGGCGGGCCCTGGGCAACTTCCACGAGGCGTTCTTCGTCGACCCCGTGTTCTGGAAGTCGCTGCGCGTCACGTTCGTGTACACGTTCGTCGCGGTGCCGCTCGGCCTGGTCGGATCGCTGGCCCTGGCGCTGCTGATGAACCAGAAGGTGCGCGGCATCCCCCTCTTCCGGACCTTCTATTACATCCCGTCGCTGGCGTCCCTGGTGGCCGCGTCGCTGATCTGGCGCCGCGTGTTCCAGCCCGAGGGGGGCTTGCTCAACACCCTCCTGTACAGCCCGGTGGGCGAGTGGCTCGGCATCCCCAGGCTCCTGACCGACTGGGCCCAGGTTCCCCAGGGGCAGCAGCTCAACTGGCTGGGAACCGAGCAGACGGCTCTGCCCGCGCTGATCATCATGTCGCTGTGGGGCATCGGCGGAGGCATGGTGATCCTGCTGGCCGGGCTGCAGGGCATCCCGCAGTTCTACTACGAGGCCGCCACGCTCGACGGGGCCGGCATCTGGGATCGGTTCAAGGCCGTGACGCTGCCGCTGCTCAGCCCGTCGCTGTTCTTCTCGCTGGTCACGGGATTCATCGGCTCGTTCCAGGTGTTCACGCAGGCGTTCGTGATGACCGGCGGCGGCCCCAACGACGCCACCAGGTTCTTCATGTTCCACCTGTATTCGCAGGCCTTCCAGAACCTGCGGATGGGCTACGCGAGCGCGCTGGCCTGGATCCTGTTCTTCGTGATCCTGGTCTTCACGCTGATCCAATTCAAGCTGAGCAAGTGGGTGTACTATGAGGCGGAGGTGAAGAAGTGAGCGCGGTGCAGGACGCGCTGGCCAAGGGCTTCGACGTGGAGGCCGCGGAGCGGTTCCGCAGGGCCGCCAAGCGCGCCGAGGCCGTCGATCGGGCGCTGAAGGTGCTGCTGTGGGTGGTGCTGTTCGGCGGCGTGATCCTGGCGATGCTCCCGCTGTGGATCATGCTGATGATGTCGCTGAAGACGCCCAACGAGATCGCGAACAGCGCGGCCTGGGCTTGGCCCAGAGAGATCACCTGGGCGAACTTCCGCGAGGTGCTCACCAACCCCAACGCGCCGTTCATCCTGTTCTTCCGCAACTCCCTGATCATCTCCACCCTGACCACGATCGGCGTCGTGCTGACTTCGGCGATGGTCGCCTACCCGTTCGCCCGGATGAAGTTCCGCGGGCGCGACCGCCTGTTCATCCTGCTGCTCAGCACCATGATGCTGCCGGGTGTGGTCACGATGATCCCGACGTACGTGATGTACGCCCATCTGAAGTGGGTCAACACGTTCTATCCGCTGATCGTCCCGGCGTGGTTCGGTGGAGGGGCCTTCAACATCTTCCTGCTGCGCCAGTTCTTCATGGGGATCCCCCGCGACTTGGACGAGGCCGCCATTCTGGACGGCGCGAGCCACGCCACGATCTTCTGGCGGGTGATCCTCCCCAACGCGGGCGCGGCCCTGGCCACCGTGGGCGTGTTCTGCTTCATCTACAACTGGCGCGACTTCATGGGGCCGCTGATCTACCTGAACAGCCCCGACATGCAGACCCTCGAGGTCGGCCTGCGAACCTACCAGAGCCTGCAGTCCGAGCAGTGGCACCTGCTCATGGCGGGCTCGGTGCTGGTGATGCTGCCGCTGTTCGTGATCTTCCTGATCGGCCAGAAGTACTTCGTCAAGGGCATCGTGATGAGCGGCATCAAGTGACGGGCCTCAGGGATCGGCGCGAGGCAGCTCGACCAGCGCCAGCGAGTGCGCGGGAACCCTCAGGCTGAACCGGTCTCCGGAGGTGTCGGTCCGCCGCTCGTCCAGCCAAACCTCGTCCGGCCCTCCCAGGCCCATCCGCCGGTGCACCGGATCCTCGGCGGGCTTGGCCCACTCGATGCCCGGAGCCCGGAAGGGAGTGGTGCCCGTGTGCGAATCCACGCCCTTTCCCGTCAGGACCGTGACCCTCGCTTGCCTGCCCGCCCGGAAGCCGCGGAGCTCGACCGCGATCTTGGCGGACCGCTCGAAGTGGTGGTTGATCAGCGCCACCGTCATGCGGCGGCCGTCCGCGCTGACCGCCGCGAAGGCCCTCACCCACGGCACCCCCCGGGTGGCCGGGGTCCAGCCGACGGCCGGGGCGTCGAAGGTGGCCGTCTGGCACTCCGTGCGCACCACGCGCCGCTCGAAGCGCTTGGCCAGCAGCTGGAAAGCCAGATACCCGGCGGTGGGCTGGTACCGCTCCTCGCGCAAGCCCAGCAGGCCGATGAACAGAGGGTCGATGAGCGCGAAGAAGTTGGCCGCCCGCACCCTCGGCTCCTCCAGGAACACCCCCAGCACGGCGGCCGTGTACAGCGCGGAGCCAAGGGTCTTGCAGTGATCCGTGAACCGGCCATCCGGGGTGATCTGGAACATCGGTCCCCACTCCGTCACGGCGATGCCGATGCGGTCGCGGTGCGGCCGCGGCAGCGCCGCGATCCTGCGGTCGAGCTGCCGCAGGCTCTCCCGCACCCTGTCCACCGCGCCGTACAGGCAGGCGTACACCTCCCTCAGGGTGTGGCCGGAGTCGACCGGCAGCACCGGCGCGTAGGCGTTGTGAACCGCGACGAAGTCGATCCACGGAGCCGCGGCGGGCAGCACCACGTCGGTCCAATCGGGGTAGGCCTTGTTGGGATAGAAGCTGTCGTTCAAGATGGCGCCGATCCTCACCGCGGGGTCCACGGCGCGGATGGCCTTGGCGAACTCCACCGCGATCGCCGCGTACTGCCGGGGCGTCTTCGTCACCGACGCCGTTCCCTCGGAGCCGTCGTTCAGGTACAGCTCGTTGCCGATCTCCCACCAGTCGACCCTCGGGCTCTTCGACTGCCGGTTGGCGAACCGCACCCAGTCGGCGGCCTCTTGCGCGCTGCCGGTGCCGGCGTTGGCCGTGAACAGCAGACCGGCGCCGACGGCCTGCGCGAAGCTCTGGATCTCCGGCGTTCCGACGTTGTGCTCGAGCAGCTCGCCCGAGGCCATGGCAGGGGTGCGGGGACGCTCGGCGCGCGGACCCACCTTGTCCCGCCAGTGGTAGAAGTCGCTGAAGGTTCCGCCGGGGAAGCGGATCAGACCGATGCCCAGGCGCTGCGAGGCTTCCACCACCTCGGGCCGGAAGCGCTCCTCGCGCGCGTTCCACAGGCCCTTGCCGTCCCAGATCCACTCGGTGTTCACCCCGAACAGCTCGCGCGGGGCGGTTCGGAGCACGCGGTCCGCGTCCACGCGCACGCTGGCCGCCACCGGCGTGGGAGGCAGGCTCCACGCCGCCTCGAGCCGACCCGGCACGCGCTGGCTCAGGCGCACGTCGTCGAACCTCGCGGCGCCCCGCGTCCCCTCGGCGAGGCAAGCCAGCACCGCCGACTCCGTCTCGTGCGGCAGCTCCACCACCCTCTCCCGCTGCTCTGGCTTGCCCGACGGCCCCTCGAGCAGAGCCAGCGCGCGGATCTTGCCCTTCGAGTCCAAAGCGAGCAGGGCCAGCTTGGCCTTCGCGCCACCCTCGCCCGCCAGCCGCGCGGCCAGGTGCAGCCGCGCTCCTCTCAGCCAGGCGCCCTGCAGCCGCTGGCCCACACCCAGCTGCCGATTCGGGTCCGTGTTCGCCTCGCCGGGTCGAAGCACCAGGAGCCTACCCGAGGACCCTTCCGCCGGCTCGAGCGTCAGCGTTCCCTTGGTCGGCACGGTGTCCGTGACCCAGCCTGTGGGAGTCGAGCCCCCCTCTTCGAAGCCCGGGTTCGCCACCCGGTTGTCCGGCGGCTCCTCGCTCGCCGAGCAACCCGCGGCGAGCAGCAACCCCCACGCGGTCCAGCGGATCTGCATGGCGGAGTATGCGCCGAGGCCGGCGCGGGTCCCGGTGACCGGACGACGCCACGCCCGCGTGGCGGCGGCCGAGTCGGTTTGCGGGAGCAGCACGTGGCCCGCGAGGCCAATGGCTCGGGATCTCGGCGGGGTTGCCGCTGTTCGGATGCGCGCTCGGGCTCAAAGGTCTCGGGAGCGAATCGGCGGCCTCAGGCCCTGCGGTGGGATTCCTCCCCGGCCTGTGGAAGGGGATCACCGCAAGGTCCCCGTTCTTCCGGGCCCTGGTCCACCCGTGCGGGACGATCGACGGCGCGCGCGGCAACGGCTGGCCCAGCAGCCCCGGACTCTTGCCCGCGGCGGGATGCGCGCTTCGCGGCGGACAGAAGGTCTTGGCCTCTGGGGACCGCGAGCGGCGCCGCCGAGCCAGCCGGGAGGGCTCATCCGCACCGGCCATGGCGGAAGCAACCGACGAGGTGGTCGTCCACCATGCCGGCCGCCTGCATGTACGCGTAGCAGATCGTCGGTCCGACGAAGCAGAAACCCAGCCGCCGCAGCTCGCGGCTCATCGCCTCGGATTCCGGGCTCGTGGCCGGCACTTCCGCCGGCTCCCGCCAAGCGTTGCGCAGCGTGCGGCCCTGCGTGAACCGCCAGACGAACGCGTCGAAGGATCCGTAGGCCTCCTGCGCCCGCAGGAACGCCCGAGCGTTGCGGATCGCCCCCTCGATCTTGCGGCGGTTGCGCACGATCCCTTCGTCCCTCAGGAGCGCCAGCACCTCGGTCTCGCCGAACCGCGCCACCGCCTCGGGATCGAATCCCGCGAAGGCGCGGCGGGAAGCCTCTCGCCTCTTCAGGATCGCGAGCCAGCTCAATCCCGCCTGCGCGCCGTCCAGAACGAGGAACTCGAAGTGGCGGCGATCGTCGTGCACGGGCACGCCCCATTCGCGGTCGTGGTACTCGATCTCGAGCGGATGGCGCGCCCAAGGGCAACGGAGCGGGCTCTGCGGATCCACGCCAAGCAGTGTGGCCCAAACTCCCCTCCGCGAGGGCGCGCCGCGGGTAGGCTGGCGAGCGCATGCGCCGCGCGGCCAGATGGCAGGGCGAGATCCGGGTTTTCGGCGGATCGGCGGGGGTCGGGTTGCCGTTCGACCCGCGGTCCCAGTGGGGCGAGCGGGGTCGCTACGACCTGTGCGGAACGGTAGGGGGCCATCCGTGGAGGGGGCCGTTGCGGCGGGCCGGCGACGGGTGGATCCTGCCCACGGGGCCCGCGTTCCTTCGGGACGCCGGCCTGAGCGTCGGGCGGACGGTGCCCGTGGAGGTGGGCCTCGAGCCGCCCACGCTGGAGGACCTGGACGAGGACCTGCGGAGCGCCATCGAATCCGACCCCGAGGCGCTCCGGGCGTTCCACGCGCTGCACAGCTTCGGGCGGAAGAACCTCGTGCGGCACGTGACCGAAGCCAAGAGGCCCGAGACGCGGGCTCGCCGCATCCGGGAGGCGATCGCCAGCCTCAAGTCGGGCGGCTGAGCCTCACGACCGGGGCCGCTTGCCCTGATCCAGGTGCACCACCGTGCCCATGAGCGTCTTCTCGGCCTCCCCGGTCTGACCGCTCTGCAACGCTCGCA
Source organism: Fimbriimonadales bacterium (assembly GCA_026418055.1). Lineage (GTDB taxonomy): Bacteria > Armatimonadota > Fimbriimonadia > Fimbriimonadales > Fimbriimonadaceae > UBA8783. The sequence goes on from JAOACB010000013.1 coordinate 9,451, forward strand.
ACGCCTGCGTGACCTCCTGCGCCTCGGCGACTCTGCCTTCGGCGAGCAGCAGCGCCTGCGTCTTCTGCAGCTCCGCGATGGCCGCCTGGGGGCTCAGGGCCTGCGTCTTCATGCCAAGGATCGTCTTCTCCACGGCGCGCGAGGCTGCCGCGACCTGAGCCGCCGACGCCACCCGTGGGTTGGGTGGACAGGAGTACCGCGCTGGGTCGGCCGTGAACTCCAGCACGAAGTCCACGTCCACCGCGGCCTGGCGCCCGCTCAGGCAGTCCTCGTATTCCAGCCGCCCTGCGGCCACCCGGTACCAGCCCAGCGGGTGGTTGGGGAACTCCAGGTCGAGCAGGTGCTCCATCGCGCTCCCTCGCTCGAGGTCGGCCAGCGGCACGTCGAACTCCCTCTGCCCGGGCGCCGGGATCTGGCCCGCGACGCTGCGCGCCTCCACCCACCGCGCCAGCCTCAGCTGCAGCCGCAGGTTGCGAGCCACCACGGTCATCAGACGCTCGATCTCCGCCCGGAAGATCTCGGGGATCAGCTCCGGCCTCGAGACGAAGTAGTGGTTGCCCCCGGCGCGCTTGGCCATGGCGGCCAGCAGCTCCTCGTTGTAGTCGGGGCCGAAGCCCAGCAGCGTCAGGGTCGCGCCGCGCTCCCTGGCCATCGCCGCGGCGTTGACGAGGCTCGGGAAGTCGCGCACTCCGACCGTCGGCTCGCCGTCCGTCAGCAGCAGCAGGCGAGACGCTCTTCCCGTCTCTTGGGACTGCACGATCTGTTGAAGCCCCAGGTTCAATCCGTCGTACAGATTCGTGGTGTTGCCGATGGTCAGGCGCGCGATGCCCTCGAGGATCGGCGCCTTCTGCGTCACCCGCTGAGGCGGCATCAGCACTTGCGCGGTTTCCTCGAAGGTCACGATGCTGAGCACGTCGTTGGGGGTCAGCAGATCCACGACGTAGCGGCAGGCCTGCTTGACGTACTCCAGCGGGGGCCCTTCCATCGATCCCGAACGGTCGATGACGAGGCACAGGTTCATGGGGGTGCGCGCCGCAGGACCGAGGAAGGGATCGCCCTGAGAAGCCACCAGCTCGAGAAGAAACTGCTCGCGGGCGGGGCCGTTGGCCATCGTGGCTTCCCGGCTGCAAAGGACCTCGGCCTGCAGCGCCTGCAACGGCGGCATGGCCGTCGTTCGCGCCGCGCCGATCCCGCCGGGCATCGCCTGCGTCCTCCGGGGGTCTGCGCTGGGCGGCGCCGCGGCCTGCGTCTTGTTGGGGTCGAAGTTCGGGTTCATGCTCGCTCCACGCGAAAGTCCGTGCCGCCGATGCGCAGGACGTCGCCGCTCTTGGCGACTCCCTGGGCGATGCGCCGACCGTTCAAGAACGTTCCGTTGGTGCTGCCCAGATCCGTCACCGCCACCCCGTCCGCAACCGCCTCCAGCAGAGCGTGCCGCCTGCTGGCCATCGCGTCGCCGGCCAGCGGCAGCCCGGGAAGGTCCCGCCCGACCTCGAGGCGGCCCGCCAGCGCCGTGCGTTGCCCAGCCATCGGCCCGCCGAGCGCCACCAGAACCCAGCCGCCCGGCACCACCGCGAAAGGGGCGGCGATCGTCGGTTGTCCGACGGAGAGAGGCGCGGCCGCGATCGTGGGTTGGCCCGGCGAGGCAGGGACGGCGAACGGAGCTCCCGCGGCCGTCGCCATCGCCACCGGCTGCGTGCCCGCGGGGGTCTGCACCTGGGTTTGCCACTGTTGCCGCAGGGCCTCGGCCGCCCGAGCCGGAGCAGAGCCCTCGCGCATCACGAACTCGAGCCTGGTGGACCCCACCTGGATGGTCGCGCCGGAGAACAGCGGCACCTGCCGGATCGGCGTGCCGTTGACGAACGTGCCGCTCGGCGAACCGCAGTCCGTGAGGTAGTAGGTGCCTCCGTGCAGCTCGATCACGGCGTGCTGCCGTGCCACGGCGGGGTCGTCCAGGATCGGGATGTGCGCCAGCTCGCTGCGTCCGATGGTCGTCTGGCGAGCGTCCACGATCCACTCCTTGAACTCGTTCCTGCCGTAGACGCGCCGCACCCAGGCGGTGCGCGTCGCACGGATGATGAGGCTGGTGAACAGACCCACGCCGCCGCCGGTGGCCACCGCCAAGATGCCCCGGCCGGTGGTGCCCACCTCGTCGCCGCCGCGCACCGCCTGCACCAGGGGCGACATCGCCAAGCTGGCGAAGTCGAACGCCAGGGCTCCGAGGCCCGCGCCGAGCGCCCCGCCGATCAGCGCGAAGCGCGCCCGCCGCCAGCTGCGCGACGGGATCGCCGCGGCCAAACCGATCGTCGCGCCGATCGGCACGAACGCCACGAACCGAGCGGGAAGCGTCGTCAGGTGGATGCCCGGCCGGGTCAGCACGTCGCCGAAGAACAGACCCGAGAGCGCCCCGCCCAACGCGGCCCCCACGCTTCCTCCGACGCCGCCGAGCAGCAGTCCCGCGCCCAAGCCCCGCCACGCGTGCGCGGCGCTGCCCTGCTGGCGACCCTGCAAGGCCCCCAGCGTGCATCCCACCAGCGCCCCCAGCAGAGCCATGAACGCCGAGCCCCATGCCCCCCAGCGGGGATCGAAGAACATCGTCGGCGCGAACGGCTCCATCAGGGCGAACGCCGTGAGTCCGGCGACCGCCCCCGCCAGCGCGGTGAACAGCACAAAGCCCATGTCAGCCTTCGAAGCGGAACCGGGCCGCGCCGAACTGCACGGTGTCCCCCGGCTTCAGTTCCGTGTCTCCCGAGATCATGACGCCGTTCACGGCGGTGCCGTTCGTGCTTCCCAGGTCGCGCACCACGACGCGGCCTCCCGAGCGCTCGAGCTGCGCGTGCCGACGGGACACGGTGGGCTCCGACGCCAGGGTCAGCCCCTGCGCCTCCCGACCCACCTCGGTCACGCCTTCCGGCACCGCGAAGGCCGTGCCGTCGGACGCGATCAGCCTCGGGTTCGAGACGGCCGCCGCCGCGGGCTGCAGCTGGATCGTCTGCGGAGGCTCGGGCTGACGGGGGGCCGTCGGAGGGGGCGGCGGGCCCGGCTGAGGCGCCTCGGGAGCCTGCACCCCCATCTCCCGCAGCTTCGACTGCACCCAATCCCGACGTTGCGCCAACAGGCGGATGCCGAACCACAGCGCCGCCCCGGCGACGACCACCCCCAGCAGCGCGCCGAGCAACCCGCCCCAGGGGGAACCCCCGCCGCCGGGGGCGGGCTCGCGCTGGTCCGAGGACCTCGGAGCGGCCTCGGCGGGTTGGGGCTCGTTTGCCTGCGCCGTCTCGCGGGGCGTTTCGGGCTTCGGCGCCGAGGGAGCAAGGTCCACGTCCACAGGCACGGCGACCGCCAGCAGCCGCGCCCCCTCCACCTGGCCGGGCGCGGCCTCGTCCAGCACGAACTTCTTCGGAGAGAACTCGTACGTCTTGCCGCCCGAGCTGACCATGCCCGACACCGTCACCTCGCCCTTGCGCACGATGCTGAACCGCACCTCGCCCTGGCCTTCCGGCGCGAGCAGCGCCTCCTGTTGGCGAACAGCGTCCTTCAGGCGCACGAGCCCCGAGGCCGGTGGGCCGTTCTTGCCCTGCACGCGCACCGTGACGGTGTCGTAGTACAGGAAGTCCTCCTCGAGCACCTTGGGGGACGCTTTGAGGGCCGAGATCGGGACGGCCGCTACCACCCCTTTGGCGGGGTCCCAGACCGCCAGGTGGTCCACGCCCTTCTCCGGCGGCTGGAAGGAGTGCTTGCCGGTGGCCCACCTCGGGCCGTCCTTCTGCGGGGCGGCGGGGTCGGGTTTCTCCGGCAGAGAGCTCGGGACTCCGCTCGAGAGCCAGACGATCTTCGCCAGGTCGTCGGGAAGGGCGATTTCGAGCGCCTCCTGGCCGGAGGCGCGCCCAGCCAACAGAGCGAGCGCTAGGAGCAGGAATCCAAACCGCACCTTGCCAGGATTGTAGCCCGCGCCTGCGGCAAAGCATCCGCCAATTCCGAGGCCAGGAAGCCGAACGACCCGGTGCGGTCGAAACAAAGGTCCCCGGCCAATCCGTGCCAGAACATGGCGCACGCGGCCGCCGAAAGCCCGGGCATCTGTTGGGCGAGCAGTGCTCCCACCACGCCGCTCAGCACGTCTCCCATCCCAGCGCAGGCCATGCCCGGGTTGCCGGTGGGATTCACCAGCAGAGGCTCTTCGTCCTCGGCGGCCAGGCTGTAGGCTCCCTTCAGCAGCACGGCCTTGCCGAAGCGCCGAGCGGCCTCTCGGGCGAACGCGAACCGGCTGTTCTGCACCTCCGCGGTGCTGGCACCCATCAGGCGGCCCATCTCTCCGGGGTGCGGAGTGAGCACGCAAGGACCGAGAGGTGGCGCCGCCGCCTCGCTCGAGATGACGTTCAGAGCGTCGGCGTCCAGCACCGACGGACCCTGCCACAGCATCCACAGTCGGGCTAGCGCCCTGGCCACGCCCGGGGCCGTCGTGAGGCCCGGCCCGAACACCGCCGCATCGTAGCGGCCGCTGTCGGCGATGACCGCCGCCGCATCCTCGGCGATCGCGCCGTCGGCCTCGGGCAGGGGGAGGACGCACGCCTCGGGCAACTGAGCGGCCACCGCGGCGCACACCGAGGGCACGGAGGCCACCGTGACCAAGCCTGCTCCGGCGCGGAGCGCTCCCCTCGCCGTCAAGGCCGCCGCGCCCGGGTAGCGCGCGCTGCCTGCGACGATCAGCACCCGGCCGTTGTCGCCCTTGTGGCTGGAGCGCAGGCGGTCGGGCAACTGAGCCCCCACCCAGGCGTCGTCCAGTAGGAACGCGTCGGTGTGCTGTTCGAGCAGGGGCTTGGGGAAGCCGATGGGGTCGACGGTCCAGCGGCCGGCGTGCTCCATGCCGATGCCCTGGAACAGGAACGGCTTCGGCAGGCCGAACGTGACGGTGCGGCAAGCCCACACGCTCTCGCCCAGCTCCTCGCCCGTGTCGCAGTGGATGCCGCTGGGCAGGTCCACGGCGATCACGGGGGCCCCGCTCGAGTTGATCGCTTCGATGGCCTCGCGGATCGCGCCCTGCACCTCGCCCTTGGCTCCCGTGCCGAGCAGAGCGTCCACGATCGCGTCGCGGCAGCCCACGCACTCCAGCTTCTCGAGGTAGTCCTCGTCGTCCACGAAGATCGGTCGCACGCCGGCCGCCTCCGCCTCGGCCAGCCTCTCCGCGCAATCGGGAGACAGCTCGTGGCGGTGGGCCGCGATCAGGCAGTCCACGTGGTAGCCGGCTCGGTGGGCCAGGCGGGCCACCACCAGGCCGTCCCCTCCGTTGTTGCCCTTGCCGCAGACCACGGTCAGGCGCCCGCCGTCCGGCAGCATCTCGCGGACGGCGCGGAACACGGCGTTGCCGGCGTGCTCCATCAGCTGCGCGGTGGTCATGCCGAACGCATCGACGGCTTGGCGGTCGAGCTGGCGGCACCGGGCCGAATCGGCGATCCAGTTCACAGCTCCCACCACCTCAGCTGGATCGGCGAGCCAGAGCGCCGCGCCGGCATCCATTTGGCGTGTCCGTCCGCCGCGACACGGTTCAAGCCGCCCCGGAAGGACCCGCGGCCCTGCATGAAGTGGTTCTGCCAGAGGGCCGTGCGAGGCGGGCTGGCGACGTCGGACTCGCGCACGGGGCCGGAGTGCGGACGATCCGGCGAGGGAATCGAGTTCACGAAGACGAAGGCGTTGGCCTGGTAGTTCGTCGAAGGGCCGTTCTCCGGCACGCGCCGCTCCTGCAACGGCGAGAACCAGACGTTCGAATCGCCGGTGAACGGCGCGACCGCCACGGCGACCGGGTGGCCGTCGAAGCGGTTGGATCGGTCGCTGGGGTCGTCCCTGGCGAGCGTGTCGCTGAACGTGCCGGGCACGTGGCGTGGACCGAGGTTGTGGGGGAACACTCCGTCGAAGGCGTCCGCGTACAGCAGGGTGGCCATGCCGATCTGGCGAAGGTGGGTGAGGCACGACGCCTGCTTCGCGCTCGCCTTGGCGGACGACAAGGCGGGAAACAGGATGGAGGCGAGGATGGCGACGATGGCCATCACCACCAGCAGCTCAATCAGCGTGAACGCTCTCCCGCGCACAAAGCTTTCTTACGCCAGCGTGGTGCGAAGGTTCCTGCCAGGTCCCACGGCGGGTCAGCGGACGGAGGAGATTCCCACGGCGTACAGGTCCGCCTCCGTCAGGCGCACCAGCAGGCGGCGCGGGGTGGGAGCGTCCCCCAGCTCGCCTCCGCTCCAGCGGACCGGGCGCGCGAGCTCGTCGCCGAACAGCTCCTCGGCGTCCTCGAAGCCGAACCCGGGATACGGCCTGCCCGCCGCGTCCGCCACGGCCACCCGCAAGGCTCCAGCCGCGCTCGTGGAGAAGTTCAGCAACAGCCGTCCGCCCGATGCCGGCAAGGCCGCGCTGCGAAAGTCGCCCCTTCCGGCCGCCCTCAGCGACACGAAGCCGTGCGGGCGGACGAACCCGCCCATCACGCGCGGCGTCGCGCCGTAACCCTCCATCCAGTACACGATCCAACGGTCTTCCCGCTGAACCCAGCCGACCACCGGAGTGTTGTTCCCATGGGCGTTGCCCCAGTTGGCCGGGTCCAGACCGCCGGAGATCCAGGCTCTGCCGAAGTGCGCGGGGAACCGCATCCCGCCGCGGCCGAGCAGCAGCAGCCCGTCGGACAGTCCGTCGACGGGCCGCGGGGGGAAGCCCACGCTCCGCCGGCCCGGCACGAACCGCAGGGGCATCGCGACGTACAGACCCGGCGAGTCGGGGTACGGCTGGATGCCGTTCGTGTACAGCTGCTGGCCCTCGAAGCTGGGGAACGACAGCCAATCGCCGCTCGACCACGTCCGGAAGTCCTTGGAGGTGGAACGCCGCACCCAGCGCACCCCTTGGCGCGAGTCCCGGAAGTAACACACGTAGCGGCCCAAAGACGCGTCCCAGAACGCCACGTTGAGCGAGTCGAACCGGCCGCCCCTCACGCTTCCCCGAGGCGAGACCCGCCGCCATGAGAACCCGTCGGCGGACACCAGCGTGCAGAGCGTGCGCTCCTCTCCCTCGGCGCGGTCGACGAAGAATCCGACGGCCTTGAAGCGCTCGTCCGGCGGGCAGGCCGGGTTGGCGTCGAGGAACGGGAAGAAATTGTGCGATTCGCCGTAGCTGGGCCGGTCGGCGGTCCACACGGCGTTCGATCCCTTCGGCGCTGCCCGCAGGCCCGGAGCCGGGCCCTCCCAGCGCCTCCAACGAACGCCGTCTTCGCTGAGAGCCACGCACGTCAGTTCCCGGGTCTTCTCCCCTCCGGCGCGGTAGTACAGCCGCCAGCCCTCTGGCGCGCGCAGCACCGTCGCGTAGGCGGATTCCGGGCCCTCCCAGGGCCAGTTCAGCTCCAGCGCGACGAACGGACTCTCGGGCGAATGCAGAACCAGAGCCTGCGCCGGGGCGGCGGGGAACAGAGACGGATCCCCGACCNGCAGCCACAGAATGCCGCCCAGAGGAGCGGTCAGCGCCACGATCGCCGCGACCATGGAACCCAATCTACCAGTCCCCTAACCGGTGGTAACCTGCCTCCATGCTCGCGCTCGGGATCCTGCTGTCCGACTGGCACCGCGACCTTCCGGTGCCGCCGCCCCTACCGAGAAGGGCGGTGGCGGAGGTGGCCGGAGGGTGGCCCGGCGACTCCGTCGAACTGAAGGACGGCGTGCGTACGTTCCGGCTGTACGTCCCCGCCGCCTGGAAGCCGGAGAGGGATGTGGCGCTCACCATCAACTTCCACTCGGTCGGCTGGCATGCGGCTCAGGAGCACGCGGCGCGCGGCATCCGGGGGCCGTTGCTGCAGGTGTCTGCGGGCGTCGGCTCGCGCGCGTACGAGGCGCTGTTCGCGGACGGTCGCACCGCGGACCGCTGGTTCGAGCCGGTGCTGGCGGAGCTGCGGCGTCGCGGAGCTCCGAAGAACGCCCGGATCGTCGCGCTCGACGTCAGCAGCTTCAGTGCGGGCTACGGTGCGGTGCGACGGATGGTGCGCGACCCGAAGGTGTTGCCGCTGCTGCGCCGCGTGGTGCTGGCCGACTCCCTGTACGGCGACCTGGACCCCAGCCAGCCGGGTCGCGTGCCGGCCGCCGAGGACGTGGACGTGTGGCTGCCGCTGGCCCAGGCGGCGATCCGCCGAGAGAAGACGTTCCTCATCACCGTGAGCGAGGTGCCCACCGACTACGCGAGCAGCTGGGAGTGCGCGGCGGCGATCGCCATGGCGGTCGGCGGCGCGCTCCAGCCCGTCGAGCCTGGGAGCTGCTCGGCCACCCTGGAACGGGAACACCCCCTGAAGGCTCGCTTCGACCGCGGCTTTCTGCACATCTGGGGCTACGGCGGCGCCGACGGCCCCGCGCACATGAGCCACGTCCACCACCTGGCGGACCTCTGGATGGCTCTCGACCGCGCCAAGCGGGCCTAAAGCCCCATCCGGTAAGCTGGGATCCATGCGCATCCTGCTTGTGGGACCCCCGGGCGTGGGCAAGGGCACCCAGGCCGCTCTGTTGCAGCAGCGCCACGGCGCGCTGCACATCTCGTCGGGAGAGATCTTCCGGACCGAGATGAAGGCTGAAACGGAGCTGGGCAAGCTCGCCAAGAGCTACATGGAGCGCGGAGAGCTCGTGCCCGACGAGGTGACCATCCGCATGATGGCCACCCGCCTCGACACGCCCGAGGTGCGCGAGAAGGGCTTCATCCTCGACGGCTTTCCCAGAACGGTCGCGCAGGCTCAGGCGCTCGACGAGTGGTTCGGCCAAAAGGGCGTTGCTCTGGATGCGGTCATCGCGCTGGAGGCGGGGGACGACGAGGTGGTCCGACGACTCTCCGGCCGGCTCACCTGCCGTCAGTGCGGGGCGATCTACCACCGCGACAACCACCCTCCGCAGGTTCCGGGCGTGTGCGACGCCTGCGGCGGCGAGCTGTACGTGCGCAAGGACGATCGCGAGGAGACCATCCGGGAGCGCCTTCGCGTGTACCACGAGACCACCAAGCCGGTGATCGGCTACTACGAGCAGCAGGGCATCGTGCGCCGCATCGAGGCCCTGGAGGTGGAGAGCACGTACGCCAAAATCAAGGCCGCTTTAGGCCTGTGATCACCCTCAAGACCCCCGAACAGATCGACAAGATGCGGGCGGCCGGCCGTCTTCTCGCCAAGGCCCTGCGGTGCATGGGCGAGGCGATCGTCCCCGGAAAGACCACCACGGCCGACCTGGATGCGCTCGCGGAAGAGATCGTCCGCTCCGAGGGCGGGGTGCCCGCGTTCAAGGGGTACCGGGGGTTTCCGGCCAGCGTCTGCGCGTCGGTCAACGAGGAGGTGGTGCACGGCATCCCGTCTCCCGAGCGGGTCCTGCGGCACGGCGACATCGTCGGTTTGGACCTCGGGGTGACGCTGGACGGTTGGAACGCCGACGCCGCCTGGACCTTCGCGGTCGGGGAGGTCGCGCCGGAGGTGCAGCGCCTGCTCAACGTCACCCGCGAGAGCCTCTTCCAAGGCATCGCCAAGGCGAAGGCCGGCAACCGCATCGGCGACGTCGCCGCGGCGATCCAGCGGTACGTCGAGAAGAACGGCTACTCGGTGGTGCGCGACCTGGTGGGGCACGGCATCGGCCGGTCGATCCACGAGGAGCCCAGCGTGCCGAACTTCGGCAAGCCCGGCCAGGGACCCGTGCTGCGCGAGGGCATGACCATCTGCATCGAGCCGATGGTGAACATGGGAACGTGGAAGGTCCGCACCCTGCAGGACCAATGGACGATGGTCGCCGCGGACGGCAAGCCCTCGGCGCACTTCGAGCACACCGTGGCGATCACCAAGAACGGGCCGCTGATCCTCACCCTGCCGTAGAGCCCAGCCTCCGGATCGGCTACAATATCGCGGACACGGGAGGATCATGCGCAAAGGGCGACCGCACAAGCCGCAGCAGGACAAAGAGAAGGGCATCGAGGTCGAGGGGACCGTCGTGGAGAACGTGGGCAACGCCCAGTTCCGGATTCTGTTGGATGAGGGGGACGGCGTGGAGGTCCTCGGCCACGTCAGCGGCAAGATGAGGATGCACTACATCCGCATCCTCCCCGGCGATCGCGTGCGCGTCGAGCTCTCTCCCTACGACCTCACGCGCGGACGCATCGTGTATCGCTACCGCTGAGAGCCCTTTTGGGCGCGGCCTCGTGCCAAACTGGGCCGAGGCGAAGCATGGACGGTTTTCCCCGCACCGTCGTCGGCGGCGTTTCCATGCCGCGGCTGATCATCGGCACCAACTGGTTCCGTGGGTTCTCCCACACCAGCCTCGCCAAGGACCGCTTCATCGTCGAGTACCAGGACGCCAAGCGCGTCGCGGCCGTGGTCTCGGTGTTCCTCGAGGCCGGCTGCGACGCTGTCATGGGTGGCGACATGCGCGGACCGATGAAGGACGCCCTGGCCGAGGCCGAGCAGAAGGCCGGGCGAGCCGTGATCCGCATCATCACGCCGCACTTCAACATCAAGCCCGGCGGTCCGCCCGAGATGGAGCCCGAGCGCGTGTTCGACGACGTGAAGGCCCAGGGCGCGACCTTCTGCATGCCGCACCAGGCCGTCACCGACGCTCTGATCGACCGCAGGGACGGCGTCATCCGCGACATCGACGTCTACACCCGCATGATCCGAGAGCGGGGCATGATCCCCGGGTTGTCGACGCACATGCCCGAGGCGATCCCCTACACCGACTCGAACGGCTACGACATCGAGACCTACATCCAGATCTACAACGCCGCAGGGTTCCTCATGCAGGTGGAGGCGGACTGGGTGATGCGGGTGATCCGCAACGCCGCCAAGCCCGTGATGACCATCAAACCGCTGGCTGCCGGCCGCCTGCTGCCTCCGGTGGGCCTGGCCTTCGTGTGGAACACGATCCGCGACCAGGACATGGTCACGATCGGTTGCACGACCCCCGACGAGGCCAAGGAGGTCATCGAGCTGTCGCTCGACTTCCTCGAGAGGCGCATCCCGTCCAACGAGCTGCAGCGCACCCGCAGCAAGAGGAGCCTGGAGTCCTCGTTCGTCTACCGCGCGCCCAGCGAGACCTGAGGCTCCCGAAAGGGATGATCGGGGCTCTCGGCCGGCTCTCTCGGCGTTGCTGGTCGTTCCGGCGCCGTCGGCGTCAGCCCTCACGGCTGGGGGCCAACCCGATCCGGAGTCGAGGCGCCTCGAGGGGGATGGCGTCCGAGCAGGGCTGGATCGCCGCCAGCGCGTGGTGCGGCGCGGATCGTTCCCGGGCGGAGGGGAGGCCGAGGCCAGCGCGAGGGTCCGCCTTCCGGACGGCGCCGCCCGGGCACGGCCCCCCAGAGCCGCGGGATCCTCCGGGCCTGGGAACCGGGAGACGAGCCGACCCGCCGAGGCCGCTTGTTCGAGGAGACCCGCTGGGTGCCGCCGCGCGAAGGGAAGGGGTGGAGGCGTCGGACTTCGGCAACCAGGGCACGGTTTGGCGCCCGCGCGGTGAGCCGCCCTGGATCGCGGGACGCCGCCACGCCTTCCTGCTGCACTCCAGTCCGATCGGCTTGCCGAAGGGCCAGGGGCCGTGCCCACAATGGGCCATGGCGGGAGTTCTGGTGCGGCTGGCGGCTNTCGGCGCCCTTGCCCTGGGGGTCGGCTCGGGTTGGGCCAAGACCCTGGTCACCGAGGCGAGGATCCTCAAGGTCACCGAGAGGGGCTACGTCCTCAGCGTCGGCACGCAGCCGCTGGCGGTGGAGGACACGCCCTCGACCCGCCACTGGGCCGGCAAGAAGCCCGCGGCGCGCGGCGCCTTCGGCGAGGGATCGGTCGTGGTGGTGCGGCTGAACGTCGACACCGATCCGCCCACGCTGAGGGAGATCGCCGACCGGGAGACGCAGGCTTGGCTCGACGGCTTGCGGAGGAACTTCGTGAAGGGCCGGATCGAGGGCCGCGACCCGAAGTACCTGACCGTGAGGCTCGACGATGGCTCCACGTTCTCGTACCGCGCCACCGAGAAGTCGAAGCTCGAATTGCAGGGCAAGGCCGTGGCCTCCCTCTCCGATCTGGAGCCCGGCATGGTGGTTTGGACCAAGGGACGGCTCCTGCCGACGCTCGACACGTGGCTGGCCGAGCTGAGGGACACGCCGCCCCCCTTGCAGCCCAAAGCACCCAAGGGTCCGGCCCGGCCGAAGCTCCCGCCGCTGCCTCCGAGCGGCACGCTGCAGGGAACGCTGCGGGCGGTCACCGCCAGCCTCCGGCTGCTGGAGGTGGAGGCCCAGGGGCGGACGCTGCACGTGGTTTGCCCGCAATCCTGCGAGATTCGCATCGGAGGCGCCAAGGCCGCTCTGGAGGCTCTGCCGATCGGGGCCGCGTTGAAGGCGGCGTATCGAAGGGACCCCCAGGGCCGCTTGGTGGCGGCTTCCGTGGAGGTGCTCCCCAAGTAGGACGGACGAACCTTTTGCAACCGGGGGCGTCCAACCCCAGTAGGGTATAGTTCGACACTTCAACGGATTGGCACAGTCCGTGCAGGGATGCTGTCCATCGATCGGGTCGGCCGAACGCGCCGGATCGTTCGCGCGAGCGGCGATTCGGCGAGGCATCGGATGGCGCAGTTGATGCACTTGGAAGAACACGACGACGGAGTGCCCAGCTACCTCAGTCGGCTGACGCAGGCGCCCCTGCTTTCCGCCGGCGAGGAGACGGAGCTCGCGCGCGCCGCGAGGTCCGGGGACCGCAACGCCAGGCAGCGGCTCATCGAGTCGAACATGCGCCTCGTGATCAACATCGCCAAGACGTACAAGGTGCGCTCGATCTCGCTCGAGGACCTGATCCAAGAAGGCGCCATCGGACTGATGCAGGCGGCCGACCGCTTCGACCCGGACAAGGGCTTCCGCTTCTCCACCTACGCCACGCACTGGATCCGCCAAGCGATCGGCCGCGCCATCGACAACAAGGCCAAGGCGATCCGCCTTCCGGCACACGTGAGCCAGTCGCTTCGCAGGATCGAGAGGGAGCGCGTGCGGCTGATGCGCGAGCTGGGACGCGAGCCCACCACCGAGCAGCTCTCCCAGGCCGTCGGTTGCACCACCAAGAAGCTGCTGTCGATCCTCCAGAGCTCGCAGGAGTTGCTGAGCCTGGACATGGGCACCAACGACGGCTCGGGCACCACGCTGGGCGGGCTGATCAAGGACCCCGACTACATCGATCCCGAGCAGCTGGTGTGCTACCGCGAGCTCATCGCCGAGCTGATCAAGCTGCTGAGCGAGCTGACCGACCGGGAGAGGGAGATCATTCTCAGGCGCTACCACCTGGTGGAGGGCTCCGAGCACCTGCAGCAGGAGGACGTGGCCAAGGAGTTCCAGCTCTCCCGCGAGCGCATCCGCCAGATCGAGAACCAGGCGATGAAGAAGCTCCGCGCCATCGCCCAGCGACGGCGCCTGAGGGAGATGCTCAGCAACTGAGCGTCCTGCCGGAAGCGGGCCCGCTCTGCCATCCTACTGTCGTCGGCACCGCCATGGACCTCCTCTCCTCAGCCCTGGACTACTTCATCCACCTCGACCGGCATCTGGGCGAGGTGCTGCGCCAATACAGCACAGGGACCTACGCGATCCTGTTCCTCATCGTGTTCTGCGAGACGGGTCTGGTGGTCACCCCGTTCCTTCCCGGGGACTCTCTGCTGTTCGCGGCCGGGGTGCTCGCCTCGCGCACGGGGGAGCTGCACCCTTGGGCCCTGGCCGCCGTGTTCTTCACCGCGGCGCTGTGCGGCGACAACGTGAACTACCTCGTCGGCCGGTCGCTGGGACCGCGCCTGTTCCGCAACGAGGACTCCAGGGTGTTCAAGAGGAGGCACCTGGTTCGAACGGAGGCCTTCTTCGAGCGCTACGGGGCCAAGACGATCGTGATCGCCCGCTTCGTGCCGATCGTGCGCACCTTCGCTCCCTTCGTGGCGGGCATGGGCCGCATGGCGTACCGCCGGTTCCTGGCGTTCAGCGTGCTCGGAGCCTGCCTGTGGGTCGGGCTCTTCGTGTTCGGCGGGTTCTACTTCGGCACGGCCCCGATCGTCGAGAGGAACTTCACGGTGGCGATCCTCGCGGTGATCGCGATCTCGATGCTGCCCGCGGCGTGGGAGGTCCTGCAGCACGTTCTGCGGCGCAGGCGCGCCGCGGCCGCCGGCTCGGGTTCGGTGCGGTAACATAGCGCCGTCTTGAGTCCGAGCCACTTGTCGGTGATCGTCCCGGCCTACAACGAGGAGGGCCGCCTCGGACGGACCCTCGACCGTTTGAAGGAGTATTTCGAAGCCCAGCCGTATCGCTGGACGGTCACGGTCGTGAGCGACGGCAGCACCGACCGGACGCCCGAGATCGTGGAGGAGTTCCGGGCGAGGGACCCGCGCTTCCAGCTCAAGGCCTACGAGCCGAACCGCGGCAAGGGCTACGCGGTGCGAACCGGCATGTTGGAGACCGAGGGCGAGCTGCTGCTCTTCTGCGACGCGGACCTGGCGACGCCGATCGAGGAGATCGAGAAGCTGCTGCCGGCGATCGAGCGGGGCGCGGACATCGCCATCGGCAGCCGGCCCCTGCGCGAGAGCCGCCTGGAGGTTCGTCAGCCGCTGTACCGCGAGATGCTCGGCCGGATGTTCAACAAGGCCGTGCAGCTGATGGCCGTGCGGGGAATCCACGACACCCAGTGCGGGTTCAAGCTGTTCACCCGGCGCGCGGCCCACGAGGTGTTCTCGCGCTGCACCCTGGATGGCTTCAGCTTCGACTTCGAGGCGCTGCTGATCGCCCGAGACTTGGGCCTGCGCGTGGCCGAGGTGCCGATCCGCTGGAGGCACCAGGAGGGCTCCAAGGTGGTCCTGCTGCGCGACGGCCCCAGGATGCTGCTGGACTTGGTGCGCCTGAGGCTGCGCGGGCGGCGCAAACGGTTGGAAGCCCGTGCACGCTGAGGAATACGCCCGGATGTTCGAGCTGGAGGACCGCTATTGGTGGTTCGTCGCTCGGCGGCGCCTGGCGCTGTCGCTGCTGCGCGACGCCCTGGACGCGGAGCGGCCGACGGTGCTGGACCTGGGATGCGGCACGGGGGTGGTGCTGGGGGAGCTGGGGCGGTGGGCGGAGCCGGTCGGCGTGGACTTCAGCCCGCTGGCGCTCGGCTTCTGCCGTCGCCGGGGCCTCGGCCGGCTGGTCGCCGCGCGCGGGGAGAGGCTGCCGCTGCGCACGGCGGCGTTCGACGCGGTCGTGGCCTTGGACATCCTGGAGCACATCCCCGACCACGAGGCCGCGTTCCGCGAGGCGTACCGCGTGCTGAAGCCCGGCGGCGCCATGGTTCTGAGCGTGCCTGCCTTCCGCGTGCTGTGGGGCCCTCACGACGTGGCGCTGATGCACCAGCGGCGCTACCGTCTGAAGGAGGTCGAGCGCCTGCTGCGGGCCGCCGGCTTCGAGGTGCGGCGCCTCTCCTACTCGATCTTCCTGCTGTTCCCGCTGGTGCTGCTGATCCGTCTGGCGGAGAAGCTCAAGAGGGGCGAGCCGAGGGCGTCGCTTCCGCGGGTTCCGGGCTGGCTCAACGGCCTTCTGGTAGGATTGCAGGCGGTCGAGACCGGGTGGATCCGCCGTCGGCGCCTGCCGTGGGGCAGCAGCGTGGTCGCGGTCGCCGTCAAGCCCGGTTCGAGCGCATGACCCACGTTCTCGGAAGCATCCCGTTCGTCAACGGAGCGCCCTTGGTGCATCCGTTCCTGCGCCTGGGAGAGGCGTCCCCCGTGCGCGTGGTGGAGGCGGTCCCGTCCGACCTGCCCGGCCTGCTGGAGAGCGGTCAGGCCGAGGCGATCCTCGTGTCGAGCATCGACGCGCTGCGCACGCCCGGCCGAACGGCCTGCGCGGGCGTCTGCATCGGCACGCGAGGAATGGTCGAGAGCGTTCGGCTGTTCAGCAAGGTCCCCTTCGACGCCATCGGCACGCTGGCCGAGGACGCCAGCTCCATGACCTCCAACGCTCTGGCCCGCGTGATCCTGGCGGAGTCGTTCGGCGCGCGGCCCCGGACCCGGCGCCTGCCCCCGAACCTCTACACGATGCTCGAGGCCTGCGACGCCTGCGTGCTGATCGGCGACATCGGCATGACCGCGGACGGAACGGGTCTGTACGTGCTGGACCTGGGCCAGGCTTGGGTGGCGCTCACGGGACTGCCGTTCGTGTGGGCGCTGTGCGTCGGCGACGAGCGCCTGACCCCGGAGATGGCCGGTTGGATGAACTGGGCGCGCGGGCGCTCGGGTTGCGGGGCCGACGCCGAAGGGCCGCCGGACGAGCAGCTGATCCGAGCCGCCGCCGACCGGGCCGGCATGGACCGCGAACTGGTGCGCGCCTACCTCACCCGCACGATGTCCTACAGGCTGGACGACGCGTTCCTGTCGGGCCTGCGCGCGTTCGGCCGGTACCTGGTGCGGCACGGCATCGTGGCGAGCGCCGCCCTACCCCGGTTCGTCGAGCCGGCCGACGTCGGCTAGCTCCTGGGCTTGTAGACCCGCACGTAGTCGATCTCGAATCGGTGCGGGAACAGCGACTCGTCGATCCCCTGCGCGCCGCCCCAGGCTCCTCCGATCGCCAGGTTCAGGATCAGGTACTGAGGCTTGTCGAACGGCCACGCCGCGTCTCCCGTGCCTTCGTTGCGGTACACGAAGTAGCGCGTGTCGTCGAAGAAGAACTCCAGCCGGTCGGGATACCACTCGACGGCGTACACGTGGAAGCGCTCCCAAGGCCTGTCGGCCAGGATGCTGTTGCCACGGCCGTTGCGCTTGACGTGGTTGTAGGCCTCGGTGTGGATGTTCGCGTGGATGCGGTTGGGATCGAACCCCACGTTCTCCAGGATGTCGATCTCGCCGCACTTCGGCCACCCGACGCTGCGGATGTTTTCTCCGAGGGTCCAGATCGCGGGCCACGTGCCGCGGCCCGTGGGCACCTTGGCGCGGACCTCGATGCGGCCGTACAGGATCGGCTTCTTTCCGGACGTGTGCACGCTGGCCGAGGTGATGCGGCGGCCCTGCCAGTTGTCGATCCTGGCCTCGAGGATCAGCTTGCCGTTCTCCACGCGGGCGTTCTCCCGCCGGTCGACGGTGTAGTACTGCGCCTCGTTGTTGCGCACGTAGCCCTCCTCGTAGCTCCAGAACGCCGGGTTCGGCCTGGGTCCCTTGTCGAACTCGTCGGCCCAATCCAGCTTCCAACGTTTCGGGTCGAACTTCACCAGAGTGGGCTTCGTGTCGGAACTGCCAGCCAGGCCGTCCTGAGGCGGCATCGTCGCGGCGATTCCGACGAGGAAGAGGCTCAGCATGGTCGGTTTCCTCCTGTCTACGGGCCATTTAACCCGTTCTTGACCCATGGCCGACCGCGTTCCGGGTATCCCTCGCACCATGCGCACGGTCGCCCTCCTCACCCTTGCGCTCCCCGCGGCCCTCGCCCTCGCGCAGGTGCCCGATCTTCCGCAACCGAACGGCACCGCGACGGGCTTCGTGTTCGAGGACGCCAACCGCAACGGATCGCGCGATCCCGGCGAGCGCGGCTTGGCTGGCGTCGCGGTGAGCAACGGCGTCGACGTGGCCCGCACCGACCGATCGGGCCGCTGGACCCTGCCAGCCTGGGACGGCGCCGTGTTCTTCGTCGTCAAGCCCTCGGGCTGGACCGTTCCCCACGAGCCCGACGGCCGACCGCGGTTCCACCGCATCCACAAACCGAGCGGGTCCCCGCAACTCCGCTTCCCCGGGGTCGCGCCCACTGGCCCTCTGCCCGACAGCGTGGATTTCCCGCTCCGCCGGGCGCGCGAGCCCAGGACGTTCGAGGTGCTGCTGTTCGGAGACACTCAGCCCCGCAACCTGCGCGAGGTCGATTACCTGGCGCGCGACGTGGTTGCGCCGCTGGTGCCGCAGGCGCGCCGCTTCGCGTTCGGAGCGGTGCTGGGCGACATCGTGTTCGACGATCTGAGCGTCACGCTGCCGCTCGTCCGAACCGTCGGCGCCATCGCCGTGCCTTGGCGCTACGTGCTGGGCAACCACGACTTGAACTTCGACGCCCCCGACGACCTGCTCTCCGACGAGAGCTTCGAGGCCACCTTCGGTCCGCCCTACTACTCGTTCGACGTGGGCGGCGCGCACTTCGTGGTGCTGGACGACGTCGAGTGGATCGGGGTGGAGAACGCCAAGAGGGAGAACCCCGAGCGCACGCGCGGCTACTACCGCGCCGCGCTCGGCCCGCGCCAGCTGCGCTGGCTCGAGAACGACCTGAGGCTGGTGCCCAAGGATCGCTTGGTGGTGTTGCTGATGCACATCCCGCTGAACGAGGTCCGCGAGCGCCAAGATGTGCTCCGGCTGCTGTCGCCGTTCCGGCACACGGTGTCGTTCAGCGCTCACACGCACACCATGGAGCATCGGTTCTTCGGCAGGGAGGAGGGTTGGCAGGGGGAGGGCCGTCACTGGCACATCGTGCACGGCGCCTCCTGCGGCTCGTGGTGGGGCGGCCTGCCCGACGAGAGGGGCATCCCGCACGCCACGATGTCGGACGGCACACCCAACGGCTACGGCATCCTGCGGGTGGAAGGCAACCGTTGGAGCTGGGAGTACCGGACGGTCGGCGCGGCCAGCGACGAGTCGATGCGCATCCTGGCTCCCGACGCCGCGAGGGCCGACGAGCTGCGGGGAACGAGGGTGTTCGCCAACGTGTTCGGCGCAGGCGAGCTCTCCACGGTGGAGATCAGCGTGGCCGGGGGTGCGTGGCGACCCATGAAGCGCGTGCTGGAGCGCGACCCTTGGTACGCGGCGCTGGTGGAGCGCGACCGCGCTCAGTTGCGGCTGCCTTATCTGCCGCTGCCGGGGCCGTCGGTCTGCACCCATCTCTGGACGACCGTCCTGACGGAGCGGTTGGAGCCAGGGGTGCACGCCCTCCGCGTGCGCGAGACCGACCCCTGGGGGCGCGTGCGCGAGTCCGTGCGGACCCTGAGGGTGGAGTGATCGTCCGCGGCCGGTTGGACCACAATCGGCCGTGGAAACCGGATGCCGCGGCCTCATCGCCAGGGCGTTCGAAGCCCTGCGCGAACGGCCGGGGTTCGTCGAGAGGCCCGATCAGCTGCAGCTGGCGCTGCTGATCGCCGACTGCCTCGAGAGCGGCTCCTCGGGCGCCTTCGAGGCTCCCACCGGTCTGGGCAAGTCTCTGGCGGCGCTCGTCCCCGCGCTCGCGCGCGCCGCGGCCGCAGGCGGGAGGACCGTGGTGGCGACCTACACCAACGTGCTGGCCGAGCAGTATTGGAAGGCCGACCTGCCTCTGGCGCGATCGCTTCTGCCCGAGTTCGACGTGCCGGTCGCGTTCCTGATCGGCCGCCAGCGCTACGTGTGCCTGCAGGCCTTGCGGGCAGCCGACCCGACGCTGGCGGAGGCGTTCGCGCGGCTGGCCGACCAGGGCACGGAGTCGGAGCTGCGCGCCAGCGGCCTGCGCAGGCCCCGCGAGCTGGCCGAGCTGTGGCGCGGCGTGGGGGTGCCCCCAGCCTGCGAGGCCCGGCGCTGCCCCGACTACGCGGCGTGCTGGTTCTTCTGCGCCCGCGAGCGCGCCAAGGACGCCAAGGTGGTGGTGACGAACCACAGCGTGCTGCTCATGGACGCGCTGCTCCGGCGGCATTCCGATGGCGCGCAGTCTCTTCTCGGCGACGCCTGCTCGGTGGTCATCGACGAGGCCCACGACTTCGCGCAGGCTGCGGCCTCGGCTCTGGAGTTCGAGCTCTCTCCGGCGACGCTCGAGCTGGTGGAGCGGTGCGCGGAGGGCCTCGAGGACGCGCTGGCTGTGGCGGCGATGCAGTCCGGCGAGGTCTCTGCGCTCGAGGCCGCCGGGGAGCGGTTCCGTCGGCGGCTGGAGCGGCTGCGGGAAGCCCTGCGCTCGCTGGCGGGGTGTTCCGGCATCCTTGCGGCCAACCCCAGGGACATCCTGGAGCACCCGAGCGTGAGCCGGACGGTTTCGCGCGAGCTGGGCGCTGCCGCCGAGGACCTCGCGGAAGAGACCGCCGCGGCCATCGAGGAGTACGCGGCCGAGACAGGGCGCCTGCTGCGGTCGTGGCGGCTTCGCGGAGAGGCCGAGAACAGCGTGCTGGACGAGGCCGAGGAGGTCGCCGACCCTTACCGCATGGTGCTGAGGGAGACCGCGGCGGGATGCAGGTCGCTCTTCGAGCCGACCGGCGTGTCGGTCTCGTACGTGGCCTCGGAAGAAGACGCGGTGACCCTGCGCTCCGACCCCATCGACCTGGCCGAGCCGCTGCGGGACCTCGTGTGGTCCCGAAGAGCGGCGGTGTGCCTGTCGGCCACGCTGGCGTTGGACGGGAACTTCGGCTTCTTCCGCTCGCAGACGGGCTTCGAGCCGGACTTCGAGGAGATCCTGCCGTCTCCGTTCGACTTCGCGACGCAGGCCGCCTTGTACCTGCCGCCTGCAGGCGCCATCCCCGACCCCTCGGCGGCGCGCCGCAGCGGCGGCGAGGAGGCCTACTACGCCGCGCTCGCGGAGGAGCTGACCCGGATCCTAAGGGCGGTGGGAGGGCGCACGCTGGCGCTGTTCCACTCCCGACGCGAGATGGAGGCGGTGTACGAGCGGATGCGCGTGCCCCCCGAGCTTCCGGTGCTGCTGCAGGGGCGCACGGGGGTCTCCCACGTTGGGGAGCGCTTCCGCAGGGACGTGGCGGCGTCGCTGTTCGCGTTGCGCTCCTTCTGGACCGGGTTCGACGCGCCGGGGGAGACGCTGAGCTGCGTGGCGCTGGTGCGCGTGCCGTTCGAGGTGCCCGTCGACCCTGCCCAGATCGCGCGGTCGGCGTGGCTGGCCGCCAAGGGCTTGGACCCGTTCCGCGAGCACAGTCTTCCGCTGGCCAAGATGCTGGTCCGTCAGGGGGCCGGTCGGCTGATCCGCCGATCCGACGACCGCGGCGTGATCGCCCTGCTGGATCCGCGCGTGCAGACCAAGCGCTACGGCCAGGAGATCCTGGAGAACCTTCCCGCGAACCTGCGGGTGTTCCGCGACATCGGCGAGGCCGCGGCGCACGTCGGCCTAGCGGGCTAAAGGCGAGAGGGGGGGACCGCCCCGGAGGACGGTCCCCCCTCTTCGGCCGAGGGCGGGGCTCAGAGCCCGAGCCTCTCCTTCACGAAGGCGCGGGCCTCGTCCAGCTGGCCGGCCGAGCCCAGCAGCTCGTTGCGGGACGCGATGAACTTCGCGTATTCGCTCATGAAGATCTTGCCCGGCGGGCGCAGGTCGAAGTTCTCGGGATGGTCGCGGAAGTGCTCGCGATGCACGCGGCACCACACCAGGCGCCCGTCCGTGTCGATGTTGATCTTGCACACGCCCCTCTTGGCGGCTGGCAGGTACTCGTTGGGGTCCACCCCCTTGGCGCCCTTGAGGCTGCCGCCCGCGGCGTTGATGCGCTCCACCTCGTCCTGCGGCACGCTCGAGGACCCGTGCATCACCAGGGGGAACCGCGGCAGGCGACGGGCGATCTCCTCGATCACCTCGAAGTGCAGCCCCTGCTTGCCGGAGAACTTGAACGCGCCGTGGCTGGTGCCGATGGCGCAGGCCAGGCTGTCGCAACCGGTGAGCTGCACGAACTGCTCGGCCTCGGCGGGGTTGGTGAGCTTGGCGTGCTCCTCCTCCACCGAGATGTCCTCCTCCACGCCGCCCAGTTGGCCCAGCTCGGCCTCGACGGAGATGCCCTTGGCGTGCGCGGCGTCCACCACGCGCTTGGTGATCTCGACGTTCTTCTCGAAGGGCTCGTGGGACGCGTCGATCATCACCGAGCTGTAGAACCCGCTCTCGATGCAGTCGTAGCACGTCTGCTCGTCGCCGTGGTCGAGGTGCACCGCGAACAGCGCATCGGGCCAGATCTCGTCCGCCGCTCGGATCATGGCTTCGAGCATGCGCTTGTCGGTGTAGCTGCGCGCGCCCTTGCTGATCTGAATGATGAACGGCGCCTTCGACTCCATGTTGCCCCGGAACAGGCCCATGGTCTGCTCCAGGTTGTTGATGTTGTAGGCGCCGAGCGCGTACTTGCCGTACGCGTGCTCGAACAGAACCTTGGTCGGAACGATCATGTCTTCGTCTCCTTCGTGCCGGGGAGAGCGGGTCGCCGACCGGATCCCACGCTGGATCGGCCGCGGGCCTCCCGCCCGACGGCTGGCCCGATTGTAGACCATTCGGCCCATCGGCCGCCGAGCGCACTCCGGGCTTCGGGGAATGTGGTTCCGCGGGCAAAGACGAAGGTGCGTTCTCCTGTGCTCCATGGCCGCCGCGGCGGTCTCGCGTTCGATGTCGGGAAAGAAGGATCCTTGAGCGTGAACGTCGCTGCCCCGGCGCTGGCGGGGATCATCGCGGCCTGCGCGCAGGCTCCGAACATCGTGCTCAGCTGGCTCCTAACCCCGAGCGGCACCCTCGGCGTTCTCCGCCCCCGGGTCGGGGCGGAGTCCAAGGGGTCCGCTGGCGGCCGGCTCCACCGTGGTGGACGGGGCGCTCTTCGCGGACGGCCACCACTGGGGCGGGGGCACCGTCGGGTGGGACGCCGAGCTGCCCGAGTCGGCGAACAGCTTCGTCGAGATCGATCCGGAAGGCCTCTCCGAGCTCTGGACGCCGACCCTCCAAGCGGACACCAGCGACCATTGTCTCGTCCACATCCGCGATGCGAACGGCGTCCGGAGCCATGGGGAAACCGCCTTCCCCTCCGCCGGTTGGGGCTTCCCCCCGGTCGGGCGGCCGGTCGCGCTCGTGGCAGACCGCCGGATTCCGCCCGTACGGGAGTCTTCGCGACGGGGCCTCCCCGGCGTCCGAGTTCCGAGCGCTGGGCGCGCCGGCTCCGGAGCCGATCCCTTCGGCGCCTGCCGGGCTCGGTCTTGCCGCCGCGATGCGCCCGAGGCGCCGCCGGGTCTGATCCGAGCCTTTCCGACGGTTCCGTGTGCCAACATGGGGCCGTCATGCCGCTTCGCCGGGCGTTCGCCCTGCTCGAGCTGCTGGTGGTGCTCGCCATCGTCGCCGTGCTGGCGGCCATCCTGTTGCCGGTGCTGGCCGCCGCCCGAGAGAGGGCCAAGGTGGCCGCGTGCCAGAGCAACCTGCGCCAGCTCGGCCAGTCGTTCTTCCTCTACACCGCCGACTGGGACGGCGTGTTCCCCCCGGTCTACGAATGGAAGAACCTTCTGCAGCCGTACATCCGCACCGTGAGCATCAACCGTTGCCCCAGCCGGCCGCAGCTGCCCTGGTGGTACGGTCAGGGCTACAACATTGGGTTCGCTCCGCTGGGGGTTCGCGGCTTCGCCGGGTGCGACGAGTCGGAGGTCTCCGCGCCCTCGGCCAAGATCTTGGCGGCGGAGTGGGAGCGTTGCAACGCTGGTCCGCCGGTGGGCCCGACGACGCTGTTGGCGGGCGGCGCCACCAGCTATTGGGCGGTCTGCCGGGTGCACCTGGGCACGTCCAACGTGCTGTTCGGCGACGGCCACGTGCGCTCGCTGCGTCCCGACGCCTACCACAGCAACACCGCGAGGATCGATCCGGAAGGCAGGCCGGTGCCACCGCTCGGGGAGGCGCTGCGGCCTGTGCCCGAGCCGGTGTGGCGCGCCTACTGGGACGTGCGGCACGATCCCTGAGGCTCCGTCTTCGTGGGCTCGTTCGGCGCCTCCGCATGCCGTTGGCTCGCGCCGCCATCTTGCCGGCAGGCCGCCTTCATAGAAAATTCTGAAGGCGGCTTTGGAGCTCGGTCGGCATAATGGGTTATGGCTTCCAGGAGCCTCGGATGGTGGCTGGCTCTGGCGCTCGCGGCGGTCAGCTGCCAGGCCCCAGGCCGCACCGGCGTCAGGGACCCTTCGGTGCGGCCGCAACCCGAGGCTGCGCCGGCCGCCCGGCCGACGCTCCGGCTCGTGTGCAACGAGTGGTGGCCCTACGCAGGTCGCGAGGGAGCGGACAGAGAGGGCTTCGCCGTGGACCTCGTGCGGGAGGCCCTGCGGAGGATGGGCTACGGGCTGGACTACCGCGTGAGGCCCTGGGCTCGCTGCGTGCTCGAGATGCAGACCGGCGAGACGGACGGCGTGCTCGCCGCCTATCCGATCGAGGGCCGCGACTGGCTGCGCGGCTCGGTGCCGCTCGGGCTGGGTCCGAACTGGGTCGACGAGTTCCTCGTGCTGAAGCGGAAGGGTTCCCGATGGCGCTTCTCCGGGCCCGGCTCGCTCGCCTCGGCGCGCGTCGCGGTGGTCGAGGGTCACCACTATCCCGCGCCGATCGAGCGTCGCCTGTACGACGGCAGGGAGGGGCTGGTCGCGGTTTCTGGCGACGACCCCACGCCGCGCCTTGTCAGGCTCTTGGCCGAAGATCGCGTGGACGCCGCCGTCGACGGGCGTCTGGTGCTGGAGGCCTTCCTCGCCGAACACCCCGAGTGGCGGAAGAGGGTCGAGCCTGCAGGCACCCTGCGGTGGCGGCCGGTGTTCGTGCAGCTGCGCCCCGACCTCCCCGGGGCCCGCGAGATCCTGACGCGCCTGGACGCGGCTTTGCTGGAGGTCTACGCGTCGCCGGGGTTCCCCGGACTTCTGGCCCGTTATGGATTGAGCCCGGACGATGGCGCGCGGTGAGGTGCGTGGAAGAAGGAAGCAACGAGGAGGTTGGCCGGTGAGGGGCGGCGTGGCTCTGGTTGGGTTGGGGATGCTCGGTCTGACGCTCTGCCTCGCCGGATGCCCGCAGGCGGGCCCGACCGAGGACGGCGCCGAAGGCCGACCCCTGCCGAACGCCCAGCAACCGTCGAGCGAGCGCCGCCTCTTGTTCGCGGGGAACGCGTGGTGGCCGTACACGGGGGAGTCCCACGACGGTCGCCAAGGGTTCACGGTGGACTTGGTGCGTGCCGCCCTCCGCCGGATGGGCTTCGAGATGGACTATGTGGTCCGACCCTGGTCGCGGGTCGTGCGCGAGCTGGAGGCGGGTCGGATCGACGGAACCACGTGCGCGTGCTCCGGGCCCGAGAGGCCGTGGCACTTCACCCGGGCGAACGTCGGTCTGGGTCCGGGCTGGGTGAGCGGCGTGACGGTGCTGCGGTCCAAGGCCTCCCGATGGCGGTGGCGGGGACCCGACTCGCTCCGGACGGCCAGGTTGGCGCTGGTGGCGAACTACCACTACCCCAGTCCGCTGAGGGAGCGCCTAGCCCGCCCGGACCGGCGCCTGGTGGTGGTGACCGGCGAGGACCCCACGCGCCGGCTCGTTGCCTTAGCCGCGAAAGGAACCGTGGACGCGATCGCCGACGACCGACTGGTTCTGCAGGCTACTCTGGCGCGCATGCCGGCCGAGGCCGCGAGGCTGGAGGAGGTCGGCTTCCTGCCCGCTTGCAACCTGAAGGCGGCGTTCAGCCCCCGCCTGCCGGACGGCGCTCGGCTCGCACGGGAGCTGGATCGGGCGATGCGCGAGGTTTACCGGTCGCCGGAATTTCCGTTGATCTTGTCCCGTTACGGCCTTCGGCCGGAGCCTTGAGGCGGTCGTGGGCTGGCGAAGAGAAGGCCCGCTTCGAGAGAATGGAGGAATCATGTTGGGCCGGCCGAGCCCCCTGAAGACGCTCTGGGCCACGGTGCCGTTGCTCGTCGCGGGCTGCGGCACGTCTCCCCCTCGGCTGGAGCCCGAGGGCAGTGCGGGGCTTCCCCCGCGGCCACCGAGGACTCTGCTGGCCGTGTCGGACGAGTGGTGGCCGTACGTGGGGCCTACCGGCGCCGAGCGAGAGGGCTTTGTGATGGATCTCGTCCGCAGGGCGCTCGAGCCTCAGGGCTACGCGGTCAGGCTCGAGATCCGGCCGTGGACCCGGTGCCTGCTGGACGCCGAGCAAGGGCGCGCGGATCTGGTGCTGTGCGCGGTGCCCGAGGAGGCTCCGGGCCTGCTGTTCGGCGCGGAACCAGTCGGCGGCACCGAGCGCGGCGTGTACGTGCGGCGAGGGTTGAGGTGGTCGTATCAGGGAGTGTCCTCGTGGCGCCCGCTGCGCCTCGCCGTGGTCGAGGGCTACCGCTACCACCCCGAGTTCGACGCCTTCCTCGAGGAGCACAGGCGGCGCGGCCGCGTGTTGGCGGTGCGCGGCGAGAAGCCGCTGGAGCGGCTGATCGCGGCGGTCAGGACCGGAAGGGCCGACGCCGTGCTGGAGAACGCGATCGTCATGCGGGCGCACCTGCAGGTCCATCCGAAGGACGCCGAGCTGCTGCGCGAGGCGGCGACGCTGCCGGGGCACGCGGTGTATGTGGCTGTTTCCCCGAAGACCCCGAACGCCAGGGACGTGGTCGCTGCCTTGGACCGAGGCCTGGCCGGCCTGCGGCGGACCGGCGAGACCGACCGGCTGATGCGATCCTACGGCGTGGAGCCGTTCGAGGCGCCGTGAAAACTCGGTTTGGCGGGAACGGGAAACCGGTGGACAATACGTAAGGGGGTTCAACCGTGCCTGTCGAACGGGATGGGGGCGCCTGGCGGAGGTCGGCGTTGGCGATCGGCTTGTTGGTTGCGGTCGGAGCAACGGGTTGCTTCGCCGAGCCCGTCGTCGCGCCGGCGGAGGATGCCGACAATCGGCCGAGCCGGGCGCCCCGCAAGCCGCTGAACCCTCCGCCGGAGGCCCGCAAGGCCCTGCTCCTGGTTTCCGACGAGTGGATGCCCTACACCGGACGCCAAGGAGGCCGAGAGGGCTTCGTGACGGAGCTGGCCAAGGAGGCTCTGCGCAGAGCGGGCCACGAGGTTCGCTACGAGGCGCGACCCTGGAACCGATGCTTGGCGGACGTCGGCGCGGGTTTGGCGGACGCGGTGCTCTGCGCCGATCCCTCCGAGGCGCCGGACCTGGTGTTCAGCCGCGAGCCGATCGCGGTCACCAAGCCGACTCTGTTCGTGCACCGGGGCTTCACCGTGGGGGGGCGGCGGTGGCGCTACGACGGGGAGGCGTCGCTCGAGGGGTTGCGGCTCTCGGTGGTCGACGGTTACCGCTACGCCGAGCCGATCCGCCGCTACGTCGAGCGGCATCGCGGAAGCTCCCTGGTGCTCCCGGTTCGCGGCGAGGACCCGGTCGAGCGCCAAGTCCGCGCGCTGCTCGCGGGAAGGGTGGATGTGTTCGCCCAGAACGAGCTGGTGGTGCGCTGGAGGCTGCGGGGAAGGTTAGAGGCCAGCCGCATCGAGCTTGCGGGGCGCACGCCAGAGGGCCGGCTCTACGTGGCGTTCAGCCCCAAGCGGAGGGATGCGCGGGACATCGCCGCCGCGTTCGATCGGGAGTTGCGCGTCCTGTGGGCATCCGGACAGGCTGCCGCGATCGAAAGGCGCTACGGCCTCGGTCCCTGAGGAGGAGAATCGGGTTGAACTTGCCGAAAGGTAGGGTGCGGAGAATCGCAAAAGAGAAGCGATGAGGTTCCGAGACATGGGCGTCCGGTTCCGGCTGGCTTTGGTCCTGCTGTTCGTGGGCCTGGCAGCGATCCTCGCCCTGTTCGCCTACCGTTCGCGGCTCAACGAGCAGGAGGCCAAGGGAACGGCTCTCGAAGTCGCAAGCCGGAAGGCGAACAAGCTCGCCGCGGCCCTCGCCGCACCGCTGTACGAGGTCAGCCTGCCTTCCGTGGAGTCTCTGGTCGCCTCGGAGTTCGACAACCCTGCGGTGATGCAGATCGCCGTGAGGGAAGGCCCCGACCGCAGGCTGATCCTGGTGTACCGCCGTCTGGCCGATCAGCCGAGGAGGGTGGAGGCCGTTCGGTTTCGGCGGGACTGGCAGTCCCGGGAGTACGCGGTGGTGTACCAGCGGCCGGGCGATGCGGGCGAGGTGCTCGGCACCGTGGCGGTGTGGGCCGATCCCGCGCTTGCCCTGCAAGACCTCCAAGCGCGCACGCAGAAACGCCTCATCGAGGAGGTCGTGCTGGTGCTGCTGCTCACGGCCTTGGCCGGCGGAATCGCCGACCGCCTCGTGGCCCAACCGCTGTCCCAACTTGGGACCGTCCTCCGGCGCACGGCGGACACGGCGGGGGCTTCCGTGCTCGACACGGCGGGCACCCTCGAAACGTTCGAGCGTTCTCTGGCGGCCGTGCCTTCGAGGAGCCCCGAGATCGAGGAGTCCAAGCGGAGCCTCAGGATGCTGGTGCAGTCCCTGGTGCAGAGGCAGCGGGAGCTGGAGGGGATCCTGGGCAACGCCCTGGGAGCGATGGCCTGTTTCGAGATCCCCAGCTTCAGGGTGCTGTACGGCAACGAGGAGTTCTGGACGAAAATGGGTTCCACGGTGGCGGATGGGCATGCGGTGCGGGAGCTTATCACGGCGAACACGCATTCCGACGACGTTGAGGCCCTGTGGGCCACCTACGCCGAGGCGGTTTCCGGCCGCGTGTCATCGGTGGTGGAATGCCGGCAGATCGGACCCGACGGGAGGGTGGAGCGCTGGTGGAGATTCCGCTTGGGTCCTTTCGACCGGGACGAGACCGGCCGCGTCACCGGCACGGTGCTGCACGCCATCGACGTGACCGACCTGCGCCGGCTGCAGGAGGAGCTCGAGCGCGCCAACTCGCAACTGGAGGAGGCCGTGGAGGAGCGCACCCGCGAGCTGGTCGAGGCCAACCGCGAGCTGGAGTCGTTCGCCTACAGCGTGTCGCACGACCTGCGGGCGCCGCTCCGCTCGATCAACGGCTTCGGGCGCATCCTACTGGAGGACCATGCGGACAAGCTCGACGAGGATGCGCAGGACTGCGTGCGGCGCATGGTGGCCGCCGCAGAGCGGCTCGGGGCGCTGGTGGACGCGCTGCTGCACCTGTCGCGCGTCGCGCGCGCCGAGGTGCGCCGGACCGAGGTGGACGTGAGCGCCGTCGCCGAGGAGCTGCTGGCGGACCTGCGCGAGGAGAATCCCGACCGCAGCGTGGAGATCGTGGTCCACCCCGGCGCGTTCGTCAAGGCCGACGCGGCGCTCACGCGGTCCGTGCTGCAGAACCTGCTCTCCAACGCTTGGAAGTACACGCGGAGACGACCGGACGCGCGCATCGAGGTGGGGCCTTGCGAGGTCTGCGGAAAGCCGGGGTTCTTCGTGCGGGACAACGGCGTGGGCTTCGAGCCCGGGTTGGCCGCGCAGGCGTTCAAGCCGTTCCAGAGGCTGCACACGGACAAGGAGTTCGAGGGCCTCGGCGTCGGCCTGGCGACCGTGCAGCGGATCGTCGCCCGCCACGACGGCCGCATCGAGGTGCAGGCGGCTCCGGGCCAGGGGGCCGAGTTCCGGGTGACGCTGTCGCCCTAGAGCCCGCCGCCGACCCGCCGTATCATCGCGGGCATGAAGGTGGCGGTGATCGGCGCCGGCAAGGTGGGGTCGGCGGTGGTGGGCGACCTGATGCACGTGGGCGCGGTTTCGGAGATCGTGCTCGTCTCGCGCGACCGCTTCCGCGCGGAGGGCGAGGTGCTCGACTACCAGCACACCACGTCGTTCACCCACTACCCCTGCGTCAACGTGACGGTCGGCGGGTACGAGGACTGCGCGGACGCCGACCTTGCGGTGATCGCGGCTGGGCCGAGCATCGAGAAGGGTCAGACGCGCATCGATCTGGCTGCCCAGAACGTGCAGGTTCTGAGGGAGATCCTGCAGGGATTGGACCGACACTGCCCCGGGTCGCAGCTGATCGTCGTGACCAATCCCGTCGACGTGCTGACGTACGCCGCCTACCGGCTGTCGGATCGGCCCCGCAACCGGGTGATCGGCACGGGCACGATGATCGACACCGCGAGGCTGATCCGCTCCATCGCCGCGGCGTACCGGATCGACCCGAAGAACGTGTTCGTGTACATGCTGGGCGAGCACGGCGAGACGTCGTTCGCGGCTTGGAGCATGGCCAACATCTGCGGCCTGGGGCTGGAGGAGTTCGGGCGGCTGCACGTGGCCGCGAGCCTCGATCGGGCCGCCGAGGAGGAGAGGGCCAAGCAGGCCGGCTACGAGATCCTGCGGCGCAAGGGCTACACCAGCCACGGCATCGCCGCGGCCGTCGCGCGGCTGGTGATCGCCATCGCCAGCGACGAGAAGTGCATCCTGCCGGTGTCGGTTCCCTTGGAGGGCGAGTACGGGCTGAGGAACACGGCGCTGTCGGTGCCCTGCGTGGTCGGCGCGGGCGGCGTGGAGAAGGTTCTGGAATTCCCGCTCAGCCTGGAGGAGCGGCGCAGGCTGCAGGCGAGCGCCGACCACCTCGCGGCGGCGATCCAGCAGGCGGGGCTCTGATGCGGACCGGGACCTGCCGATCCGGCGTCCGCTCCGGGCCTGGCGGACCGCCTGCGCACCGGGCATCGAGGAGGGTTGGTGGAGGCGGGGAGAATCGAACTCCCTTCCAAAACCGTCGCCTCTCAGGCGTCCACGAGCGTCTCCCCGGTTTGGCGTTTCGGCGCCGGCGACGCCCCGGGGCGGGCCTGCCGACGGCCTAGCCTGGTTGGTTTAGGGATCCTCGCCTCAGGCGGCGGCTCGGAGCCCGATCCAGCTGTTTTCCACACCCGCTGCCGGCCCTGCTGGCCCAGGCCGGGCGGATGCGCGGCTCAATTAGGCCGCGTAGGCGTAGTTGTTGTTCGCCTTTGCTTTGTTGCCGCTTTTTACGAGGCCAGCGGCGCCTCGGCTCGCAACCCGAGATCGAACCGGCCCTGTCGAACCCGTTCGCCCCCAAGCCATTGGGTTAGACGCCCGGGGCGGGCGGTTGGGTTCCCGCCCCTCGGGCGCCTCACGATGCTCTTCTTCTCACGAACTGCCGCAAATAGGCCGCGCTCTGACGCAGCGCCTGCTTGCGGGCCTCCAGCGAGCCCTCGTAGGCCCTGTCCTCCACCTCCACGCACAGCGGCCCGTCGTAGCCGCAGTCGGTCAGCACCGACACGAAACGGCCCCAGTCGACCTCTCCGAGTCCCGGCAGCTTCGGGGTGTGGAACTGCAGCGGCGTGGCCAGCACGCCCACCTCGTTGAGGCGCCTCCTGTCCACGCGGCAATCCTTGGCGTGCGCGTGGAAGATCCTCGGAGCGAACTCCCAGAGAGGCTCGATCGGGTCGATCTGTTGCCAAACCAGGTGCGAGGGGTCGTAGTTCAGCCCGAAGTTGGGGCTGGGGATCTCGGCGAACATCCTGCGCCAGATGGCCGGCGTGGTGGCCAGGTTCTTTCCGCCGGGCCACTCGTCGCTGGTGAACAGCATCGGGCAGTTCTCGATGCCGATCCGCACGCCGTTCTCCTCGGCCAAGGCCATCAGCGGCCGCCAGGTCTCGAGGAACCTCGGCCAGTTGTCCTCGACGGACCGTGTCCAGTCCCTGCCGACGAACGTGTTGACCTGGCCGACCCCCACCCTCGGCGCCGCACGGATGACCTTCTTGAGGTGGTCGAGGCACGCGGCGGCCTCGGCGGGGTCCGGCGACAGAACGTTCGGGTAGTAGCCCAGTCCGCTGATCTCCACGCCGGTCGACCGCACCAGGCTACGCACCCTCTCGATCCCGTCGTCGTCCAAGGAGTCCACGTCCAGGTGCGTCACGCCCGCGTAGCGGCGCTCCGCCTTGCCCACCGGCCAGCACATGACCTCGACGCAGTCGAAGCCCTCCTCGGCTGCGAACCCCAGCACCTCCTCGAGGCCCAGCTCGGGAAGGATCGCGCTCACGAATCCCAGCTTCATCGGTGGCTCGCTCCGTTCCGCCTCACAGCGTCACCCAGCGCTGCTCTTGGTGGCTCCTGAGGATCGCCTCGCACAGGAGGATCTCCTTGTGGCCGTCCTCGAACGTGGGGAACGTGGGCGGCGCGTCGAAGTCCCCGGCCTGGATGTAGCCGTAGAACGCTCGGAAGCACTGCTTCATGGTGTCCGGGAAGCCCTCGTTGTGCCCGCCCGGATAGTTGGCGAACTGGCGGGCGTAATCGCCCAGCAGGCTGGGATCGCGGATCAGCAGCTCGTTGGCCTTCTCGCGGTGGCCGATCCACAGCTGGTTCGGGGCCTCGCTGTTCCAGGAGAGGGCGGCCTTGCTGCCGGCGATCTCCAGGCGCAGGCAGTTCTTGCGGCCCGCGTACACCTGGGACACGTACAGCGTTCCCCGCGCTCCGTTCTTGAACTTCAGCATCACGCACCCGTAGTCCTCGGTCTGGATGTCGATCGGCTCGAGCTCCACCTGCTTGGGACCGGTCTTGCCGCTGAACGTCTCCACCTCTCCCTTGGGCCGCTGGCGGACGGGCCACACGGTCTTGAGGTCCGCGCACACCGCCTCCACCTCGAGGCCGGTGATGTTGGCCATGAGGTCCAGCCAGTGCGTTCCGATGTCCGCGATGGCCCTCAGCGCGCCGCCCTCCTCGGCCAGCACGCGCCAGTTGTAGTCGGTCGGATAGAACAGCCAGTCCTGCGTGTAGCTGCCGCACACGTGGAACACCTCGCCGATCTGGCCGGCGCGCACGCGGTCCTTGGCCTCCAGCGCCAGCGGGTAGTAGCGGATGTTGTAGTTCACGGCGGCCGCCTGCCTGCGGCCCTTGGCCATCGCGACGAGCTCCGCGGACTCGGTGGAGTTCATCGCCAGCGGCTTCTCGCACAGCACGTGCTTGCCGGCCTCCAGCGCGGCCTTGGCCATCGGGTAGTGCAGCTTGTTCGGCGTGCACAGGTGCACGGCTTGGGCCTCGGCGTCCGCCAGCACCTCGTCGAACGACAGGTAGGCCTTGGGGATCGAGAGCTTCTCGGCGGCCGAGCGCGACTCGTTCTCGTCCACGCCGAGGATGCCCACCACCTTCTGCCCGGCCCGGCGCAGGGCCTCGACGTGCACGGGCCCGATGAAACCGGCGCCCACGACGGCGACTCCGATCTGAGACATCGTTTCCAACCTCCTAGGAATCCGTCGCCATTCTATCCCGCCGGGCGCATCCGCGGACCAGAGCCGGTGGATTCGGATATTCTAGGGACTCCATGGCCGTGTGGAAAGGGGTGATCGCGCGCTACGGCGATCGGATGGCCATCCGGGGCGCCGACCGTCCGGTGACGCTGAACGAAGGGAACACGCCCTTGATCCCAGCCCCGCGCCTGGCCCGCGCGCTGGGGCTCAATTGCGACCTGCGCCTCAAGGTCGAGGGAGCGAACCCCACCGGGTCGTTCAAGGACCGAGGCATGACCGCCGCTGTGACGGACGCCGCGGCCGCCGGGGCTCGAGCCGTGATCTGCGCGAGCACCGGCAACACTGCCGCCAGCGCCGCCGCCTACGCCGCACGGGCGGGCATGGAGTGCGCGGTGCTGGTGCCCGACGGCAAGATCGCCATGGGCAAGCTGGCGGGGGCGGTGGCCTACGGCGCCCGCGTGGTGGCCATCGACGGATCGTTCGACCGCGCCCTCGAGATGGTGCGGGAGGTCAGCGAGCAGGCTCCGGTCGTGCTCGTGAACAGCCTGAACGAGGCGCGCATCGAGGGCCAGAAGACCGCCGCCTGGGAGATCGTCGAGGCGCTCGGCCGGGTGCCCGACTGGCTCGCCCTGCCCGTCGGCAACGCGGGCAACATCACCGCCTACTGGAGGGGATTCCGAGAGCACCACGAGGCCACCGGCGAGGGATTGCCGCGGGTGCTGGGAGCGCAGGCGCAGGGCGCCGCGCCCATCGTGTACGGGCGGCGCGTGGAGCCCCCCGAAACCCGAGCCACCGCCATCCGGATCGGCAACCCGGCCCGGTGGTCGCAGGCTCTCGAGGCTCTGGAGCAGTCGAGGGGCCACATCCTGGCAGTGACCGACGACGAGATCTTCGACGCCTACCGTCTGGCCGCCTCCACCGAGGGGGTGTTCTGCGAGCCGTCCTCGGCCGCGGGCCTAGCCGGTCTGCGCAGGGCCGTCCGGCAGGGGGCGGTGGACGTCCGAGGCCGCACGGTGGTGGCGGTGCTCACCGGCCACGGCCTCAAGGATCCCGGCTCCGCGCTGGAGTGCGACGTCCGAGTCGAAAAGGTCGCCGCGACGACGCAGGCTCTGCTCGAGCTGATGCAGGGGGCGCCGGCGTGATCCGCGTTCGGATCCCGGCGACCACGGCCAACCTTGGCCCCGGCTTCGACTGCATGGGCCTGGCGCTCGACCTTTGGAACACCTTCGAGCTGCACGTGGGCGGGCGGGGCTTCCGCGTGGAGACGCACGGCGAGGGCGAGGGCCAGCTGCCGTCGGACGAGAGCAACCTGGTGGTGCAGACGATGCTCTCCGAGCTGGGAGAACTGGGTTGCGAGCCGCCGGAGGGCGCGAGGGTCGTGGCGCACAACACCGTGCCCTGCACCAGCGGCTTGGGCAGCAGCTCCACGGCGACCCTGGCCGGCCTGCTGTTCGCGCACGCGTTCGCGCTCGCCTGCCGAGGCCGCTCGCCGATGGAGATCGACCGCCAGGCGGTGCTCGAGCGCGCCGTCGCCTGGGAGGGCCACGGGGACAACGTCGTTCCCGCGCTGCTCGGGGGCTTCGTGATCGTGGTGCCGGACAACGGCCGAGTGCTGACCCAGAGGGTGCCGCACGTGCCCGTCAAGACGGTGGTGTGCGTGCCCGACTTCCACTACCCCACCACGCTCGCCCGCTCCGTGCTCCCCGACGCGTACAGCAAGCCGGACGCGATCTACAACATCGGCCGCGCGATGCTGGTCGCCGAGGCGCTACGAGCCGGCGACGACGAGCTGCTGTCGAAGGCGATGAACGACCGGATCCACGAGCCGTACCGCGTGCCGTCGATCCCGGGCGCGCAGGCGGCCAAGCGGGCGGCGCTGGAGGCGGGCGCGATCTGCGTGGCGCTCAGCGGAGCGGGACCCGGCCTGATCGCCTTCGCCCGGCAGGGGTACGACCGGATCGGCCGCGGGATGAAGGCCGCCTTCGCCGAGGCGGGCCTCGCCTCGCGCTACTGGATCCTGGACGCCACCGACCAAGGCACGCACATCGGCTTGTTGCCCGTCTGAACCGGCGCGCGCGGTTGTATACTGCGTGCTGTGGTCTGCCACGGATCCGGCGGACCGGGCGGCTCGGCATGAAGGTCGACACGAAGTCGAAGGCGGCCATCCAGCCACGGCAGGGTGCCCAGAACCCGGAGCTCTGGGAGGACGTCGCGGGCATCGCGCTGATCGCTCTCGGTCTGCTGTGCCTGCTGGCTCTGGCGTTGCCCGACACCGGGCTCGTGGGCGGGGCGTTGGGCTCCGTGCTGCGCTCTCTGTTCGGCCGCGGCGCGTGGGCCATGCCGTTCGTGACCGTGGTGATCGGCGGCTCGCTGGTGTTCGGCCGCCGCTGGAACGAGGTTCCCAAGGTCGTGTGGGGCCTCTCGCTGGTGTACGTCGCCTTGCTCGGGGTGTTCGCTCGCGGGCTGCAGGGCGACTTCTTCGACCCCCAGGTGGCGGAGGGTTCCGGAGGCTACGTGGGGGCGGTCGTCGGCTGGCTGTTCCAAACGCTGTTCGGCTCCGCCAAGTGGGTGGGTCTGGGCGCTCTGGGCATGATCGGCTTGATCCTGGCCGTGGGGGCTCCGATCCGAACGATCGTGGGACGGCGCGCCCGCCGACCCGCCGAGGGTCGCCCGACCCCGCGGCGCGCGGTGGTGCAGGCGCCGGAGAGGCCCGCCGCGCCGGTTCGCCAGGAGCCTAGCCCGGGGGCGCCGAACGAGGAGCCGCGCCGCGCCCGACCGGCGCCGGTCATTCGCGAGACGGTGCAGGCCGGCGGGCCCACGCTGGAGTCCATCCCCAAGGAGGGCTACCAGCTGCCGCCCATGGGCCTGCTGGCCGCGCCGCAGGACAAGCCGCGGCGCAGCCGCGAGGAGATGGAGCGGAACATCCGCACCTTGGAGGGCACGCTCGAGGAGTTCGGCATCGAAGCGACGGTCGTGGAGGTGGCCACGGGCCCGACGATCACCCGCTACGAGGTGCAGCTGGGTCCAGGCATCCGCGTGGCCCGCATCACGGCCTTGGCCGACAACATCGCGATGAACCTGGCGGCCTCGAACGTGCGCGTCGAGGCGCCCATCCCCGGCAAGAGCGCGATCGGCGTCGAGGTGCCCAACGCCCACCCCACCACGGTCACGCTGCGCGACGTGTGCGACACGCCCGAGTTCCGCGACCATCCCTCGCGTCTGTGGGTGGCGCTGGGCCAGGACGTGAGCGGCGTGAACAAGTACGCCGACTTGGCGCGCATGCCGCACCTGCTGATCGGCGGCGCCACCAACTCGGGCAAGTCGATCGGCCTGTCGGCGATCATCATGAGCCTGCTGCTCCGCAACACCCCCAAGGATGTGCGGATGGTGATGATCGACCCGAAGCGCGTCGAGCTCACGCTGTTCGACAACATCCCGCACCTGCTGTGCCCGGTGGTCAAGGACGTGAGCCTCGCGCCGTCGGTGTTGCGCGCCGTCAAGCGGGAAATGGACCGCCGCTACGACCTGTTCAGCCAGGAGGGCGTGCGCAACATCGAAGGCTGGAACAAGCGCGCCTCGTTCCAAGACCGACTGAGCTACATCGTGGTGGTCATCGACGAGCTGGCCGACCTGATGATGCAGGCCGCCGCCGAGGTCGAGACGGTGATCTGCCGGCTGGCGCAGCTGGCCCGGGCGACGGGCATCCACCTCGTGATCGCCACGCAGCGCCCCTCGGTGGACGTCATCACGGGCACCATCAAGGCGAACATCGCCTCCCGGATCGCGTTCACCGTGAGCTCCCAGATCGACTCCCGCACGATCCTCGACCAAGCGGGCGCAGAGCGCCTGATCGGCCGCGGCGACATGCTGTTCCTGCCCATCGACGCCAGCAAGCCGTTGCGCATCCAGGGCTGCTACGTTTCCGAGCAGGAGATCGATGCCGTCTGCGAGTTCTGGCGCGCCCAGGAGAAGCCCGCGTACACGTTGCGGCCGGTCGAGGCCTCGGAGGACGGGCGCGAGCGCGGCTCGGGTTCCGCCGACGACGCCCTGGATCCGCTGTGGGAGGAGGCCGTGCGATGGGTGGTCGAGCGCGGCCAGGCCTCGACGTCGATGCTGCAGAGGAAGTTCTCCATCGGCTTCCAGCGCGCCTCGCGGCTGCTGGACGAGATGGAGGAGCGGGGCATCGTCGGTCCGCGCGATGGTCCTCGCCCGCGGGACGTGCTGGTGGATCCGTTGCAGCTGGAGACGCTGTTCGGCGGGGGGCGGGTGTACACCGGCGAGGAGCCCTATCCCGACGAGGACGACGGCTACTGACCCGAAAAAGGAGCCCCCCGCAACGCGGGAGGCCCAATGGCCAAAGCTTCACGCCACTCGAAAGACGGGCGTCAGCGCGCGCCGACGACCTCCACCGTGCTGACGCTGAGCGCCGGAGCCTGGAAGCGCAACGCGCCCCTGCCGACTTGGGGCTGGAACCGGACCGCGGAGCGCAGGTTGGCGCCGTCCAACCGGTATCCCGCCGCGGACCGGATGGAAAACCCTCGGAGCGAGACCTCGAAGGAGGTGGGAGACGAGCTTTTGTTGACGGCGACCAGCACCAGCCTTCCCGGCCGGTCGGGGCTGGACGAGGCGTACAGCGAGCTGACCGCGGGGTCGCCGCCCTGCACCCTGAGCGAGCGGGATCCGAACTTGCCGCCGCGCCCGTCGTAGTCGCGGAAGGCGCGGAACGCCGCCACCGTCGCAGGCCTGTCGGGGGAGATGCCCCAGTGAGCCGCCGCGAACACGCCGTGGCGACCAAAGATGCCCAGCACGTCGGCCTGCGCGACCAGACCGCTGGCGTCGCGGCCTCCGCCGTAGTCGTATTCGGTGATCGCCAGGCGCGTGCCCGGATACTGCCGCCGGATCTGCTCGAGCAGACCGGGAAGCAGCGCGATCGGCTTCCTGCCCAGGTTCTCGGCGATCCAGCTGTCCTCGACGTAGGTCGGGTCCCACAGCGAGCGCGGGGCCTGCACGCGCGCGGCGACCAGCGCGGGGGTGGCCTCCGGCGAGGTCACTCGGACGCCGCCCCCGCGAGCCTCGGGGTACCAGTGGATGTCGAGCACGTCGAGCAGCCGCCTCCCGGCCCGCTGCCCCGCGGCGCGCATGCCCGCAAGGTAGAAGTCCAGGAAGTCCCTGCCGTTCGCGTCCGGCGCGTCCTGGAACGTGCGGAAGCCCTGCCAGCCGTAGCTGACGGGCCCGAACACCAGGGACCGGGGAGCAACGGCCTTGATGGCTTGGGCGTACTCGATGCCGATCTGCAGGATCTGCGCGTAGGTGGGGTTCCTCGGCCAGATGCGCTGGTGGGTGAAGCCCCACAGATCCACCTCGTTGTCGAGGCTGAACCAAACGGGAGCGTTCGGCCGTGCGAACTTCGAGATCCAGGCTGCGAACTCGTCCTGGTACACCGCGCGGTCGGTGGTGTCCGGAGGATAGGCGAGCGGGCCGTTCTTGCGCGGATACGAGCGGTGGAAGCGCGTCTCGAGGTGGTTCGGCGTCTGGGCCACGTCGCCGTCGGCCTTCTTGTCGGCGGCGACGTAGCCGGTGCAGGGCACGGTCACGAGCGCGGCGGCGCCGTGCCGCACGGCGTCCTCCACGAACGTGCGCACGGTCCAGCCGGGCTCGTCGGTCTGGCCCATGTAGCCGTCGTTCTGATGGTGCCAGTCGCTGCCGGCGTTGCTGGCGTTGGTCTCCCAGTTGTACGCCGACATGCGGTTTCCCCCCTGCCGGGCCAGCGGGAAGAGCGGACCGAGCCTCCTCCAGTCGGGGAAGTTCGCGCCGTAGATGTAGGGGGAGATCGGCTGGCCGACCGCGGGGTCGACCGTGTAGGCCTGCGTCGGGGTCTGCGCCAGCGCGAGCGCTGCCAAGAGGGTGTGCATGGTTCCGGATGGGTCGAAGCGTTCGGGGCCGGCTCGGCGCCGGCCCCTAGGGAGATCCGATCAGTTGCCGCTCTGTTGGGCCTTCTGCTGCTGCTCGGCGGCCTTCCTCAGGCCCTCCTGCATGCCTTGGATGGCCTCGGGCGGGGGCTCCTTGAGGTTGCCCATGTTGCGGAAGGCCTGCTCCTCCTCCTTGGTGGCCTCGGTCTTCTGCGAGCAACCCACCGCGACGAGGCCGAGGGCCAGCACGGCGACGAGAGCTGC
Organism: Fimbriimonadales bacterium; assembly: GCA_026418055.1. Taxonomy (GTDB): domain Bacteria; phylum Armatimonadota; class Fimbriimonadia; order Fimbriimonadales; family Fimbriimonadaceae; genus UBA8783. The sequence continues at coordinate 48,399 of JAOACB010000013.1, forward strand.
GAGCTTCTTCATGCGATTCCTCCTTGAACGTGTCGGCTCCGCGGGGCCGGCTGGGACGCGCCGGCCCCGCGCGCCTGGCTCAGCTTACTGCCGGTAGGCGTCCCACATGTTGTCGGCCGGCCGGTTGCGACCGTCCGGGTTGGTGCGCACGGGCTGCATCATGGCCGCGTGCCCGTCGGCGAACAGGAACGGCGTCTGGCCGCTGTACACGACCGAGCAGCCGCCCCACTTGTCGTTGTCGTTCCACTTGACGTGCGCCTGGTACACGGCTCCGGTGCGGTTGCGGCCGGTGACGTCCTGCGCTCCGCCCTCGGGGGTCAGGCCGGGGGCTCCGCCGGTGCCGGCCCAGTCCCACCAGTCGACGCCGGGGAAGTACAGGCCGTTGCCGAAGATCGTGTTGCCGAAGAAGCGGCCCGCCAGCACGATGGTGCTCGCCGGGTTGGTCACGGCGGTCTCGGTGGCCATGTTGCGCTGGATCCAGGAGGTCTGGTACAGGCCCATGACGCCGTACACCGCCCAGCTGTTCAGCGTGCTGTCCCACTTCATCGCGCCGTTCGCCGCGAAGCTGAGGGGCAGGATCTCGGGGATCGTGCGCATCCAGCTGTCCCAGCTGGCCTTGTCCTTCGGGTCGCTGGGGTCGGTCAGCAGGGCGTAGCTCTTGATGTAGGGCTGCGTGTCGACGGTCCAGCCGCCGTCGCGCGGGGCCCACCAGTCGCGGCCCAGGCCCATGGGGTAGGTGCCGTCCTGGTCCTGCATGTACATCATGATGCCGAGGCCCAGCTGCTTGATGTTGGACAGCGCCGCGGTCTTCTTGGCGGCGAGCTTCGCCTGGGCGAAGACGGGGAACAGGATGGCGGCCAGGATCGCGATGATGGCGATCACGACCAGAAGCTCGATGAGGGTGAATGCTTTGCGCTTCATTGGATTCAGTCCACCTTTGGATTGAGAGGGGGGGTCGAGGTGCTGCCCCGAACGTCGAGGCCGCACGGCAGGACGAGGTCGTAGGGCTCGGGCGACTCTCCCCGGATGCGCCGCACCAGGAGGTCGACCGCCTTGGAGCCGATGTCGACGAGCGGTTGGGAGACCGAGGTGAGCGGGGGCTCGACCTCGTTGCAGAAGGCGGTGGAGTCGAACCCCACCACGGAAAGCTGTTCGGGCACGCGCACTCCGAAGAGCCGCGCGCGGTCGATGACGGTGGCCGCGACCCCGTCGTGCTGGCAGACGAGGGCCGTGTGGCGAGGGCCTGCGGCGAGGTAGCGGTCGAGATTCTCCAGGTCGTGCGCTCCCGGATAGAGCAGCACGTCGTCCTCGGTGACTGGGACGCCCAGCGAGTCCATCCGGTTCCGGAAGGCCGTCATCCGCTCCGAGGTCTCGGTGAACGGCCGGCTCTCGCCGACGACGAAGCCGATGCGCCGGTGGCCCAGGTTCCAGAGGTGGTCGACCGCCAGGCGGATGCCCCCGGCGTTGTCGCACCGCACGCTCGGGAAGCGACCCTCGAGAAGCGCGGATGGCGTGTGGATCAGCACCAGGGGCACCCGGGAGGCCAGCAGCATCCTGCGGTTCTCCTCCACGGGATCGGTGCTGTACCAGATCAGCCCGTCGAAGCGGCCGTCGTTGATGCCCTCTTCGGGGGAGCCGCCCATCAGCTTGGGACACAGCGTGACCGAGTAGCCGTGGCGGAACGCGCCCTCCACCAGCCCGTCCATCAGCGCGGCGAAGTACCGCGAGCCCTGGGAGAAGATCGGCCTGGCGAAGCCGATGCCGTGCAGGATGCCGATCATCGACGTTTGGCCGTCCCGGAAGCTCCGGGCGAACACGTTGCAGCGGTAGCCCAGCTCCTCGGCCGCCTGGCGCACTCGCTCGGCGGTGGCGGGGCTCACCCGCACGGTGGTGGCCCGTCCGTGCAGCACGCGCGACACGACCACGGGGGAGACCCCCGCCTTCTTCGCCACGTCGCGCATCGTCACAGCCATCCTCTGCCCCGCTGGCTCAAAGGTTGGATCCGTTGCAGCGGATCGTCTCGGCGTACCAGTGGAAGGAGTCCTTGGGCACCCGCCTCTGGGTGGCGTAGTCGACGTACACGAGGCCGAACCTGCGGTTATAGCCGAACGCCCACTCGAAGTTGTCCAGGAACGACCAGTGCAGGTAGCCGAGCACCTGCACTCCCTCCTGGGCGGCCTGGGCCAGCTGGCGCAGGTGCCGACGGGTGTAGTCGATGCGCTGAGGGTCGTGCACCTTGCCGTCCAGAGCGACCCAGTCCATGCCCGCCAGGCCGTTCTCGGTGATGGCGATCGGCTTTCCGTACCTCTCCCAGAACTGCCTGGGGCCCCAGTACAGGCAGCGATCGTCGACGATCCAGTCCATCATGGTCTTCGGCGCCCCCTGCGGCTCCGGCGAGGCTGCGGCTCGGCCCTCTTCGTCGGCCGACACCTCCCAGCCGGTGTACACGTTCAGGCCGATGAAGTCGATCGGTTCGGAGATGGCGCGCATCTGCTCGTCGGTCGCCTTCGGGGCCTTCTCGCCGAACGTCTCCAGCGCCTGGTCGGGGTACCGCCCGAAGACGATCGGGTCGATCCACCAGCCCATGCCCCAAAGCGAGTCGGGCGCGGCGTCGAACGTTCGCCGGGCCGCGGCCTCCCGGTCGGCCGCGCTCTGCGGGTCCTTCGGAATGCCGGGGCCGATCGCGGGCACGACGCCCACTCGGCAACCGGGGGAGTGCGCCCGCAGGACCTGCGTGGCCTTCCCGCTGGCGACCAGCGTGTGGTGCGAGGCCAGCAGCACCTCGTCGAACCGCAACCGGTCTCCGGGCGCGTGATGACCCGACTGCAGGCCGAGGCTGATGAAGCACTGCGGCTCGTTGAGGGTCATCCAATGCCGCACCCTGTCGCCGAGCCTCCTCGCGACGATCTCGGCGTAGTCCGCGAACCAAGAGGCGCTGTCGGGGTTCAGCCACCCCCCGCGGTGGTACAGCGACAGTGGGAAGTCCCAGTGGAACAGCGTGACCCAAGGCTGGATGCCCGCCTCCAGCAGCGCGTCGACCAGGCGGTCGTAGAATTCCAGGCCCGCCTCGTTGACGGTTCCGACGCCCTCGGGCAGCACGCGGGGCCAGGAGACGCTGAACCGGTACGCCCGGACGCCCAGCTCGCGCATCAGCGCAACGTCCTCGCGCCACAAGCGGTAATGGTCGCACGCAATGTCGCCGTTGTGGCCGTGGTACACGGCGCCCGGCTTGCGGCAGAACATGTCCCACACGCAGGGCCCGCGCCCATCCCCCGTCGCGGCACCCTCGATCTGGTACGCCGCCGTCGCCACACCCCAAGCGAAACCGTCCGCGAATTGCGCCATCGCACGATCCTGAGGGCAAGAACGATGCCCGACGCCCATGATACACCGATATATGCCGCCCGGTATACCGATGAATCTGGGTTTTTTGCGGGATTTCCCCTCCAGCCGTGCAAACCCGGCGCCGGCGGCGCGCCGGACCGCGAGGGTAACTTGCGCCCGAGGGCAGCGGCGATGGCTCACCCAGGCATCCGGTTCGATCGCATTCTGTACGGCGGAGACTACAACCCCGACCAGTGGCCGGAGGAGGTTTGGCGCGAGGACGCGCGGCTCATGGCCTTGGCGCGCTGGAACACAGCCACGGTGCCGGTGTTCTCTTGGGCGCGCCTGGAGCCGGAGGAGGGCCGCTACGACTTCGGCTGGCTCGACCGCGTGCTCGAGACGCTCGAGGCGGACGGCATCGGCGTCTGCCTGGCCACCAGCACCGCCTCGCAGCCCGCCTGGGTGGACGCCAAGTACCCCGACGTGCTGATCACGGACGCGAACGGCGTGCGCCGCAGGCACGGCGGAAGGCACGCGTTCTGCCCCAACAGCGCCAACTACCGCCGGCTTTCCACCGGTCTGGCGTCGAAGCTCGCCGAGCGCTACGGCGCGCGGCCGAGCCTGCGCCTGTGGCACGTGAACAACGAGTACGGCACGATCTGCTTCTGCGGCAGCTGCGCGGCGGCGTTCCGGCGGTGGCTGCAGCGCCGCTACGGCACCCTCGACGAGCTGAACCGGCGCTGGTACACCGCGTTCTGGAGCCACACCTACACGGACTGGTCGCAGATCGAGCCGCCCTACTCCCACGGCGAGGGGGCCATCCAGGCGTTGCGCATCGACTACCATCGCTTCCAGTCGGAGAGCCTCCTGCGTTGCTTCGTCGCCGAGCGCGACGCCATCCGTCGGCGCTCGCCGGGCGTGCCCATCACCACCAACCTCATGGGCACGTTCTTCAACCTGGACTACCACCGCTGGGCCGAGGAGATGGACGTCGTTTCTTGGGACAACTACCCCTGGCCCGATGCGAAGCCCGAGGAGGTGGCGTTCTACCACGCCCTGCACCGCGGCATGAAGCACGGTCAGCCCTTCCTGCTGATGGAACAGAGCCCCTCTCAGCAGAACTGGCAGCCGTACAACAAGCTGAAGGCCCCGGGGCGGCTGCGCCTGCAGTCGTTCCAGACGATCGCGCACGGCTCGGACAGCGTGATGTACTTCCAGTGGAGGCGGGGCCGCGGCGGCATCGAGAAGCTGCACGGCGCGGTGGTCGAGCACGGCGGCGACGAGAACAACCGCGTGTTCCGCGAGGTGGCAGAGATCGGGCGGGAGCTCGAGGCCCTCGGCACGGCCACCCTCGGCGGGCGGACGCCCGCTCGGGTGGCCGTGCTGTTCAGCTGGGAAAGCTGGTGGGCCATCCGCTGCTCGAGCGGCCCGAGCGCGGACCTCGACTACCCCGCCGCCGTGCGCTCGTTCTACGCCGCGCTGCACCGGCTGGGCATCGACGCCGACGTGATCGGTCCGAACGCCCCCCTCGAACCCTACGATGTGCTGCTGCTGCCGCTGCTGACCATGGTGCCCCGCGAGCTGGGGCGACGGCTGACCGAGCGCGTGGCCCAGGGCGCGACGCTCGTCGCCACCCCCTTCACGGGCTTGGTGGACGAGACCGACCTGGTGCACCCCGAGGGCGCCCCCGGGCCTTTGTCGGAGGCGCTGGGGGTGCTGGTCGAGGAGACCGACGCTCTGATGCCCGGGGAGCGGAACGCCGTGCGGTGGCTCGACGGACCCAAGGCAGACGCCCGATGGCTGTGCGACCGGATCCGGCTGAGGGGCGCCGAGCCCATGGGCTTCTACGAGGCGGGATTCTACGCGGGTGAGCCCGCGGCGACGGTTCATGCGTGCGGCAGAGGGCGCGCCTGGTACCTTGCGGCGTTTCTGCAGGACGACGGCCTGCGCGCGTTCCTGAAGAGGGTTTGCGCCGAGCGCGGCATCGCGTCTCCGCTGGAGGGGGGCGCCGAGCCCCCGGAGGGCGTCGAGGTGACCCGGCGCGTGCAGCCAGGCGGCGAGACGCTGACCTACCTGCTGAACCACTCGGAGGAGCATCGGAAGGTGAGGCTGCCGTTCGAGGGAACGGACCTGCTGCGCGGGGAGCCCGTCGGCCCCGAGGTGGATCTTCCGCCGCTGGCCGTTCGGATCGTGCGCCGGTAGGCCTGGGTCTTTGTGCCGGCTTCGGCGGAGCCAGGCCGGCAGTGTTGTAGCATGGACGTCCGCGCCCGTGGCGGAAAGGAGAACTCCGTTGCCCCTCGCCTTCAGCCGAATCCTGCCGCTGGTTCTGCCGCTCGCTCCGTTGCTGGCTCGGGCCGACACGTTCGGTGCGTTGTCGTTCCCGCCACAGACCGGCTCGGCTCGCATCTCGCCCTACGCCGTCAGCTACGCCGATCTCGAAGCCTCCAGCTTTCGCATCGTCACGTTCTTCCGGGAGTCGGCCAGCTCGGGAGACGCGGGAGCGGACTCCCAAGCGGAGTGGGAGCGCAGGGTCGAGCGCCTGCTGAATGGAGTCGGCAAGGCGTCGAAGACCGAGACCGTGGCCCTGCCGGAAGGCTGGACGCTCTCGCTGACGAGCGCACCGATCGAGCTCCCCGAAGGGGATTACCAGGTTCACCTCGGCGTGTACTCGGGCCATGGCGTACGGGCCGCCGCCAGGGTGGTGCTCAAAGGTCGGTTGGACTCCAAGGCGCCGCGCCCCGCGTTGTTCGCGCAGATCAAACCGGTCGCCCCCTCGGCGGGTCCCCGGCCCGAACCGCTGAACTCGGGCTTCACCATGGCGATTCCCGACGGCTTCGAGCAGGTCCAGCAGTGGAGAGTCAAGACGCTGCGGGCCTCGGTCGGCGGCCGAACGACGTACACCTCGGCGTTGTTCCGACTGCTTGATCCGATCAAGGGGGAGGGCGACTTCGGCCTCGCTCTCAAGGAGCTGTGGAACACGAGCGTGCCAAGCGGGTTCGTTAGCAGCAGGGTGATGTTCCGCCGATACGTCGGTGCGGGGCTCGGCTCATGGTTCTCAGCCGGACTGGGACGGGAGCTGGGCCGCAACGCGGACACGCTGTTCCAGCTGTTTCTGGTCAACGTGGGGGACGTCTGGCAACCGATCGTGATCGCCCAGACTTACGAGGACCCCGACAACCCCGACGCGGCCTCGGTGGCGGCCGCTGGGCGCGAGAGCTTCGCCGCTAGCGGCAAGATGGTCGAGGAGATCCTCAAGGACCTCTCGTGCACAGGGGTCGGCGGCGGGCCGATGGCCTTGCCGGAACATCTCGTGGGCGACTACCGGTTCGGCTCAGAGTCCGGCGTGGACTGGGTCATGAACCCGATCGGACCGATCCCCACGAAGCCGGCCACCGTCGGAGGCACGCTGAGCCTCAAGAAGGACGGAACCTACGAGCGTTCGGAGGGCGGCGGACCGACGGAGAAGGGATCGTGGAGGATCGAGCGCGATCTGCTCGTGCTCCAGTCCTCGTCGGGCTCGTCGCGCAGGCTGCGGATCGCAGCGGTGACCCAATTCAAGACGGGCGAGCGCCTGCTGGTGCTGCTGCCTCGGCTGAGCGACCCCGTCGCGCCGCTGGTCGTGAGCGATGCGTCGACCTACTACCTGGCGCGTCCGGCCCGCTGAGCCGGGCCGCGCCGTCACAGGGCGAGCAGCCCGGCCAAAACCAGCAAGGCGGCCGCCACCGCGGCGGCGAGCCGCAGGCGGGGCGGCCGGAGCTCTGAGAACGACCGCCCCAGGGTTCGGGGCTCGACGCCGATCGCAGCCCACGCCGAAGGGTCGATCCTCACGGCGTCGTCGCGCATCCTGGCGAGCATCGGCCCCCAGCCCGCGGCCTCGACGGGAAGGCTGTGCAGGGAGGCGTTCTGCCGATGGATGCGGATCACGGGATGGGATCGCAGGAGCGCCGCCCTGGCCCGCGGCGCTGCGAGGAGCCCCAGGGCTGCGAGGCATCCCAGCGCCCTAGAAGCTTGGAGCTCCTCCGCCTCGACCGATACGACCTCGCTGGCGCGGAAGGCACAGGACCCTCCCAGCCACCGCAGGACGTATTCGCCCGGGGAGGCTCGCTCCAGCTCCAGCGCCTCGTGCCATGCGGCAAGAACCCAGATCCATAGGCTCGGAACGGCGGCCAGCGCCGCGGCCAGGGTGGTCGCCGCGGGCGGCAACGCATCCAAGAGGCCGAACCGCAGCACGAGTAGCGCCAACCCGATCAGGAACACCGCGAAGAACAGCGCAAGCAGGTCGGGCACCACGGCCGACGGGACCGGATGCGGGGCCACGCTCTCTCGGGCCCTCCGCGGCCAAGGGATCCACCCCCAGGCCAGCAGGCCGCAAGCCAAGGCCAATGGAGCCCAGCGGCGCAACGGGAACGCCGCATCGGCGGGCGCCCGGCTCATGGCCTCTCGCGCAGCAAGCCTGCGCGCAGCCAGCCAGAGGGCGCTTCCGTCGGCGCCGGCCACACGGACGAGCAGTCGGTCGGCGCCGCGCCAATCCAAGCCGCGCGCAGGCCGAGCATCCGGAGGGAGGAACACGGTGGAGGGGACAGCTCGGCCGGTCGGCCCCTGGGCGGCTTGGGCCGCGATCTCCGACCACTCCCGTCCCCCGGCCTCGACGAACCCGTGGGCCCTCGCCTCGGGCTCGGCGCGCCCCCTCGGCACGGCGTCGATCGCGACCAAGAAGCGCGGCGACCACGTCCCAAGGACGGTGGCCGCCACCGCGCACAGCGCCAGAACGAGGCGGCGCGCCACGGGGAGCACGCCGCCACGATACCTTGGCTCAAGCGGCGCAGAGCCGCAGAATCTCGCGCACCTGCTCGGGGCCGATGTCGCGGTGCTCGCCCAGGATCACGCCGCGCCGCTCCAGCCTCGGCGGGACCTGCTCGACCGCGTCCTGCGCGCCGTACTCGGCCAAGCGGGTCTTCACTCCGAGCAGGCGGAAGAACTCCTCGGTCTTCTCGATGGCCGCCCTAGCCTTCTCGTCCTCGGTTCCGGTCGCCCCCCACACGCGCTGTCCGTACTGCGCCAGCTTGGCTTTCTTGCTCTCGAACCGGAAGCGCCAAACGGCCGGCATCACCACCGCCAGCGTCTGCCCGTGGTCCATGCCGTACAGCGCGGTCAGCTCGTGGCCGATGCCATGGGTCGACCAGTCCTGCGGCACGCCCAGGCCGATGATGCCGTTCAGGGCCATGGTGGCGGTCCACATCATGTTGGCCCTCAACCCGTAGTCGTTCGGGCGCTCGAGCAGCTGGGGGCCGAGCTCGACGAGCGTGGCGAGGATCGCCTCGGCGAAGCGGTCCTGCAGCGGCGCGTCCGCGGGGTACGTCATGTACTGCTCCATCGTGTGCGCGAACGCGTCCACCACGCCGTTGGCGG
>JAOACB010000014.1 GCA_026418055.1 Fimbriimonadales bacterium
CCCTCCCGCAGGGCGGGAGGGGGAGGATCGGACCTCCCTCCTCCCTCTCCGAGGGAGGAGGGTTGGAGTGGAGGGTGACGGCGGAAGTCCGGCCACAGTCGCGGAGAAGCTGGACCGGTTCGAAGGAAGCCGGCCAGCCGTCCTCCCCCTCGATCCCCCTCCCGCAGGGCGGGAGGGGGAGGATCGGACCTCCCTCCTCCCTCTCCGAGGGAGGAGGGTTGGAGTGGAGGGTGGCCGGTCACCTTCGGACGGTAGTCCGCGAAGGTTGCCGCCGTGTGGCCTGGGCGGAGGGCCGGAGGCTCCCGTCCAGGACAGGGACGCGCTTGGTGCCGGAAGCCGGGCGACACCCGCCTTGGATCTCAGACGGTCTGAAGGAAGGACGCCGGCCTGCCGCCCTCCCCCGCAGGGCTGGATGGGGAGGTAACGATGCACCCTCCTCCCTCTCCGAGGGAGGAGGGTGCGGCCTGGGGGACGCCTTGGCGCAAGCCATACGGCTCGGCCCGCGGGCGAGGCCGCTGACGCCAGTCTCGGGCGCGCGCTTCGGAACGCACCCTCCCCTTTGATCCCCCTCCCGCAGGGCGGGAGGGGGAGGCGGACCCGGAGGAGGTCGGCCGTCTGCTGGAGGCGTGGGAGCGTTGGCGGGCGAGGGCCTACCCGCCGGGCAGGGACGCCCTCAGGGCCCTGGGTCTCGGAGGCCGGGGTCGCTGAGCGCCCCGTCTGCGGGAACCGCTCGATGCGTGCGGGCGCGGATCGCTGGGAGTGCCGGACCTGCGGGGAGGGCGGAGACTGGAGGAGCCTCTGGTCCGCGTCCCGCTCCATCCGGCCGGATCTCGCCGCGCTGGACCTGAAAGAGCGTCTGGCGACGGAGGCGCGGCGGAAACGGGCGTTCTAGGGCCCAAAAAGGGGAGCGGACCGACGCGGGGCCGGGGTCCGGCGGGGCTCCGGCCCTTCCGCTCTCCGGGGTCAGGTTAACGGAAAAACCCGATTCCTTAGGCTACACTTTAGGCTACACCTGACGGGTTGGAGACCCCGTTCGCTACGTTCTGTGTAGCGATTTGAACCTGAAAGGTGGTGGGCCGTGAAGGACTCGAACCTTCGACCCGCTGATTAAGAGTCAGCTGCTCTACCAACTGAGCTAACGGCCCGCGGGAAGCTCAATCGTACCACGGTGGCTCGACTCGACGCAACCGTCCCGCACCGCCGGTCGCCCAGCCAACCGGAGCCACTCAGCGATCCCCCGATCCCATGCGGAGCCGCGCGCGACAAGCGGAACTTCGGCTCCAACCCATCGAGCGAAGCCTTCCGGAAGCGCGCCTCAGGCACGCGGCCGCCTGCGCACCCGCGCTTCAGCCAGCGGCTGGCCCCAAACCCCGCACCCGGCGGAAAGAACGCCCACAGAGCTTCCCAATCCTGCTCGACGCGGTCCGCGGGCGCAAGCGCTCTCGACTCCCTCTGCCCGGGACCACGGCCCACCGCACGGAACCCAAGTCGGCAGGCGACCCAACCGACCTCCCCCTTGATTCTCCGAGGGCGCGCCGGCCGACGACCCAGGAGCGGCACGCCGGGCCCCAATCCGCGGTCCTTTCCTCCGGCCACGCACGTCTCTCCCGGGCCCGAAGAACTCGCCACCGCCGCAGCAGCCCTTGGGTGCGAGCCCGGTCCGACCTGCCCCTGCGTTCCAGCGCGGACCGTATTGGGAGGGGACTGAACCGAGGCCGACGGCCTGAGCCTGCACAGCGGACGGCCAAGCCGGGCCAGGCCTTTGGCGCTCGAAGCGCCACCATCTCGGATTGGAGGTGTCTTTCGGCGGCTCACCACCGGCGTCGAGCCCCGTGGCCTACCGATCGTAGGCCTTCGCACAACGGCAGGCGCGTGCCCGAGGGAGGCGGGCGTGCCGAGCCGCAGGCCTTCGCCCTGTTCCGGTAAGCTGGACTCCAATGACAGCCGAACGGTGGAAGAGGCTCTTCCGCAACCAAAGGTGGATCGTCGGTGACCGAGTTGCTCCCGCTCTCGCCGAGAGCGAAGACATCGTGGTCGTGCTGCGTTCCTCGGAGGAGCGGGCCTTCCCGATCAAGGATCTCATCCTGGCAACCGAGGACTTCCTGGTGTTCCAGGGGGTGTACGACGGTTCGGCCGAGACGGCCGAGCCCTACAAGGTCTGGTTCTGCTGGGAGGACATCCTGGCGGTTTGGGACTATCGAGACCCCCTGCGCTCCGACCAATGGTGATCCGTCCCTACTCGCAAGGCGACGAGCGTGGAGTGGTCGCCGCCGTCAAGGCGGTGTACGACGAGTACGGATTCGAGTGGGATCCGGACGGTTACCACGCCGACCTGTACGACGTGCCGTCGCATTACGCCAACGGAGCCTTCTTCGTGGCCGAGGTCGATGGCGCGATCGTGGGCACGGCCGCGCTGCACCTCTTCCCCCCGTTGCCCGACGAGGCCGAAACCGTCCTGCAAGAGGGCGTGGTGCGGGTGGGCGGCGCGGATTGCGCCATGGAAAGGCTCTATGTCGTGAGGGAGCAGCGCCGCCGTGGCGTCGGCAGGGCGCTGTGCGACGCCTGCATCCGCGAGGCTAGGCAGGCATCGCGCCGAAGGATGGAGATCTGGAGCGACAAGCGCTTCCTCGAGGCCCACGCGCTGTATCGCTCTCTCGGCGCGAGGCTGGTGGGGGAACGGATCTGCCACGATCCGGAGCAGAGTCCGGAGTGGGGCTTCGCGCTGGATCTCGTCCGAGGATGACGAGGGCGAGGCCCGGATTGCTCCGGGCCTCGATCCAAGGAGCCTGGAAGAAAGCCGCCTTACTTCTTTCCGCCGCTCGCCGCCTTCTTGCTCTGAGCCGCCTGTTCGGCCTTCTTGGCGGCGTTGGCCGGAGCGACCTGGGGGCCACCCCGCTGCTGGCGCAGCTTCTGCATCTCCGCGTCCAGCTTCTTCTTCTGCTCGGCCGTCAGGATGGTGTCCAGCTTCTCGCGGAACGATCTGCTCGCCTCCCGCATCTTCGATCGGCGCTTCTCCCTGTCCTGCTCCGTGCGGGCGGACTCCACCGCCTTGCGCCACTCCTCCCTGGCCTTGTCCACCTGCTGCTTCTGCTTCGGGCTCAGGTTGAGCTTCTCCAGCACCTGCTGCATGGCGCGGCCGCGCTGGCCCTGCTGCGGTTGCGCCGAATTGCCAGGACGCTGGCCTGGCCCGACCCCTTGCGCCCACGCGCCGACGAAAAGAGACCCCAGTGCGACGAAGACGCCGAGCTTCCCGCTGAATCGCATGCTACCGATCACCTCGATGTTAAGTCTACGCCCGCACGGACGCTCGGCGTTCCCGAAAGTTCGGTCCCTGCGAGAATTCCGAGCGTTCGGGTATCCTCCTCAACCTGGCGGAGTACGCCGGACAGCATCCTATGTTCCCCTTACCCGACATCCTGAACAAGTACCCGCATGGTCGGTTCGTCCTGGCCAATCTCGCCGCGAAGAGGGCCAAAATGCTGAAGGAGGGTGCCATCTCTCCGATCGTCGACTCCGAATCCAAGCACCCCTTGACGATCGCTCTGCTGGAGATCGCGCGAGAGCACGTGAAACCGAGGTTCAAAGACGATCTCCCGGTTGTGGAGCAGCACGACGAAGTCGCCGAACTCATCGCGGCCCACTCGGCCCACGTGCCGATCGTGGAGCCCACTCTCGGCGTGACGCTCGAGGACGAGGAGCTTCCCGCTCCGTCGCTGGCCGACGCTGAATTCGAGGACGAGGAGGCCGACGAGACCGAGCTCACGGCGGAAACCTTGTCCGACGTTTTTGGGGACGTCGAGGACGAGACCGAGGAGGAGCCCGTGCCCGTTGCAGACGACCCCGACTCCATGTCCCTCACCGACATCGAGACGCAGGAGAATCTCGCCGAGGAGGACGAGGAAGAGGACGTCTAGGACCTCCGAGGCGCCACAGGGCAGATGAGGGACCCGTACGAGGTTCTCGGAGTACCGCGGGACGCGTCGCAGGAGGAGATCAGGTCCGCCTTTCGCCGCCTCGCGAGGGCCTACCATCCCGACGTCAATCCGAACGACCCCAGCGCCGAGGAGAAGTTCAAGGAGGTCGGGGAGGCCTACGCCATCCTCTCCGACCCCCAAAAGCGAGCGCGCTACGATCGGACCGGCTCACCCGAAGAGGCACCCGTAGATCCCTTCGCCAACTTCCAGGACATCTTCGAGATGTTCTTCGGCGGGAGGGTCGGCCCAGCGAACCGGCGGCAGGGCCGAGACGGAGAGGATCTCAGGGCGGACGTCGAGATCAGCCTGAGGGAGGTCGTCTCCGGGGCGCAGCGGGAGGTCCGAGTCCGCCGCATGAGCCAGTGTCCGGACTGCATGGGCTCGGGATCCGAAGCCGGCAGGCCGCCCGAAACCTGCCCTAACTGTCGGGGAGCGGGGGCGGTCACGCAGATCCGGCAGACGTTCATAGGCACCGTCCGAACCTCCGCCACGTGCGCCAGGTGCTCCGGTACAGGCCAGGTGATCGCGTCTCCCTGTCCAAAGTGCCGGGGGCAGGGTCTGGTGCCGGAAGAGGCGAGGGTCAACGTGCACATCCCGCCGGGCATCCGCGACGGCGACACGATCCACCTGCCCGGACAGGGCAGCGACGGAACCGGCATGGGACGGCCGGGAGACCTGTACGTGGTCGTTTCGGTGGAGGACGATCCTCGGTTCGAGAGGCAGGGGCGCAACCTGCTGGGCCTGCTCACCATTTCCTACCCCAAAGCCGTCTTGGGCGGCGAGGTTCAGGTCGAGGGTCTCGACGGCCCCGTGAGGGTGGCCGTTCCGCCGGGAACGCAACCCGGAACCGTTCTGACCGTGCCGGGGGCCGGTCTCCCGCCGTTGCGGGGCGGGGCGCGTGGGGACCTGTTGGTGGAGATCACCGTGGATGTTCCCAAGAGGCTCACCGACGAGCAGAAGAGGCTGGTGCGACAGCTGGAGGAGGCGCTCGATGGCCAGCGGCGCTCCGAGGACGACGGTGGAGGCCTGCTGGCCAAGCTCTTCCGCAAGAGGAAGCCATGAACTGGCTCAAGATCACGGCCGAGCTTCCTCAAGAACCATTGGACTGGTCTCCTTGGGCTTTGGCGTTCGAGGATGCGGGTTGCCCCAGCACCCAGATCCTCTCGTCGCCGCCCCGCATGGTGGGCTACCTCGAGCAGTCCGAAGGGGCCCGCGAGAGGGCCTGCCTTCTGATTCAGAGGCTGAGGGCAATGGATGCCGAGGCATCCATAGAGACTGTGGCGGAAGAGGACTGGGCGGAGGCTTGGAAGCGGTTCTTCCGACCCTTCCGGGTGGGCGAGAGGCTCGTGATCCGTCCCTCTTGGGAACCGTTCCAACTCTCTCCAGGAGACGTCGAGGTGGTCATCGATCCGGGCCAAGCGTTCGGAACCGGAGACCACCCGACGACGCGCCTTTGCCTGCGGCTCCTCGCAGACCGCGACTGGACGGGTCTGAGCGTGGCCGACGTGGGTTGCGGAAGCGGCATCCTCGGGATCTCCGCCGCCAAGCTCGGCGCCGCCTGCGTGGTTGGCGTGGACATTGAGGCGGGTTCCGTCGAGATCGCCTCCGCCAACGCGCGACGCAACGGGGTGCGGGCCGAGTGGCTGGTCGGGGACGCTTTCGAGCCGTTGCTTGGAAGAAGCTTCGACGCGGCGTTCAGCAACATCATCAGCGCGGTCCTCATCCGCATCGCGCCAGACGCCGCCCGTTGCCTTCGACCCGGAGGGCTGTGGATCGTGAGCGGGGTGATCGAAGCGAACTGGTCCGATGTGCGCGAGGCGGCGGAGCGCGCTGGATTCGATCTGCAGCAGAGGTTGCAGGAGGGCGAATGGCTCGCGGCGACGTTCCTGCGCCCCTGAGGTCTCTTCCCCGATCCTTCGTGTCCGGAGCCACGACGGAAGCTCCCTTCGAATTGCCGCCGGAGGAGCTCGAGAAGCTGAGGAAGGTCCTGCGCCTGCAATCCGGCGCCGAGATCGCCGTGTTGCCCGGCGACGGGTCTCTCCTGCGGTGCCGTCTCGAGGGTCGGCAAGCCGTCCCGCTCGCCGTGGAGCATCCCGCCACGGAGCCGTTGCACCACCTGACGCTGGCGCAGGCTCTTCCCAAACCCGACAAGCTGGATGCGGTGATCCGCATGGGAACCGAGGTGGGTGTCAGCGAGTTCGTGGTCTTCCCTGCGGAGCGGTCTCTCGCGCGCTGGGAAGGCCAGAAGGTCGAGGATCGGTTGCGGCGTCTGCGAACGATCGCCCGCGAGGCCTGCGAGCAGTGCTACCGCACCCGTGTCCCGAAGGTTCGCTGGGCGCCCGGCCTGCGGGAGGTGTTGGAGCTGTTGCCGAACGCGATCGTCCTTTCGGAAGTCGAGGGGGTCTCCAGGCCGCTGCCCTTGGATCCGTTGCCAGAAGCGATCGTCATCGGACCTGAGGGAGGATGGGCGCCCCGGGAGGTGGTTTGGATCGCCGATCGGGCTGCCACGCTCGGCCCGCGGGTGCTCCGAGTCGACACTGCCGCGGTTGCCGCCGCTTCCCTCATCCTGCTTCGCGCGGAGCTTGCGGCCGTGGGCAACGGATAAACTGGCAGCGTGGAACCATTCCTGAGCGTGCGTTGCCACCTTGGCGAAGGGCCGCTCTGGCACCCGACGGAGAGGGCGCTGTTCTGGACGGACATCGAGCGAGGCGACCTGCACCGGTGGGATGCCGCCTCGGGGCGACACATGAGCTGGAGGGTCTGTCGGCAGCTCGGCGGCTTCACCTTCCAGAGCGATGGTTCCCTGCTGCTGTTCTGCGAGCGTGGTACGGTCCTGACGTTGCGGGAAGGCCGCGTCGAGCCGTTCGCCGCGGTGACGGGAGAGGATCCGGCCGGTCGCTTCAACGATGTTTCCGCCGACCCGGACGGCGGCGTTTTCTGCGGCACCATGCCATGCGAGGGTCGGTTGGGCAAGCTTTACCGCCTGACTCCCGATGGTGTGTTCGAGGTTGTCGCGGACGAAGTCGGTTGCTCCAACGGCCTCGGGTTCTCTCCGGACGGTCGAACGATGTACTTCGTGGAATCTCCCCTGAGGCGGGTCGATGCGTTCGACTACGTCGATGGACGAGCCTCCAACCGCAGGGTGCTGGCTGATTTCTCCGACCTGCCCGGGGTTCCCGACGGACTGACCGTGGACAGCGAGGGGTTCCTTTGGATCGCCTTCTGGGATGGATCCCGAGTGCTGCGTCTCGCACCCGACGGAACTCGCGCTCGGGAGGTGCCGACTCCTGCGAAGAAGCCGACGAGCATCGCGATCGGCGGCCCGGACGGCCGCACGGCTAACGTCACGAGCTTCGGCGGGTCCGAACCCGCCGCTGATGACCCTCTGGGTGGCAGGCTGTTCACCTTCGACGCGGGAGTCCATGGCCTTGCCGAGCGCTTGTCCAGCGTCCGTTTGAAGGGCTGAGCCAGGCACTTCCGGGGAGACCGATGAAGATCGTCCGATACATCGCAGCTTCGGATGGCGCCACGCGATGGGGCCGCTGGGTCGAGCCGCTGGTTGCCGAACGGATCGAGGGCAGCCTGTTCGCCGACTGGTCGCCGACGGGGCGCACCGACCGCATCGCGAAGCTGCTCGCTCCCGTGCAGCCACCTTTGATCGTCGGGATCGGCCTCAACTACCGCCGCCATGCCGAGGAAACCGGCGGCAAGCCCCCCGAGTGGCCGGTGGTGTTCTACAAGAGCCCTGCGAGCCTGCAAAACCCTGGCGATCCCATCCGCCTCCCAAGGCGCATTCCGACCGAAGAGGTGGACTACGAGTGCGAGCTGGCGGTCGTCTTAGGACGGGAGGCGAGAGACCTGCCGCGGGAGCGCGCTCTGCAGCACGTTCTGGGCTACACCGTGGCCAACGACGTCAGCGCTCGAGACTGGCAGCTGCGGCGCAGCGGCCGCCAGTGGTGTCGGGCGAAGTCCTTCGACACGTTCTGCCCGCTCGGTCCTTGCCTGGTGACGGCCGACGAACTGCCCGATCCGAGCGCGCTGCGACTGGGAACCCGCCTGAACGGCGATACGATGCAGGACTGGACAACGGCCGACCTGATCTTCGACGTTCCCGCCCTGCTGGAGTTCCTCACTGCGGACACGACCCTGCCGCCGGGGACCGTCATTCTCACGGGCACTCCCCACGGGGTCGGAATGGCGCGGAATCCCCCGGTTTGGCTCCGGCCGGGGGATTCCATCACGGTGTGGGTCGAGGGGATCGGCGAGCTGACCAATCCCGTCGAATGATGCGGGCGCTCAGCGCGCAGCCTTGGAGATGACCTCGGTGGCGATGTTCGCCGGCACCTCCTCGTAGTGCGACGGCGTGACGTTGGGCGTTGCCCGCCCCTGGGTGAGCGAACGCAACGTCGTCACGTAGCCGAACATCTCCGCGAGCGGGACGTGCGCCGTGATGACCGTCACGCCGCCCGGCGCGGGCTCCATGCCCTCGATGCGCCCGCGCCGAGCGTTGATGTCGCCGACGACGTCGCCCACGTAGTTCTCCGGCGTGGTCACCTCCACGTGCATGATCGGCTCCTTCAGCACGGGCTGAGCCTTCTTCATGGCTTCCCGGAAGGCGATCACACCCGCCTGCTTGAAGGCGTTCTCGTTGCTGTCCACTTCGTGGTAGCTGCCGTCGACGACCGACACCTTCACGTCCACGACCGGGTATCCGGCGAGCACGCCCGAAGCGAGGCCCTCGCGCACGCCCTTCTCCACCGCCGGGATGAACTCCTTGGGGATCGCTCCTCCCACCACCTTGTTCTCGAACTGGAAGCCCGAGCCGGGGGGAAGCGGCTCCAGCTCGATCCAGCAGTGGCCGTACTGGCCCGACCCGCCCGTCTGCCGGACGAAACGGCCCTCCGCCTTCGACTTCACCCGCACGGTCTCGCGGTAGGCGACCATCGGTCGGCCCTGGTTCGCCTGGACGCCGAACTCGCGCTTCAGTCGGTCGACGATGATCTCGAGGTGCAGCTCGCCCATGCCCGAGATGATCGTCTGCCCGCTCTCCGGGTCTGTGAAAACCCGGAACGTCGGATCTTCCTGCGCCAGGCGCTGCAGGCTCTGGCCTAGCTTCTCCTGGTCCGCCTTGCTCTTCGGCTCGATGGCGATCTGGATGACGGGCTCGGGGAAGCGGATGCTCTCCAGGGCGATGGGAGCGCTCTCCTCGCACACCGTCGTTCCGGTGTTCACGTCGTTGAGACCGATCACCCCGACGATGTCGCCCGCGTAGGCGATGTCGAGATCCTCGCGGCTGTTCGCATGCATCTGCAGAATGCGGCCGACGCGCTCCTTCCTCTGACGGAACTCGTTGGTCTGCGGGTCCCGATAGATGAGCATCACGGGGCTGCCCTTGGCGAGCTGGCCGCTGTAGATCCGCATGTACGTCAGCCTTCCGACGTACTTGTCGCTCATGATCTTGAACGCGAGCGCGCAGAACGGCTCGTCGTCCGACGGCTGGCGCTCGGCAGGCGACTCGTCCGAGGGGTTGACCCCCTTCACCGCACCGATGTCGATCGGCGAGGGCAGGTAGTCCACGATGGCGTCCAGCATCGCCTGCACGCCCTTGTTCTTGAACGACGAGCCGCTGAGCACGGGCGTGATCTTGTTGGCGATCGTGCCGGCGCGCAACGCGACGCGGATGTCCTCCTCGGAGATCGACTCGCCCTCCAGGAAGCGCTCCATGATCGAATCGTCGTATTCGGCGATCGCCTCGATGAGCTTCTCGCGCCAGGTCTGAGCGAGGTCGCGCATCTCTGTCGGCACCGCCAGCACGTCGTACTCCTTGCCGTCGTCGGAGCGGTAGATGGTGGCCTCCATGGAGATGAGGTCCACATACCCTTGGTAGTTGCTCTCCGACCCGATCGGGATCTGGATCGGCGCCGCGTTGGCTCCGAGGCGCTGGCGGATCCTCTCGACGACCGCGAAGAAGTCCGCGCCCAGGCGGTCCATCTTGTTCACATAGATGATGCGGGGAACGCCGTACTTGTTCGCCTGGCGCCAGACGGTCTCGGACTGGGGCTGGACTCCGCCGACGGCGCAGAACACCGCCACGCAACCGTCCAGGACGCGAAGGGAGCGCTCGACCTCCACCGTGAAATCCACGTGTCCCGGAGTATCGATGATGTTGATCTTGTGCTCGGGCTTGTCGTACTTGGAGCCGCGCCAGAAGCAGCTTGTGGCGGCGGACGTGATCGTGATGCCGCGCTCCTGCTCCTGCTCCATCCAGTCCATGGTCGCGGTGCCCTCGTGCACCTCGCCCAGCTTGTGGGTCCGGCCGGTGTAGTACAGGATGCGCTCGGTTGTGGTCGTCTTGCCCGCGTCGATGTGCGCGGCGATGCCGATGTTCCGAACGAGATGGAGAGGGTGCGATCGCGCCATGGCAGTCACTTAGTTCGATAGGTCTTTCGGAGGGAGAAACTCCAAGGTCCCGTACACGAGAACGCCCCCGTCCGTCGGCAGGGGCGCTTCATCGTAGAGACACGATCAAGCCTGAACCCGCTGGCCAACCTCCTGCGTCATCGTTGCCGAGAGGCTCATGATCTCCCCTTGTACTCGAATTATGGCTTTCCGAAACCCTCGCCCGCTAGGACCCAGGAGTTGGGTGGGCCATAGGGTCGCGAACCTTTAACAGAAGGAGCGGGGCCCGCCGACCGAGGGCCCCGCTCCGCCATCCGATGCCGCCGATCAGAACCGGTAGTGTGCGAACGCCTTGTTCGCATCCGCCATGCGGTGCGTATCCTCTTTCTTCTTGACCGCTCGGCCGGTGTTGTTGTAGGCGTCCAGAAGCTCCGCCGTGAGCTTCTCGGTCATCGACTTGCCGTCCTTTCGGTTCCGAGCCTCCGTGATCAGCCACCTCAGAGCCAGGGTGCGGCGGCGCTCCGGTCGAACCTCCATCGGAACCTGGTACGTCTGGCCTCCGACGCGCCTGGGCCGGACCTCCACCTGAGGCATCACGTTCTGCAGGGCCCTCTCGAAAACCTCGATGGCCGGAACACCGGCTTTCTGCTCGCAGGCCTGCATCGCCTGGTAGAAGATCTTCTCGGCGACGACCTTCTTGCCGTCGATCATCATCCGGTTGATGAACCGCTGAACGAGCTCGCTGCCGTAGATCGGGTCGGGCAGAATCTGTCTCTTCGGGGCGGGTCCTTTTCTCGGCATCCTTTCCTATCCTCCTACTTCTTCGCGGCGGCCTTGGGTCGCTTCGTTCCGTACTTGCTTCGGCCCTGCATGCGGTTGTTCGTTCCAGCGGCCTGCTCGGCGCCGCGAATGATGTGGTAGCGCACGCCGGGCAGATCCTTCACGCGTCCGCCGCGCACCAGAACCACGGAGTGCTCCTGCAGGTTGTGTCCGATGCCAGGGATGTACGCGGTCACCTCGATGCCGTTGGTCAAGCGCACGCGAGCCACCTTCCGCAACGCCGAATTGGGCTTCTTCGGGGTCACGGTTCGGACAACGGTGCACACGCCGCGCTTCTGCGGGTTGTTCTTCAGCGCGGGCGACTTCGACTTGTAGGTGGGCTTCTTTCGGCCCTTGCGTACGAGCTGGTTGACCGTCGGCATTCGTTCCTCTTCGTTCGACTCTTCTGTCTTCGGATGGCTCAGGGGGCCCCTCTCGCCACGAAGGCCCGTCCTTCCGGATGGGCCTTCGTCGTCAAACCGCTGGAAGACTTCCCTTCTTCTGCCCTCTACGGTCCCTCCCGACGTGCCAGCCTCCCGGTCACGGACGCTCCGCGGACTGCTGGAGTCCACGCAAGGACGGATTATGAGGCCTCGGCCGCCGCTTTGTCAAGCCCTTCGCCCCACCGCAGACTCAAGCCCGACGCTCCAACACCCTCCGTTCGTACGCTCGGGCCTCTTCGATCCAGCCCGCGCCCGGCGGAACCCCCATCCGCTCGCAGTGCTCGTCCCAAACTAGGCCGACGGGCAGCGACTTGGCCTCCTCCTGCAAGGCGAGCCTCTCGAATCCTGCCGCTTCGGCCAACCTCGCACGGGGCTCGAGCAACGCCTCGAGCAAGGTCCGCAGGAAGGCTCGCATGCCGATCACCCAAGCCGCCACGCGGTTGATCGAGGCATCGAAGTAGTCCAGGGCGAGGTGGCACCTCCCCAGAAGTCCCGCCCGCACGATCTCCCGCGCCAACAGCCGCACGTCGTCGTTCACCACCACCACGTGGTCGCTGTCCCACCGCACGCCGCGGCTCACGTGGAACAGCAACTCCCCGAAGAAGGGCGCCAAGGCGCTCACCTTGTCGGCGACGCTCTCCGTCGGGTGGAAGTGGCCCATGTCCAGACAGAGCGCCAAACCCCTCCTCAGGGCGTAGGCGAGGTAGAACTCGTGGGACCCCACGACGAACGTCTCGCTTCCGATCCCAAAGAGCTTGCTCTCCACGGCGTCCGTCACGCCCGTCCGAGGGATCTCGTAGATGGCGTCCAGGCTCTCCCGAAGCCGCTCTCGGTACGGCAGGCGCTCCACCGTGTCGTCCTTGGCTCCGTCCGGAATCCAGAGGTTGTGCACGCTGCGCTCGCCCAGCTCCGAAGCGAAGCGCTCCGCGATCTCTCGGCAACGCTGGACGTGCTCGATCCAAAACCTCCTCGTCTCCTCGCTCGGGTGCGAAAGCGTCCAGCCGTCGTCCGCCCTGGGATGGGAGAACAGCGTGGCGTTGAAATCCAGACCGAGGCCCAGGGTGCGGCACCACCCGACCCAAGAGGCGAAGTGCTCGTAGCGGACCTCGTTCCGGTCCACCCTCCGACCACCGAAGTCGCCGTAGATCGCGTGCAGGTTGAGCTTGTGGCTCCCCGGGATCAACCGAAACGCCTGCTCCAGATCTTGGCGCAGCTCGTCGATGGTGCGGGCCTTTCCTGGAGCATTGCCCGTCACCGCGAGGCCGCCTCCCAAGCCTCCTTGACTGGCTTCGAAGCCCCCCACGTCGTCGCCCTGCCAGCAGTGCATCGAGACGCGCACGGACGCCAGCGTCCTCAGCGCAGCCTCCACATCCACGCCCCATTCGGCGTACTGTTCCCTCGCCAGCTCGAACCCCTTCGCCATGTTCAACGACCCTCCACCAACTCCACGAACCCCGGCCAGCGACGGTCCCAATCCGACTTGGCGACGGGATCGTACCGGGTGAGCCCGCTGGAGACGCGCATGACCTCGCGAACCTCCTGCCAACCCGAGAGGCGTCCCATCGCCAAGGCCTGCGTCAGGAGGTTTCCCGCGGCAGTCGCCTCAGAGGGACCAGCGATCACCGGCACGCCGACCGCGTCGGCGGTCATCTGACAGAGCAGGGCGTTCTGCGAACCCCCTCCGATCACGTGCAACAGGCGGGGCCTGACCACCCCAGCTTCCTGCAGCTTGTCCGCGATCCAGCGGTACTTGAACGCCAGCGATTCCAGCAAGACCCTCACCTGCGAGCCCGTGTCGGAAGGCCATCGCTGGCCCGTCGCCTCGCACTCCTCCCGCGCGGCTTGGGCCATGTCCTCCGGGTTCAGGAAGGCAGGGCGGTCCGGGTCCACCATCGCCTGGAAAGGCTCAGCGGCGGCGGCCCAAGCCGCCAGGTCCGCATAGGACGGCCTCGGCTCGGGCAACCGCGCCCTCAGGCGTTGGATCAGCCAGAGACCCATCACGTTCTTCATCAGGAGGTTGCCGCCGCTCGCCGAGCCCTCGTTGGTGAAGCCCGCCCTGTACGTGGCCTCGGTGACCACCGCCGCAGGAGTCTCCACGCCCATGATCGACCAAGTGCCAGAGCTGATGAAGCCCCACCCGTCCCCTTCCGCCGGGGCCGCGGCAACGGCGGAGGCGGTGTCGTGGGAGGCTACGGCGACAACCGGAACGCCGAAAAGCTTGCCACCGATCGAACGGCACACATCGTCGGACAATGGCCCGAGCGGCGTGCCCGATGGCACGACCTCTCCGAGCATCCCGGGCTGCAGCCCCACCGCTTCGACGAGCTCTCCAACCCAGCTCCTCGTCCGGGTGTCGTACAGCTGCGAGGTCGAGGCGAACGTGAATTCCGTCTTCGCCACCCCGGTCAACAGGTGCGACAGCAGCTCCGGCAGGAACACCACCCTCGACCCCGCCTCGAGCCAAACAGACCCCTCGAGCCGCAGGGCCTCCATCTGGAAGAGGCTGTTGAACGGCAGGATCTCCGTGCCCGTGAGCTCGTAAACCCGCTGCCGCGGGAACCGGCGGAAGAAGCTCTCCATGGCCCTGGGGTTCCTCTCGTCCCGGTAGGCGAACGGCAAGCCCATCAGCATCCCGTTTCGGTCGAGCACGCCGAAGTCGACCCCCCAGGTGTCGATGCCGATCGACTCCACGTCGTCCGGCGCCATAGCCAAAGCCTCGAGAATGTGCTCGTACAGGCGGTACACGTCCCAGTGCAGGCGTCCTCGAACGGGAAGCATCCGATTGGGGAAACGGTGGATCTCCTCCATCGCCAAGCGCCCGTCGCGCAAGGTTCCCACAACGGCCCGGCCGCTCTCCGCGCCCAAATCGATCGCAAGGTGCTTGCTGGGAGACGCCATGCTGGTGCCCTCTCGGAGCGATTATGCGCGAGCTTCGGTCGAACCTGGCCCGATCCAGTAAAATGAGCCGCCATGAGCGAGGAATCCAGCATCCGCGCCGTCCGCCTGCAGAAACTGGAGGAGATGAGGCGGCTCGGCGCGGACCCTTACGCGGTCGAGCGCTTCGAGACCACCCACGACGCGAGGACCCTGCTCGAGCGCTTCGAGGAGCTGGAGGGCCAGCCTGTCCGCTTCGCAGGACGCATCGTGTCCTACCGGCTGATGGGCAAGGCGGGCTTCGCGCATCTGTCCGACGGTGAGGCCAAGATCCAAGGGTACTTCCGAAGGGACGATCTGGGCGAGCGATGGTTCGAAGTGTTCAAGCTGCTCGACATCGGCGACCACGTCGGGGTTGCGGGAGAGCTGTTCCTCACGAAGACCGGCGAACGCTCGATCCACGTGCGAGAGCTGACGCCGCTCAGCAAGTCGCTGCAGGTGCTGCCGCTGGGCAAGGAGAAGGACGGAGAGCGTTGGTACGGCCTCCAGGACACCGAGCTGCGCTACCGCCACCGCCACCTCGACCTGATCTGCAACCCCGAGGCCCGGCGCATGCTGCTCGACCGCATGCGCATCGTCTCGGCGGTACGGCGGTTTCTCGATTCGAAGGGGTTCCTCGAGGTGGAGACGCCCGTGCTGCAGCTGGAGGCCGGAGGCGCCGCCGCGACCCCGTTCAAGACGTTCTACAACGCCTATGACCTCGAGGTGAAGCTCCGGATTTCGCTGGAGCTGTACCTGAAGAGGGTCATCTGCGGAGACGTCCCGAAGGTGTACGAGATCGGACGAGTGTTCCGCAACGAGGGCGTCAGCAACCGCCACAACCCCGAGTTCACGCTCCTCGAGTTCTACCAAGCCTACGCCAACCTCGAGGACATGATGGACCTGGTCGAGGAGCTGTTCCGATCCGTGTGCCAAGACGTGTTCGGCACTCCCGTGGTCGACGTGAAGACCGCCGACGGCTCCGTGCACCAGATCGATTTCTCTCGGAGGTGGCGCAGGGTGGACCTGCTCGAGGAGATCGAGCGGCACGCGGGCGTCCGCCCGGAGGAGTTCGCCACGCTGGAAAAGGCGAAGGCCGCCATGGAGCGGTGCGGCCTGCCCACCGAGAACGAGCACCACGTGGGAGGCATCATCGAGAAACTGCTCGAAAGGTTCGTGGAGCCGACGCTCATCGATCCCACCTTCGTCGTGGGGTATCCCCTCGAGACCTCGCCGCTGGCCAAAAAGGACCCCAACAAGCCCGGCTTCACGCGCAGGTTCGAGGGCTATGTGCGAGGCCGGGAGGTCTGCAACGCGTTCAGCGAGATCAATGACCCGATCGACCAGCGCGAGCGCTTCGAGCAACAGCTCGGCCAGAGGATGGGAGGTGCGGACGAGACTCACCCCTACGACGAGGAGTTCCTGTTCGCGCTGGAGGGCGGGATGCCGCCGACCGGCGGCTGCGGCATCGGCATGGACCGGCTTGCGATGGTGCTCACCGGGGCGGACGTCCTCCGGGAGGTGATCCTCTTCCCGATGATGCGACCCGAGGCGCCGCCAGACCGCGATTAGAACTCGAGCTTGGCCCCCGGCCGGATCCCCAGGCGCTGGAACGTGCCTCGGCGGACCTCCAGCACGAACTGCGCCGGTCCCTCGCTCGCCACGGGGTCGAGGCTGTGCGGCTTCCCCTGTCCCACGTTCAGCAGGATTCGGTCCGCCGAGAAGAACGCGATGTCGAGGGCCGTGGGCGTGTTCTTCATCCAGAAGCTGCGCTCCTCGGCGGTTGGGAACACGAACAGCATCGCCCGGTCGCCGAGCTGTTCCGGAGGAACCCACATCAGGCCCTCCTCGTGCTTCTCGGGCGTGTCGGCCAGCCATGCCCGGAAACTCGCCTTGCCCACCCGCACCTCCATCGTCGCGAGGCTCTCCAGCGGGAACCGCCGCCCCCGAGGCTCCGCAGGGGCCGTCTGGGCGCGCGGCGGCGTCTCGGACGTCGCAGGGGGAGCCTCGCCGTCGCCGCAACCGCACGGCGCCGCCAGCGCGATCCAGCCCAGCAGGGCGATGACGGACCTCATGGACGATGCCTCTCCTCGAAGGCGGCGATCTCACGCTCGAGCGTGAGCGTCGTCCCGATGAGATCCAGTCCCTGCAGGAGCGCATCCTTCGTCGCCGGCGCGATGTCGAACCCCGCCTCGCGTCCACCGAAGCGAACCTGCTGACTTGGAAGATCGATCTCGACCTCCGCGCCTTGGCCGAGCCCGGCCAGAGCGGCGTGCGCCTCGGGCTGCAGCTCGATCAGCAGCAACCCGCAGTTCGCGGCGTTCTGCCGGAAGATGTCGCTGAAGCCCGGCGAGTCGGGATCCTTCCGTGCGATCACCGCGGCGAAGCCCGCCTGCTGGATCGCCCACACCGCATGCTCGCGAGACGAGCCGCAACCGAAGTTGGTCCCCACCACGAGAACGGTAGCCCCGCGAGCCTCCGGCTGGTCGAGGGGGAACGCCTCCCCCCTGACGTCCTTGAACAAAAGCTCTCCATAGCCCGACCTCGTGACCATCGACAGAAACCGGGCAGGAATGATCCGGTCCGTGTCGATGTGGTCCTCGAGGTACAGCGCCGTGCGTCCTTGGTGCACCTGGAAACCAGGCATGGCGCTAGTTTGGCACGCGGCGGGGTCTGGGGGCTGGAGCGCGATCGGGCATAATCCGGTTCGATGATCGTTCCCTCCCGGGAAGACTTCCTCCGCCATGCGCACGAGGGCCGGCGCATGCCCGTGCACGCCGACCTCCTCGCCGACATGGAAACGCCGCTCTCGGCGTATTGGAAACTCGCCCACGATGAGCCGCACAGCTTTCTTCTGGAGAGCGTCACGGGAGGCGAGCACCTGGCCCGCTACAGCATGATCGGCGTGCGTCCCCGGCTGGTGCTTCGAACCAAGGGCCGCATGGTTCGCAGGATCACGCACACAGGGGAGACGAGGAGCCACCTCCCCGACGGCTTCGATCCGCTCCACCTGCTGGAGCAGGAGCTGACCGCCGAACCGGTCCTGGATCAGCCGGGCCTCCCCCGCTTCGTGGGCGGAGCGGTCGGGATGTTGTCGTACGACCTCGTTCGGTTCTTCGAGCGGCTCCCGGACAACGGTGTCGACGACCTGGATTGCGACGATCTCGCGATGATGCTCGTCGACTCCGCCGTGGTGTTCGACCATGCCAAGAACCTCATCCGGGTGGTGGTGCTTGCCGACGGCACCTCGCGAGCCTACGAGCAGGCCGCGGCCGAGATCGAGAGGATCGTGGCGCGGCTGCGGCGTCCTCTGCCCCCTTTGCCGATGGGACGCTTCGAGGCGCACCCGCTCGCCAGCAACATGGCCGAAGGGGAGTACGAGGAGGGTGTGCGGCGCGTGGTGGAGTTGATCGCCGCCGGCGACGGGGTGCAGATGGTGCTCAGCCAGCGCTTTCAGACGCAGACCGAGGCCCACCCCTTGACGATCTATCGCGCCCTGCGATCCCTGAACCCCTCGCCGTACATGTTCCTGTTGCGGTACGGCGACTTCGACGTGGTCGGCGCCTCGCCGGAGCTGCTCGTGGGTTTGGAGCACGGAGTCGCCAAAGTGCGACCGATCGCCGGGACGCGCCATCGCGGCGAGAGCCTCGAGGACGATGCGCGGCTCGAGCGGGAGCTCCTGGCAGACGAGAAAGAGCGCGCCGAACACGTCATGCTCGTGGACTTGGGCAGAAACGACCTTGGACGCGTCTGCGAGTTCGGCTCCGTGCGCGTGGACGAGCTGATGACCGTCGAGCGATACTCGCACGTCATGCACATCGTCAGCTCGGTGTCGGGAAGGCTGGCGAAGGGCAAAAGCGCCTACGACCTGGTGCGAGCGACGTTCCCTGCCGGCACGGTGAGCGGCGCGCCGAAGATCCGGGCGATGGAGGTCATCGACGAGATCGAGCCCACCCGGCGGGGTCTCTACGCTGGCGCGATCGGATACTTCGGCGCGAGCGGCGACATGGACCTCTGCATCGCCATCCGGACGATCCTGCTGAAGAGCCACACCGCCTACGTGCAGGCCGGAGCGGGAATCGTCTTCGACAGCGTCCCCGAGCGGGAGTCCATGGAGTGCCGCAACAAAGCCATGGCGTGCCTCCGGGCCATCGAACTCGCCCAGAAAGGACTGCAGGCGGCCCTGTGAGCGCCGGCCTTCAGCGCAGGCGGTCCCGAGGAATGCCGAACAGGTCGAGCCAGCGCCGCACGCGGTCCTTGGCGTACTCGTCCAGCCCACGGAACGCCTCGCCGGCGCCGCCTTGCGGATCCATCTCGCACTCCACCCGGAGGATCGCCAACAGCGCGCCGTAGGCAGGTTCATCCTGGTCCAGGCTCTTCGCGAAGTCGACGGCGCGCACCGCATCCTTGTGCCGCCCGAGGCGCCAGAAGGCCACGCCGCTGAGGAGGAGGAAGTGGTCGTCCCCGGGCGACAGCTCGACGGCGGCCCGCAACGATCGCAAGGCCTCCTCATACCTGCCCATGGCGATCAGCAAGTCCCCGCACCAGAAATGGAAGTGGGCCTCCTCCGGCTTCAGCGTCACAGCCCTCTGGATGGCCTCCAGAGCCTTCTTCCTCCATCCGGCCTCCCGAAGCAACTCGGCCATCTTCGCCCAGAGGTACGGATCCGCAGGGTGCGCCTCTAGGGCCTGCTCCAAGCGCTCGATCGCCTCTCGGTAGCGCCCCTCCTGCCGGAGAACCGAGGAGAGGCCGAGCCCGGCCTCCAACGAGCTCTCCGCCGACTGAAGGGCCTTGAGGTACTGCTCGATGGCTGCGGGCAGATCGCCTCCGAACTCATGCGCCGCGGCCAGGTCCAGCGCGAGGTGCGGGTCTTCGCCGCCCTTCTGCTCGATCGCGCGCTTGTAGTGACGGACCGCCTCGGCGACGTTGCCGTCGGCCAGGTGCGCGGCGGCGATCTCCGCGCTCTCGGCGGCGGTCCTCCCCTCCGTCGGAAGCCTGCGGCGGGTTGCCTCGGAGCTCGGCCCTTGCGGAAGGACGAAGCCGAACAAGTCTGCGATGTCGCCGTGTTCGGGTCTCATCGCGTCATCTCGCGGCCGAGAGGCGGTCGACCTCCCGAATCACCAAGGTCGCCGGATAGCTGCTGCCGGACAGTGGCAGGGTAAGGATCGCGAACCTGCGGCTGCGGCGCGGCTCGAGCCTCGTCCGAACCAGTCGGAACTCTTGCTTCGGTTGCAGGAGGGGCGTGCGGACGTACTGGTTGTCCACTACGAACAGCGCGCCGCTGTACCCGGCGCTGGCCTCGAACACCACCTCCACCTCCTTTGGAACGGAATCCTCGTTCAGAGCTTCCGCTTCGATGCGGTACACCACGCCGAAGTTGCCCAGCAGCGCCCCTTGGCCGTCGGCCCGGTCGATGGGGCGCTGACCGATGCGCACGAAGGCATGCCGACCTCCGGTCCTGTAAACCACCGATTCCTTTCGGAATGGAGTCGGGTACACGTGTTGGCTCGAAGGCCCTGGCCTGCCATCGTCGGGCTCCGTTCTCAAGGGCGGCAAGAACCTCCAAGGGGCCTCCGACCACTGGAAAGCCAAACCCTCGTATTCCATCGGAAGCCGCGCCGAGGCGAGCAGGCGAACCGAGCCCGGGCCGCCCGGCAGCAGCCGGATCGCTTGGAGTCCGCTCGCGGTGTCCCGCGGAGCGAGCCGCCGGAGCGCGATGGGAACGCGGCTTCGGGGCGGCACCGCCACGACCTCCGCCGAGCCGGTGAGCCAGTTGCGCAGGAACTCGTCCCCGGCCCGCAGTCCCGCGAGAACGGGGTTGGGATCCGGGCGGCTATCGCCGGGAATGATGGCGAGCCGCGCCTCGAGGTCCGAATCGTTCTGGATGGAAACTTCCAAGACGAGAGGGACCGGCGACTGATTGGAGTGGTGAAACAGCAGGCGCACGGGCTTCGCCACGGCGAGAGACTCGCTGAAGAGCCTTCCCGGGCCCACCAAGTTCTCAGGATCGTTGCAGTACCACAGCTCGGCCTCCCGCAGCACCCCCAGGCCGAGGTTCACGACCTCCACCTCGACCAAGCCCGAGTTCTCCACCGAGTCGGGCGCCCAAGCCGACACGCGCACCCGGGCAGCGGCGCGTTGCCCGGCCGGTACGCTCGGAACGTCGAACGCACCCCAAGCGAGCCGAGCGCCCTCGCGAGCGACCAGCCGCTTGCGCAACGCGGCTTCGACCGCCCCCCGCACCACCTCCCGCGTGGCCGGCGAACCCGACACCCAAGCCGAGACCCTCTGCGGAAAAACCGCGGCGTAGGGCAGCACCGTCACGGCGACGCTCACCGATTCGCCGCCTGACGAAACGATCAAAGTGCCCTCGCCCTCCGCTCGAGCCGCCAGATGGATGGCTCCGGGCGAGCGCGACACCATCACGGGCAACCCTTGACCGAGCAGGGCCGCGGTGCGGGCCTTGGAGCCCAGGAGACTCACGGTCGCCCTGCCGTCGGGACCCAAGCGAACGACGCTCGGCTCGACCAGCAACGGCGGCAGCGCCAGCGCCCTCCGCAGGTTGCCGGCCCACTGCTCGGCAAGGGCCTTGGGTGAGAGTCCGGCGGCCTTGGCTTCCTGCGGCTTCACGTTGAGTGCCTGCCTCCCGCCGATCAGCACTTGGGCGGACCTCTTGCCCGCCGCTACGGTCACCGCACCGACTCCGAGCGACCGAAGCTTGACCGCGGCCTGAGCCGCGCGGGCAGCAGGGGCCCCGCCGGCTCTCGTCCGCAGGGTGAGCACCGGGAGCTCGTTCACGTAAACCGTTGGGCCGACGGCGCGCGCGTCGAACGCCCAGGCAACCGTGGCGCAAACAAGCCCCGCCAGCGAGAGGATCCATCGGGAGAGGATTCGACCGGTCATGGCACTGGGCCCCGTCGCCACGAGGTCGACGGGGCCGCAGGAACAGGATACCCCTCGCTCCAGCACTACCTGGGTTCCCAACACACCAACGGCAGCTCGCTCCTCACGTTCACGTCCTCATGCTGAGGAACGATGCGCGTCGCGTAGCCCATGTGTCCCGGCTCGCGGCACTCCACGGTCCCGGAGAACCGGAAGACCGAGCCGTCCTTCTCAACGAAATCCAGCACGAACCGGTCGACATCCGTGAGTTCGCGCCCCCCGGAGACCCGCCCCACGAGCGCCTCCACCCGCACATCCTCGGGCGAAAGCGCGCCCAGGTTCGCCTCGACCGTGATTTGGAACGTCGCGCCGAGAGAGTTCGAGGCCTTGGCGGTGTCCCACACGTTCACGATCCTCACGTTGCTCCACGCCGAGCGCACCCTGTCCCTCCATGCCAGCGCCGCCTTGGCCCGCGCCAGTCCATCCTGCTGCAGGCGCAGGTAGGCGTCCGAGGCCGGGATGTAGAAGCGTTCGGTGTACTCGCGAACCATTCGGGAGGTCGAGAAGCGCGGCACCAGCTCCGCGATCGAGCGCTTGACCATCTCCAGCCAAGAGGTCGGCACTCCCCCATCAACCCGGTGGTAGAAGCGCGGAGCGATCTCCTGCTCGATGAGGCGGTACAGCGAACGGGAGTCGAGCCAGTCTTGCTGGCCCTCGTCCGGAACGTCGATCCGGTCGCCGATCGCCCAGCCCAAGCCCGGGGTGTAGCCCTCGTCCCACCAACCGTCGAGCACCGAGCAGTTCAGGCCGCCGTTCATCAGCACCTTCATTCCGCTCGTGCCGCTGGCCTCCATCGGTCGGCGAGGGTTGTTCAGCCACACGTCCACGCCCTGCACGAGAGCCCGGGCGAGCTGCATGTCGTAGTCCTCGAGGAACACCATCCGGGCCCGGGCACCCTCGTGGTTGATGAAGTGCATCAGCTCCTGAATGATGCGCTTGCCTGCGTCGTCGCGGGGGTGCGCTTTGCCCGCGATCACGATCTGGATCGGGCGCTCGGTGTGGAACAGCAGCTCCTTGAGGCGCTCGCGATCGTGCAGCATCAGGTTGCCCCGCTTGTACGTCGCGAAGCGGCGAGCGAAGCCGACGGTCAGGATGCGAGGATCCAGGATGTTGTTGATCAGGCCGATGTCGAGCCGGCCGGCGTTGCGGCGCTTCAGGTCGTTCTGCAACCGCCTCCGGATGTAGCGGACGAGGTCGCCCCTCTGGTTCTCAAGAGCCTCCCAAAGCTCGTGGTCGGGAATCCGGTACACACCCTGCCAGATCTGGGGATCGTCGCAGCGTCGCCGCCAGTCCCCCTCGAGGTAGCGGTCGAAGAGGTCCGACATGCGTCGGCACACCCATGTGCACGTGTGCACACCGTTGGTGATCGCCTCCACCGGAACCTCGTCCTCGGGGTAGCCGGGCCAGCGGGCTTGGAACATCGAGCGGGTCACGGCCGCGTGCAGCTTCGAGACGCCGTTCACGTGGTTCGACATCTCCATCGCGAGCACGGCCATGTTGAACGCCTCGGCGGGGTTGTCCTCGTCGATGCGACCGAGCTTCACAAAGTCAGGGAACGGAAGCTTGACGGCTCCCACGCTGGCGCCCATGTAGCGCTCGAGCAGGTCGGGCGTGAAGAAGTCGAAGCCCGCGGGCACGGGGGTGTGGGTCGTGAACACGTTGCCGTTGACGACCACCTGCCTCGCCGTGCGGAAGTCGCAATGGTGCTCCTCCATGAACTGGCGGATGCGCTCGATGCTCATGAACGCAGCATGCCCCTCGTTCATGTGGCACACGGTGGGCTGGATGCCCAGCGCCCGCAGAGCTTTCAGTCCGCCGATGCCGAGGATCATCTCCTGGCGGATCCGCATCTCGTTGTCCCCGCCGTACAGCGTGTCCGTGATCGTTTGATCGGACGGCGCGTTCTCCAAAACGTTGCTGTCCAGCAGATAGAGCGCCACCCTTCCGACGTCCGCCCGCCAGAGCTGGCACGTCACGGTGCGGTCGGGAAACTCGACCTCCACTCGAACCGGCTGGTCGTTCGCACCTCGGACGAGCTTGAGGGGCATCTGGTGGAAGTCGTAGTTCGGATAGAACTCCTGTTGCCAGCCGTCCGGATTGAGGTACTGGCGGAAGTACCCCCGCGCGTACAGCAACCCCACTCCGACCAGCGGAATACCTAGGTCGCTGGCCGCCTTGAGGTGGTCTCCCGCCAGCACCCCGAGGCCGCCCGAATAGATCGGCAGGCACTCGCTCACGCCGAACTCCGCGCAGAAGTAAGCGATGCTCAGCTTGCCCACCTGCTCGGGGTACGCCTGCTCGAACCAGGTCTTGCTCGAGAGGTACTCGTCCAGCTCCGCCTCGCTGGACCGCAACCGGGCCAGAAACACGGGATCGTTGGCCAGCTTGTCGATGCGCTCCGCCGTCAGGGAAGCGATCAGCTGCATCGGGTTGTGGCCGACTTCGTCCCAGAGCTGACGATCCACCTCGCGGAAGAGGTCTCGAGTCGGATGGTGCCAAGTCCACCGGAAATTCGAGGCCAGCTTCGACAGCGGCCGGAGCGCCTCTGGGAGTTCGAACACCACCTCGAACGAGTGCGAGTAGCGGATGTGCTTCATTTGTTCCCCAGACGAATACTGGGTCATTATGGACGCATCCGGTAGGGTGACCTCCCGGAGATTCCACGATCGGGTAGAACGCGACGTGCCCGCGATGCTGGAGATTCGTGGCCTCGACGTATCCTACGGTGCGATCCGCGCCCTCCGGGAAGTCGACCTGGACGTCAACGCCGGCGAGATCGTGGCCATCGTCGGCTCGAATGGAGCCGGCAAGAGCACCCTCCTGCGCACGATCAGCGGGCTCGTCAGGCCCAGGGCGGGCAAAATCGTCTTCGAAAGCCGCCCCATCGTGGGCTTCAAGCCGCACCGGATCGTGGCGATGGGCATCAGCCACGTGCCCGAGGGCCGAAGGATCTTCACCGATCTCACCGTGTGGGAGAACCTGGCCCTGGCGGCTCAGTTCCGCAAGCCATCGACGTTCGACCAGGACTTGGAGACCGTCTGCCGCTGGTTCCCGAGGATTCGGGAGCGGCTCAAGCAGAGCGCCGGCACTCTGAGCGGCGGCGAGCAACAGATGCTCGCCATCGGAAGGGCGATCATGGCCCGACCGAAGCTGCTGCTCCTCGACGAGCCCAGTCTAGGTCTCGCGCCCAACCTCGTGAAGGAGATCTTCCGGATCCTCCAAGACATCAACCGCGCCGGAACGACCGTGTGCCTCGTGGAGCAGAACGCCCACATGGCTCTGGAGGTGGCGCATCGGGCCTACGTGCTGGAGACCGGACAGGTGGCGCTGTCGGGGCCCGGCCGAGAGTTGCTGGACGATCCTCGGGTGCAAGCCGCATACCTGGGTGGATGATGCGCGTGGAGATGCGCCCCCTGGACGAAGGCTTGCTCGCGCCGGTCTTGGAGATCGAGCGGGCATCCAATCCCGCTCCTTGGTCCGAGGCCAGCTTCCGGGCAGAGATCGGTTCCACCGAGGGGGAGTTCCTGGTTTTGCTGGTGGATCAAAGGCCCGTCGGTTTCGGCGGGTACTGGTCCGTCGTCGACGAGGCCCACATCACCAACGTGGCCGTCGAGCCCGAAAGCCGCCGGCAGGGTTGGGGCAGGAGGATCATGGAGGAGCTTCTCAGACGCGCCGCCAACCGCGGCATGCGCTGCAGCACGCTGGAGGTGCGGGCCTCGAACCATCCGGCGGTGAGGCTGTACGAGTCGCTCGGGTACCAGGCCGTCGCCAGAAGGCGGCGTTACTATCCGGACAACGGCGAGGACGCTCTGGTGATGTGGCTGTACGACTTGACGACATGGAAGACGTGAACCGTCGGCTAGCCTACTGGGAGGGTCCGTTGCTGGCGATCGAGACCAGTTGCGACGAGACCTCGGCGGCGGTTCTCGACGGAAGGTCCATCCTGTCCAACGTCGTGTCCTCCCAAGTCGACCTCCATGCGCAGTGGGGGGGCATCGTGCCCGAGGCGGCCGCCCGCGCGCACATCGAAACCATCGGTCCCGTGGTGGACGAAGCCGTGCGTGCGGCTCGTCTGGAGCCGGGCCGGATCACGGCCGTGGCCGCGACCAGCCGACCAGGCTTGGTCGGTGCCCTGAGCGTGGGGCTCACCTACGCCAAAGGGCTCGCGCACGCTCTGCGGAGTCCTTTCCTTGGGGTGCATCACCTCGAGGGTCACGTTCTTTCCAGCCTTGCGTGCGAGCCAGCGCCCCCGTTTCCGCACGTTTGCTTGGTGGTTTCCGGCGGGCACACCGAGCTCATTCAGGTGGACGCCCCCTTCCGGTACCGGCTGCTCGGGCAGACCCTCGATGACGCGGCTGGCGAGGCCTTCGACAAAGGCGCTCGCCTTCTTGGACTCGGATACCCGGGGGGCAAGGCGATCGAGCAGGTCGCCGAGGGAGGAGACGCGAAGCGCTACCCGCTGCCCCGGGGTCTCTCCGGTGAGACGGCGGACTTCTCCTTCTCCGGGCTCAAAACGGCTCTGCTCCGACTGGTGGAGAGGGAGGGATCCCGGTTGCGGATCGCCGACGCCGCCGCCAGCCTCCAAGAAGCCATCGTGTCGGTGCTCTCCGAGCGGGCGGTTCAGGCGTGCGTGCGCCAGGGGTTGCGGCATCTGACCGTTGTCGGGGGCGTCGACGCCAATCGGGCGCTGCGGGCCCGTCTGTCGGTCCTTGGCGAGCGGGAGGGTGTGCGGGTTTTCGTGCCGGATCCGAGCCTCTGTACCGACAACGCCGCGATGATCGGCCTGGCGGCGAGCCTGCGTCTTGCCGCCGGCGAACGGCACGGGTGGGACCTCGACGCCCAGCCCCAGGCCGAGCTTCCGGGACCGCCTAAGCCCTGGGATGCGACGATCGGTACTTCCGTCTGACTTCCTCCACGTCCAGTTGCGTGTACACCTGCGTGGTGGCGATGGATTCGTGGCCCAGCAGCTCTTGCACCGCCCGCAGGTCGGCTCCGCCCCGCAGCAGGTGCACGGCAAACGTATGCCGCAGGGTGTGCGGGCCGAGCGACCCGTGGACTCCAGCGGACCTGGCGAGCCTCTCCAGCCGGTCGTACACCGTCTGGCGGCAGAGGCGCAACCCGCGGTCGGACAGGAAGAATGCCGGGTTCGAGCCGCGAGCCAGCCTTCGCCGCCCGTCGCGCAGGTAGCGCTCCAGCCACATCGCCGTTCCCTTGGGGACGGGCAAGACCCTCGTCTTGGACCTCTTGCCAGTGACCCGCAGGCATCTTCCCTCCGGATCCCAGTCGCCAAGGTTCATTCCGATAGCCTCGGACACGCGGAGCCCGCAACCGTAGAGGACCTCGAAGAGCGCCCGATCCCGCAATCCCTCGGGCTTGTCCACCTCGATCGCCTCCAACAGCCGCCCCAAGGAAGACTCGTCCAACGCCTTCGGAAGCCGCTTCGGCTTGCGGTAGCCGCCGGTCGGCGGCAGATCGCCTTCAAAGCCCGCTCCCTCGCGCTTGAGAAACTTGAGGAACGACCTCAGGCTGCTCATCTTCCGTTGGCACGTTGCCGTGGCGAACCGCTCCCCCAGCCACGCTTGGTAGCGGGAGACCGCCACAGGGCCCACTTCGGACCAATCCGCGCATCCGATGGATGCGAAGAACCCTCGCGCCTGCGCGAGGTCGTTCTCGTAGCTGGCCACCGTGTGCCTGCTGGCGCCCCGGTCCACCGCGAGGTAGTCCAGGAACCAGGCGAGGCGCTCGTCGATCACGGGGTCTTGCGCACCCACACGAACACCTCCGGCCTGACGTAAGCCAAGTCGTGCACGCGGCTCGCAGGGCCGCCCACCATGCGCTCCAGCCTATAGTCGCGTTGCAGGCGTTCGTAGAAAGCCATGGCTTCGGGCACCTTCAGGCGGAAGGCATCGTAGGCTTCGAAGCTCGAGAACACGACGACGTCGGGCCGAATCTCGTCAAGGAGTCGAAGGTCCCAGTCGCGCCGATCCTTGGGGTCCGGCGGAAGATAGCGCGCCACGCGCGGCCTCTCGGCTCGGGCCATCGCCTCCAGTCTGGCCCCCAGCGGCGCCCACGGCCCCAAGCCCACTTCGGGATACAGCGCCGGGGTGTAGAACCATGGATCCGAGACAAGGCCCACGGTCGCCTCGGCGTGCTTGGAACGGATCTCCCGCGCCGCCTGGTCGCGCGGATCTTCGAGCAGCATCCATCCGGTCACGCGAGCCCCGGCTGCCGCGCCGCCTCCGTCCACGCCGCCCACCGCCAAGAGGGCCAGCGCGGCCCAAGCCCGACCCCACCTTCCTGGGCTGTTGTGGCGCAACCCTGCCCAAGCCCCAACCGCGATCGCAAGCGGCGCGAAAAGCGGCAGCGTGTATCGGAAGAACATCACCTCTGCGCGGCCGATCAGCACGTAGTGCAGCAACGAGAACAGGGCGATCGGATAGAACCATCGGACCCTCTCCCGAAGCAGCAGCGCGGTGCTAGCCAGCGCCAGCACGGCCAGAAGGGGCCCCATGCCTGCGGCGAGGTTCATCAGGTGGGTCACGAATCCGGACGGATAGCCGACGAACACCAAGCCATGGCCGGTGGCGGAATGGCTCACCTCGTACAGGAAGTCCCTGCGGAACGCAGGCCAGTTGACCAACACCCCGGGAGTCGTGAGAAGGAACGCCAGGGCGCAGAGGCCTCCGGAGACCAACAAGGAGCGCCAGCGCATCGGCCTTGGAACCCAAAGCCAAACCGCCAGCCAGATCGCCGCCAAAACCAAAACGCCGGTGTACTTCGTTCCCGCCGCCAGCCCTGCGGCTATGCCCGACCAGGCTGCCAGCCGCAGCGGGTTCTCCTCGCCCTCCAAGCGGTCCGCCAGCCAGATTGCCACAGCCACCCAGAACGCCGCTAGCACGTCCACAGCCTGGAACCGGCTGTGCATCAGGTGTCCCGGAGCCACAGCAACGGCGGCCGCTCCCAACCAGGCGGCGAACCGGCCGATCCTGCGGCGCAGCAACAGGAACACCACGACGGCGGAACCCGCTCCCGCCGCCGCCGACACGAACCTCCCGGCGAGGTGGCACCGACTCACATACCGCCAATAGCCTTCCGGCGTGTCCTCCGTGGGAGCGTACGCCGTCACGACGTCGCTGGCCACGCGCAGGATGGTGAGGTAGAGCGTCGGGTAGTTGTAGAAGTCAGGGTCGAAGTCCAGCTTCGCCGGTTCGATCTGCTGCGCGTAGCCCCACGTCACCGGCTCGTCGGGGTGGTAGCTGACGAAGTGCAGGTCGTTCTGAAGGCCCCAGCCGATCCCAAGAAGCCGGAGGAGCAGGGCGATCCCCAGCACCAGGGCGGGCTCGATCCACTGCCTTCGGTTATGCGAGCCTTGGCTCTGCGGCGGGTTTTCCTGGCTGTTCCGATCCATCGTTTCCTCGCAACGCCGAGTCCGTCACGATCCTGCCGAGCTGCCGCAGCATCCTCGCGTCCGCCACCGCCTGCGTCCGGCGCAGAACGGCGTAGGCGTCCAACGGACCCAGCTGCGACTGCAGGAGCGCGTAGTCCAGCGCCAGCCGGACGACTGCCGCCTCTCCGTCCACGGGGCCGCCGAAGAGCCAACCGTCCGCCGCGGCCCGCAACGCCTTCCGGTTCAACGGGAACGAGACGCACGGCTCCAGAGCCCGCCAAGCCGCGGCTGCAACCGGACCCCAGGCCTCACGGGGAGTCGCCACGGCCAGAGACCTGCGCCATCGGACGAGCTCCTCATCACCCATGGAGGCCAGACCGGTCCAGAACAACCGCAGCGTGCACGACACCCTCTGCTCTCTCGAGCGACTCCAGCCCAAGCGCCGGCCGAGCTCCTTCACCGTCCTCTCCGCGGCCTCCTGATATTCCCCGACCTCGGCGGCGCGCTCGAGCGCGGCGGCCGCGAAGGCCACGGAGGCTCCTCGGACCCGGTCGGACAGCCTTCGCGGCATCCAGCGAGCCTCGAACCAATGGCCCACGAGCCACGCGCCAACCAGCGCGAGCCCTCCGCTCGCCAACAGCTGCCATCCGTCAGCGACCGGCATCAAGGACCTCCGTCAGAGCGCGCACAACCCGCGCATCGAACTGCGTGTCCGAGTGCCGATGGAGCTCTCCAAGGGCTTCGTCTCGGCTCACGGAGGAACGGTAGCAGCGCTCCGAGCCGGCCGGCCCCCCGGTCATCGCGTCGAAGGCATCGGCGACTGTGAGAATCCGACACAGCTGCGAGAGCTCGGCACCGCAAATGCCGTCCGGATATCCCCGGCCGTCGGGCCGCTCGTGATGGTGCAGGATGATCTCGGCCACCTCTCGAAACGGCGGGGCAAGCGCGGCCACCCTTGAGCCGATCCTTGGGTGCAGGCGGATCTCGCCGCGCTCCTCCTCGGTGAGGCTTCCCGGCTTGTCCAGCACTCTCCTCAAGAGCGCGACCTTGCCGATGTCGTGCAGAAGCCCGGCCCTTCGCAACCTGCGGAGGCCGGCCCTGCTCACCCCCAGCCTCTCCCCGAGCTGCACGGCGAGCTTGGCCACCCTTTGGGAGTGGCCGTGCGTGTACGGATGCGCCGCGCGCAGAAGCTGGCCCAAGTCCTCGCAGAGACGATCGTCCAGCTCCTCCCGCCTTCTGCTCCACTCCGCGGACCAACCCAGCGCCGCGGCAAAGGTCAAGAGAAGGCTCAGGGGCCACACGAAGCCTCCGGCCCAGAACCCTGCGACCAACGCGACACCCAAGCCGATCGCCACCGCGGGCCACACGGCTTCCATGGTCCAACGTTGCCTCAGCCAAGGCAGACCTGCCAGCCAGCCCGCCGCAAACCAGCAAAAGAAACCCAAGGCGGCTGGCAACAGCACCGCCAGCGTAGCGATCGTCAGGACGACCACCGAGAGGAGCGCCAAGCACCGGCCAACCTGCGCCCAGCTCTCCCATGACCGGCTGGGAGTCCACGCGAGGACCCAGCCCCCCATCTTCCTTGCCATCCTTGGCACACCTCCATCCCCCGGCTCCCCGAGGTCAATTGTTCGGCAGAAGCCTCATCAGCGTTCTGCCACGCATCCTCTGCTCCAGGACAGGCTCCGCCTGGCGGGTGGTGACGACCTCGGCCTGGGCCTGACTCGTCGCCAGCGCCCGCAGAGTGCGGCGTGTGCCCAGGTCCAAGTCGAACTCCATCTTCGATTGTAGCTTGAACGGAATCGCTTTGAGGCCCGTCTGGTCCGGTTTTCTGCCGATGCTCTGATGGAGGAACTCGGCCAAGTCGGTGTCGACCGTCAGCTCCGCCGTCACCCGGTGCACCTTGCGGCCGTTCGACTCCACCACGCCATGGTAGCGATAGGTGTAGTCCAACCTCTGCACGGCCGACTTGCCATCCTGTCCAGCCAGCCTCTGAGGAGAGTAGCCCGCGGTGCGCCTCCAAGTGTCCCCCGGACGAACGTCGTCGAAGGGCAGCTTGGGGGCGAAGTCGAGACCGCTGTCGATCGAACCGATGAACAGCACCATCTGCCCCAGACCGTCCACGAAGGTGTCGAGGAGCTCGCCGAGCTGCCGTCGGTGGAGGGTCTTTCGTCCCGTTGCCGGCCTCTTGTTCTCAGCGACATTGAGCAGCTCGTTGATCGGGGACACCGTGAGCGTGGCGTCGATGTCGACCCTCTCCACCTTGGTCTTCGGCGCCGAGTCGACGGTCTCACCCTCCGTGATCGTCATCGTCGGCCGCCGGTACAGCAAAACCGCGATGCCGTCCGCCTTCAGCTCCGTGACGGCAGTCTCGAAGCGGTAGACGATGTCCGTATCGTGCGGAACGAACGTCCTCAGGCCCCCTCCGCGCGACTCCTCCACGAGGTGCGCCTTCACCTCGTACCGCGATCTTTCGCCCTTGCTGAACACGCGATGCAGCGACACCGTCTCGGCCGGCGCTGCGAGAGCGAGAGCTGCGATCAAGGGGACGAGAGCCATGGCCTTGTTTGCTCGGATCGAGGTCGGGATGGACAGCTGGCAGAGCTTAGCACAGCCCTGTCCGCATAAGACGAATCCCCGCCGGACTCGCGTTCGGCGGGGACATGCGAACAGTGGAAAGGTCCTACGATGCGGAGACGCCGGTTGCCTGCTGCACGAGCACCCGGAACGCGGGCATGTCGTGGATGGCCAGCTCCGACAGCATCTTCCTGTTGACGGCGATGCCGTTCTCCTGAAGGCCGTGGATCAGCTGGTTGTACTTCACCCCGCACTCCGCGCAGGCGGCCGAGATCCGAGCGATCCAGAGCCTGCGGAAATCGCGCTTGCGAGCCCGGCGGTCCCGGAAGGCGTACTGCCCGGACTTCATCACCTGCTCGTTGGCGCGCTTGAAGACGTTCTTCTTTCTGCCCCAGTACCCCGAGGCCTGCTCGA
Source organism: Fimbriimonadales bacterium (assembly GCA_026418055.1). Lineage (GTDB taxonomy): Bacteria > Armatimonadota > Fimbriimonadia > Fimbriimonadales > Fimbriimonadaceae > UBA8783. Next base: position 31,869 of record JAOACB010000014.1, read on the forward strand.
TGATCTTCTTGTGTCTCTTGTGGCGCATCAGGCCACGCTTGACTCTTGCCATAGGTTGCTCCTTTTTGTCTGCGACCGCTTCCCAGCCCGCAAGCGGGCGGTGGCGGTAGGTTGCTTCGCAGCTGCGTCAGATCCCGAGAAGCCGGCGCACGCGCTTCTTCTCGCCCTTGAACAACTCCGGCTCCTGCTCCAGCCTCCGCTTCTGCGAGGCGCTCTTGTGCAGGAACATGTGGTTGTTATGGGACTTCCGGCGCGTGATCTTGCCGCTCCCGGTGATCTTGAACCGCTTGGCCGCCGTCTTGTTGGTTTTCAGCTTTGCCATGTTTCTTTCCTGACTGAGGCCGAGGCGCGAGAACCATCACCATCATCTTGCCGTCCATCGTGGGCGGACGCTCGACGATCGAGATCTCCGTGAGCGCCTGAGCCATCTTCTCCATGCGCTTTTGGCCGATCTCGGGGTGCGTGATCTCCCTCGCCCGGAACCTGCACACGACCTTGACCTTGTCGCCGTCCCGCAGGAACTCGTCGGCCTTCTTGAGCAGGTGCTCGAGGTCGTGGTCCGCGATTCGCGGACTGATCTTTATACCCTTAACGTCCTGCTGCTTGCGCTTGTTCTCGCGCTCGCGCTTCTCCTGGTCGTACTTGAACTTCCCGTGATCGATGATGCGGCAGACCGGAGGCTCGGCGTTCGGCGCCACCATGACCAAGTCCAAGCCCTCGTCTCGGGCGAGGTTCAGCGCCTGTCTGCTGGGCATGATCCCCAGCTGGGTTCCGTCGCTGCCGATGACCCTGAGCTCGCGGAAGCGGAGGCATCGGTCGTTGATGAGAGGCCCGGGTTCAGGCCGGACGTTTCTCGAGAACCTTCTTATCTTCGTTCACCTCTGAGCGAATGGGACTTTGCCTGAATCAAGCCTACAGTATAGCGTCGGTCGCTCGGAGGCGTCAACGAGATTGGGCCGGCCGTGCCCCGAGCGTCGCCGGAGCGTCTGGCTATGGGGAGAGCCTCTATGCCTACCAAAGACCGGCTGGCGCTGTTCGGCAGCGACGCGTGGACCGTCGAGCTGGCAGCTCACGCCGCGAACTCTGGCATCGAGACCCTGCTCGGGGCCTCGAACGCCGCGGAAGCGCAAGGCGCGACGGAGTCTTTGCTCAGGAAGCGCGACACTCTGCTGTGGATGCCGCAGTTCGCTGCTCGGGTTCGATGTCTCGCCTGGCCCGACTTCCTTCGGGAGGCACCTGGCGCTCGCTGGGTGGTCGGCTGCGCCGATGGTTCCGGGGAGGACCTTCGCGTTCCGATGTTGGCGCTCTCCACGAGGCTTCGCGGAAACCAGACGCTGTTCGTCCACGCGCCCGCGTCCTCTGCCCAATGCCTTGCCGAGCTCGTTTCCTTCGGCCCGGCAGACCCTCGGGTCTTCGGCCTGCGGCTGTACCCCGACGTTCCGAGATCGGGCATGGTCGGGCTGGTGCCGATCGAGGGCTCCCTGCCGAAGCACAGGGCGGAAGCCTTGGCGCTGTGGGACCGCACCCTCGGCTTGCGAGCCTTCTGGTTCCCCGACTTTCCGGGCTCCGGCGGATGGGGGCTTTGGCTTGCGGCCTCCCTGCGTGCCCTGGCGATCGCCGAGCGTCTCGAGGCTCCGATCGAGGCGATCGATGCGGCAACAGCCGCTCTGGGCCTCTCTCGCCACGGGATCTTCACCGACCTCGACCACTTCGGCCTCGACCGCGCGCTGCGCCTCGCGACCGAGCTCCACCGGGCTTGGGAAATCCCCGTGCCCGAAACGCTGAGGAAACTCGTGGAGCGCGGCCGGGTCGGCTCGCGCTCCGGACAGGGCCTGTTCCGCGTGGAGGCGGCTCGGGACGCGATGCCCCTCGAGCTCTCCACGCTCGCCTACCGCGAGCCTAGGGATCCTCCCCGACTGCCTGGCTTCACGAACGACCCCATCGCCGCGATCCGAGAAGCGGCCCGACCGGGCGACGCCGTGGGCGAGTTTCTCCGGATGTGGATCCCAGCCTTGGTTCGCCACGCCGTGGACAACCGCAGCGCCACCGCTCGAACGGCATGGGAGGCGGACTCGGCACTGGTGGACGGCTTCGGCTGGCGCATGGGCCCTTTCCGACTCGCCGAATCGTTGCTGACAGGGAGCAGTCTGGAAGAGGCGCCTTACTACGAGCCCGGACGCACCAGGGTCTTCGGCGGCGGCTGGGCCGCGATCGTCCGTCCAGAGGGTTGCGAGCCCCTGGCAGAACTCCCTGTGATCGATCAGGACGAGGGTTGGACGCTTCGCGAGTCGAGCCGTGGCCCGGTGCTGTGCTTGGCCGCGGAGGGAGGCGTCCTTCGTCTTCGAGACATCCATAGCCTCGAACGTTTCCTGGCGGACGGTTCGGAACGCTCGATCCTGCTCGCTGCACCCGCCGGCTGGCCCGTTTGGCTCGATCCCGAGGGTCTCTTGGAGGTAGCCGGCACCGGTCGTCTGGAAGCCGTTGGCGAGTTCCTCGAGGCGTTCGATCGGCTGTGTCTGCTGATCGAGAGAAGGGTTCGGGCCAGCCTGGTCGACCGTCCGTGCCTCGGGGTGGGTCTGTCCTTGGCTCTGTCGGCCACCGTGGCGATCGTGCACGCTCCATGCCCCCTCGGCTTCCCGGAGACGTCGATCGGACTGAATCCGCTGGGCTTGGGACCGGTCCGTCTGCTCTCGTCCAGCCTCGGCCGAGGACCCGGAGTCGTCGCGGAGTTCGCAGGGAGCCTGTTCCGTGGCGAGATCGCCTGGAACGCATTCTTGGCCCAATCCGTCGGTCTGCTGCGCTCGGTCGACCGTATCGCGCTCCACCGCGACCGGTTGCTCGAGGCGATTCCCGACGAGCTCTCGCAGGTTGGCACGGATGAGTCCTGGCCCTCGACCGGGGCGGAGGCCGGGTTGCTCCGCGCTTTGGACGGGTTGCGGAAGACGCGCGGGGCGGACGCGCTGCAGCTCAAAGCGGCGCAACGCATCAAGGGGGCGTGGAGCCTAGCCCTTGACTGGCGCCAGGCCCTCGAGCTTCAGAGGAGGGCTTTCGTCGAAGGCTTGGCGTCGGCGGCTTGTCAGGCGCGCCTTCGGTCCCGTCCCCTTGCGGGCGGTCCCGCGCAACCATTGCGCCGCTGGTTCGTCTCTTCGCATGGGGCCTGAGGGCTCCGGAGGGTGCGTGTTCAAGATCCTGGCTTTTCTCGTTGCTGTTTCCTCGGCCAGTCTGACGTGGGCGCAGCTCGACCCGAACAGGGTGGTCGCCACCGTCAATGGGGAGGAGATCAAGGCCGCCGAGTACTACCAGAGGATGGAGTTCCTGCCCGGCGTTGGCAAGCGTGTCGGCGACCGTTTCGCCGAACTGCCTCCGGGCTTCATGACGCTCGAGCAACTGATCACCGAGAGGCTCGTTCTGCAACTGGCCAAGAGCAAGGGTTGCCTGCCCACCGACGCAGAGGTGCAGGCGGAGTTCGAACGCCGGAGGCGCGACGAACCCCAGCTCGTGGAACGGTGGACCGCCTCGGGGCGGACCATTCCCGAGCTGCTGCACGACATCCGCGTGAATCTCGCCGGGTTCAAGCTCAAAACGTTCGGAATCACGATCACCGACCAGGAGGTGCAGGATTTCTACCGTCGCAACCCCACGCTGTTCACCATCGAGAAGCGTTACCGCCTGAGGGTGATCGTGGTGGACACCGCCTCCAGGGACAAAGTGGACGCCGCACTGAAGGCCGGCCGGCCCTTCGCCGATGTGGCCAGGGAGTCGAGCCTGGACCTCACGAAGGTCGAGGGAGGCTTGGTGGGGGTGGTGCCGGCGTCTCGACTGAACGAGGCGTCGCGCAAAGCCGTTGAGAGCGTGCGCATCGGCCAGACCACCGACTGGATCTCCACAGGGGATCGCCACGCCAAGTTCCTCCTGGAGGACGTTCTGCCGGAGCAAGTTCTGCCCCTGGACGCGCGCTTGAAGGAAGACATCCGTCGCAGGCTCATGCTGGACCGGGGCAACGTCCGCAACAACGTGCAGAGGGAGATGACCGAACTGCGGAGGAAGTCCAGGATCGATATCAGGAATCCGGAGTTCGCCGAGATCTACCATCGGATGATCGATTCCTACCTAGCGCAGGAATCCGCCAAAGCCCAGGGGTCCAAACCCTGATGGTGCGGTTCGTCCGTCTTCCCTCCCCTGCTCCGGAGGAGTGGGGCGAGCAGCTGTGGAGGACGATCCGGGACGCCGAGTCGCTCTGGTGGCTGGGCGAACGGGACAGAGCCTACGACCGCTTGGTTGCCGAGGGCCTGCCCATCGCCCTCGCCGAAGACGCCATTCCCGACAGAGCCACCGTGTTGCTTCCCGCCGCCGGCCGCTCGCCGTTGGAGGATGTCGCCTGGGTGGTGGATCGCTTGCTCGGACCGGGAGGATGCCCTTGGGACCAGCAACAGACCCACGCGTCGCTCCGCCGCCACCTGCTCGAAGAGGCTTACGAGGTGATCGAGGCGATCGACGCCGAGGATTGGGACAAGCTGCGCGAGGAGCTGGGGGACCTGCTGATGCAACCGGTGATGCACGCACAGATGGAGAAGCTGCAAGGCAGGTTCGACATCCACGACGTGGCCCGCGACCTCGTCGACAAGCTCGTGCGGCGCCACCCCCACGTGTTCGGCGACCGAGAGGTGGCCGATGCCGACGAGGTCCTGCGCAACTGGGACAGCATCAAGCAGAGAGAGAAGGGCGGATCGCCGGAGTCGATCCTGGCCGGGGTGCCCAAGGCCATGGCCGCGTTGCTGCGAGCCTACGAAGTGAGCAAGCGTGCGGCGAGGGTTGGTTTCGAATGGCCCGATCTGGAGTCGGTGTTCGGGAAGCTCAGGGAGGAGGAATCGGAGCTTCGAGCGGCCATCGCCTCCGGGCAAGCCCGGGAGATCGAGGCCGAGGTCGGAGACCTGCTCTTCACCGCGGTGAACCTGGCGCGATGGGCAGGGACCGACCCTGAGAACGCGTTGCGGCGCATGCTCGATCGTTTCACGGCGCGCTTCCAAGCCATGGAAAGGCAGGCCGGCAAGCCTTTGGTGGAGCTCACGCCGGAAGAGTGGGACGAGCTTTGGAACGCATCGAAGCGAGATCCGGCCCTGGAGGGCTAAGGCAACAGCACGCCCGCGAGCCGAACCTGGGCCTTCGCTAGGCACTCTGTCTCGGTACAGGCTTGGTAGCCAACCGTCAGCTCGAACTCGGCCGGAAGCGCTTCGTGCCGCAGTCGCAGCGACACCTCTAAAACGCCCTCGTACCGATCGTTGCTGTGCGGAGGCCAGTCCACCTGCAACAGGCATCCTTCGGCCCTGATGCTCGTCGGCTCCAGCCAGCGTGCAGGAGGGTTCGGTGAGTTGATGTGCATCCCCTCGGGGATCTCGAAGCGCAGGACGGCCCTTCCCCAGCCGTCTGCCCCAGGCCGAACCTCGCACGGGTCGAGCACGACGCGCACCTCAGGCCGTGCCTGGGCCGCCGGCGCCACGGTCGCAGGCGTCCCCCTTCCAGCCAGCCAGCGCACCAGACTCCGGACCAATCCTTCGCAGGCATGCGGGGCCTTCTCCATCCAGCCCATCGTCTCGCTTAGGATCCTCATGGCTAGGTCGGAGTCGCCCAGTTGAACCGCGACATCGGCGGCGACGCTGTTGGCGCTGGGGATGGGCTGGTCGAAGATCGGACGCAGAGCGCCGAACAGCGCCTCGTGGCGTCGCTCCGTGGCACGGAGCAGACCTCGTCCCTCGGCGCCGAACCGATCCAGCATCGAGCCGAAAACCTCCTCGGCCCAAAGCCGCCAAGTCTCCTCCCTGGTCGCCTCCGCAAGCGCGACCAAGCCCCATGCGAGAAACGCGTAGTCCTCGAGGTAGCCCACCCCCTCCGGCCGCTCCTCCACGATCATCCGAGGAAGCGCACCGTCTTTGCGGAACTCCTCGAGGAGGCGATGAGCCGCGGCTGCGGCCTCAGCATGGTAGCCTGCGATAGCCAACCCGCGGATCGCCAAGCCGTTCCAGCCCACGAGGCACTTGGTGTCGGTCATCGGACGGACCCGACCCTCCCGCGCCTGCAGCAACCGCTCCAACTGCGCGTCGAACTGCGAGGCGATGGGCTCCGTGAGGGCCAGAAGGTTCCTGCCGGTCGTCCGGCCCGTTGCCTCGTCCTGGTAGTTGCCGTTCTCGGTGAGTCCAAACGACGCCGCGAACGCCAGCGTCGACGCACCCAGGATGCTCCGCACCTCCTCCAAAGACCAGACGTAGAACCATCCCTCTTCCCCCTCGCTGTCCGCGTCGATCGCCGAGAAGAACAGCCCGCTGGGGGCCCGCATCTCCCGAAGCAGCCAGCGGGCCGTCCTGTCGGCCACTCGCCGAAACTCGCGCTCGGCCTCGGGCGCACGGCCAGCGAGCAGCTGCGCCGCCCGGCTGTACGTCGCCAGGAGCAGCGCGTTGTCGTAGAGCATCTTCTCGAAGTGAGGGAGGAACCAAGACTCGTCCACGGAGTAGCGGTGGAAGCCGCCGCCGACGTGGTCGTGGATGCCTCCCAAGGCCATCGCCTCCAGCGTCATCAGCGCGATGGCCAAGCACGCCTCTCTCAGCTCGGGATCGGCGGGCACCCTTTCGTCCGTGGCCACGTCGAGCAGCAGCTCCAGCGCCGTGTGCGGCGGAAACTTGGGCCGGGTGCCGAAACCTCCGTTCTCAAGGTCGGCTTGGGAGAGGATCGCTCGCACGGCCTCCAGCACGATCGGCCAGCCGAGCGCGGCGGCGCTCGGCGGTCCGTCCTGGCTCAGGTACGCGCGGATCGCCTCCTCGAACTTGTCCGCCGCGCGGCGGTAGTCCGCCTCCTGCGTCTGCCATCCTCGGGCTATCTGGCGGGCGATCGTCAGAAAGCCAGGGTAGCCGCCCCGGTCGTCCTTCGGCAAGTACGTGGCCGCGAAGAAGGGCTTGCGCTCGGGCGTGAGGAACAGCGTCATCGGCCATCCGCCTCTGGCTCCTCCCACATGGAGAGCCGCCATGTAGGTCTCGTCCACGTCCGGCAACTCCTCGCGATCCACCTTGACGCTCACGAAGCCAGCGTTCAGGGCCTCGGCGACCTCGCCGTCCTCGAACACCTCGTGCGCCATGACGTGGCACCAGTGGCACGACGCGTACCCGATGCTGAGGAAAACGGGCCTGTTCTCGCGCCGAGCCCGCTCGAAGGCCTCGTCTCCCCATGGGTACCAGTCCACGGGGTTGTGCTGGTGCTGCCGCAGGTAAGGAGAGGACGCCGACGCGAGGCGGTTGGGCATGGGGGCAGTATACGCCCCCCTCTTCTCAGACCCGGTGCACCGGGAAGGCCGAGCACAACTCCGCGACGGACGATCGCACGGCGTTCCGTTCGGACTCGCTCTCCCATCCCCTCAAAGCGCGCGCGATCAGGCTCGCGATGGCAGCCATCTCCGGTTCGCGCATCCCGCGCGAGGTGACCGCCGGCGTGCCGAGCCGGATGCCGGACGTCACGAACGGCTTCTCGGGGTCGAACGGGATGGCGTTCTTGTTGCAGGTGATCCGCACGGAGTCGAGCACCGCCTGCGCCTGCTTGCCGGTGATCCCGAACGGCCTGAGGTCGACCAGCATCAGGTGGCTGTCGGTTCCGCCGCTCACGATCCGGAAGCCCTCCTGGGCCAGAGCCTCGCACAAGGCCTTGGCGTTCCTCTTGATCTGCGCCTGGTACAGCCTGAAGCCCGGCTGCAGCGCCTCGAGGAAGCACACTGCCTTCGCGGCGATCACGTGCAGGAGCGGCCCACCCTGCACGCCCGGGAACACCGACTTGTCGATCTCCTTGGCGAACGGCTCGTCGCACAGGATCATCCCGCCGCGCGGACCTCGGATGCTCTTGTGGGTCGTCGAGGTGACCACCTGCGCCTGGCCGATCGGGCTAGGGTACTCGCCGGCGGCGACGAGCCCGGAGTAGTGGCTCATGTCGGCCATGTGGATCGCTCCCACCTCGTCGGCGATCTTGCGGATCTCGGCGAAGTCGAACTCGCGGGGATAAGCGGTGGCTCCGCTGACGATCACCTTCGGCCTGTGCTGCCGAGCGAGCCTGCGCAACTCGTCGTAGTCGATCGTCTCCGTCTGCGGGTCGACGCCGTAGGGCACGATGTTGTACAGACGGCCGCTGAAGTTGACAGGGCTGCCGTGCGTCAGGTGGCCGCCGTGCGCCAGGTTCATGGCCATCAAGGTGTCGCCCGGCTGCAGCAGCGCGAAGTACACCGCCATGTTCGCCTGGGCTCCGCTGTGCGGCTGCACGTTGGCGTGCTGAGCTCCGTAGAGCCGCTTGGCACGCTCGATCGCGAGCGATTCAACCTGGTCGACCACCTCGCAACCGCCGTAGTAGCGCCTGCCCGGATAGCCCTCGGCGTACTTGTCCGTCAGCACGCTGGCCATCGCCTCGCGCACCGCGCGGCTGGCGACGTTCTCGCTCGCGATCAGCTCCAGGTGGGTCTCCTGCCGCTCCTCCTCCTTCCGGAGCAGATCGAAGATCTCCGGGTCCACGTCCGCGAGCGGAAGACGGTGCTGCTGAATCTCCGGCCGAGGAATGGTCATGGACGGATTATGAACGGTGGCCCCAGCCTGCGGCCCGGCGACCCCCGCAAAGCGAAAGGGCCCGGCGACGATGCCGCCAGGCCGTGGAGAGGAGAAGCCATGAACGCGGAGCTACTTCTTCTTGCGGGCGGCCTCGAGCTGCGCGCCGTACCGACGCATGAACTTCTCGACGCGGCCGGCGGTGTCGACCAGCTTCTTCTGGCCGGTGTAGAACGGGTGGCTGAACGAGCTGATCTCCAAGCGAACCACGTAGTGCGGAACACCGTCCACCTCGCGCACCTCGCCCGTCTTGAGCGTCGAAACGCCGGTCCACTCGTGGTCGCCGTCGACGTACAGCACGGGATACAGGGTCGGGTGGATGCCTTGCTTCATGGTGGAGAACCTCTCAGACAGCCAGCCATTATGGCACGCCCGACCGTCCACCGTCAAGCTCGTCGAGGCCGAGCGGGGTGCGAGGACGAGCCTCGGCCGCGGAAGGTACACTCGTTGCCAGTCGCCGTCCGTGGGTCCTTCGACCCGCCGCCGCGACGCGAGGAGAAGCGATTCCGATGAGCAACAAACTCGTTTACCTTTTCCACGAGGGCAACAAGGACATGCGCGACCTGCTGGGCGGCAAGGGCGCGAATCTGGCCGAGATGACCAACATCGGCCTGCCCGTTCCCCCCGGCTTCACCATCACGACCGAGGCCTGCAACCTGTATTACGCCCAAGGCGGGCAGTTCCCCGAGGGGTTGATGGATCAGGTGAAGGCCGCCCTCGCCGAGGTCGAAAAGGCGATGGGCAAGCAGTTCGGCGACGCGAAGAACCCGCTGCTCGTCTCGGTCCGCTCCGGCGCCAAGTTCTCCATGCCGGGCATGATGGATACGGTTCTGAACCTCGGTCTGAACGACACCACGCTGCAGGCGGTGATCGAGCTGACCGGCAACCAGCGCTTCGGCTATGACAGCTACCGGCGCTTCCTGATGATGTTCTCCGACATCGTGCTTTCCGGCGACTACCCGGCGCTCAAGAAGCACGAGTTCGAGCACATCTTCGACAAGCTGAAGGCCGAGGTCGGTGCGAAGCAGGACACCGACGTGGACGCCGAGGGCTTGAAGAGGCTCTGCGACCAGTACAAGGATTACTTCAGGTCGATCACAGGCAAGGACTTCCCGAGCGATCCGATGGAGCAGCTGACGCTCGCGATCGAGGCGGTGTTCAAGAGCTGGAACAACGAGCGCGCGATCATCTACCGCAACCGCGAGAAGATCCCCCACGACCTGGGGACGGCCGTCAACGTGCAGTCGATGGTCTTCGGCAACATGGGCGACGACTGCGGCACCGGCGTGGCGTTCACGCGCGACGCCGCGACGGGCGACAAGCACATCTACGGCGAGTTCCTGATGAACGCCCAGGGCGAGGACGTGGTGGCCGGCGTGCGAACGCCGCAGCCCGTGAGCCAGCTGGAGCAGACGATGCCCGATGTCTACAAGGAGTTCGAGCGCATCGCCCAGCTGCTCGAGAACCACTACAAGGACATGCAGGACATCGAGTTCACCATCGAGAAGGGCAAGCTCTACATCCTGCAGTGCCGTGCCGGCAAGCGCACGGGCGTAGCGGCCGTGAAGATCGCGGTCGACATGGCCAACGAGGGCCTGATCAGCAAGGAGGAGGCGGTTCTTCGGGTGACCCCCGAGCAGCTCGAGCAGCTCCTGCACCCGCGCCTGGTCAATTCGAAGAAGGTCAAGCCGATCGCCAAGGGTCTGAACGCCGGACCCGGTGGAGCCGTGGGCCACATCGCCCTCACGAGCGCCAAAGCCATCGAGATGGCCAACGAGGGCAAGCCGGTCATCCTGGTTCGCAAGGAGACCAACCCCGACGACCTGGGTGGCATGCTGGCTTCCAAGGGCGTTCTGACCAAGCTGGGCGGACGAACGTCGCACGCCGCCTTGGTCGCCCGGCAGTACGGCATCCCGACGATCTGCGGCTGCGGCGCCGTGGACCCCGACGAGGCCAAGGGAGTGTGCAGGATCGGGGACGTCGTGTTCCAAGAGGGAGACGTGATCTCGATCGATGGCACGCTGGGCGAGGTGTACGGCGAGGCCCTGAGCACCGAGCCCGCCTCCGTGACGGGCGACTTCGGAACGCTGATGGGATGGGCGGACTCGTTCCGCAAGCTCGGGGTGCGCGCCAACGCCGACAGCCCTGAGCACGCCGAGGAGGCCGTCGGCTTCGGAGCCGAGGGCATTGGTCTCTGCCGCACGGAGCATATGTTCCTCGGCGACCGCGTGCCTCTCGTGCAGGAGATGATCCTCGCGGAAGACGAGGCCACGAGGGACGCGGCCCTGGCCAAGCTCCTGCCCCTGCAGCGCGAGGACTTCGTCGGCATCTTCAAGGCGATGGGCTCCCGCCCGGTGACCATCCGCCTGATCGACCCGCCGTTGCACGAGTTCCTTCCGCGCCTGGAGGACCTGCTCGTGGAGACCACCGAGATGCGTTGCACCGGCAAGACGGGGGCCGAGTACGAGGCCAAGCTGAAGCTGCTGAAGAAGGTGCAGGAGCTGCACGAGGCCAACCCCATGCTGGGTCTGCGCGGTGTGCGTCTGTCCATCTACTTCCCGGGCATCGTGAAGATGCAGGTCGCCGCGATCATCGGCGCCGCCTGCGAGGTGAAGAAGTCCGGCGTGGACGTGCATCCCGAGATCATGATCCCGCTCGTCGGCATCGTCACCGAGCTGACCCACATCAAGGAGCAGCTCGAGCAGGTGGCGCAGGACACCATGAAGGCCGAGGGAATCGAAGTCGACTACATGTTCGGTACGATGATCGAGATCCCGCGAGCGGCGCTCACGGCCGACGAGATCGCCAAGGAGGCCCAGTTCTTCAGCTTCGGCACGAACGACCTGACCCAGATGACCTACGGCCTCTCGCGGGACGATGCCGCGAAGTTCCTGCCGGTCTACTTGGACAAGAAGATCATTAAGGTCGACCCGACCGAAGAGATCGACCAGAAGGGCGTCGGCAAGCTGATGGAGATGTGCGTCCGCGACGCCAAGGCCGTGAACCCTGGCATCAAGCTGGGCATTTGCGGCGAGCACGGTGGCGAGCCGAACTCCGTCAAGTTCTGCCACAAGATCGGTCTCACGTACGTGAGTTGCTCCCCGAAGCGCCTGCCGGTGGCCCGCTTGGCCGCGGCGCAGGCCGCGCTGGAAGAGAGGATCACGGTCGCCCGAGACAAGTAGGGTTCTCTGGCTCTCGAATCAGCGCCCTCCCCGCCCTGAGGGGAGGGCGCTTTCGTTTCGAGCTCTAGGTCCTTAGAGGAAAGTCTGAAGTCCTTGCAGGAGAACGCGGGCCTGCATAGAAGAGAGTTCTCGAGATGCGTCCCGCGAGCCTCCATTTCGTCGTCCGCGAACCGGGGGACTTTCTTCGCCTCAGGGTGAGCCTTCTCACACCGATGCTGGGCGGCGGCCCGAGCCAGCGAAAACCCGACCTCGAGCAGCCCTTCCGCGCCAAGTCGATCCGTGGCAACCTGCGGTGGTGGTACCGGCGCGTCGTGAGCGCCGCGGATCAGGATGAGCTTTGGGAGAAGGAGTCCCAGCTGTTCGGGTCCGCGGGCAGGGATCCCGACGACGCTCAACCGGGAAGGGTGCGGATCGCGGTGGATCAGGAGCGCGCTCCCGAAAGCGGGCAGGAGAACGTTTCCGCTCTTTCACTTCATCGGTACGCTTGGGGTTTTTTTGGGAAGCCCGACACCATCCGGAAGGAGGGACCCTTCCTCCTTCGCAAGCACTCGGCGGTTGTGACCATCTCGGGGCTGGACGACGACTGTCGTCTGGCTGTGGCGGCTTGGCTTCTGTTCGGCGGGATCGGAGCCCGAACCCGGCGAGGGTTCGGCTCGCTGCGGTGCGAGGAGGGAGCCGAGAGCCTCCCTGACTACGACGACGTCCTCCAGGCGCTGCGGAGCGGCGGTCTGGCGATCGCGGGAGGAAAAGGCTGCCTCGTTTTTCGGTCTCGAGCCACTCAGCCGAAGCACGGGAGAGTCGAAGAAGCAGGGCTGGAGGCTTGGCAGATCGCACTCGGGTGGTACGAGGCGTTCCGCAAAGGCAACCTGTCACCGAACCTGCACCGCGATTCCGATGGGCCGAACTCGCACTCCCGCTGGCCTGAGGCGAACTCGGTGCGCCTCGCCACCGGCAGGAGGCAAACGCCAGAGGCCGCAGTGCGGCAACAGGTGTTCCCACGCGCCTCTCTGGGGTTGCCACTCGCCGTTCGGAGCACTCCCAACCCCTCGCAGTACGGATTCGATTCGGTGGAGCTCGAGGTGGAGGGCGGACGGAGATGGCCGTCGCCGGTTCTCACCAAAGCCGTCTGGCGGGATGGGGAGGCCGAGCCGACGATCGTCATCCTGCTCGGTGGAGGCCCGAGGCCCGGTGAGGTCCGGGCCTCTGGAGGAAACACGGTCGCCGCCGAAAGCCTCTCCGCGAAGGAGCACCCGACGGAGTGGTACGACGGACAGAAGTTCCGCGCGATTCCCGAGATCCAAGGAGACACAGCGAGGGAGAAGCTGGCGTCCTATCTCCGATTCGTGAAACAGAAGGGCGAGAAGGTTTGGGAGGAAGTGCTGTGAACCGCTACCTCTTCCGCATCTCGTTCGGCCCCGTGCAACCGTTCATCGCCGCCTCGCGACGAACCAGGGATCTGGCGAACGGGTCGGAACTGCTGGTTCGGGTGGGCCGCTGGATCGCGTCGGAGGCTCAGAGGAGGGCGGCAGATCTCGTCTGGATCTTTCCGCACGACCCTCAAGCGAAGGCCGCCAACGTGCTGCAGTTCGTCGCCACCGTCGAGGATCCGCGCCGGTTCGCCGCAACCTGCCGGGCAGCCGCGGTGGAGGGCTTCCGGCAGGAGTACGATCGCGCGAACCTCCCGATGCCCCAGCTCGCGCAGGATCAGTTCGACGCGTACCTGCAGTTCTTCGCTGCATGGGAGCCTTGTCGTGAGGACGCAGACTACCGAGCCGCCAACAGGCGCGTGACCCAGAAACTGGCCGCTCGCAAGCTTCTGCGTGCCTTCCCGTCGGCGCCGTCTCACCCAGGGGAGAAGGTCGACGGCCGCGTGCAGTTCCCTCCGAAAAGCCCGCTCTTGCCCTCGCTGGACTGCGTGTTGCCTCTGACGAACCTGGTGGTCTCCGAATCCGTTCAGGAGAGGCATCTCGTCGGGGCCTACGAGTTCCTCGACGGAATCTCCCTGCTGAAGCGCCGCATGCGAACGAAGGACGCCTTCCCAAGCACCCTCACCGTCTGCGCCTACGGAGCGGTCAGCCAGCTGCAGGACGAGGCCGCCATGGCCCGCTTCAGGCAGTTGGTCCAACAGGCTCTGCGAGAGGATTGGGACGAGGACCCGGGCGACCTGCTCTACCGCAGAGATGAGGAGGCCGATGGCGATCCATGCCGCCGTCCGGCCCCGAAGGAAATCCATGACGAGGTGAACGCCCTCAGATCCAGGTTGAAGGCGGAGGGAGTCGGCCTGCGAGCCTACTATGCCGTTCTGCACGCGGACGGGGACGGCATGGGGAGTCGGCTGTCGGAACTCGACACTCTCGAGCATCACCGACAGTTCAGCCGCACCTTGGCAACGGAGTTCGCCGATCGAGTACCGGAAATCGTCGACAGGCATCACGGCAGCTGCGTCTACGCGGGAGGGGACGACGTGCTGGCGTTGGTCCCGGTGCAGACCGTGCTGCGGTGCGCCCAGGAGCTGAACCGGCTCTTCTGCGAGAAGATCCAAGGATGCACGCTGTCGGTTGGGGTGGCGATCGTCCACGCTCAACACAGTCTCCAGCACGCGGTGGGACTCTCTCGCGAGTTGGAGCGGATGGCGAAGGCCCAGCAAGGAAAGAACTCGCTCGCCGTCGGGGTGTTTCCCCGCAACGGAGGCGAGACTCGTGTCGTCTTCCGCTTCGGCGAGCAGCAGGACAGCCCCTTCAACCTCGACCGCTTCCTCGAGCACGCGGACCGGTGGAGGGACGGCGTGCCCCGCTCCCTTCCCTTCGACCTCCGCGACGAGGCGCAGAGGTTGCCGCCGAGCTCCCTGCCATGGGTCGTTCCCGGCGCCTACCAGCGCATCGTGAAGCGCAAGCGGCTGGAGGGGCTGCACGCCCAGTTTCCTCCAGGCTGGGTCGACAGCCGCGAGCAGCTGCTGCGCTACGCCGACCACCTGGCGGTGGCCCACTTCCTGACCCGAGGAGGAAGATCGTGAAGCGCGCAGTGTACGCCCTTTCGAGCCTCGAGCCGCTGGTCTTTGGAGACGCGCGGCCTTTCGCCCCGGCGGCCGGAAGCCGTTCTCGGACCACGCTCGAGATGCCCCACCCCTCGACGCTCTATGGCGCCCTCGTCAAGGAGCTGTTCTCCCAGCGCCTTAGGACGGACCCAGACGCGACCCGCAAGCGACTCCGCGACTTCATCCTCTCCGGTCCGTTCCTGCTCGTGGATGGTCGGCCCGCCTATCCCACGCCGGCATGCTGGATCCCGGCGGCGTCGAACGGCAACGGATTGCGGGCCCTCGCGGTCGTGCCTTCCGATGCTGCAGAGGGTTGCGACTGGCCCGAGCCCTGCGCGGCGGGGCTCGCGATTCCGGAGATGGCGGCAGAGCTCAGGACCAAAGCGGCTCTTCCGCCAAGGGTATCGGGCAGGGTGCTCGCCGACCTGCTGAACCCGCAGCCTTCCGCGGCTGTCGAGATCGACGAGCTGCTCCCGGCGCCGCCCCGGCAACGGACCACTCACGTGGCGATCCACCCCGAGTCGGGAAAGGCCCGCCAAGGACAGCTCTACTCCGCAGAAGGGATCCGCCTCCAGCGGACCCTGGACAACGGAAACGGCTTCGACAGCCACTCCTTCGAAGTGCTTTTCGCACTGGAATCGCCTTTCGAGGAGGAGCTGCCGGAGAGCATCCACCTCAACTTGGGCGGCGAGCGGCGCAACGCCTGCGCCACGCGCTTGGAGGGCGGAAGAGAGCATCTGCAATGCATCGAGGGGGCTCTGCCGACAGGCCCGAGGGTCTTGCTCTCCTTGGCCACGCCGGGTCAGTTCGAACACGGCTGGTTGCCGCGCTGGCTGGCCGAGGGGATGCCCTGCCCGAACGTCGGCCTGCGGTTCCGTCTGGTGTCGGCGGCCGTCCCGGGCTTCGAGGCGGTCAGCGGCTTCGGCCAGACCGAGCGCAACTTCGGACCCAAGCCGGCGCTCTGGCTCGCCCAAGCAGGCTCCGTGTACTTCCTCGAGGCCGTCGATCCGGCCGGCAATCCTCTCGGGGGCGACGACCTCGCGGACCTCAGGCGGCGCCTCGCCGAGGCTTGGCTCAAGCCCGTGTCCGATCAACCCAAGTTTCGACGCAAGGGATTCGGAGCCGCGCTGTGGGGCTCCTGGACGCCCGCGCTTTAGGTGGAACCAACATGAGCAAAACCGTTGCTGTCATTCGAACTCTCACGCCGACGCACGTCGGCACCGGGCAAGCGGTCGGTCTGATCGACCAGCCGATTGCGCGCAGCACCGCCACCGGCTGGCCGATCCTTCCAGCCCAGGGTCTCAAGGGAGTGCTCAAGAGCGTGCCGCTCAAAGAGGCCTACGAGAGGCATTTGGCGGACGGCAAGTCGGCCGACGAGGCCGTCCAAGCGGCCGAAAGGGATCTCGCCGACGTCTTCGGCCACCCCGACAAAGGCCTGGGCTCGCTGCGCATCGCCGAGGCTCAGCTGGTTCTCTTCCCCGTGCGCAGCGGATTCGGCACGTACGCTCTGGTCACCTGCCCCTTGGCTCTGGAGAACCTCGCCATCCTCGCGGGCTTGGCCGGGATGCGATTCCAGGCGCCGAAGGTGCCGGATGCCGCCGGGGGCTCCGACGGCAAGTTGCCAGTCTGGCTCTGCACGGGATCGGCCCTCCAGCAAAAAGGTCTCGTCGTGTTCGACGAGTACGATCTTCAGCCGCAGAGCGATGCTTCGCTCGGTGACTCCGCCGCAGAGAGCCTGGCGGGCATGCTGCGCCTCGAGAGGGACCATCTGACGAAGCGCCTTGCGATCGTGGGGGACGACCTGTTCACCCACCTCGTCCGTTTCTGCACCGAGGTTCGGACCACCACCGCCCTCGAGGTGGCCACCAAGAAGGTCAAGCAGGGCACTCTGCGCACCGCGGAGTTTCTCCCGCCCTACGCGGTGTTCGCTGCCTACGCCGAGGTGCCGGACGAGTGGTTGGAGGATGCCTCGCCGTTCCACGACCCGGTCGTGCAGCTCGGCGCGAACGAGAGCACCGGCGCCGGCATCGCCCGCATCCACTGGAGCCGACCATGAACCGAGCCCAACGCTGCTACAACATCGCCTTGCAGCACGCCCACAAGTCGTCCAACGTCGCGCAGCTGCTGATCGCGGCCAACAACGCCCGGAACCTGCTGCTCAGCTCGGGGCTCTGCACCACCCTGGCCTTCCTCGGATCCCACCAAGGGGGATCCTCCGCTCAAGACAAGGCGTACACGGAGGTCTTGAGCGCCTTGGCCGAGTTCGCCGAGCAGGCACCCAAGGACTTCGTGATCAAGGCGGCCTCCGCACCGACCGCGGAGTATCTGCGGCTGTCCGAGCTGGCTCGGGAGGCGCTGATCTTCCTTGCCCGGGCCGCCGAGATGAGGAAACACGCGGAGAATGCTGGCTCGGCAGAGCAAGAGAGGCCATGAGACAAGCGATCAGCAACCTGCACACGAACCACCTCGGGATCGCGTTCAACCATGCTCTGGGAACACAACCCGAGCAATGGATCGAGGACAAGGAGAGGAGGAACCGGGCCAAGGAGGAGCTCATCGAGAGGCTTGTTGGGATTTGCCCGGATCCGATGCCCTACAGGAGCTACCTCGAGGAGCTTCGCTCCGTGCTGGGCGATCCGATCGAGGTGCGCTTCGCCGGACCCTTGGCGGTGGGGCTGGGTCAGGGACACCTGCTCGAACAGGGCCTGACTCTGCACTGGCTCTTCGGCACACCGCTGATCCACGGCTCGGCGGTCAAGGGCTTGTGCCTGAGGGAGGCTCTGCTTCAGTGCGGCCTGCTCGAAGCCGCCGAGCAGGCTGCCAGGCTTCACCCTGCGAGGATTCTCGACTTTGGGTTGCTCATCGAGCGCCTCGAGAGCCACGGCAGGCACGACGAGGCCGAGCGGGCCCGCGGCCTGCAGCAGGTGTTCGGAGACCCCGAGGGCTCGGGCCAAGTGCGCTTCCACGACGCGCTGTGGGTGCCGGACGGCAAGGCGCCCCTGGTCGCGGACGTCACCACGCCCCACAATCAGAAGTGGTACATGCCGGAGAGCAACGGCGCGCGACCGTTGCCCGACGACATGCTCCCTCCGATCCCCGTCAAGAACCTCGTGGTCCGACCCGGCAGCCAGTTCCTCTTCTGGGTCGTCCCTCGGCACGACGAGTGGCGCGAGCCGTTGACCAAGCTTCTCCTTTCGGCGCTTCAGAACCTCGGGATCGGAGCCAAGACCAATTCCGGCTACGGAGCCGCGTTCCCCTCCGTCGCCAGCGCAACCCCGCGGCGAGTCCAAGGAGATGCGGCGGACTTCGAAGGTGGCAAACCGGTGCAGGGACAGTTCACGCGGCGGGGCGTGCAGGCCATCTTGCAGCTGCCTCGGGGCGATTCCCTGGTCATCGTCAATCCCGAGGCTTGCGGAGACGCGGTCGGCAAGAAGTTCCGCGGGCGTGCGAAGGGCAACCAAGTTTGGATCGACGGGCAGGCCTAGCTCCGCAGGCCGGCCCGGACAGGTCCGTGATTCAGGGCGTGTCCGCCTTCCCAGCTTGGAACAGCTTCTGCAGACCGATGAACGCCAACAGCAACAGGCCCACGGCGATGCGCGTCCACCAAGAGCTCAGAGTTCCCTCGAAGGAGATCACCGTCTGGATCGTTCCCAGGATCAGCACGCCCAGCAGCGTGCCGAACAGATGGCCCACGCCGCCCGTCAGCAGCGTGCCGCCGATCACCGCCGCGGCGATCGCATCCAGCTCCAGCGTCATGCCCGAGTTCGCGTTCCCGGAGAGCGTGTAGAACGCGAACACCACGCCGCCCAGCGACGAGCAGAAGCCGCTGAGCGCGTACACCTGCGCCTTCACCCGCCGCACCGGCAACCCCATGAGCAACGCCGACTGCTCGTTGCCTCCCACAGCGTACACCGCCCTGCCGAACGGCCGGAAGTTCGCCAAGTACACGCCCAGCAGCAGAACGGCCACGAACAACCCCGGAGCGACCCACTTGCTGTGCCCCAAAGCCTCGAACAGCGGGTCGTCGATGCGCAGAGCCTCCATGCTGATCACCAGCGCCAGCCCGCGCAGCAGGAACATGCCCGCGAGGGTCACCAAGAACGGCGGAAGACTGTACCACGCGATCAAGGCACCCATCCCCAGCCCGAACAGCGTGCCGATCGCCAGGGCCAGCGCGATCGCCAGCCACCCCGGCACACCGGCCTGCATCAGCGTCGCGCAGAACACCCCGACGAAGCCGATCATCGCGCCCACCGACAGGTCGATGCCGCCGGACACGATCACGAACGTCACGCCGATCGCCGCCAAGCCTAGGAAGGCGTTGTCGCGCAACAGGTTCAGGAACACGTCGAAGCTGAAGAAGTGCTCGTAGCGCAGCGACGCCCCCGTCACCGCCAGAACGAACACCGCCAGGGTGGCCCACACGGGCAGGTTCGAGCGCCGGAACATCCTCACGCCGCAGCCCTCCTCGCCAGAACCTTCGCGCGGAACTCCTCGCTCTGCAGCAGGCACACGAGCAGCACCGCCACGGCCTTCACCACCAGAGTCCACTGCACGGGCACTCCCTTGGTCAGGATCGTTGTGGTCAGCGTCTGCAGGATCAGCGCACCGACCACGGTGCCGAGCAGGGTGAACCTCCCTCCGGTCATCGCGGTGCCGCCCGCCACCACCGCCAGGATCGCGTCCAGCTCGAGGTACAGCCCGGCGTTGTTGGCGTCGGCGGCCTTGGTGAAGCTGCACACGATCAGGCCCGCCACCGCCGAGCCCACTCCCGCGACCAGGTACGCCCCCAGCTTGATCCATCGCACCGGCACGCCGGAGAGCAACGCCGCGCGCTCGTTGTCTCCCACAGCCTCCACCATCGTGCCGAAGGCCGTCCAGCGCGCCAGAACCGCCACCAGAGCCAAGCCGGCGGCCGCGACCATCACCGGATTCGGCATGCCCCACACCGAACCTCCGGCCACCGAAGCCAGGCCGGGATCCTGGAAGGTGATGATCTGTCCGTCCGTCAGCAGCTGCGCGATGCCACGCCCGCTCACCATCAGCACGAGCGTGGCCACCATCGGCTGGATGCCGAGCACCGACACCAACAGCCCGTTCCACGCGCCCAGCGCCAGGCCGACCCCTATGGCCACCATCGCCACCTGCGCCAGCGGCGCCTGGCCCTTGGTCACCATCAGCGCGGCCACGGCTCCCGAGATCGCCACCACCGAGCCCACCGACAGGTCCACGCCCTTCGTGGCGATCACCAGCGTCATCCCCAGAGCCGCCAGCAGCACCGGCGAACTGTGGTTCAGCACGTCGATCAGGCTGCCGTACAGCCTGCCGTCCCGAACTCCCACGTGGAAAAATCCGGGCGTCAGAGCCAGGTTCGCTGCGAGCAGCAGAACCAGCGCCAAGAGCGTCCAAACGGTGGGGTGCAACGATCTACGCATCGCCGCCTCCTGCGATCGTCCTCAGGATCTCCCCGGTTTCCACCCCCGCGCCCTCCAGCGATCCCACCTGCCTCCTGTCGCGCAGCACGCACACACGGTGGCAAGCCCGAACCACCTCCTCCAGCTCGGAGGAGATGAACAGCATGCCCAACCCCTGCCTGCGCAGGTCCGCCATCAGCCGCTCGATCTCCGCCTTCGAGCCCACGTCGATGCCACGCGTCGGCTCGTCCAGAATCAGGAAGCGCGGCTCGCTGGCCAGCCAGCGAGCCAGGATCACCTTCTGCTGGTTGCCTCCGCTCAGCGTTCCCACGGCTTTCTCGGCGTCGGGAGTCGCGATTCCCAGCGCCTCGATGAACCGGTTGGCCAGCTCCCGCTGCCTCTTGGGACTGAGCCGACGGAGCCACCCCCGTCTGGCCTGCAGCGCCAGAGCGATGTTCTCCCGCACGCTCAGACTCGGGACGATCCCCGCGCTCTTCCGGTCCTCGGGACAGAACCCGAACCTCAGGCGCAGGGCGTGGCGGGGCGACCGGATCCTGACCCGCCGACCCTCCAGCCGCACCTCTCCCCGGTCCGGACGGTCCGCACCGAACAGCAGCCTCGCGGCCTCCGTGCGCCCGCTCCCCAGAAGGCCCGCCAGCCCCACCGTCTCGCCGGGCCTCACCTCGAGCGTCACCCCCTCGACCGCTCCGCGGCGACCCAGGTCGCGAACCTCCAGCATCGGCGGCGCGCCGGGGGCCGGATCCGGCCTGCGGCTCAGGCTCTGCTCGTCCACTTCCCTGCCCAGCATCAACGAGACCAACCTCAGACGGGTGGTCTCGGCGGCGGGAAGCTCGCCGACCAGCCTGCCGTTCCGTAGCACGGTGAACCGATCGCTCACAGCGAACACCTGATCCAGGAAGTGCGACACGAAAAGGATTCCCAAGCCCTCCTCGCGCAGGCGGCGCATCACCCCGAACAGGCTCTCCACCTCGCGCGCATCCAGGCTCGAGGTCGGCTCGTCGAGCACCAGCACCCTCGCGTTCTGGTCCAAGGCCCGTGCGATCGCCACCATCTGCTGGACCGCCAGCGAGTGCGATCCCAAGGTGGAGGCCGGGTCCACGCAAACGTCCAGCCGCTCCAGCGCCTCCGCCGCCCGACGGTTGGCCTCGCGCCAGTCGATCCGGCCGCGTCGAAGCGGTTCCCGGCCCAGCACGAAGTTCTCCGCGACGGTCAGGTAGGGCACCAAGTTGACCTCTTGGTATACCGTGCTGATGCCGAGCGCCACGGCGTCGTGCGCCGAGCGCGGCCGGATCCGCCTGCCCTGCAGCTCGATCGTCCCCGCCTCCGGCTGGTGCACGCCGGTCAATACCTTGATGAGCGTCGACTTCCCGGCGCCGTTCTCGCCCATGAGCGAGTGGATCTCCCCCGCACGAAGGGTGAAGTCCACGCCGTCCAGCGCCACCACTCCCGGAAATTCCTTGCGGATGCCCCTCAGTCGCAGCAGCTCGGGGGCGCTCCGCGCCGCATCCCCGTCCATCGGCTCGCTTTTACTCCAAACCCGCCTCGAAAGTCCCGCGCGCCGACCTTCGCGCAAACCGGCATGGTTGCCTGCATCCCCAGAGGCCCGATTCCGGTGGTACCGAAGGAAGGAGGCGGCCGTGGCGCCGAGGCCGCGATGGGAGCATGTGGCTGTTGCTCACGTTCGATCTGCCCATGGAAACCAAGGTCCAGCGCCGAAGCTACCGCCGCTTGGTGCATCGCCTCCATCGCTGGGGTTTCCGGCGCATGCAGCTCAGCGTGTTCGCGCGCTTCGTCCGAGGCGACGAGCAGGCGAAGCTCTTCGAGCTGTACCTTCGAACGCACTGCCCGCCCGAGGGCGAAATCCGCCTCATAAGACTCACGGACGCGCAGTACGACGCGATGGTGGTGATCCGGGGTGGAGCCCGGGTCCAGCCGGAGGACCAGCCCGATCAGTTCGAGCTGTTCGGCGACTCCTGAGCCTGCTTCCGGCGGGGGGACGGCTCTTGGAGCTCGAGCCCCATGCTGGCTTCTGGTTCCGAAGGCGCCGCGCCTCGGCAAGGCGGTCCGCGGCGGCGCAGCGGGTGCCCTGCCCCTTGGGCCGCCCGAAACCCGCGCGGCCCTCTCTGCGACGCTGGGCCACCTCGCCCGTTCGGCACGCTTCTTGCCGCAAGGCACCGCACGGTGGCCCTGCAGGACATCTTCATCGAGGCCCATCAGTCCGAACTCCGCTCCGAGGGAGGCCTGTTCCGCGTGGTGCGCCAAGGCGACACGCTCGGCGCCGTGCCCGAGGGCCTTGTGCGAGGGGTGTGGCTCCTCCCGGGCTGCTCCCTCTCCCGCCGTGCGCTCGACCGGCTCGCCGCCAATCGCACCCCCTGCGCGTTCCTTTCGGAGTCGGGCCGCCTGCAGGCATGCCTGCTGTATCCGGAAACGGTCCACCTCGAGGCCCGGCTGGGCCAGGTGCGGGCGTTCACCGATCCCCAGATGCGCCTTGGGTTCGCCTCGCGGATCGTCGCGGCGAAGCTCGCCTCCCAGCGCCTCTTCCACCGCTCGCTCCAGAAGAGGGGCTTGGTGGCAGCCCTCCCCAAGTCGCTGGGCGCGGCCCCCACAGCGCCCGATCTCGAGACCCTTCGAGGAGTCGAGGGTGCGGCGGCGCGGGATGCGTTCTCGCTGCTCATGGAGGCTGCGCCCACGCAATGGAGGTCTCCGGGCCGATCCTACCGACCCCCGACCGACCCTGCCAACGCGCTGCTCAGCCTGGGATACAGCCTGGCCACCTCGGCAACCCTTGCCTTCCTCCTTGCCGAGGGTCTCGACCCGTTCCTCGGCATGCTCCATCAGCCGCACCACTCGATGCCTGCCTTGGCCGTCGACTTGGTGGAGCCGTTTCGGGCTCCGCTGGCCGAGGCGTGGTTTCTGCGCGTGGCGCGGTCCGGCATGCTCCAACCCTCCGACTTTGAGCCCGCCGAACAAGGCGGCTGCCGCCTGGCCAACCGCGACCTGTTCCGCGCCTGCGTCCGCTCCTTCGCCGAGGCCTGGACGTCCGACCTGGTCGGTTGCCGGCTGGGTGCCGCCAAGACCGCGCGGGACGCCATGCTGGCCTTCGTCCGCTCGGCTCGGGAGGCGTTCTCCGCCGGCGATCCCGAACGCATCCTGCTGCCGCGGTGACGTTGCGCCGCCTCGCCCGGCATGGTTCTTAACAATCGGTGGCAAAATCCGCGGTTTTTGGGTTCTTGATGATCCGAAAACTTGAATCCTCTTCAGCTTTTGCCCGCCTTGCAGGAAGATTCTTCTTGTTTGGAGCCTAACTGTGGAGTGCCACGGTTTGGGAGGGATCGGGGGCGTCGGGAACCTGAGGCGGTTTCAAAAGGCGGCATTTTTCTTTCGAAATTCGGAACAGGGTGGCAAAACGCCGCTCGGAGAGCTTGCGCCAGGTTCGAAAAGGGTGTAGACTCCAGTCATAGGGTCTCAGGGGAAACCCTGGGGCCGTGAGTTGAAACCTTGGGGCAGACCACGAGCACCCTGTCCTGAGGTTCCAGAAGTCTCAGGGGAAACCCTGGGGC
>JAOACB010000015.1 GCA_026418055.1 Fimbriimonadales bacterium
TGTGTATAAGAGACAGGCTGGCGCCGATGTGCGTCTTTCTGCCTTTCTTCGACGCGTTCCTCGTGCTCACGCAGAAGGGATGGACGAAGCGGGTCTTGGAAACAGCCCCTCAGGTGCTCGAGAGCGTGGCGATGCGCGTGCCGGAGGTCTCGAGCGGGCCGAAGGCCGCTCCCTTGGCGGCCACCGCATTCATCGGGCCGGCCGACTTGGTGTTCGTCGCCCTCTTCGCGGCCTTGATCCATCGGTTCCAGCTGAACGTTAGGGCGACGGTGCTGTGGCTTGCTCCCGTTCTCGCGGCGTATCTCGTCGTCGTGATGGTGCTCGGCCACGTGGCTGTCGGCCCCGTCTCTCTGGGAGCGCTTCCGGCGCTCGTGCCCATCGGACTGGTGGTTCTGCTCGCGAACGTCCGCCGCCTGCGGCTCACCCGGCAGGAATGGGTCCTCACGGTCTTCGCAGGTCTGTTGGGCCTCGGCTTGGTCGCGCTCGGCTCGATCGGCTCCGGATGAAGCCATGGGCGCTCAGAGCCTTTCAACGCGAAGCTTCAGAAAGTGCGTGGCGCAGGAGATGCAGGGGTCGTAGTTGCGCACGGCCTGCTCGCACAGCCACTGCAGCTCCGTGTCGGGTTTATCCAGATTCTTGGCGACCACCTGAGCCAAGTCCTCCTCGACGCATCGAAGGTTCTGTGCCGTGGGAGGCATGATGTGGGCCCTGCGGATCAGCCCGTCCGAGCCGACCTCATAGCTGTGGAAGCAGATTCCGCGCGGCGCCTCGGAACACCCGCAACCCTTGGCTTCCCTCGGCTCGAAGTCCTCGAAGGGCCGTTCCGGCTCTTGGTACAGGTCCAGAATCCGCAAAGCCTCCTCACAGGCGAAGATCGTCTCGACGGCGCGCACCACGATGCTTCGGAAAGGGTTCGTGACGGGAGGTTCGAGGCCCTGGCGCTTGGCAGCCTGCTTCGCCCTGGGTGTGAGCAGGTCGAAATTCAGGTTGAAGCGGGCCATGGGTCCAACCTGGTAGCCTCCCGCTCCCCTGCGCGCCGAGTGCAGGGCGTTGCTGTGTTCGACGTGCTCTTCCGGGAAATGCTCTTCGAACTGGTCGAGCGACAGCTCGACGCCCGCACTCGAAACGACCTTGCCGTCGAACAGCGGGTACTCGGGAGGGTTGCGCAGCCCTACGAACTCGTACGAGCGATGGAATTCTGGGAAGGGGAAGCCCGCGACCAAGTCCGCCATCTGATCGGCAGCCTCCAGGGCCCACTCCAGGCTCGGGCGAAGGGCTTGGAGCTCGCTCCTGGTGGGTACCTTGTAGAACCCTCCGATCCGCACGTTCACCGGATGGATCTCCCGCCCGCCGAGCAGAGCCATAACGTCGTTTCCGACCTTCTTCAGTCGCAGGGCGGTGCGCACGACGTCTGGGTGGTCCTTCGCCATTTCGATCGCGTCCGCGTACCCAAGGAAGTCGGGAGCGTGCAGCATCGCGACGTGCAGCACGTGGCTCTCGATCCACTCCCCGCAGTAGATCAGGCGGCGCAATGCGCGCACCATCGGATCGATCGAAACCCCGAAAGCCTCCTCGATCGCCCTGGATGCGCTGATCTGGTAGGCGATCGGACAGATGCCGCAGATCCGCGCCGTGATGTCGGGCGCCTCCGCGCAGTGCCGTCCGACGAGAAACGCCTCGAAGAACCGGGGCGGTTCGTAGATGCTCAGCTTGGCATCCTGAACCTGGTCGCCTCGGATGCGCACGGTGAGCGCCCCCTCGCCCTCGACACGGGCCAACAGATCAACCTTGAGGTTTCGGGTTCTCATGGGCGGTACTCACAGAATGGAAAGCCTCCGAGGCGGCGTTGAAGCTGCGGAACAGACGCACGATGGCCTCGTCATCCTGGCCCAGGCGTCGAAGCCATGCGGCCAGCGAGGCACCGTTCGGCGACTCGGCCGGGCCGAAGCACCCGTAGCAGCCCCGATGGAAGCTCGGGCAGATGGCCCCGCAACCGGCTTGCGTCACCGGGCCTAGGCACGGCCGAGAGGCCGCCACCATGACGCAGACGTTTCCCTTGCGCTTGCACTCGAGGCACACCGAGTACGCCGGGATGTTCGGCTTTCTGCCATTCAGGAGGGCGTTCAGAACCTCGAGCAGCTGTTCCTTGCTCACCGGGCAACCCCGGAGCTCGAAGTCCACGAACACATGGTTGCGGATCGGCGTCGACTTGTCGAGCGAATCGATGAACTCGGGCCGCGGGTAGACGGCCTGGATGTAGTTGCGTAGGTTGGCGTAGTTGCGAAGAGCCTGGATGCCCCCAGCCGTGGCGCACGCGCCGATGCTCACCAGGAACGCGCTGTTTCGACGAATCTCCTGGATCCGCTTGGCGTCGTGGCGAGTGGTGATCGAGCCCTCGACCAGGGAGATGTCGTAGGGCCCTTTCAGGACGGCGCGCGTCGCCTCGGGAAAGTAGGCGAGCTCGACCGAACCGAGCACCTCCAACAGCTGGTCCTCGAGATCGAGAATGCTCAGCTGGCATCCGTCGCATGAGGCGAACTTCCAAACAGCCAGCTTGGGCCTCTTGGCCTTCGGGATGGCTCTCACAGCTCCCTCTCCACGAACAGCGGCTCGATCAAGTCGTAGCGGTAGACCGGCCCGTCCTTGCAGACGAACTCGCCCCTGAGCTGGCAGTGGCCGCACAGGCCGACGCCGCACTTCATGTTGCGCTCCATCGACACGTAGATGTTCGCCTCCGCCACGCCGCGCTTCGTCAGCTCCTCGACCGCGAACCGCATCATGATCTCGGGTCCGCACACCATCGCCACGGTGTCGGTGGGATCGAACGGAGCGCGTCCCACCAGCTTGGTCACCACTCCGACGTTGCCCCGCCACTCCGTCGTGGCGCGGTCGACGGTGATGTGCACCTCCAGGTCGAACTGGGAGCGCCACTTCGCCAACTCTTTGCTGTACAGGATGTCCTCCGGCGATCGGGTTCCATACAGCAACACGACCTTGCCGTATTCGTCTCTGTTGCGGAGGATCCAGTAGAGAGCCGGCCGCAGGGGGGCGAGGCCGATGCCTCCGGCGACGAGAACCACGTCGTGACCCTTCGCCTCCTCCATCGGCCAGCTGGTGCCGAAAGGACCGCGGGCGCCGATGGTGTGGCCCGCCTTCAGGTTGCGCATCGCGCGGGTCACGACTCCCACTTCTCTCGTGGTGTGCACGAGCCTCTTCGTGTCGGTGGCGTCGCCGCTGATGGAGATCGGCACCTCGCCGACGCCGAACACGTACAACATGTTGAACTGGCCCGGCCGGAAAGCCAGCTCGTAGGTGGGATCGAACGGCTCCAGCTCCAAGGAGAACGTGTCGTTCGTCTCCCGTAAGAAGCGCTCGACCACGTACGGCACCGGGATCATGGGATCCCGGGCGGCTTGCGTCAGCTCAATGCTTGTCGCCATAAACGTCGAGCATCCTCAAGATCGATGCCTGCAACCTCGACTCCATCATCTGCGCCATGCGCAGCATCAGGTGGTAGCCCAGCTTCGGGTTTGCTTCGCACTTGTTCCGCAGACACTCGCCGTCCAGAGCGATCGCTCGCAGCAGCGTGTCGCAGCGTGCCGCGAAGTGCCACCGATAGGGTGGGATGAGCCAAGACCACCCCAGCGGCTCGCCCTCCTCGATGGTCTCCACAACCACGACTCCCCTGCCCGGCAGCAGCAGCTCGAGGGACACCTTTCCGTGCCGCACGAGATAGAAGTGGTTCGCAGGCTCGCCTTCCCGAAAGACGTACTGTCCGGGGTGGAGGACGATGTTCGTGGCGCAACCGGCGACTTCGTGCACGTCCTCTTCCGAAAACTCCTTGAAGAACTCTTGGCTTCGAATGATCGGATAAAGGTCCGTCATCGGACCGCCTCCCTGTTTCCGCCGACTCTGGATCGGAACGTCTCCAACTCCTCGGTGATGTCGATGCCGACGGGACACCACACGATGCAACGGCCGCAACCGACGCACCCCATCGTGCCGAACTGGTCCTGCCACGACGCGAGCTTGTGGGTCATCCAGTGGCGATACCTGGCGTACGGCGAGAACCTGACGCTTCCGCCGTGGATGTACGAAAACTCCAGCGAGAAGCAAGAGTCCCAAACCCGCTCCCGCTCGGTTTGGCTACCGTCCAGGCTGGTGCGGTCGACCACCGTCACGCAGAAGCAGGTGGGACAGGCCATCGTGCAGTTCCCGCACATCAGACAACGCTGGGCGATCTCGTCCCAATGGTTGTCCGAGGCGGCTTGGTAGAGCAACTCCTTGGCTCCTTCTGGATTCATCCGCCTGCCCATGCGCCTCAGCGCACGCTGCCGTTGCCTCTCGGCGGCCTGGAGGTCGGCGGGAGAGGTTTCGGTCCAAGGCAGCGCGCGAAGCACGTCGAGGCCCTTGGAGGATCCAGCGCGGACCAAGAACCGGTGCCGCCCCTGCAGGATCTCCGTCATGGCCAAGTCCCAGCCCTCGCCCTGCTCCGTCGGTCCCGTGCCGAGGGAGGCGCAGAAGCACCCCCCGCCCGGCTCGTGGCAATCTGCGACCACCACGAAAGCCTGTCTGCGCCGCGATGCGTAGTTCGAATCCTGGTACTGCCCGTTCGCGAGCACCCGATCCTGAACACGGATGGCGGCCATCTCGCACGGCCGAACGCCGAACAGAGCCAGCTTGGGAGTGTCCTCGACGATCGGAAGAAGGTGGAAGCGCGCGCCTTCGCGCTCGGCTCTCCAAAGGCTTCTCTTAGGAGGAAACAGCAGCCGCTTCCAGCTGTGCGGGCCGACGGCGTAGCCGAAGACTGCATCGTCCTCGCGCCTTTCGAGCCGATAGGTTCCGGCGTCCTGTCGGTCTCGCCACCCGATCGGCAGGTCTCGATCGCTCTCGATCGGCCCGAGGACGATCGCCCCGTCGGAAAGGATCGGACCATGGACGACGTAGCCCAGTTTCCGGATGGCCTCGAAGAGTCCCGCCAACCGCTCTCGATCCAGCACGACCTGGTCGCCGATCCTGAGCGTCCTCGTCATGAGCAAAAACCGTTTTCGCCAAGGCTTACGGCGTTTCCTGCAAAGGACGGCGGCTCAGCCGAGCAACTGTTGGAAGAACGGTTTGATCCACTCGTCCACCAGAAACATCAGCCGATCCAGCAGAAAGCTCATCCGGCTCATCACGGTGTTCCCGAAGAACGCCCCGAACCCGAGCATGAGCAACCATCGTCCCATCCGGCGAACCCCCGTGACCGCTCGGGGCTCGCTTCGGAAAGAGAAGAAAAAGTAGCTCATGACGCAGACGAGGGTCACGACGAAAACCCAGTTGTCCCAGTAGTCGGATGCCCCCAAAGCCTTGGGCACGTTCGGAAGCTCCAGGGCCGACCCTCCCTCCGGTCCGACAGCGAACAGCACACCGCCGCTGGATCCGAGCCAAACCACGGGCTTGCGCAGGCTCGTGCGCCAAAGGAGGGCTCCGGCCGTTTGCCGAGAAACGCGGTGCTCCGCCGCGGCAAAGCCAAGAATCTCACCGCTGGGAAAAGCCGCAAGGAGCGTGGCCTGGTCATGAACCGGGTCCGCCATGCGCGCTACAGCCATCCAGTTGGGAGAGGCCGGGAGCGGAACTCGGCTGACCACGGTTCCCAGCGATGCATCGACACAGAACGCCTCCCGATCTCCGGCCACGAGAAGGTACCGAGATCCGTCGAAGAGCTTGGAACCGGCGACGGGTGGCGCCTGCGGCCAGAGCGTACGGCCGTCGACGTCGGAAACAGACATGGCGGCCAAGCCGGACGGCTCCATGCGGTAGCTTGCCAGAATCTCCCTGCCGTCGGGAGACACGACGCCCTGCTTCACCAAAACATCCTGCCGCCCTCCGTCGGGTTGCCAGCCGCTCTCCAGACCCGTCTGACCCCTCAGGGTGGGTGGCACCGGGCGACGGGCTCTCACGGTTCCCCGGCCAGTGTCGCGATTGATCAGCACCTCCTTGTCGCCGCAGGGCACCACGATGCCCTCGGGGGTCGACCGCAAACGTGCCGAGGGTTCCGCCGGGAGCGGGCACCTCCAGACCTCACGGCCCTCCAGAGTCTCGACGGCCAGAGCCTGACGACCTGCGGCCAAGACGAGCAGCGGCTCGTCGAGCAGCGGAGGAACGCTTGAGGCAGGCAACGGGAACAGCGGACGGGGCTGGACGGCGATCGCGCTCGGGCCGAGCGGTCGGAAGGAATCCACCACCTGCGGAATGTTCTGCCCGAACAGGCTCTTGAACGTGAAGCCCGCGCCGATGCCGACCGTGATGCCGATCACGATGCGGCTGAGCCACAGATAGCGGCGGCTGAGCTGGAAGTACCACAGAAGGCCGAGACAACCGACGAGAACCCACAGCGCGCCGTAGGGCGACCCTTGGCCGCGACCGAGCAGGGCCTCGATGCCGTCGGTCATCGGAAGCCACCACAGCGGATAGAGGATGTCCTTCCACTGCACGACGACCGCGTAGCCGACGTTGATGCCGATGAAGATCTGCATCATCAGCCGGTACAAGGGGTTGTCGCGGAAGAGATAGCTGTAGATGGCCAGGACACAGAAGGCTCCCAGCCACACGGCCCAGCTGGTCGACCAGTACTCGGTCCAGCTCACCGGGAACCTCCCTTGCCCGCGCGCCGCTTGGCAACCATTCCGAGGTTGCCGAGGAGGATGAAGGCGATGATTACGAGGTGACCGAAGGCCAGCGGCACGAGCAACCGCCCGCCGCGCAGGCCCTCTTGGTCGTACCGAGAGCCGTACTTCTCGCGCACGAGGGATTCGTACTCGGCTGCACCCCGGATCCCCGCCATCATGCCCTTCATCTGACCGGAGCTGATGTACGGGTACCAGCTCGTCGTCACGATGCCCGCGCTACCGAAGGCCACCGGCACCCTGCCCGCGGGGTCCAGCCACACCATCCAGTCGAGCGACGGCTGGTATTCGATGGCCCAAAGGATCTGAAAGTCCGCCGCCCCGGTGACGCCCTGCAGGATCGGTAGCTTGCTCGCATCGTTCGTCGAGTTGCCGCGGTAGTCCCTGGGGAACACCGACTTGATGTTCCGGCCGATCGAAGCCATGATGAGCGGGGCGCCGCGAACCATCCCGAGGTTCACCCAGTCTTTGCCGTATTCCCGCCCGTACTTGGCCGCCTGGCGCTCGTTGATGCGCTCGGAAAACTGAGGCGCCAGAGGATCGGAGTCCACGGCGATCACGACGAACTTGATCCCGCGCAGCATCAAGTGGCTGACCAGCGCCTCGTACTGGGGCCAGTTCTCACCCTGGCTTCCCTGCACCCAGTTGCTGCAGATGAGCACCACCTTGTTCGGGGGCGTGGAATCCGTGACCTCGAAGACCGCGCGCGTCTCAGGCCACACGTACAGAGGTAGCCGCACGTCCAGGAAGAACGGCAAGCCGCAGGCGACGAACATCAGCAGGTAGATGGTCTGCCGAGGGACCCGGTCGAGGCGGGCCAGCCAGCCCCACATCTCAGTCGCCTCCTCCCATCGCGGAACCCTTCTCCAGGTTCAACCAATAGCGCAGCGCGGTGCCGATGCCACCGAGCATGGTGCCGAAGATCAGACCTCGCACCACGGCGGAGTTGGGCACCCGTAGGATCCATCCGGCGACGTTCGGCAGCCACAGCGCCTTCAGTTGCTCGCCGAGCCAACCTGTGAGGTACATGCCGAAAGGCGTTTGGCCGAGCATGACGATCAGCGCCGTCGCCATCATCAGCGCCGCTTCGGCAGAACGGATGCGGAAGGCCCGATACGCCGCGCTGGCAAGGTAGAAGGCCAACAGGCTGAAGATGGTGGATCCCACGGGCCCCAACAGCCGGAAAACGATCGTGTCGCTGAAGGCGCGCTCCGTGGTGTTCGGGTCGTAGTACTTGTACACTCCGGCGCAAACGCCGACGGCAACCGCCGCGAAGAACGCGAGCGCCACCCAGCGATCCTCGCCGGAGCGCTTCAGCTTGCGCCCGTTGACCATGGCTAGGCTCAGCAGACCCATCCCGAGCGCCAGGGTGCCGAGCACCGTGTTGAACTGCGCGGCGGTGTCGCGCTGATCGCGCAGGAACGTCGTGTGGCCGATGGCCAGGGTGTCCCCGACCCTCGCCTCGTAGGGTTCGATCTCGTCGGGGGTGCCCTTTCGCTTCTCCCTCAGCACGGCCACGTGGGGACCGAGCTGGATCGTCGCCCGCTCTCGGTTCTGGAGCAGCGTCACGCTCCCCCACTGCACTTCGGCGACCCGAGCCGAGCGAACCTCCACGCGCACCTTGCTGCCGATCGGCAAGGCTGCGAGGTCCGCCGGCGTCTCCTCCGAACCGTCCAGGTAGAGCTGCTCCCCAGGGCGAAGCGCGGCGACCGCTCCCTCGGCATCCACCACCAGCCCGTTCCGCAAGCCGCCGAACACGAACGTCCTCGTCCGTGCAGTCAGCGTCTCTCCGACCGACACCTCGCGCGTGCGTTGGACCTTGGCTTGCAGCTTGCCTGTGGGGTCTCGA
Source organism: Fimbriimonadales bacterium (assembly GCA_026418055.1). Taxonomy (GTDB): domain Bacteria; phylum Armatimonadota; class Fimbriimonadia; order Fimbriimonadales; family Fimbriimonadaceae; genus UBA8783. The sequence continues at coordinate 8,518 of JAOACB010000015.1, forward strand.
ACCATCATCGACAGCTCAACGCCGGGCCGAACGGCCACATCCACGAAGTCCCCTGCGCCGGTCCGCAAACGAACGACCGTTGGGTCGTGGGAGAGGTAGATCCCTCTGGAGGTGCGGCCCGGCACCGTGGGTGGCAACACGAACTCTAAGAGGAAGTACAGGCCCGCGAGGAAGGTGAGGATCGCAATGAACCGGCGTCTCGCTGCCATTCCTCAGAACCTCAGCAGAGACTCGTACACGTTCAGCGGGTTGCCCGAACCGAACAGGGTGGCACCGATCACCCCGGCGAGGATGAGGAGCAGAAGAAACAGCTTGCCCAAGTCTTGCCCCACGACGCTCCCTAGCATCGTGGGCTCGCGGGTCAGATAGGCGGAGCAGGCGAACAGCTCCTCCACCATCACGACGTAGTCGCAGGAGGCCACGAAGAAGGGGATCTGGTAGTAGTCCGACGTGCCCGCGATCTGCATGCAGCCTGCGATCTGGCCGCCCTCGGAGTACAGAAGCGACGTGTAGTCGTACGCGCCGAACAGGAAGCAGCTCGAGACCTTCTCATCGACGAGGAGCTGCGTGGTACCCAGCGCCGTCAGGTCTCCGGCTGGAGAAATGAAGCGCACCTCCGACCAATTGGCCAACTCGGGCCTGCCAGCCGCTGCGAAGGACGCTTTGATCACGTCCTCCCAGATCGGCACCATCACGGGCATGGCGGTGGTCACGAGGATGCGGTTCCCATACTTGGCGGCCGTCTTGCAGATGTGCTCCAAGATGCCGACCGCCGCGAGGGTCTGCACGTTGGTGAAGTCGGCGATGCCGCCGTGGAAGAGCAGCGGGCCACCCAGCTCGGCGGAGCGGCCGACCGCCTCCTCGATCGCGTTCAGACCTGGAATCGGTCGGATGTACAGCTGCCGCCCTTTCCTGGCCGAGCCGATCTTCCACAGGACCAAGCCCGCGAAGACCACCATGAGGAGCAGAACCTGCCAGTTGGCGTTATCCATGGAACGTCGACTCTCCGCAGCGCCGCAGGAACGCCCCAGTTTAGCGGATGGACCTTCTCCCCGCAAGCGCGGAAGTCAAGGGGCGCCGAGGTACAGGATGGAGTGGCGCAAGCCGAACGACTTCACGAACCCGATGTCGTCGAAGTCGCCCATCGGCTCCTCCTCGATGCCCGTTCCGCGGTATCCGACGTGGATCTCCCCGTCCCGCTCGGGTCGGTCGTCGGCCCATCGGTAGGCGTAAAGGATGTCGCCGTCCCACCATGCCGCGTGAGGCGAGGACCGTGAGGTCGTCCACTCGTCGTACAGCATCTTCACCAGCCAGCCGTCCGACTTGTTTCGGTCGGCGATCTGGTGGGCCACGAAACAGACGGACCGTTCGTTGCCCCATTCGCCGCCTCTACCGAAGAAGTAGATGCGGCCCTCCCTCCCGGCTGCCTTCGAACCGTCGAAGAGGATCGTCGGCCTGCCGACGCCCCGGGCGCCTCCCCTCTCCCCCTCGACGAACACCGTGGGTCCCTGCACGAGGGCTCCGCTCCTCTGCAACATCCATCGCTGGACGGCCCAACGCCCTTGGAGCTGGCCACCCAAGTCGGCGAGGAACCCAAGGAGCAAATGGCCCGCGCGGGTGTCCTCGCAGAGGGTCACAGGCGAATTGGACTTCAGCGACCCGCCCGGCAACCTCCTCCAGCTCCCGTCGAGGGTCCAGAGCGTCGCCTCCTTGGAGGAGGCGGACCACAGCGCCGCGAACACCCTCCCCTTGACCAAGGCAACCGTCGGGACATCGTCGGCGTCGCCACCCATCGGCCGAGGTGCGCCGATCGCTTCGCCGCTCTCCTTGAGCCAAAGCCACTGCGGCCCGTTGGCGGTCGGGAACACGATCAGGAGCTTGCCCTCTGCGGCCACCCCGGCGGGATCTCCGATGGCACCCGCGGCGACGGCAAGGGGCTCGGACCAGCGCCTTCCCTCTCCCAAGCGTCGCAGTCCGATGACCCCAGGCTGAGTACCATCCAGAGGCGAAGTCTGCAAGGCCAGCATCCAGGCGTTCTTGCCCCTGGTGATCAGCCAGGGAGAACCGGCGGCCTTGCCCACATGCTGCCGCACGCCAGCGGAGGTGCTGTAGCCGTAGTTGACGTCGGCTCGAACGCGCCTCTCGCCAAAAACTCCGTTCCAGTTCCAGTCGATCAGCGTGCGCTCTCCGTCGGCCTTCAGATTGAAGCGGTAGGGTCCCTTCGCCAGGAAGGCGACCTTCTCCAGCGGCAGGGGCAACACCTCATCGAGAGCGGTCTCCCTAAGGACGAGGTTCCCCAGCTCCCCCCGGCTGAACTGGATTCGGTCACGGCTGTCCTCGAATCCATAGGCGTAGGCGTAGTTCATGAGCGACGGGTAGATCGGACACCATGCTGGCTGCCAGAAGCCCGAGTGGTCCAAGCCAACCTGGTGGCCGAGCTCATGGGCGAACGTGGCCCAAAGGGTGCCTTCGCCGCCCCCGCACCCCCCTCCATCGTCCAGCATCCCGGACTGCCCTCCGCCGCCAGCCGTGAGCTGCATCCAGTGGGCGATCCCTCGGTGGGCCATTGGCAGGCGGCGATCGCGGATCTCCCACCAAGGAAGTTGCTGTTCGGCCCTCGGGACAGGATCCTGCCAGACCGGGTGAAGCCGAATGCCGTATCGCCCGTAAAGCTCCGCCGCTCGGCGGATCTCGCGCTCCTGCATCGGGCGGTCGGTTCCTTCGAACGGCGCGAGGTAGCAGACCAGGTCGGGCAGGCGAGGATCGCACCCCAGTGCGGCCAGGTCGAGGCCACGAAAGCCGCGTGCCTCCCAACCATCCAGCAGGCCGTCTCCGTCCGTGTCGGAGTTCCGGGGATCGGTTCCCAGTCGCGTCTCCTCGCCATCGGACAACCCATCTCGGTCGGGGTCGTCCTCTCCGGCGGACACCGCGCGGAGCAGCAGCACCTGATGGGCGGTGTGGCGCTCTGTCCCGTAGCGGAACACCAAGACGTCCAGGTCGCCGTCGGCATCCACATCGCTCAGCCGCCGGATCTCCCGCGCCGGCGGCAAGCTGATTGCCGGCAACGGGACCTCGTTGCCTGCGGGATCCACGAGCCGGTCCGCCAGCGCCAGCCATCCCTCGTGGACCCCAGGGATCGAGCCCTTCGGCATTCGGAGATTCCGGAAGGGGAGGAACCGACCCTCCTCAGACCATCGTCCCACCTGACCATCCTCGCGAACGGCCCACTTGACGGACCCGTCCGTCGCCCAAACGAGGCCTTTTGGGAACGCGATCCGGCGCACGGACCCTGAGCGGAGAGAGATCTCCGCGGCTGAGCCGCTCCGCCGGTCGACGAGAACCAGACGATGGCTGGGCTCTTCCAGAAAGAAAGGCTCAGCCCACGAGCCGGGCACCGCGCGCCAGCGAAGCGTCCGCTCGAACCTGCCTTCGCCGCGTCCCGAGGCCAGATGGAGGTAGCCGTCGGCGAAGGCCGCGACGTCCGGCCCGGGACGGTCGTCGAACTCGCCCACCGCGGCGGCTCGAATGCCCGCCACGAAAGGATTGAGCCCTTGGAACGGCCGGCCGGCTTTCTGCCCGCCTTGGTTCAGGCTCGAATCGAGGATGCCGGGAGCCTCCGGAAACACCGCGAGCAGGTCACCGCGACGGTCTCCATTGAGATCCACGTTGAACGGAAGCCGGGGCGGCGCGGCGAACCCCAAGGCCCACGGCGTGGGAACGCAGAAAGTCGTCGGGAGGGCCAACGGGATCCAGGCCAACATGCCGGGACTTTACCTATCAGGTTGCTTGGGCCGAATGGACACCACCGTCAGGGACACGACCAGCCGGGTCCTCGGAGGAACGATCGGGGGAAGCCCGTCTTCGCCGTACGCCTCCTCCGGCGAAAGGAGGAACCTTCGCACTCCGCCGGATCGGACGCCTCGCACCGCAGCCTCCATCCATGGTTCGACTTCGCCGCCGCCGAGCAGAAAGGTGAAGGCCAGGCCGCGGCGTCGCGTATCCGCGAGCACGCGGCCGTCCGTGGTCTGAGCAACAATCTGTACGGTCACCACGTCGCCCGCCTGAGCCGCCGGCCCGCTTCCAGCTACAATTTCCTGGCTCGTGATCGGTCCGACCTGGGCAACGAGCCAAGCCCACGAGACCGCGGTCGCGAGGACCATCATCAGATCCAGACGCGCGGCGAACGAGAAAGGGGGCAGGAGGAGGCCATGTCGAGAATCGTTGTGGTTGGTAGCGCCAACATCGACTTCGTCTTCCGGGTGGTCCGTTCGCCCAACGCCGGCGAGACGCTGAGCGGCGATGGATGGGCCGTGCATCCGGGCGGGAAGGGGGCGAACCAGGCGGTGGCCGCGGCGAAGCTGGGTGGGGACGTGTTGTTCGTCGCCAAAGCTGGCACGGACCCTCAAACGGAGGCGATGCTTGAGTCCTACCGCGCAGCCGGTCTGCGGACCCATGGAATCCTTCGGACCAACACGGTTCCGACAGGCGCGGCATCCATCTGGGTCGACGCGTCCGGCCAAAACCGCATCATCGTCGTGGCGGGGGCGAACGGCGAGCTCCGCGCAGACGAGGTCCTTGCGGCCGCCGCCGGCTTCCGAGGGGCGGCGTACGCCCTGTTCCAGCATGAGACGCCCCGGGAAACGGTTGAGGAATCGATCCGCCAGATTCCGGAGGAAGTGCGCGTCGTGTTGAACCCCGCCCCAGCGAGGCACGTTTCCCCCGAGGCTCTCGCCCGACTATGGCTCGTCACGCCGAACGAATCGGAGGCGGAATCGATCACCGGCGTGCGGCCCTCCGACGAGGCATCTTGCGCCACCGCCTCAGCATGGTTTTTCGAGCGCGGCGTGGCGAACGTGGTCATCACGCTGGGGGAGAAGGGTTGCTGGGTTCAGTCGCGCGGCGAGCAGGGCGCTGTGGTGCCTGCTCCCACGGTGCCCGTCGTGGACACCACCGCCGCGGGAGACGCGTTCAACGGGGCTTTGGCGGTGTTCCTCGACGAAGGGCTTCCTTTGCGGACCGCTGCTCGCAGGGCCAACTGCGCGGCGGCTCTCTCGGTGACGAAACCGGGCGCCCAGCCGTCGTTGCCGTCCCGGGCCGATCTGGAACGCTTTCTGAGCGAGCTCGAACCCCGCTGGACGGAGAGGAACTAGCCCAAGGGGTGCCAGCAGTCCACGCGGTGAGGCTCCCTCGTTGGCGCGGGAGGAACCTCGCGGCAACGGTCGTCGGCCCAAGGGCAACGGGGTGCGAACACACAGCCACGATGGGGGCGCGAGCCAGCCTCACCGAAACCTCCAATCGGTAGCTCGCCGACCCGCTCCAAGCTCGGCACCGAGTCCAACAGCATCCGCGCATACGGGTGACGGGGTGCCGCGTACACCTCCTCGGCCGGACCCTCCTCGACCACCTTCCCGAGGTACAGCACCACGATGCGGTCGCACAGGAAACGCACGGTCGGCAGATCGTGGGAGATGTAGAGGACCGAGAATCCCAGTCTTCTCTGCTCCTCGCGGATCAGGTTGAGAATCTGAGACTGGATGCTGAGGTCGAGCGCCGCCGTTGGCTCGTCGCACAGCAGCAAGTCCGGCCGCAGCGACAAGGCGCGCGCGATGGCGGCCCTTTGGCGCTGTCCGCCGCTGAGCTCGTGCGGGTATCGGCACCCCAGCGATGGATCCAGGCCCACCTCGGTCAGCAGGGCGTCCACGTCGATCTTCTTGCGGTGGATGCGCGCGGGCTCGCCCACGCTTCTCCCGATGGTCCACCGGGGGTTCAGGCTGGCCGAAGGATCCTGCCAAACCATGCCCAAACCCTCTGAGCCCCTCTCGGACCGGAAGACGACGCTGCCGTGGGAGGGCCGATCCAATCCCAGGATCACCCGGGCCAGCGTCGTCTTGCCGCACCCGGATTCTCCGACGAGCCCCACGGACTCGCCCGGTCGAATCTCCAGATCGACTCCGTCCAAAGCCCGGAACTTCCCTCCCGGCCCTTCGAACTCCACGACCAAGGACCGGACCTCGAGCAAAGGCTCGCTCAACCGTCCTTCTCCCTCCAGATGCTGTGGCTCCAGAACAGCAGCGCGTTGAGCTTGCGGACGAAGTCTCGAGGATCGACCTGCACGAGCTTCGTCGTGCGACTGGACCGGGTGACGCGCACGCAATCTCCCCGCAGGATGTGCAGACGCGTGCGCCCGTCGGTCGTGAGCACCGCGTCGCCCCTGCTCACCACGTTGAGCTCCACCACCGCATCCGGTCGGAACACCAGCGATCTGCTGCTCAGGCTGTGGGGCGCGAGCGCCGTCATGACGAAGGCGCTCACGCTGGGATCCACGATGGGGCCGCCGGCGGACAGGTTGTAGGCCGTCGATCCCGTAGGAGTGGCCAGCAGAACTCCGTCCGCAGGGTAGCTGGTCAGCTTCTCGCCATCCACCACCACTCGGAACACCATCATGCGGTCGGTCGCAGAGCGCTGGACCACCACCTCGTTGAGCGCGTGGAACGACGCGATGGAGTGGCCACCCCGCACGAGGTCCGCCTGCAGCATCATCCTCTCCTCGACCCCCAGCTCCCCCCGACCGAAAGCGGCGATCGCGTCCTCCGCCTGGGTGGGGTGGCACTGGGTGACGAACCCGAAGGTGCCATAGGCGACTCCCAGGATCGGTGTCCCGTAGGCGCTGCAGAGTTCCGCCGCCTTGATCAGGGTGCCGTCGCCTCCGAACGACAGCATGAGGTCGGCTTGGCCGAGCTCCGGTGGATCCACTCGCGGGCAGGGCAAAAGGTGCGCGGCATCCGCGTCGACTCCAACCTCGTGCCCGTGCGCTCGCAGCTTCGAGCACAGCTCCTGTGCCGCCGCGATGGCGTCTTCTCTGGCGGGGTTGGCTACGACGTGGATGTGCAAGCGACCTACCCCGACTCCTTGAGGCGCTTCAGGTTCTTCTGGACCTCCGAATCCCTCGGATTTCGCCTCAGGGCGTCCTCCAAAACCTTGATCGCCTCCGACTTCCGGTTCTTGCGCTCCAAAACGATCGACAGGTTCACTGCAGCGGGGGAGAACGAGGGGTTGACCGCGAGCGCCGCTCGGAAGCGCTGCTCGGCAGCGTCGAGCTGAGAGCGCCTCAGATGGTACAAGCCGACGCCGTTGAGCGCCTCAACGGACCTCGGGTTGTCCTGCAGGACGCGATCGTACTGCGCCTTGGCTGCTTCCGCGTCTCCATCCTGCCAGAGCGCGTTCGCAAGGTTCAGCCGCACCATCCAGTTCGTTGGGCTGACCCGAAGAACGTCGCGCCACTGCGCCACGGCGGAAGCACGGTCCCCCAGTTTCAGACAGGTCGCGGCGAGATTGAGCTTAGCCTGCACGCTCGCAGGGTTCAATCCTACCAGCTTCTGAAAGACCACCTTCGCCTCCTCAAACTCCCCTCGCCGGTACCGCAACAGGCCGAGGTTGTTCAGGGCGTCCAGGTCGTTGGGCGCCAACTCGAGCGCACGCGTGTAGGCCGCGATCGCACCCTCTTGGTCGTTGTTCTGCGACCGCAGAACTCCAAGGTTGAACCAGAAGGTTGGACGCCCCGCCAGCCTCTCCGTCAACGACTCATAGATGCCGAGCGCCTCCTTGCGCCGGTTGAGCCTCGTGTAGACGTCGGCGAGAGCGACGCGGAGGTCGTCGTTCTGTGGCTCGAGCCTCACCGCTCTGTCGAGGAAAGCCACCGCCTGCACCAGCTGCTGGGCCCGGATCAGCGACAAGCCCGCGTTCTTCAAGAAGACCGGGTTGTTCGGGGCCAGGTTCGCGGCCCGAACGAAGGACTGCGCGGACTTGACGTTGTCACCCAACGCCTCGTACGCCACGCCAAGGTTGTTGTGGACGTACGGATCGTCCCGCTTCAAGCTGGCAGCCTTCAGAAACGCCTCGACAGCTCCCTTGGCGTTCCGCTTCTTCAATCGGATGTTGCCGAGGTTGTACCATGGGTCGAACAGACTCGGCTTGGCCGCGACAACCTGGGCGTACGTACGCTCGGCTGCGTCCAAATCCCCCACGCCCGCATACGCCGCCCCGAGGTTGTTCGCCACCTCCAAGTCCGAAGGCCGTGCCTTGTGAGCCCTCTCGAGCAAGGGCACGGCGTCCTTGGGGCGATCGGACCTCAGGTACAGGAAGCCCAACCAAGCCTGAACGTCGGTGTTGTCCGGTGCGCGCTCGCGCAGCTGCTCCAAGTCGCGCACGGCCTCGGCGAGGTTGCCCGCTCGGTACTTGGCGGCCGCGTCCATGACGCCCTTGTGCACCTCTTCGGGTGTCTGTGCCAACGCCAGGCTCGCGGCGAGAATCACCGCACACCAACAGCCTCTCGCGAACCGCGAGGGCTTCCACCTCCGGTCACCCACAGTTGCGGTACCTCCCACGAACACTATACCGATCCTTCCCCTTCCTCCGACAGCAAGCTCGGAAGGGCTCCCTCGAACGCTTCGCGCAGATCCTCAAGCTCGAACTCCAATGCTTCCCCTCCCTCGCCGACGCGGATCCTCACGCGGCTTGTGGATCCGAACGAGCCCAGCTTCTTGGCCCGCAGCCCCGTACCTTCCAGCCGCGTCGGCAGCAACGGGCCGTCCTCTTCGCGCACCCCCACGATCACCCTGCCCGGCCACTCCCCGAAAAGCGCGGGGATCGCTCCGTGCCGAGTGTCCGGCAAAGCAACGTCCAACCCCTTGTCGCCGGTCAACGCGACTTCGGCGAGCGCAACGGCAAGGCCGCCGTCGCTGCAGTCATGGGCGCTCAGGATCCGGCCCTCCCCGGCCATGCGAGCCAGCCAATGGCAGAGTTGCCGCTCCATGCCGAGATCGGGCGCAACGGGCACCCCGTCCTCCACTCGAGCGACCTCGGCGAGGAACTCCGAGCCTCCCAATCCGAGCTGGGAGTCCTCCGACTGGGGGTAGTCGATCAGCCACAGCTCGCACGGCTCTCGCGGGGCCATTTCCAGCGCCCGATCCTTGTTCGGCATCCAGCCGAGCATGCCGATCACCGGCGTGGGGAGCACCTCGCCGAGGTCGCTCTCGTTGTAGAAGCTCACGTTGCCGCTGATGACCGGCGTCCCCAGAGCCTCGCACGCATCGGCGATGCCGCGAACCGCCTCCTGGAACTGCCAGAAAACATGCGGCCTCTGCGGGTTTCCGAAGTTCAGGCCATCGGTCACCGCGCACGGGATCGCACCCGTGCAAGCCACGTTGCGGGCCGCTTCCGCCACGGCGAGCGATCCGCCCCGATAGGGGTGCAGGTAGGTGTGGCGGGCGTTCCCGTCCGTCTTGACGGAGATCGCCTTCGGGGTTCCCCGCAACGCCAGCACTGCCGCGTCCCCTCTGCCAGGAAGAACCGCCGTCTGCGTCTGGACCTGGTGGTCGTACTGCTCGTAGACCCATCGCTTGCTGGCGACGTTCGGAGACCGCAGCAACCGAAGCAGCGACTCCTTCGGGTCGAAGCGATCGAGTCCTGAGGGCTGGTATCGCAGCGCCCTCTGGTGGTAGTCCGGAACCTCGGCCGGTGCCCGATAGGTCGGGCAGGCGTCCGTCAGAAGCTTCGGATCCAGCCGCGCCTCGACCCTGCCGTGCCGAAGGACGGTGACCACGCCGTCGTCGGTCACCTCTCCGATCACCACGCCGTGCACTCCCCACTTCCGGAAAACGCCGAGGACCTCCTCCTCCCTGCCCTTCTGGACGACCGCGAGCATCCGCTCTTGGCTCTCGCTCAGCATCAGCTCGTAGGCGGTCATGTCCGATTCCCGCATCGGGACCTTGTCCAAGTCGATGCGCATTCCGACGCCGCCCTTGCTCGACATCTCGACCGTGCTGCAGGTCAGACCTGCTGCCCCCATGTCCTGGATGGCCACGATCGCCCCGGTTTGCAGCGCCTCCAGGGTGGCCTCGATGAGCAGCTTCTCCGCGAGCGGGTCTCCGATCTGCACGTTGGGGCGCTTCGCCTCGTTGTCTTCTCCCAGAGCGTCGCTGGCGAACGTCGCGCCATGGATGCCGTCCTTGCCCGTCGCCGATCCGATGTAGACCACCGGATTGCCGACCCCCGAGGCTGCCGCCGTGGCGATCTGGTCCATCCGCAAGACTCCCACGCACATCGCATTGACCAGGGGGTTGCCGCTGTACCGAGGGTGAAACGCCACCTCCCCCGCGACCGTCGGCACGCCCACACAGTTGCCGTAGCCGGCGATCCCTGCCACGACGTGCTCGAAGAGGTAGCGGTTCCGGGCGACCGTTTCCGGAGCTTCTCGGTTTCCTCCGATCGTGCCGAAGCGCAACGAGTTGAGCGAGGCGATCGGCCTCGCCCCCATGGTCAGGATGTCCCGGATGATGCCCCCCACGCCCGTTGCGGCTCCTTGATAGGGCTCGACCGCGGACGGATGGTTGTGGGACTCGATCTTCATCGTCACCGCGAGCCCGTCGCCCAGCTCGACGATCCCTGCGTTCTCGAGACCCTGCCCCTCCAAGGCCTCCCGGTACTTCTTGAACAGCGCGAGAACCGGCCTCGAGTACTTGTAGCCGCAGTGCTCGCTCCACATCACCGCGAACATCCCCAGCTCGGTGTAGCTCGGCTCCCTGCCGTGGAGGCGGACGAGAAGCTCGTACTCCTCCCGCGTGAGGCCCATGGAGGTGTACACTTCGGGGGTGATGCGGGGGTCCATCGCCCGGATTATAGCCTTCGCCACCCTCGCCGGGTTCGCCGCAGGCTGCGGGCCGACGTTCGATTTCCAAGGGAACTGGTCCGGGCAGAGGCGGCTGGACGCTCCGCCCGGGGTCGATCCCAGCGTGGTCCGCGCCGTGGCCAAGGTTCGGCTCCAGATCCAAGGCTCGAGGTTCGACCTCCTGGAGGCGGGCACCACCAAATCCGGGTCTGTGCGGTACGAGGCCGGCAGAGCCTTCCTGCGCGTCGACTCCTATCTCGGACGTCCGATCGAGGCTCTGGGAAGCGGGGCCGCGAGGATGAACAAGGAGATCGAGCTCAGGCCGGTCTCGAAGGACCGCCTGCTGTTTGTGGATCCGGCTGGCTTCGACCCGAAACCCATCGAGCTCGCGAGGGATTCGCAACCCTGATCTGCGCGCCGGCGTAATGGCTTCAAAAGCGAAGGAAGGTGGTTGGAGCGATGGGTTTTTGGATCTTTCTGATCCTGGTCGTTCTTTTTCTGGTCTGGCTGGTCGGAATGTACAACCGGCTGGTTGCCCTGCGCCAAGAGACCCGCAACGCTTGGGCGCAGATCGACGTGCAACTCAAACGGCGCTACGATCTGATCCCGAACCTCGTGGAGACCGTCAAGGGCTACATGAAGCACGAGCAGGACACGCTCGAGAGGGTGATCAAGGCCCGAAACGCCGCGCTCGGCGCTAGCACCGTGCATGACAAGGCCGTTGCCGAAACCCAGGTCGCCGCGGCGCTCAGCGGCTTCTTCGCCGTGGCGGAGAGCTATCCAGAATTGAAGGCGAACGAGAACATGCTCTCCCTGCAGGAGGAGCTCAAGAGCACGGAGAACAAGATCGCGTTCGCGCGGCAGTACTACAACAATGTGGTGACGCAGTACAACACGAAGCTGGAGGCTTTCCCCACGAACCTCATGGCGTCCATGGGGAACTTTCAGCCTGCGGAGCTGTTCGAGCTGGACGAGCCCGCGGCGAGGGATGCCGTGAAGGTGCAGTTCTGAGTCCGCTAAGGCTCAGGCGGCTTTCTGGCGCTCTCTGCGGATCGCCTCGAGGTCGATGATGTCGCCCGACCGAGGTTGCGGAATGCCCGAGTCCGTCTCTTCCCGGTAACGGGCGGTGCGGCACATGAGCACGTAGAACCCAGTCGCAAGCAACACGTATCCGCTGATCGCCAAACCGAGCATCGCAGGTTCCCTCACATCATCCTCGGTACATTGGCGGGCGGGATGGAGGCAACGCGGACTTCCTGCCGCCAAATCCGGCAGGATGACGGGGCCTCCGTGGCGAACGGAGACGATCAGGCATGCGGTGGCGTCGAGGGTCCTCCGAAGATAAGCGGAAGAACAAGGGCGGCAACCACAGCGGCGGTTCCTGGACCACGCTCCTGTTGCTGATCCTGGTGTCCTTGCTCCTCGCCGCGTACAACGCCTATGCAACGGCGCGCGACGTCCGACTCGCGGTCGGTCCCGAGGGTGAAGCCCAACGGCGCTTCTTCATCGAAGCTGCCGACCGTCCGGACATCCTGACCCTCTTCAAGGGCATGACCTTGGAGGAAAAGCTGGCCACCGCAAGGAACATCGCGCGTTACGACCACCCGAAGCTCGCAAAGCTCGTCGCGATCCTGCTGCAAGACTTTGATGCACCCGCGCGACGAGAGCTGACGGAGACGTTCAAGGTCGTCGCCCAGAGACAGCCCAAGGCCGTCGCCGAGGAGCTCAAGAACGCCTCCAGCTTCCAGTACCTGGGCGTGACCGCGGCTCTGCGATCCATCGGAGACCGTGCCATCCCCTTTGTGGTGGAGACCCTGTCCAACGGGGACTGCCGACCCAGAGCGATCGAATACCTCACGAACTCGGGTCCCGCCGCCATTCCCTTCGTCCTTCGAAGCCTGCGCTCCGACAGCAAGGACGTGAGGCTTGCGGCTGTCGAGACGCTCGGCAAACTCCGGGCCCGTGTGGCCGCGGAACCCATCCGCAGGCTGTTCCTGTCGGCAGAGCGCGCCGACCGCATGCCTTACCTCACTGCCTTGGCCACGATCGCCGCGCCCCAGGATGAGGCGTTGCTCCGGGAAGCCTTGGATGACACCGGCTACCCCACGCCTCTTCGGGCACAGGCCGCGCTCGGACTAGGAAGGATCGCTTCACCGACATCCATCCGCACGCTGTGGGACAGAACGAGGGACCGGGATCCGGACCTGGTGGAGGCTGCCGTCGCCGGGTTGAGGCTGGCGGAGGACAGGGCGCTCTTGTACGGCTCGGGCTCCACCAGGGTGACGGCCGAGGTTTGCGCCGGCTTCGAGTCGCCGCTCAGCGATCGAACCCTTTCCTCGTTGCTTCGGGCCTCCGATCGCCCCACATTGGAGGCGGCGACCGAAGCCGCCCGCGGCCGGCCTCAGCTCGCGGCCTCGCTGAAGTCCCTTCTGCTGCGGTTGGATCCCCTCCGAGACGGGGACCTGGTGGAACTGGCGGTCGACGCCCTTTACTCCACGGCGCCCGGAAGGGAGGCGCTTGCGGGAGTATCGGACCCCGTGTTGCGGGCCTTCGTGGAACGGCGAAAGCTGATCGAGACGTTCGGCAGCACCTAGCGCGGGCGATCAGACTCGGAGCCGCGCCCGACGAACGCGCTCGATCGCCTGCTCGTCGACGGCTCTCTCAAACGAACGGAACCCGGCCAGGCGGAAGCCGTGCTTCGCCGCGAGCTCAAGCATCTCGCGCACCTGGCGTACGGTCACGTCCTTTCCCACCGTGTAGCTCTCCGGCCGATTCTCGAGGGCCAGAATCATCGTCTCGCTCATGCACGCGTAGGCCGTTCTCGGCGGAAAGCCGAAGTCGAAGCCGAAGTCCACTTCGCCGGGGACCTCCACCACGCCACCCTCGATGACCAGCACGTCCGGGCGCTCACGGGCCACCCGAACGGAGACATCGCGCGGACGCGCCACGTCGCACACTACGGCACCAGGCTTCAGGTGCTGGGGAAGAAGGACCGCGGCATCCGACGAAGTCACCGTGACGACGGCGTCGCACTCGCGAAGGGCCGCCACGTCCGTGGTTGGCTCGCCCCTTCCGAGCGCCTCGGCGACAGCCTCCGTGCGAGCTTGGTCCCTGCCAACCAGCACCAAGCGCTGGAAGCGCTCCGAGAGGATCTGTGCGCAGGTGCGGCCGATGCTGCCGGTGGCTCCGACGACGGCGAGCGCGCTCGTCTCCGGGACGATCCCTACCATGCCGCAGGCAACCAGCGTTCCCTCGATGGCTGTTGCCACCGTGTAGCTGTTGCCCGTGGTCACGGCGACCTTGGAGCGTTCGGCGATGGTCACCCCGCCATCGCCGACGACGCTGGTGAAGGCGCCGAGCCCCACCACTTGCGCGCCCTCCCGCCGAGCGAGCTCCACGGCCTCACCGATCCGATCGTACACGAGCTCCAGCGGCAACTTTCCCACCATTTGCCGCGGGGTGAGCGGACAACCCACGAACCAGCCGTGCGTTTCGGCTCCCGTAACCGAGCGCACCCCCGTGATGTGGCTCACCACCATCGGCTTCTTGCGGGCGAGGAAGGCCTCGATCGCCGCCTCAGGCAAGTACCGGGCAACGGGGTACTTGCGTGCGGCGTCCCGCGGCGAAAGGGGATGGATGACGAACCCGAACGGAGTCAACGGTGCTGACTTTACCCCGCTCCCTCCCCGAGGAGCTCGACGACGTTCGGCCTCCAGCCGAGTTTCGCCAGCGTGCTGAGATAGTCGCTCTCGGTCATCTCCGCCGGGCTCTTCCTGAGAAGAGCCACGATCACCGCCTCCATCACGTTCGTCGCGAACGTTTCGCCGCCCATCTCCGGCGTCGTGGTGATCAACCGGCGCACACCCGAGGACCGGAGCCACTCCAGGTCCGCCTTGCGGATGCTCTGGGTCAGCACGGTCTTCCCATCCATCCGATCCGGTGCGTAGCGTCGGATGTAGTGCTTGTCTCCGGCGATCAGCGTCGCCCAGTCGAAGACGTCTTCGAACTTCGGAGACCGGCTCTCCTGCTTCTCCCCCGTTGGATAGAACCAGGTGAACGGGAGTTGAACGATGATCGGAAGCAGAAGTCGGCCGGCCAGCTGGATGGTCCGGTAGCTCCGGATGCGCCAGGGCCAACCGAGGGCGAACAGCGCATCCCCGTACACCACCTGTGGGCAGACGGAGGCGAGGCTCTCCGCCATCCCGTAGCGATCCACCGCGGAAACCAGCAAAACCCGCTCGCGAGAGAAATCCACGGTGCCTTCCGCCTGCAACCGTCGGATCGTCTCGCGCTCCAAAGTGTGCTTGAGGCCGCTGCCGTCCACCACGGGGGTTCTCTGGGCTCCGGACGTCAGCCGCCGGATCTCTCGGAAGACATACCTTCGGCCGCCCGCGACCACGTACAGGTCTGCGCCGCCGATGCCCAGCGCGTCGACCTTGCCGTCGAGCTCTGCGAACAGGCGCGCGAACCTCGCGCGGTCCCCATCGGTGCCGATGCGCTCGATGAGGAACCTTTCGCCCAAGATTTCCGTCTCGAACGTCTTGTCGCCTTTGCTCGACCCCAGGCTGATCGAGACGACCCGCTTCATCGCTCAGAAGACGGCGATGCCCTCGATCTCCACGTCCACCCCGCGCGGCAGTCCCGCGACGGCGACCGTCGACCGTGCGGGCGGGGCGCCTTCGAACATGGCCGCATAGATCTCATTGACCGCGGCGAAATGCTCCATCGAGGAGAGGAAGATGGTGGTCTTGACGAGATTGGACGGGCTCAGCCCCTTGGCGGCGAGCACGGCCTTCAGGTTGGCCACGACCTGCCGCGTCTGCTCGGCGATGTCCCCGTGCACCAGCGTTCCGTCCGGTCGCAAGGGAATCTGACCGCTGAGGAACAGGAACCTTCCCTCTGCCGCCACCGCTTGGCTGTACGGGCCAATGGCCGCTGGGGCGGCGCCCGTGGAGACGATCTCACGCACCATGGAGTGGCACTATACCAGCAACAAGTCCGGCTCCCTGCTGGAGGGAGCCGGACTTGCGGAGTGCTCAGGGCATCACCGCTTCATGTTGAGCAGCTCCTGCAGCATTTCGTCCACGACCGTGACGACCCTCGTGTTGGCTTGGAAGCCACGCTGCGTCACGATCAGCTCGGTGAACTCATTGCCGATGTCCACGTTCGACTGCTCGAGGAAGCCGGAGTTCACGCTGCCGCGGCCGCCGGTTCGGGGAGTGCCGATGACGGGAATGCCCGAGTTGTCCGTTGCGCGCCACAGGTTGTTGCCCATCCGCTCCAAACCGTTCGGGTTCGGAAAGATGGCCATGGCGATCTGACCCAGCGGCCGGGTGAGGCCGTTCGTGAACAGGCCGGTGATGATCCCGTCCACGCCGATCGAGAAGCCCTGCAGCGAGCCGGGGGGATAGCCATTCTGGTTCGAGGCCTGCACCTGCGTGTCCGTGGCGAGCTGACCGACCCTTCTGAAGTCCAAGTCGATCGGGAAGGCCGGGGCCGCGGTCGACCCGGGCACGGTGATGCGCCCCATCACGCTCGCGTTCAGCAGAATGCCGTTCTCGTCGAAGTACAGCGGCTCGTTGCCTGTGTCGGACGAGCTTCCGATGATCGTGCTGCCGGTGGCCGGTTCGGTGGCTTCCCATTGCCAGCTCGAGATGGTTCCCGCGGGCGCACCCGACGGAGGGGTGCTGTGGCTCTGCCGGTTGAAGAAGCGCACGTTGATGTCGTGCTGGCCGCCCAGCGAGTCGTACACCCTCACGATGGTGTTCCACTCCTCGGTCGGCGGTGCGGCCGCGTTCAGGTTGCCGGCGAAGTCCACCCGAGACGTCACCTGCACCGCGTTCAGGGCTCCGACCGGGATCTTCAGCGTCGACGCCGTGCCGATAGGCTGGTTCGTGTCGATGTTTCCGAAGCTGTCCGCCGACCATCCCAGGAGCCTCTCGCCCGTGGCTCGGTGCACAAGGTCGCCGAGGGCGTCCAGCTCGAAGGCGCCGTCTCTCGTGTAAGAAACCCGGTCGCCGTTCGAGACGACGAAGTAGCCGTTGCCTTGGATGGCCAGGTCCGTCGGCCGGTTCGTCGCGTTCAACGAACCTTGCTCGTTGTTGACGTCGGTTCCACCGATCAGCACTCCGAGGCCGTACTGGATGGGGTTCGTGCCTCCCAGACTGTCGGTCGGCCGAGCTGCGCCGCGGATCGTTTGCGCGATCATGTCCTGGAACGTCACGCGCGATCCCTTGTACGCCGTGGTGTTGACGTTGGCGAGGTTGTTGCCGATCACGTTCATGCGCGTCTGCTGCGCCTTGATGCTGGCGACTCCAGCGAGCAATGCCTGTAGCACTTGATGCCTCCTGTTTCCTTGTTCGGTTCTGGTTTGCGGAGGCTGCTCGCCCCTGTCTGGGGTTTCGCCGACACTCGAAGCCGAAGCTCCGATCCTGCCTGATGGCCTCCGCCGTGGGTCGATGGGACACTCGTCGCTGACAGCGCTACACGATGACCGCGCTGTCGATGTTGGTGAACACGTTGTCCTTCAGGTGCTGCTTGTCGACCGCCGTGATCACCGTTCGGTTGCGAATGCTGACCACGAGTGCGATGTCGTCGAGCATCACCAGGGACTCCTTCGCGCCTTTCTGGGCGGCGCGCTCCACTCCGTTGAGCACGCGCTCCCATTCCTCCTTGCCGAGCTGGATCTCGCGGCTCTGCAGGCGCGTCTGCGCATGACCGCTGACCTTCAGTCGGTCTTGCAACAGGGCCTGGAACCCGATCGCGTTCTGCGCGGGCTGGGGGCCTGCGGGTCGGGGACCGACCGGCTGCTGAGCGATCCTCTCGGCAATCCGTGCGTTCTGAATCCTTGCGTCCATCGTTCGTACCTCAGTCCGTGATGCTTTGGACGGCGGCGAGAGCGACGCTCGCCGTCTGACCGTCATCCTTCTTCACCAGCAGCTCGATTCCCTGCTGACCGTTCCGCAGGCCCACCACCCGCCCGGCGATCGGCAGGTACACGGGCGCGTCGCTGGAACCCGAGGTGACCAGAGCGCTGATCCGCTTGCCGAGCAACGCCGCGCCGGCCGACAGATCCGCTCCCTCGGAGATGCTCAGAATCTGCGTGATCTTCGCTTCGACGATTCCCCCGCCGGGCTCCTCGATCCCGACGAAGCGCTCGCCGTTCTTGATGACCACCTTGCGCACCACGCCGGTGACGGTCTGGTTGACGCCCTCGGAATTCTCGGTCATCGGTCGGAAGGCCGTAACCACCTTGCCCATCAGCTGGTTCGCCTGCTGAACGTCCAGGGTGCTCTGCATCTTCTCCAAACCCTGCACCTGACCGAGCTGGGCCATTTGGGCGAAGAAGTCCCGGTCGTTCATGGGCTCGAGCGGGTTTTGGTTCGTGAGCTGCGTGACGAGCAGCTTCAGGAAGGTCTCCATGTTCAGCTCGCTCTTCGCAGCCTGCGGCTTCACGCCGTAGTACAGGGCTCCATCGTAGGGGTTCACGGCACCGGCAAGCATTCTCTCTTCTCCGCTAGATCGTGTAGTTCACCGTCTGGGCTGGGCCAGTCTGCTCGTAGAGCGCCGGTGCCTCCGACGGCCGAGCGTCGAGCCCGGACCTGTCGCCTTGGAACCGGAACGGCATCGGTTGCTGCTGGGGAGCCTGCTGGCCCGCCGCAGACCGATCACCAGCCCCGTGCCCAGTCGTTTGGGACTCGATGTTCAGTTGACCCAGTTGCAAGCCTCTCGCTTCGAGCGACTGCTGCAGCGCCGGCGCGCTGCTCTGGAGGGCAGCCCGAACCTGCTCGTTGCTGGCGGCCAAGGTTGCGTCCACTTGCCCATCGCTCTGGACGACCGTGATGGTCAACACACCGAGATCCTTCGGCTCCAGCCGAACGGTCACGGGTTCCCGCCTTCGGGATGCAGCGAGCAACAGGAGACGATCGGCCACCTGGCGCAGGGTGCGGGGGGCAACGGTTTCCAGCACACCGCTGTTGGCCTCGGGCCGGCCGCTCCCGATGGAGGAACTGGCCAGCGGGGCGCCAGCCGAGGGTTGCACAGCCGCGCCATCGACGGTGTTGGCGGCCGAGTTTCTCTGTGCAACCTCCACCGTGGTTCGTGTCTGTTCTGAGACCCGGCTGCGGACGTCGGGTTCCAAGACCGTCTTGTCTGGCCGGGTCTCGGCTGAGGGAGCCTGGACGGCGTCAGTGCCCCCAGACGGATCCGTGCCCGGCCGCACGTTCCCATGCACCGGCATCGGGGTGTCCTGAACCTCTCGGCGAGGGCCGGCCGTTGCGCGTCGAGCGGGCTGGACCTCGCGGATCTCCGGTTGCGCAGCCAGTTCCGGGTCTCGCTGCACCGCGGCGTGCTCGGAGGCATCGCCCGACGATCGAGTCGTCGATGCTGCTGGTCCGGACTCCCACGCATCGTGGACCAAAGGCCGGATCGACGCACCCTCGCTCGTCTGGTCAGCCTGCCCGACTGGAGCCTCCATCTCGGAGGGGTTGCGGAAGGACTTGGCGCTCGGCTCCTCAACGGGCCCCGGCACTCCCGACTTCCCTGGCTGCTCCGCTCGACTTGGCTCTTGGTGCGGCACAGGACGCGGAGAATCTTCGGTGCCCTGCGCCGCGTTGCGGCCTTCCCAAGCCCCGCTCCCGTCCCGTACCGCCGCCTCGGGCGTAGCCGCTTCCTCCTCTCCCAGGATGGTGACGGCGAAAGAGCGCACTCGAACCTGCTCTTCCACCTCCTCGGTGGGCTGCACCTCCCGATTCGCCGGTTCCGGCGCCGACGGCGCGGCGGCTCCAGGCTCCTGAGCGGGCATCGAGGCTCTTCCGGGCTCTTGTGCGGGCGTGTTCTCCCTGGTGACATCTTGCAACGACGCCTCGAGGATCACGGGCGCAACGGCAGGCCGCGAGACCGCCTCCTCGAACTGTGAGCGGAACGGGGACGCCGACAGGGGCTGGTGCACAGCGTCCGTGCGCGGCCATCCGTTCCCGGGGTCGAACGCAGACGGCTCTTCGGTCCTGCTAGCGTTGGACACGACGGCCCGAGCGAGCCCAGCGTCCGTCGGGTTCGCGCCGACGAACCTGGAGGACAGGAACGACCCACCAACGAGCAACGGCTCGGTCCGGATCCCGGCTTTCGACGGCCTCTCGGCGTTGGAGAGCGGCTGAATCTCCGTGGCCTCGAGCTGGGACAGCGCGGCATCCCTGACGGCGGCCCACTTGGACCAGCTCCAAAGCTTGGCCGCCGGCTGCGCAGGAACGTCGGAAAGCTGGGCCGTCGCGCTCGCACGGAGGTTCTGCCAGCTGGGCATTTCCGAAGCGGAGGTGGCGCGGGCCGTCGCGCTCGTACGGAGGTTCTCCGGAGCCGGAGCGGTTCGGTTGGCCTCGAGAGCCGCCTGGTCTGCATCGGCCCCCACTGGCTGAGCTTGGGGACTTCCGGAGATCCGGGTGCCCGATCGTGGTTGGGCCTGTGAGCCGTCGCTCGCCGGATCTCCTTCCACGCTCCCATCCGGACGACCGATCGCCGCCTCAGGGACCTTCTGTGCCACGGCGCTGCCCGCGGAAACTGTTGTTCGGGCCTTTTGGGCCGGGCGCGCGGAGACAGCCTCCTCGACCGTGGTTTCAGGCTCGCGGCCTTCTGCGCTGCTCTCTGCGGACACGGGGGCGGAAGGTCGCGCCACGGGGCTTTCTTGGGATCGTTTGGGGCTCTCCGCGTGCAATCGGTTCGCCGATAGCGCGGCCACGGAGTCGCTTGCCTCACCCGGCTCTGCCGTCGGCGCCACGGGCGGTTGGGTGGAGAAAACGGCCTCTGCGCCGCGGGATGCGGATCCGAGCCGCGCAGAGCCCTCGGTTCCGGCGACCGAGGAGCGAGCCGGCACGGGACCCACAGGGTCCTGCGAAGACGAGCGCCGGTCCTGCGTGGTCCCCGTTGCGCCAATCTGTTCCGCAACGGTCGGGCTTTCGGGGGGAATCGAGGCTGGACGTCGGACTCTGGAGGCGACATCGCTCTCTTCAACGCTGCCGACGCGCGCCCTGGAAGCACGCTTCGCCGAGGCGCCGCCCGGTGCCATGGATGCCCGCTCGTCGTGCGAGCCGATCGGCGCCTCTGGAAGTCGATCCGTGGAGGAAGCGACGGCAGGAGCCTCGCCGTTTCGGGCGGCGCGACGAGCGTTCGCTTCGGCAACGGCACCGCTCGGCTCCTCGACTTCAGGCGCGATGCCGGGCGCCGCTGGCGCCGAGTCTACGGCGCCCTCCTCGGGGCTCGCACCGACTTCAGAAGGAAGAGGCGCGGCCTGTCGCGCGGCCGGGACCTCGCCTGAAGGAGCGATCGCGACCGGCTCCTCCGACGGGGAAACGCTGCTGTTCGTCGTTGGTTGAGCCGCAACCCGAGCCTCGGCGGAGGAGGCTCCCTGCGCGCCGACGACGGTCGGATCGATGCTCCCTGCCTTGGCCTGGCTCTCTGGGAGACGCGTCTCAGCCTCCTCGCGGGCGTTTCTGACCCGACCTTGGTACGCTGGGCTCTCCGCTTTGCCGGAGGCATCGGCCGACCCTTCGGATAAGGCCGCCTCGGACGGCTGGACCGTCGGCGCATGGGTCTGGAGGGCGAGTGGCGCCAGCACCTCCGCCTTGATGGCGAACCGCTTGCGGGATGCCCTTGCCTTTCCTTGGGGATTGGGGTCCAGTTCTCTCGACCGAGCATTCGGCTCTTGGGTCTCGACCTCCCCTTCCCCGGCGACGCTCGCCGGAGGGGGAGGATCCCCTGGTGGCTGGACCTCCAACTGAAGGAGGACGTCGAACGGTGCGGCGCTTCCCGCGACCTCCACGGGATCGCTCGGCGCGCTCGGCGCAGTCGGCTGAACCGGAACGGCTGCAATCGGATTCAAGACGTCCATACGGATTGACCCGGGCGACCTCTCGCCAAAGCAATCATCGGCGAGATCCCAGCGATCTTGAGGGGGATCGCTGGTTGGTCGCGCGTCCTGCAGCCACCCTGCTCCCATCTGCCATACTCCGGCTGTATGGGCTCCGCGGCGTCCTCGGATAGGATCCGAGCCGTTCTCTTCGACTTGGATGGAACGCTCGTGGATTCGCTCCGAACGATTCTCGCGGGCCTCGGAGACACGTTGGAGCGCTTCGCCGGCTTCCGGCCCCGCCCCGAGGCCCTTCAAAGCCTAGTGGGCCTGCCGCTTTCTGCACAGGTGGTTGCGTTCGATCAGCCGGGCGGTGCCCCGGTGGACGTGCAGGAACGCGTCCGGTTTGCCGAGGAGCGTTTCGAGCACCACGCATCCTTGGAGCGCGTGTTTCCGTGCACCGAAGAGATTCTGATGCTTTGTCGCAGGGCGAGCGTGCCCTCGGCGATCGTCACGAGCAAGACCCGAAGCGAGTTTCAGTCTTTCCGTACGCGCCATCCTTGGGTGGACCTTGTGGATGCCGTTGTCTGCTCCACCGACGTCCCCCGGGGCAAGCCCGAGCCCGACTCCGCCCTCTGCGCGTTGAGACGGTTGGGAGTCGAAGGGGGCCGGTCGGTCCTCGTCGGCGACTCCACCTTCGACATGGAGTGTGGACGCCGTGCGGGTTGCGAGGTGTGGGCCGTCGCCTACGGGGCGGGGAGCCTGCAAGCGTTGCTGGGTGCCCGCCCTGACCGCGTCCTCGCGGATCAGACGGAACTGCTTCGGGCACTCGAACAAGAGGTTGTGAGCTTTCCATGCCCCGCAAGAAACTGAAGACCGACGAACCGTCCTCCGAGCAGGAACCGACCCAAGCCGAAACGACTGCCGAACCTACAGAGTCCGAGCCGACTTCGCTCATCGAGATCATCAAGGAGAAGGTGAAGCGGGTTCGGCGGCGAACGAAGAAGTCCGATCCGGAGGCCGTGCAGGAACGCGACGACGCTCCGGAGGCGGAGGTCGCCGCGAACCGCGAGGCACAACAGGTTGAGCCGGTGCCCGTGGATGCCCTCAGCTCACCCGAGCCTGAGCAAACCCAGGCCATCCAGGAGCGCCCCAAGCGAGCGCGCAGACGCGGCCCCAAGGCCCCCAGAGAGGGCGCCAGTGCCGCATCCGCTCCCGCAGCTGTTCCCGTGGCCTCCGTCCCCGAGGGTGGGGCGGGCGCCGCGACGGAGGCTTCGGAGCATCCCTCGCCGGCGGAAGAGACGGTTGGCGCTCAGCAGGTCGCGCCCGATCTCGTCGCGTTGTTGCTCGACGGAGAGACCTTTCCCAACATCACCTGGAGGCAACCGCGCCGAACCGAGAAGGTTGCCACGCCCACGCCCCCGGTGCCGGAATCGAAGCAAGCTCCGCGCCGATCGAGGCGCCAGAGGAACAACGGCGAGGCCTCCGAGAAGCCGATCACGGCTCTGGACGCCCTGCAGCCGCAACCGAAGCCGAGGGCCCGCGAACGCAAGCCCCACAAGGCGACCGAGCCGCAAACGGTCGCTCCGGCGAAGCCCGAGCCCCTGATCCCACCCCGACCACCGATTCCCACGCCGCCCCAAGCGCCTCAAATCGTGACGAAGGACGGTAACCCCATGCTGGTGGTTGGGGGCCGGGCGGTTCCACCCATCGTCTTCTTTGGTCAGGCCGCGGACGAGCGGAAGGCGCGCAACGTCTTCGAGGAGATCGCCATGGCGGGAGAGGCCGGCATCCACCTGCACTCTCTGCTTGTGGAGTTCGCCCCCGACCCAACCGCCGTGGAGGACGCCGTTCGGATGGCGGCCTTTCTCCTCAAGAAGACCCTGGAGGCCGATCCGGAGGCTCGGGTGCTGTTCCGCGTGCTGTTCGTCGCCCCGCACGGTTGGCAGGAGAAGTTCCCGGATGCCCGCTACAGTCTGCAGAACGGCAAGCTGGCGGAGCCGTCCGTTTGCGACGACGCCTACTGGTCGATGGTGAAGGACTGCTTGGCAGAGTTCGTACGGAGCCTGCGGGCTCTGCCGACCGCAGACCGGATCCTTGGTCTGCACCTCGATCGCGGCGAGTGGTTCAACCCGTCCGGCGCCGGATACGACTGCTCCAACGCCGCCCGCAACCTGTTCCGCCGGTGGGCTCAGAAGAGGTACCTCGGAGACGTCGTCGCCTTGAGGGCCGCTTGGTTCGACGGAAGGGTCGACTTCGAGAACCTCGACGTGCCGCCCTACCAGCCCCCAACCCCCCATAGGGACAAGTTCGTGCGGTCCGACCGCAAGGACCGCCGCTGGGTGGACTATCACCTCTTCCTGAGCGACGCGACTGCGGCGAGGCTCGCCGACCTGGCCTACGCGGTGAAGGAGGCCTCGGAAGGCTGGTTCCTCGTGGGAGTCTCCTATGGGTACACCTTCGAGTGGTCGCACGCAGACAGCGGCCACCTCAGCCTGGGCAAGATCCTGAGAACCCGCGAGATCGACTACATCGCCGGTCCCCCCAGCTATCGGAACCGAGGTCCCGGCGGCAGCGCGCCCTTCCCTTGTCCGATCGACTCCTTCAACCTGAACGGGAAGCTGTTCCTCAGCGAGGAGGACTACCGAACCTCGCTGGGCGAACCGTCGGACCCTGACGACTTCAACCCGGTGATCCGCACGCCGCAGGCTCTCGAGGCTGTCCATTGGCGCGGGGCAGGAGCGGCGCTCTGCCACTCGCACGGCGTCTGCTGGATGGACCTCCGTGGCAACGGTTGGCTCAAAACCGCGAGCGTCTGGCAAAGGGCACGGCGCTTCCGCGACTGCCTGCAGCTCGGCATGGTTGCGCCGGTCTCCGAACCCGAAGTCGCCGTTTTCATCGACGAGCGCGCGCTGGCGTATCTCGTGGATGCTAGGGCTTTCGAGGTTCTAGTGCAGAACGTGCGCGAAGCCGTCCTTCGATCCGGACTGAGCGTGGGGTTCTACCTGCTCAGCGACCTCGCGCACCGCGAATCCTTCCCGGAAAGCAAGCTCTACATCTTCCTCAACGCCTGGGACATCCGCCAAGAGCTGCGGAGCGCCATCAAGCAGAGGTTGCAAAGGGACGACAAGGTCCTGTTCTGGCTGTATGTGGCGGGCCTCTTCGAGTCCGGTCGAGACAGCCTGGATAGGGCCCGCGAGGTCACGGGAATCGCTCTTCGGCCGCAGCCGTTCAGCAGCCGCACGGGGACCACCGTCAATCCGACCTTCAAGCGCAATCCGCTGTGCCAAGCCTTTGCGGCGAGCGAGCAATCGGCGCACACCTTGCTGGAGCCTAGCTACTGCGGCATCGCCGAGGATGCGATCGAGCTGGGAGAGTACACGCAGACCGGCTTGGCGAGCTTCCTGCTGAAGGAGTTCGGTAAGGATCGCGAGCCCTCTCAGCGCTGGAAGTCCGTGTTTCTCGGAGAGCCGATCGTCACGCCTGGCCTCGTGAGGGCGCTCGGTCAGCTGGCAGGGGCGCACGTGTGGAGCTTCCAAGACGACGTGATCCACGTCCGACCGCCCTTCCTGATGGTGCACTGTTCCGGAACCGGCGCCCGGACGCTGGCGATGCCGGGAAGGTGGGGAGTGTACAACCTGCTCGCCAGAGAGTGGGTGGCCGAGGAGACGACGAGCCTGCGCTTCTACGGCCAAGACGGCTCGAGCCATCTGTTCCTCATCGGCCCGAAGACGGAGATCGAACATCTGCTGAACACGGATTTCGACCAAGCTTTGGCGTTTCCCGAGATCCCGCCGCGGGACGAGAACACGATCCAGATCGATGCCGCTGACTTCGACGTTCCCATCGTGAAGTTCCTGGACTGGATGGAAGGCGCCAACGCGGATGACTTCGCCGAGGACCTCTTGCTGCGGTTCCGATCCGTGGAGGAGAGCGAGGAACCCGATCAGCCGGAGCCTCCCGCGCCGACTCCGGGCTCAAAGAGGAGGCGACGCCGGAAGTCCTCGCAAGAGCGCAAGCTCGCCACGGAAGAGACCCAAACCCGGGAAGCCCCGGATCTTCTCGATCCGGATGGCACGCTCGGTCTCAACGTGATCTTCCGTCACAGGGAGTGAGGGGATGGCGTTCCGCAGCGGCCGCGTGGCTTTGATCGGCAAGCCCAACGCCGGCAAGAGCACTTTGCTGAATCGAATGGTGGGCCAGAAGGTCTCCATCGTGAGCAACAAGGCTCAGACCACGCGGCGAAGGGTTCTCGGCATCCTCACCACGCCCGAGTACCAGGTGGCCTTCGTGGACACTCCCGGCGTTCACGAGCCGCACACGCGGCTCGGCCGAGCGATGGTGGAGGCCGCGCGAAACAGCCTGACCGAGGTCGATCTGATCGTCTTCGTGGCGGACGGTTCCAAGCGCCCCGACAACGACGATGCCGAGATCATCCGGATGGTCCATTCGGTTCCGAAGCCTCGAAGGGTCCCGGTGCTCGTTTGCGTGAACAAGATGGACCGCCTGCGGCCGGAGCATGTGCAGCGAACGGTCGACCACTTCGTTCAAGCCTTGGACGCGGAGGACTTTATGCTGACCGTTGCTACGGACGGACAGAACGTCGACAAGCTGCTGCGACAGATCGTGGATCGGCTGCCTGAGGGTCCTCCTCTCTACGACGAGGACGAGTTCACGGACCAGTCCTCCCGCTTCATGGCGGCGGAACTCGTTCGCGAGAAGGTACTGCAGGCCACAAGGCAGGAGGTGCCTCACGCCACGGCCGTGGTGGTGGACGCTTGGGACGAGCCCAACGACCCCGATGGCCTCGTCTCCATCTCTGCATCGATCATCGTCGAGAAGGAGAGCCAGAAAGCCATCCTGATCGGGCGGCAGGGGCGGTTCATCAAAGCGATCGGCACCAAGGCGCGACAGGAGATCGAGCAGTTGCTCGGCCGAAGGGTGTTCCTCGAGCTGTTCGTAAAAGTGCGCGAGGATTGGCGCATGAGTCCGCGCATGCTCCACGAGCTGGAGTACCTGGAGTGACCCTCCCCTTGTTCAGCGGCAGCCCAGGGGCCTCAGGGCCGCGAAGCATGGCCCAATTCATCGTGGAGCTCGTCGGTCCTCGCCCGGCTCCAGGCGTGTGGGCTCGCGAGGCGTTGCAGCACCCGTGGTTCGGCGCGCTGGGGGAGCCCGAGGTGTACTGCATGGACGCGGGGGACCGATTCTGGCGCACCATGACGGTGCGGGATGCCGCGGCTAGCTACGACTCGCTCGCTCTCGCTTGGCGGTACCTCGATCGTCGTGGGAGGCTCACCGGGCGGTCCGCCGAGCGCCTGTACCACACGGCCGAGCGGTTCGCCTCTCGCTTGGAGCGGGTGGCCATGCCCTTGCTGCCGCCTGAGCACGTGGATGCTCACGTCCGCCTCTTGGAGGAGCTCCGAGAGCGCCTCGACGTGATGATCGCCCTGACCGTTCGTCCGACGAGCGGGTGGTTCGAGCCTGCGAGTGTTGCTCGCGTCTTGGAGACCCTCGGCTATCGCGAGAGCCCGACCGGCTGGGGCTTGTTCGTTGGAGCTTGGCCCGAAGCGCTCGTGGAAGCGGCGGCGGACTACGATCCCTCCGAGGGCCCCTCGAAGATCCTCGCGATCGACCTTGGATTGCGGGTCTCTCGCAACCCCGACCCCTTGTGGTCGCTGGACCGGATGCACGAGACGGTCTCGACGCTGGCCACCCATCGCAATTGCCTGGCGGTGGATGACGACGGTCAGCTGGTGGACGCCGCACGCATGGAGTGGATTCGCCGACAGGCCGCCGAGGTGGTGCGCGAGCTGAAAGACAGAGGGCTCCCAGCTGGCTCGCCGGAGGCCCTCATGGTGTTTCCCGATTGAGCGAGCCTTAGGGCTCGTCGTCCAACTCGCGCACCCCTTTCCGAGCGTCCGACGCGCGCCGCCGTCGGCGAACCTGCGAGAACTGTCCCGCGCCGGTCTCGAGGTCTGCCGTCGCCGGCGCATCCACCGAAGCCGTAGGACGAACGATTCGCTGAGCGAACTGCTGCTCCTTCGTGGTGATGGCGACCAAGCCCGCATCCTCCCCCTTCCTGCGCATGATCCACCGGTCGATGCCGTACAGCGCCGGCGAGGCGATGAAGATCGACGAGTAGGTTCCGAACACGATGCCCACGAGCATCGTGAGGTTGAAGAACTTCAGGTCCGTCGTCGAGGAGCCCCAGATCAGCAGCACTGCCAGCGTGAGGATCACCGTGAAGGAAGTGTTGATCGAGCGCGCGAAAGACTGCGTGATCGAGCGGTTCACCAAGTTCTCGAAAGACTCCCCCGCGTGGGGACGCCTCAGGTTCTCGCGGATTCGGTCGAAGATGACGATGGTGTCGTGCGTGGAGAAACCGATCATCGTCAGCACCGCGGTGATGAACAGCGCGCTGATCTGCCAGTTGGCGAGGTAGCCGACCAAACCCGCCATGCCGAGCACGATCAACGTGTCGTGAACGAGCGCCACGATGGTGGCGGCGCTGAACCGCAGCCCCGTGACGAATCCACCCATGGCGATGCCGAAGCGGATCGCCAGGTACACCACGATCAGCAGGGCGCTGTAGATCACGCCGAGGATCGCGTTCTGCACGGTCTCGCGCTGAACCGTCGGGCCGACTTTGGTGAACTCGGCCACGTCGTCCTTCGTGAAGCCCGCCTTCTCGGCTAGCTGCCCGAGAGCAGCCTCGCCAGCCTCCTCGAGTTCCGGCGTCCCCGGAACGGTCACGCTGGCCAGCCTCTGCTCGGGAAGCACCTTAACCGTGCCGCCGCGCACTCCGTTCCTCTCCAGGGTGGCGGAGATCTGGTTCGACGTCAGGTTGCGATCGCCGAGCTTGAAGTTGATCTCGTAACCGCCTTGGAACTCCACGTTCGGCTTGATGCCACCCATGCCGATGAACACCAAGCCGATCAGGATCGCCGCCACCGAGAAGCTGATGTACTTCCTCCAGTTCGCGATCACCTGCAGGGGCTTGTGCTCGGCGGACTTCTCGATGGACTCCCCGAACCATTGGCGGTTGAGCCCGTACCACTTGGGATCGGCGCCGATCCCGGACCCTACGAAGAACACCAACAGCGAGCGGGTGACCGTCACGGCAGTGAACAGCGAGATCGCCACACCGATGATCAGCGTGCTCGCGAAACCCTTCACCGGACCCGTGCCCAGCGTCGCGAGCACCAGCGACGTGAGGATCGTGCAGGCATTCGAGTCGACGATCGCCGGCAACGCCCGTTTGAACCCAAGGTGGATCGCCCGGTGCAAGGGTTGCCCTCCCCGCATCTCCTCCTTCATCCGTTCGAACACCAGGATGTTCGCATCGACGGCCATTCCCACCGAGACGATGAAGGCGGCGATCGCAGCGAGCGAGAAGGTCGCCCCCAACATCTTCAGAACGGTGAGGACGAACAGCGCATACAGGAACAGCGCCAGCAGGGCGACGAACCCCGGGAAGACGTAGTAGAGCAACAGGAAAAGGGAGATCGCTACGAACGATGCGATCCCGGCCCGAACAATGTTGTCCAGAGCCTGCGCCCCGATCGTCGGGTCCACCTTCTGGCTGCTGAGCTCCTTCAGGTCGACCGGCAGGGCGCCGGAGTTCAGGAGCTCGACGAGCTTCTTCACCCACTCCGTCTCGAAGTTGCCTTGGATGACGCCCTCTTCCCGGATGATCGCGCCTTGCTCGAGCGGAGCGATGCTGATCACTTGGTTGTCCAAGACGGCGGCCAGCTGCTCGCGGCGGTTTTGGTAGCGCCGAGTCCAGCGTTCGATCTTCGGCGCACCCGTGGCCGAGAAGCGCATGCCCGGGATGAACCCGGTGCCGCGGGGATTCGGCTGAACCCTGGCTTCAGCGAGGTCGTCGCCCTGCAGGATCAGGTCCCAGCCTCTGATGACCTCGAGATACTCCGGCGTGCCTGGCTCAATGGGTTTCTGCTCGGGGTCGAACCGACGGTAGAACGTGTAAACCTTGGTTCCGCCGACGTTCACCTCGGGACCGACCTCGTAGCGCCTTTGCGCCAGTTCGGTGCTGACGTTCTTCGCGTGGTACCACTTCAGGCTGGCGGTGGTCGACAGCAGCCTGCGCGCCTGCTCGACATCGGTGAAGCCTGGAATCTCCACGATGAACTGGTCGGTGCCCTTATCCTGGACCGTCCCCTCGGCGACCCCACCCAGAGCCCCGACACGGTTCTGCAGAATCCGCTTCACGTTGGCACGGATCCTCGCTAGCTCGGTTCTCTGCTCGGGTTTCAGCTCGGCGATCTGGAACGTGAAGCGTACGCCACCGCGGACGTCTAGGCCGAGGTTGTACTGCGTCCTCGTGTAGAAGAACGCCGACAAGCCGGCGAGCACCAGAACGGCGAGCAGAAAGAGGTAGCTTTGTGAACGCAACGACACGCCTCCGGGCGAAAACTGGTCGGCACAGTATACCGAAGCCTTCCGAACGGGGCGTCAACGAGCTCCGACCGCCGAGAACCTCCACGCGCCGACGCGCTCTCGGTCCTCCACGATCAATCGCAGCTCGAACCCCTCGGGATGCAGCCTCAGACCGTCCACCGGCACCTGGATCCAGAACAGAGCGACGTGGCTGCCCCCCAGCAGGGACGGCTTGGCTGGAGGTTCCACCTCCAGCCAAGCAGGAGCGACGGCTAGCGGGTCGATCTGCAAGGCCTCGCCGGGCGCGCGGAAGCTCGCCTTCCACGAAGGGCGAATCGGCTCCGGGGTGGTTTGGAAGGGCCATTCCGCCGAGCGAGCGGCCCGATACCGAGGAACCTGCGCGGGTTCCCAAGGAGGAGCGACAGGGTTCGGTCGGCGCTCCGGTGTTCCGGGGCCGCTCGTCAAGAGCCAGCGGACGGCCTCCACCCGCCGCGGATCTCCCGGAGCAGCGTCCTCGCCGTCCCAGCCCTTCTTCGGCAAGGCGCAGAGCCGCACGGCGAACGCGAGGTTTCCGTCGAGCTCCTCTCGGGCCCGCCGCCACCGACGGAGGACCTCCTCCATCGGCCAGCGCCGGCTGGCCCAGAGGTAGCCCAAACGCCTCGACACCATCTTCGGGGAGACCCAAACGCAGACGTCGGCGGCTCTCCGGATGCGCCCGTCGAACCATCGCGCCAGCACTGCCCGGTCCTCGGCGATGGTCCGTTCGATGCCTTTCCCGGCCTGCCACAGGGCCGCTCCCTCGCGGAACGCCGCGGGGTCGGGTTCGGACCCGAACACCCAAGGCGCCGCGGTGGCGGCTAGCAGGCCGACGACGGTTGACGACAACATCCCCTGCACCATTGTCGGCACACCCTCCTGCCACAATCAGCCGTGCTCTACGATGTTCTCATCCGCGACGCCGTCGTTTGGTCGTCCGAAGGAGGCCGGCGCACGGACGTCGCCTTCGCCGACGGCTTGGTGGCAGAGGTGGGTGACCTGGGCGGGAGGCGAGCGCGTCAGGAGGTGGATGCCGCCGGCAGCTGGCTTCTGCCCGGGGCGATCGACACCCAGGTTCACTTCCGCGAGCCCGGCGCCGAGCACAAGGAGGACCTGGAGACGGGCAGCCGGGCCGCCGTGCTCGGCGGCGTGACCGCTTTCTTCGACATGCCCAACACGGCGCCGGCGACCACCTCGGCTGAGGCCCTGCGAGACAAGCTGGACCGTGCCGCGGCGCGCAGCCACGCCCATTACGCCTTTTACGTCGGAGCGACGGCCGAGAACGCTTCCCGGCTGCCCGAGCTGGAGCGCCTCCCGGGCTGCTGCGGAGTGAAGGTGTTCATGGGCAGCTCCACCGGCGACCTGCTCGTGGAGGACGACGAAACCCTAGAGGCCGTTCTGCGCAACGGTTCCACCAGGGTGGCGGTGCACGCGGAGGACGAGCCGAGGCTGAGGGAGCGGCGCGCCATCGCCACCGAGCGGGCGGACCCTTCGGCGCATCCCGAGTGGAGGGACGTGGAATCCGCGCTCCGAGCGACGCGCAGGCTGCTCGCGCTCGCGGAGCTCACGGGCCGCCCGGTGCATCTCCTCCATGTCAGCACGGGAGACGAAGCCAGGCTCGTGGCCGAAGCCAAGAGCCGTGGGCTCGCCCTCACCGCCGAAGTCACCCCTCAACACCTGTGTCTCTACGCACCCGACTGTTACGAGCGCTTGGGAACACGTGCCCAGATGAACCCTCCCATCCGGGACTCTTGGCACCAGTCGTGCCTGCGTTCGGCCCTGCTCGACGGAGTCTTCGACATCGTAGGCAGCGACCACGCGCCGCACACTCTGGAGGAAAAGGCCCAGCCGTACCCCAAGTCTCCCAGCGGCATGCCGGGAGTCCAGACGCTGCTGCCCTGCCTGCTCAACCTTTGCTGGGAGGGCTTTCTCTCGCCGGAGCTGGTGGTCCGACTGGTGTGCGAGGCGCCTGCCGAGATCTTCGGAGTGCGCGGCAAGGGAAGGCTGAGTCCGGGCTTCGACGCCGACGCAGTGCTGGTCGACCCAAACGAGGGGCGCGTGGTGGAGCGGTCGATGCTGGCCTCCAAGTGCGGGTGGAGCCCCTTCGAAGGGGAGCTGCTGTTCGGCTGGCCGCAGATGGTTTGGGTGAAGGGCCGCCTCGTCGTGGCCGAAGAGCGCATCGTCGACGGTCCGTTCGGCGAGATGCTGCGATTCGACCGATGAGCAAGCGGTTGCCCGGTCGGTGTATCCTCAGGGCATGCCCAAACTGGTTCTCGTCCGTCATGGCCAGTCCCTTTGGAACCTGGAGAATCGCTTCACGGGATGGGTCGACGTCCCGTTGACGGAGCTCGGCGAGCAGGAGGCTCGGCAAGCCGGCGAGCGTCTCAAGGGGATGCACTTCGATGTCGCTTACACCAGCGCCTTGACGCGCGCCCAGCGGACCCTCGACATCATCCTCGAAACCATGGGGGTGCGCATCCCGATCATTCGCGATCAGGCGTTGAACGAGCGACACTACGGAGACCTGCAGGGCTTGAACAAGGCGGAGACGGCGAAGAGGTACGGCGACGAGCAGGTCCATCTCTGGCGCCGCAGCTACGACGTCCCGCCGCCGAATGGAGAGGCGCTCAAGAACACGGCGGAGCGAACCCTCCCGTTCTTCGAGCGCGCGATCCTCGGCGACATCAAGCAGGGTAAGAACGTCCTCGTCGTCGCGCACGGGAATTCCAACCGCTCGATCGTGATGAAACTCGATAACCTCTCGGAGAAGGAGGTCCTGGACCTCAACCTCGACACCGGAGTGCCGCTGGTCTACGAGATGTCCACCGCGGGCGAGGTGCTCTCGAAGACGGTCCTCCAGTAACGACGGTCAGGCTGCGCTTCTTTGGGGGGTCGGACCTTCGGAGCCATCATCGAGCGTCACGCGGTTCCGGCCCCCTCGCTTCGATCGGTACAGCGCCTCGTCTGCTCGCCGGATGGCCTCCTTGGCGGCCACCGCATCGCCCTGGAGGCTGGCAACGCCTACGGACACGGTCACCGGTCGGAGCTCCCAAGGCTGAGCCTCGACGGCTCCCCGGATGCGCTCGGCAACCTCGGCGGCCGCCGAGAGGGGCGTGTTCGGCAGGATGACCGCGAACTCTTCCCCGCCATAGCGCGCGGGCACGTCCGAGCGCCGCACCGTCGCCGCTAGGATTTCGGCGACACGGCGCAGCACTTCGTCTCCGGCGGGATGGCCGAATGTGTCGTTGTACTGCTTGAAGAAGTCCACGTCGAGCATGACGAGGCTGATCGGTCGCCGCTCCCTGCCGGCCAGCTTGCAGGCCCGCTCCAGCTCTTCTTGGAAGTGGCGGTGGTTGGGAAGTCCGGTGAGACCGTCGGTGAGCGCCAGCTGCTCCAACCGCTGGTTGGCCTCCTCCAGCTTCTTCTTCTCCTCCGCGAGCTCGTCCGCAATGCGCTGGATGGTCTCCATCTGCGACACGATCAACCGTCGGGTCTTGTACTGCTCCGTCATGTCGACGTTGACGGCGATCCCGCCCGAGATCACCCCGCCGACGCCGTGGATCGGCAACAGGTCCGACTTCAGCTCGCTCTTGCGGCCGTCCTGCGCGACGTAGACCCAGTCGACCCCCGTCACAGCCCTGCCCTCCAAGACTCTCCGATAGGCGCCGCCGATCCACTCGGTCTCGTCGGGCGAGCCGAACAGGCAGTTGACGCTCTGCAGCAGCGCCTCGGCGCCGGTGAAGCCGAACAGGGCTTCCGAGCGCTTGTTCCACTCGAAGACCACTCCGTCGGCGTCGAACGTGAAGGCCGCCACCGGCAACCCTTGGAACAGCTCTTCGAAGCGCCTCGAAGCCATCTGAAGGTTGGCGTTGGCCTGCTCGAGCTTCTGTGCCACCTCGAGCAAGTGCTTGCGCTGCCGCAGAAGGTCGTCCTCGGCGGCCAGGATGCGCAGAGCTACGCTGATGCGCGAGAAGAGCTCTTCCCGATCCAGCGGCTTGTTCAGGAAATCGTCGACGCCCGACTGATAGGCGAGGACGCGGTCCTCCCTCTGGCTCTTCGCCGTAAGCAGGATGACGTACGTGTAGGGCTCGGCGAAGGCGCGGATCTGCCGACAGACGTCCACGCCGTCCAGTTCCGGCATCATCCAGTCGGAGATGACGACCCGGTGCAACCCGGGCCGGAACAGCTCGAGAGCCTCCCTGCCGTTGCGGGCGCCATCCACCTCGAATCCCCTGCTCTCGAGCGTCTTGCGCAGAACCAAGAAAGAAACGGGATCGTCCTCCGCGATCAAAACCCTCGGATATGGCCGATCCTCCCGAAACGCTATGCCGCATGCATCCATGGCCCGAACGAACCCTTCCCGGTCCCTCTCCGTTCGAATCATCGGAGAGAGCGGTGGCCGACGAACACCCGCAATCCGACTAGGTTCCGTCTTCGGATCGGCGTGGATCGAACCTGTCGATCGATGGCGGCGTTCCATCCATCTGCCGCCAGAGCTTCGGCCAAGGCGCCCGTTCGGCGTGGCCGTCGGCGAAGATGTACGGGCCCACGAGCGTGCGATCGTGGAGGACCGTCATGCGCGGAAGCCGCCGGGCAGGATCCCACTGCAACGATTGGAACCGAGCGTTCACGACCCTCGGCGGATTCCCATAGTACTGCGGATGGAAGTGGTCGCCGCGCACGAGGAAGTCGGAGCCGAGCAACCTCGTCCGCAACTCCGCCACAACCACCGTCTCGGAAGGCCGAGCGACTCCGTCCAAGGAGCAACCGAAGTAAGGAGGGTGAACCCAGTCGAAATAGGCGTTCAGTCCGTAGGACGTGAGCCGCGGGTTGGAGGGGTCTGCCCACGCTGGAGAGTCATCCATCGGTGACCGCCGCAGGAGGCGGCTCCGGACGTACGGCTGAACCGAGTCGACCCACGTGGTGAGCGTGGGGTCCGCAAGGATCTCCTTCACCGGGGGGAACCAACCCTCGTGGTCGGCGGCGTACATCGCCAGAGCCAACCCCATCTGGCGCATGTTGGAGAGGCTGGCCACTTCGCTGGCCGCCTGCCTGGCGCGGAAGAGGACCGGGAACAGCAAGGCTGCGAGCGCCGAAAGGATCGCCGCAACCACCAGCAGCTCGACGAGCGTGAAGGCCTCCAACGACTTCCTACCTCTCGTTCGGTGCTTTTGGAACCGACTCGGAATGAGCATTTCGACCTAGTCTCCTTGGGTATGCTACCCGCTCGAGAGGTTGCGAACGCCTCGGAGGCGCCTATGCCCGCACAGGAAAAGGATCTGGCCGCCGACGTCGCGCTGGCCGCGCGCAAATGGCAGAAGAAGCGTGGAGCGCTGATCATGGTGCTCCACGAGATCCAAGGGCGGCTCGGCTACGTGCCAAGGGAGATTGCGCTGGAGCTCTCGAAGCAGATGAACGTGCCGCTCGCCCGCATCTACGAGGTGCTGACTTTCTACAACTTCTTCGAGCTGGAGCCTCCCGCCAAGTACGTGATCTCCGGCTGCATGGGAACGGCCTGCTACCTGAAGGGAACCCCCCAGATCCTGCAGGAGTTCGGCCGGTTGCTGGGCATCGAGGTGGGCCAGACCACTCCCGACGGCAAGTTCAGCCTCACCACGGTTCGTTGCGTAGGTTGTTGCGGGCAGGCGCCCGTGATCCTCGTCAACGGAGAGGTCAAGAGCAAGGTCAGCCCCAAGGATGTGCCGCACATCCTGGCGGAGTGCACGGACTAGCGCGAGGAGGGCCTCGATGACCAAGCTGCAGAAGGACGAGCTCGAAACAATCGCGGAGCGGCGCAGGGCGAAGCGCACCGACTGGATCACGGTGGGCATGGGAAGCTGCGGCCTCGCGGCGGGCGCGGACGCCGTCTTCCGAGCCCTGCAGGATGGAGCCCGGGAACGCGGTCTCGAACTGGATATCCGGAAGACAGGTTGCGTGGGAGCTTGCCACGCCGAGCCCTTGGTGGAAGTCGACGTCCAAGGCGCGCCCCGAACCCTCTACGGACACGTCAAGCCGGAGTGGGTGGACCTGATCCTGGACAGCCACGTGACGCTCAAGCGGGTGGTGCAACGCTTGGCCGTGCCCGAGATCGCCGAGCAGCGGAGGACGTGCAACGACCACCCCCAGCCCGAGGCGAACCGTCAGTTCAAGATCGTCACCCGCAACTGCGGGTTGGTGGACCCCGAGGATCTGGAGGACTACATCGCCTTCGGTGGCTACCAGGCGCTCCGCAGGTGCCTGTTCGAGCTCAGCCCCGAGGAGGTCGTGGAAGAAGTCGAGTCCAGCGGGCTTCGGGGCCGAGGCGGCGCGGGCTTCTCCACCGGCCTCAAGTGGAGGCTCACCCGCGAGGCAGCGGGCCGCGAGAAGTTCATCGTCTGCAACGGAGACGAGGGAGACCCGGGAGCCTACATGGACCGCAGCGTCCTGGAGGGGGACCCCTTCTCGGTCATCGAGGGCATGACGATCGCGGCCTACGCGATCGGAGCCAACGAAGGCTACCTGTACATCCGCGCCGAATACCCGCTCGCGGTGGCCCGCATCGAGGCCGCCATCCGCAGCGCCAAGCTCGCCGGTTTGTTGGGGAGAAACATCCTCGGCACGGACTTCTCCCTCAACTTGGAGGTGCGCCTGGGCGCAGGGGCGTTCGTGTGCGGCGAAGAGACCGCGCTCATCGCCTCCATCGAGGGCAAACGCGGCACTCCGAGGCCTCGACCGCCCTACCCGTCCGTGTCGGGACTTTGGGGCGGGCCGACCTGCATCAACAACGTCGAGACGCTGGCCAACATTCCGCCGATCCTCTCGAACGGCGCGCAGTGGTTCCGATCGATCGGCACCGAGCGGTCCCCCGGAACCAAGGTGTTCGCCCTCACGGGCAAGGTCCGGAGGCCCGGCCTCGTGGAAATCCCGATGGGAACCCCGTTGCGCGTGGTGGTGGAGGAGATCGGCGGAGGCGCCCTTCCCGGCCGAACCATCAAGGCGGTGCAAACCGGCGGGCCCTCCGGCGGCGTGATTCCAGCCGCGCTGCTCGACACCCCCGTGACCTACGAAGACTTGGCCGAGCTCGGGTCGATGATGGGGTCAGGCGGGATGATCGTCATGGACGACGAGGACTCGATCGTCGACATCACCCGCTTCTACTTGGGATTCTGCGTCGAGGAGTCCTGCGGCAAATGCGCCCCGTGTCGGATCGGCGGCCGTCAGATGCTCACGATTCTCGAAAGGCTGGCCGAGGGCCGAGGCCGTCCCGAGGACCTGGACCAGCTCCGCCAGATCAGCAAGACCATGAAGGCCGCTTCCCTGTGCGGCCTCGGCAAGTCGGCTCCGAACCCGGTGCTGTCGACGCTGCGCTTCTTCCCCGAGGAGTACCAGCGCGCGATCTCCGCGAGCCGGTCGAACGCTTGAAGGTGCACCCATGGCAGGAACGGCGATCCGAACCATCCGAGCGAAGCTGAACGGCATCGAAGTCGAGGTACCCGAGGGAACCACCATCCTCGCCGCCGCGGAGCAGGTGCACCTGAAGATCCCCACGCTGTGCAAGCACCCGGACCTGCCGCCCACCGCCGCGTGCGGAATCTGCATCGTCCGCGTGAAGGGCACCTCCCAGATGCCTCGGGCCTGTTGCACGCCCCTGGAAGAGGGCATGGAGATCGTCACCCACGACCCAGAGATCGTGGAGATCCGTCGCAAGGTCCTGGAGCTGATCCTCTCGAAGCACCCGAACGAGTGCCTCACCTGCGGACGCAACGGAACCTGCGAGCTGCAGCGCCTGGCCTCGGACTTCAGCATCCGCGAGCAGTCGCTGCCGTACATCGTGCCGGATCTGCCGGTAGACCAATCGACGCGCACGATCGTGCTCGAGCCCAGGAAGTGCATCGCCTGTGGGCGTTGCCTCACCGTGTGTCAGGACTTGCAGAACGTCTGGGCCCTCTCGTTCCTGGAGCGGGGCATCGACACTCGCATGGCGCCCGCAGGCGACATTCTTCTGGCGGACTCCCCGTGCATCTCTTGCGGCCAATGCTCGGCCCACTGCCCCACGGGCGCCATCTTCGAGTACGACGAGACCGAAAAAGCCTGGGAGCTTCTGCGCGATCCCGACCTGCACTGCGTCGTACAGATCGCGCCGGCCGTGCGCGTGGCCATCGGCGAGGCGTTCGGCTACCCTCCCGGCACCAACCTCACCGGGAAGCTCTACGCCGCGCTGCGGTACATGGGGTTCGATACGGTCTTCGACACGAACTTCGGCGCGGACGTCACGATCATGGAGGAGGGCACCGAGTTCGTGAAGCGGTTCCAAGAGAACCAAGGCGAGCTGCCACTGATCACGAGCTGCTGCCCGGCTTGGGTGGACTTCATGGAGAAGTACCACAGCGACATGATCGAGCACTTCTCCTCGTGCAAGTCGCCGCACGAGATCGTCGGGGTGCTGACGAAGACGTACTACTGCGAGAAACGCGGATTGGATCCGTCCAAGGTTCGCGTGGTCTCGATCATGCCCTGCACGGCCAAGAAGTACGAGATCCAGAGGAGCGACGACATGTTCGCCTCCGGCCACCAAGACGTGGATCTCTCGCTGACGACGCGCGAGCTGGCCCGGATGATCAAGCAGGCGGGCATCGACTTCGCCTCCCTGCCCGAGGGAGACGCGGACCCGATGCTGGGGCTGTACACCGGCGCAGGAACGATCTTCGGGACTTCCGGGGGCGTGCTCGAAGCGGCTTTCCGCACGGCGCACAAGCTCCTCACGGGCGAGGAATTCGACGCCATCGAGTTCCACCCGGCGAGGGGTTTGCACGGCGTCAAGGAGGCCAGGATCAGCGTGCTGGGCAAGGAGGTGCGCGTCGCGGTGGCGCACGGCATGGGACACGTGGAGGAGGTCCTGGACCGCGTGCGCGCAGCCAAGGAAAGCGGCGACGAGCCGGCCTACCACATGATCGAGGTCATGGCGTGTCCCGGCGGGTGCATTGGGGGCGGTGGTCAGCCGTACGGCATCACGGATTCGGTGCGCAAGCAGCGCGCGGCGGGGCTCTACCGCGACGACCGCGAAAGGGAGTTCCGTCGCTCCCACGAGAACCCCTACGTCCAGACGCTCTACGCCTCCTACCTGGGCAAGCCGCTCAGCGAACGGGCGCACCGTCTCCTGCACAACTCGTACAAGCCGAGGCCGACGTACCGCCGATAGTCGAAACACTTCCACTCGGTAAACTCAGGC
Organism: Fimbriimonadales bacterium; assembly: GCA_026418055.1. Lineage (GTDB taxonomy): Bacteria > Armatimonadota > Fimbriimonadia > Fimbriimonadales > Fimbriimonadaceae > UBA8783. The sequence goes on from JAOACB010000015.1 coordinate 47,662, forward strand.
GAGTGAACGACGTGATCGTGTTCAGCGGCGAAGCCCATCGTGGCTTGGCGCAAGAGATCTGCGACCACATGGGCCTCCCCCTGAGCCCATCCGTGTTCCGGCGGTTCAGCAACGACTGCCAGTACGTGCAGCTGCTGGCCAGCTGCCGCGAACAGGACGTGTACATCGTCCAGCCGCTCGTGCCGCCCGTGCAGGACAACCTGATGCAGCTCCTGCTGATGCTCGACGCGGCGCGGGGTGCCTCCGCCATCCGCCGAACCGCGGTGATTCCTTACTTCGCGTACGCCCGGTCCGACAAGAAGGATGCGCCGCGCATCAGCATCGCAGGCCGTTTGGTGGCCGACCTTCTGGCCACAGCCGGTGCGGACCGCGTTCTGACCATGACGCTGCACAGCGAGCAGGTGCACGGTTTCTTCTCCATGCCCGTGGACCATCTGAACGCGCTGCAGGTGTTGGCGGAACACTTCCGCAAGATGCCTCTGGACAACGTCGTCGTGGTCTCGCCGGACCTTGGGAACGCGAAGGCCGCCGCCGCGTTCGCGAGCCTGCTCGGGGTTCCCGTGGCCGCCGGCCGCAAGAGACGGATTTCCGACACGCAGGTGACCATCGACACCATCGTTGGCGACGTTCGAGGAAAGCACGCCATCGTCATGGACGACGAGATCGCCAACGGCGGCAGCGTGGTTGAGCTGCTGCACCGGCTCCGGGAAAATGGCGTGAGCCGATTTTGGGTCGCGTGCACGCACGGGCTGTTTTCGCATGGCGCAGTGGACCGCTTGGCCGCGGAGCCCGGCGTCGAGCAGATCGTGGCGACGAACACCATTCCGCCGCCCCAGCCTCCGCACCCGAAGCTCGTGACCCTGTCCATCGGACGGCTCATCGCGGAGGCCATTCAGCGGATCCACACAGGCCGTTCCGTCAGCGAGCTATTCGGCAACACCGTGTGAGCCGGCGGGTAACGTGGCGGAAGCCTGTGCCGTCCCATGGTTGAGGGCGGTCCTCATGAAGAGTTTCTCCGAAGGGAAATCGATCGTTTGTGGCGCGTTGTTGCTCGTTGCCGCGGCGGCCTGCGCGGCGTCCGCGGCATCCGACTGGAACCGTTTTCGCGGGCCGAACGGAGACGGCATCTCCCCTGAAACCGGGATCCGCAAGGATTGGTCCACGAATCCGCCTCGGCTTCTTTGGAAGGCGAGCCTGACCGACAACGGCTACGCCGGTCCCGCCGTAGCACAGGGAATCGTGTACATCGTCGACCATCGGGGCAGCGACGACATCGTTCGAGCCTTCGAGCTGCGCACCGGCAGGGAGCTGTGGAGATACACCTACCCCGACGCCCCGAACGACAACTACGGCTTTGCGCGCACCACGCCGTTGGTGGCGTCGGGCAAGGTGTACGTCTACAGCCGCCTCGGCCGACTGCTGTGCCTGGACGCGAAATCGGGCAAGCTGCTGTGGCAACGAGACCTGATCGGCGAGTTCCGCGCCCCCCGCCCCTCTTGGGACATGGCGGCAAGCCCGATCATGCATCAGGGGCGCCTTCTGGTCTGCGTCGGCGGAAGGAACGCCGCAGTCGTCGCGCTCGATCCCAACACCGGCAGGACCCTGTGGCAGGGAGGCGGAAGCGACGCGTCCGGGTACGCCACGCCCGTCGTGGCGAACCTTCAAGGCCGCCAGCAAGTGCTCGTCTTCTCGAGCAAGGCCCTCATCGGCGTGGACCTTGCCGATGGCAGGACGTTGTGGCGGCAACCTTGGGAGACTCCCTACGACGTGAACGCCGCCACGCCCTTGGTGATCGGCAATTCCGTCTTCATCACATCGGGCTACAACCGCGGTTGTGCCTTGGTGGACGTCACGCCGCAGGGCCCGCGCATCCGCTGGGAAAGCAAGGCGGTCAAGGCCCACTTCAGCTCCCCGATCCTGCACAACGGGGTGGTGTACGCGAACTCCGACCCCGGCGAGCTGGTCTGCCTCAACCCGTCCGACGGCAGGGTTTTATGGAAGGCGAGGGGTTTCGAAAAGGGCGGCCTGTGCGCCGTCGACGGTGTCCTTCTGGCCATGGACGGCGCCGGGGGCGACTTGGTGATGGTCGCCATGGATCCGCGATCCTATCGGGAGATCGGGCGGTTCCGGCCCCTCGGCGGGCAGAGCTGGACCGCGCCGATCGTGTCCAACGGTTGCCTCGTCGTTCGGAACCGCAGCACGATCGCCGTCTTCGCGCTCAAGTGAGTTCCGCAAGCAGCGCTCGGGCCGCCGACCTGCCGGAGTAGGCGGCCCTCGTCTGCTCAGCCCGATGCAGGCGGGCCGACGGGCTCTGCAGCCGATCGTGCGTGCTCGCCAGCAGCGCCTCGCGCAGGGAGGCGGCGTTGGCGGTCTCGAACAGAACCACTCCCTCCGTCCGGTCCGCGATCTCGGGAAAGATCCCGCAGCGTGGCGCCACCACGGGAACCCCATAGGCTAGGAACTCCAGGGCCGCAAGCCCCCGAGCCTCCGGGATCCTCGACGGCACGGCCCCAACCCCTGCCGTTGCCTGCAGCATCCGCCTGCGAAACGGCTCGATCTCGCCCAGCGACTGGACGCTTCCCGAGCGCCGCCATGCGTTCATTCGAAGTCCGATTTCCCGGCCGAACCGGCGGTCCATCACCCGGCCCGCCATCGTGAGCCGCCAGCCTTGGTCTCGCAGCAACGGCTCCATGGCGTCGAGCAACAGGTCTTGCCCTTTTGCCCGCTGCACCACGCCCACACACACGGCGTGCCGCAAGTCCGGCGCCTCGGTGGCGGCGATGCTGGGCTCGTCCGGCAGACACGGCGGCACCACCCCGAAGCGGCTCCTCTCCAACCCCAACCGTAGAGCCCAAGCCTCCGCCGACGCCTCATGGGTGGCCAGCAACCTTCTGCAACCCTCCGCCCAGCGACCCACCCACCGCCAAGCCTCGCTCCGATAGGGCTCTCCGGTGGCGTCCAAGAAGGTCTCCTCGCCTTGCAGGAAGCACGCGCAGGGCACCCCCCAGACGCGATCGACGACCTCCGACGCAGCCCCCAGCATCGAGTTCGTGATCGTGACCCAGTCCGGCTTGGGCAGCTCTCGGAGCACCGCCTCGAGGCTCTTCCAGCAGGCCGCTTGGGGACCCTCCAGACCGCGGAGCACACCCACCGTGAGCGCGCCGAGCCTCCTCGCGTCCACAGCCGATGCCCTCGACGTGGCCAGACGTACGAGCCATGGAGCATCCAAGGTCCGTCGGAGGAAAGCAGGCAGGGCCCTGTACACGGCGCTGGATGCCAGATAAACCGAGATACCGCCGAAGCCCATCGGGCCGAAGGGAACGTCCTCCGCGCGCTCGAGCCGCAACGGAGTGTAAAGGGGAACGATCAGCACCTCGTGGCCGAGTTCGCGGAGAGCCCGAGCCAGGGCGACGTCTCGCTTGCAGGCACCGCAGTACATCGGGCCGGCACCCGCCGCCAGGTGCACGATGCGCATGCCCCGAATCTACCCTCTCGTTCTTGCGCTTCCCTCGGCAAGCGGATGAAGCTTCTCGTGCGGCGGGCCGTCGGACGGGTGTAGGATGGACCTAGGACCATTCCTTCGGCCCATGCGAGCGCAACTTTTGGAACATCTGACGGTGATCGCTGTGGCGACCGCCTGCGCCGTGGCCACCGGTTGGTGGGTTCGGAGCTTCTGGTCGGACCCAGAGGTTCCAGAGCGGCCTTTGCTCGCCGACCTGGCTCAGGAGGCCGCGATCAAGCAGCGGGAGGCAGAGGATGCCCGGAAGGCGCGCTCCCAGGCGTCGGCCGTACCGTCCGGCCCGTCGGTCGTTCCCCAGTCGGCCTCGTCGCCCTCGGCCGCATCCGTTCGCGAGTGGCCTGGAACGTGGCCGGGTTTCCGAGGCCCCCGACGCGACGGCGTGTGCCGTGACAGGGCTCCGTTGGCCGAGAGCTGGCCGACTGGAGGGCCTCCCGTAGTGTGGCGATTGTCGCTTGGAGAAGGGTACGCCTCCGCGGCAATCCATCGCGGTCGCGTGTTCGTGCTGGACTACGATCGAGAGGCGCGCGCCGACGTGTTGCGTTGCTTCTCTCTGCTCGACGCTCGGGAAATCTGGCGAAACGCCTATCCCGTCGTCGTCAAGCGCAACCACGGAATGTCCAGAACCGTGCCTGCGACCGACGGTCGGTACGTGGTGAGCCTCGGCCCGAAATGCCACGTGCTGTGCGCCGACTTCGAAACTGGGCGCACGCTCTGGCGCAAGGACCTCGTCGAGGAGTACGGCGCGGAAGTGCCGGAGTGGTACGCGGGACAGTGCCCACTGATCGATGGAGACCGGGCGATCCTCGCTCCGGGCGGCAAGGCGCTCATGGTCGCCATCGATCTCGCCTCGGGCAAGGAGGTCTGGAGGACGCCGAACCCGCAGGGCTGGAAGATGACCCACTCCTCCATCGTCAAAGCCGCCGTGGCTGGCGAGGAGATGTACGTCTATTGCGCTTCGGGCGGAGTGGTCGGCGTGCGAGCGAAGGACGGTTCCCTTCTTTGGATGGACCCGACTTGGGTGATCAACACCGCAACCGTGCCGACCCCCGTGCCGATCGGCGACGGGCGGTTCTTCCTGACCGGAGGCTACAACGCCGGAGCGATGATGCTGCGGGTGGAGCGCCAGGACGGAGCGTGGCGAACCCGGACGCTGTTCCGGCTGCCTCCCTCCGAATTCGGGTCCGACCAGCAGACGCCGGTCCTGTACGAGGGCCACCTCTATGGGGTGGCTCCCGGTGGACAGATGAAGTGCCTCGATCTGAACGGCAAGGTCCTCTGGGCCTCGGGATCGCAGCGCCGTTTCGGCCTCGGGGCTTACGCCGTCGCGGACGGCAAGATCTTCGCCCTGAACGACCGCGGGGAGCTCACGATGCTGGAGGCCAGTCCGAAGGGCTATCGGGAGCTTGCCACCGCAAGGGTTCTGCAGGGGCCCGACGCTTGGGGCCCGATGGCGTTCGCCAGCGGGCTGTTGGTGACGCGAGACCAAAACGAGATGGTATGCCTCAACCTCAGCGGATCCTGATCGCCGCCTTGATCCTGTCCTCGGCGTCTTGCGGACCCAGCCCATCGGTGCCCAGCCGCGTCCGCATGGCGAACCAGAGCCTTGCGCAGCTTGGGGCCGACGAGGGTCTCTTCCGCGAGACCGCGATCGAGCTGCCGAGGGCCTGGCGACCGGCCGCTTTGGCCGTATCGCCCCACGCCGGATTCGTGGCAACAGGTCCGACGATCTTCGAGATTCGTCAAGGGACGGAGCCAAGGAGCGTCTGCACCTTGGAAGAAGACGTGGTGGCGCTCGCGTGGAGGCCATCGGGAGGGCTTCTCGCAGCCTCGAGGAGCGGCGTCTACGCGGTGGATTCCGGCACCTTCCGGCGACTGTTTCAGGCTCCCGACACCGAACGGGCGCACTTCGCTTCTCTCGCGGCCTCCGACTCGCGCATCTGGATCGGAGACGCCGGATGCCGAAAGGTCTGGATCCTGGATCGCGACGGCAAACTCGTCGCGGGCTTCGGCGAACGCACCGCCGTCTACCCAGGCATTCTGGCGCCGAGCCCCCACCTCGACGTCCTGGCCCTCGCCGATGGAGGGTTCGCCAACGTCAACCCCGGCCGCCACAGACTGGAGATTCGGAACGCTGACGGCAGGCTCCTGCGATCGTTCGGACGAGAAGGAATGGGGTTGGAGGGGTTTGCAGGATGCTGCAACCCCACGGATGCCGCGGTCTTGCCTGACGGAAGGTTCGCCACGTTCGAGAAGGGACTGCCCAGAATCAAGCTCTTCCACGCGAACGGGGAGTTCTCCGAGCTCGTTGCAGGCAGCGCCGCCTTCCATCCCAAACTGGAAGGCGGCGACTTGCAGTGCGACCCGCTGGGACGCATCTGGTTTCTGGATGCTCGCAAGCGGAAGGTCCGCATCTTTTTCCGGGAGGGCCGGAGGCCGTGACGCGAAGGCAACTTCTCCTCTCGATGGCGCGGTGGCTGGCAGGAGGCTCCCTCGCCTCGCTCGTCCTGAGCCGCGCCGAACCCTGCGGTGACCCCCGGTGCCGCGACTGCGCGTTGTTCTCGCGTTGCCGAAGCCCTCTGCGCCAACCCAAGGCCGACGAAGCCCAGAAAGGAGGCGGCCGTGCCAGCCGCTGAACGGTCGCGCCGGCAAGTGCTCGCAGACGCGGTCCGCCTCCTAGGCTTGGCCGCGACGAGCGGAATCTTGGGAGCCCTTGCGAACCGGAGCGAGGCGCGCAACTCGGTTTGGCAGATCGACCCCGATCGTTGCACGCAGTGCGGTAGGTGCGCAACCTCTTGCGTCTTGACCCCTTCCGCGGTGAAGTGCGTGCACAGCTACGCCCTCTGCGGCTACTGCCAGCTCTGTTTCGGGTTCTTCCGAGATCGTCGCGCCGGAAACCAGCCCTTCGCCGAGAACCTCCGGTGCCCGACGGACGCGTTGCGTCGCCGGTACGTCGAGGATCCGTACTTCGAGATCGCCGTGGAGGAGGCTCTCTGCATCGGCTGCGGCATCTGCGTGAAGGGTTGCGACCTGTTCGGCAACCGCTCGCTGCAGCTGCAGATCCGACACGACCGGTGCGTCGGATGCAACGAGTGCGCGATTGCCCGGGACTGCCCCGGCCAGGCGATTCGCCGCGGCAGCCCGAGAGAGCCGTACCTTCTGCGGAGAAAAGGAGGTCGGCCGTGAGGCGAGTCGCGCTTTTTGCGTCCGCCTCTTTGCCGTTGCTCTCGGTGGCTCAGGAGCAGAAGCGCCAGCCTCCGCCCGACTTCACCTCTGGATCCCAGCTTCCGGCTCCACCCGTCCCACCGCCGAGGGCAGAGTGGCTGGCGTGGTCCGACGTGGGGGTGCTGCTGCTGGCGCTGGTCCTTGC
>JAOACB010000016.1 GCA_026418055.1 Fimbriimonadales bacterium
AGATGTGTATAAGAGACAGGTGGAGGCTCGAGAAGGAGGCGATCCTGCGCCTCGTCCCGTTGCTGCTGGACATGGAGGCCAGGGTTCGCGCGGGATGCAAGCCCGTGGACGTGAAGACGGAGCTCTGGTGCGGCGGGGCCGAGGGTCCGGTGCGCGTGGCCGCGGGTTCGGACCAGATCCAGCTGGAGGGGCGGATGGATCTGGTGGAGGTCTTCGAGGCCGAGGTCGCGGTGATGGACGTCAAGCTGGGCGGTCCGGTCAGGGCGCTCGACCAGGTTCGCCTCTACCTCAGGATGCTGGAGGAGACGCATCCGGGCAAGCAGGCTCGCGGAGCCTACCTGCCGCTGCGGGCCGGGGGCGAGCCGACGCTGGTCGACTGGACGGAGAGCGAGAGGTCAGGCCTCGACCGCAAGCTCGCGGAGGCGGCCGGCCACATCGCCGCGGGCCGCTTCCCGCTTCTCCCGAACCTGGAGAGCGGCGAGGGCGAATCGAACTGCGCGCGCTGCGCCTACCGTCGTCTCTGTCCGACGGACCGCGGCGTGCTGCAGGAGATCTACCGCGACTGGGCCGACCAAGCCTTGGGCGTCGCGCCGGAGGCGGAGCCGGAGGAGGGGGCCGATGCCTAGCCCGTTGCCCGATCAGGCCGCGCGCGACGCGTTGGTGAGGGACCTCGACCGGTCGTTCTTCGTCAAGGCCGGAGCCGGCACGGGGAAGACCACCGCCCTGGTGGCGCGCGTGCTGGCCGTGGTGCAGGCGGGAGGAAGCCTGGAGAGGCTGGTCGCCATCACGTTCACGAAGAAGGCCGCCGCGGAGATGAAGGGCCGCCTGCGGTCCGAGCTGCTGCGCTTGGTGCACGAGGGCCCGGACGGCGAGGCGCGCGAGCGAAGCTTGAGGGCGCTGGCCGAGGTGGACGCCGCACCCATCCAAACGATCCACAGCTTCGCCCAGTCGCTGCTGGCAAGCCACCCGATCGAGGCGGGCCTGCCGCCGATCCTCACGGTGGAGGAGGAAGCCGCCTTTGGGGAGCAGTTCGAGCGCTGGTGGCTGGCGACCAGCGAGCGCCTGCTGGCGCGACCGGATCTGGCGGACGCATGGAGGGCTCTGCTTGCCTCGCGGGTGAGCCTTCACGACGTGGGCTGGCTCGCGCGATTCTGCCTGTCGAACTATCGTCCGGAGATGGACCGGAGGCTGGCTCCGCCGAGCCTGCAGGAAGCACGGGACGAATTCGAGCCGATGGCCCGGGCCTTCGTCGACGAGTGGGACCGCGTCAAGGGAAGCCTCAAGGGCCGCTATCCGGACGTCGAGCGCAGCATGCGGGAGCTGGAGGCCCTGGCCAGCCTCGACCCGGGCTCCCCGGAGCCGCCTCCCAAGTGGAAGCCGCCGAAGCCGAGGAGCCTGACCCACGACATCAGGAAGCTGTGGAGCCTGCAGGAGACCTACGCGGCCCGGCGAGACGCCGTGGCGAAGCTTTGGGGAGGCGTGCGGGGAGCCTGGTTGTGGGACCGCTTCTTCCCGATCGCTCGGGCGGTGCTCGAAGAAGCCGAGCGGTGGCGAGAGGCCCGTCTGCGCCAAGGCCGCCTCACGTTCCAAGACCTGCTGTTCGAGGCGGTTCGGCTGTTGCGGGGCAACGCGGAGGTTCTGGCCAAGGTGCGGGCGGCCTACGACAGGCTGTTCGTGGACGAGTTCCAGGACACCGACCCGCAACAGGTCGAGCTGATCGCGCTGATCGCAGGGCGTCTCGGCCCGGACGCAACCTGGCAGGAGAACCTGCGCTCGGCTCCGCCCGGCAGGGTGCTGCTCGTCGGCGACGCCAAGCAGTCGATCTATGCGTTCCGAGGCGCCGAGGTGGGGATGTTCCAAAGGGTGCAGGCCGAGTTCCCGCCCGAGGACGTCTTGGAGCTGACGACGAACTTCCGCATCGCGGCCTCGACGCTGGACTGGATCAACGAGGTGTTCCCCCGCGTCTTCGCAGGCCCCGACCTGGATGCGAGCGAACTTGGGTCCGGTCTGCCGATTCCCTACGAGCCCATCGAGTGCGGGCGGGTGGAAACGCGGGGCAGGAGCGAGCGGCTGGTGTGCGTGCGGGAGCCGACGGAGGGCGAGACCGACGTCTGCTACCCGGCTTTGGGGGTGCGCCTGACGGCGGACAAGCCCTCCGCCCGCCACCGGCGCCGCGCGGAGGCCAGGTGGGCGGCGCGCTGCATCCAGGAGGCGGTGTCCGAGGGCCACGAGGTTTGGCCCAAGGGATGCCCGCCGAGGCCCGTCCGCTACGGCGACTTCGCCGTGCTGATCCCCACCCGTACGATCGAGCCGGTGCTGCTTCGCGAGCTCGACGCCCATGGCGTGCCCTATCGCGTCGAAAGCCAGACCGCGATGTTCGACTCGCAGGAGTTCCGCGACCTCATCCTGCTGCTGCGGGCGATCGATGATCCGACCGACCAGGTCGCGCTCGTCGGGGCTCTGAAGGGACCGGCGTTCGGCCTGACCAACGAGGAGCTTCGGGAGTTCGCCGCCGAGCGCCACGATCCTTGGCGCACTCCGCCTCCTGGCGAGGGAGGACCCGTCGGGGAAGCGATGCGCGAGCTCGACGCGTTCCGGCGCGAGGTCCGGGGTTTGGACGCCGCTGAGGTGCTATCGCGGGCGGTCGAGCGCTTCGAATGGATCTCCGCGCTGGCCCGGAACCCCCGTCCGCGCGAGAGCTGGAACCGTCTCTGGACGCTGCTGGCCATGGCGCGCGAGTTCTCCGCGGGCGGCCAGGGAGCGTTGCGGAGCTTCATCGGCCACTTGGAGGGCCAGGCCGAGGAGCGGGCGCGGGTGAGCGAGCCGGTGGGAGCCGAGCTCGACGACGACGCGGTGCGCATCCTGACCGTGCACGCGGCCAAGGGCTTGGAGTTTCCCGCGGTGGTGATGGTCGGCTTCGGCGCAACACCCCAGCCGCCCAGGGATCGTTTCCTGTGGGACGATCGTGGGTGGCTGCAGGCCAGCCTCGGCAGCCAGCTGCGCTCGCCGGGGTTCGAGGAGGCGCGCGGGGCCCGCGAGGCTGTGGATCGGCTCGAGCGGCAGCGCCTGCTGTACGTCGCTGCCACGCGCACCATGGGACCGCTCTCCCTTGGCCTCCTGTTTCCCGAAGACAAGGGATCGATGGCCGAGCGGCTGCACGCGGCGGCTCGCGACGCCCAGAGGTTGCCGTCGCAGCACCTGCCCCCGCGCCTGCCCGCGCCCGCGCGCGCAACGAAGGAATGGGCCGACGAGGACCGCGAGGCCGCGTCGAGGCGTTTCGCCGAGATCCGCGAGAAGGCCACGCGGCCGGTGCTGGCTTCCCCGACGGCGATCAGCAAGGCGATGCTGGGCGAGGGGCCGCGCACTTCCGAAGGCGACTTCCCGGAGGAACCGTTCGTGTGGGCCGACCGCCGAGCCAAGGAGGCCTCCGCCGAAGGCTTGGCCCTCCACGCGGTGTTCGAGGCGTACCGCCCCGACTGCGACCTGCCGACGCTGGCCCGAGAGGCCTGCGAGGCCGAGGGCGTGCCCGATCCGAGCGAGGTTCTGCGCATGGTTCAGAACGGCCTGAGGCTGCCCTCCGTCCGTCAAGCGCTCGACGGTCACGCCGAGGTGTGGAGGGAGGCGTTCGTTTCGGCCTGGATCGAGGGTTGGCTGGTGGAAGGCTACATGGACCTGCTCGTGCGCCATCCAGACGGCGCGCTGACGGTTCTCGACTTCAAGACGGACCGCGCGGACTCACCGGAGAGGATCGAGCGGTCGATGCGCCACCACCGGATCCAGGGAGCCTGCTACGCGCTGATGGTCGAGCGGACCATCGGCCGCCGGCCGGGGCGGGTCGCGTTCTGCTTCCTGCGGCCCGAGCGGCCGTTCGAGCGGGAGATCGAGGACCTGGAGGCCGCGATGGAGGAGGTGCGGAAGTTTCTTCGCTCGTGGGACGGCAGCGTTGCGGCCAGGGAGTGGACGGAGTAGCCGTCCAACAGCTATGCTGGCGGGCGTGACGCCGATCGCGCCTCCGCCCCGCATCGACCTTTGGACCGAGCTGGATCGTTGCGGCGTCGTGTGGGAGACTCCGAGCAGGGACGCCTCCGGCTCGATGCCGCTCGGCAACGGCGAGGTTGGTCTCAACCTGTGGGTCGAGCCCAACGGCGACCTGCTGTTCCTCGTGTCGCGCACGGACGCCTGGAGCGAGGCATCGCGCCTGCTGAAGCTGGGCCGCGTGCGCGTGAGGATCGAGCCGCCGCCGCTGCAAGGTGGGGCTCCGTTCCAGCAGAGGCTCGTTCTGAAGGACGGTCGTTGCGAGCTGCGCATGGGCGACTGGAGCCTCTCCGTGTTCGTGGATGCGGCCTCGCCGGTGGTGTACGTCCAAGGCCGGGGTCGGTCCGAGCGCTCGGTCTCGGCGCGCGTCGAGAACTGGAGGACGCGGCCCAAGCGGCTGCTGGGCACGGAGCTGTCGTCCAGCTGGACCATGCAGGACGCGCCCGAGGGTGTTCCCGTGTGGGAGAGCGCCGACCGCTTCGGCGACCGGGACCCCAGCGCCGTCGTGTGGTGGCACCGCAACGAGACCTCGGTCGTGCCGTTCACGCTGCGCCACCAAGGGTTGGAGGCGCTCATCGGTCGCGCTCCCGACCCGATCCTTCGCCGCACGTTCGGCGGAAGGCTCGAGGGGCCGGACTTCGCTCGGACCGCGCCGACCGAGCTGCGGACGGCTGGGACGGTCCGCTCCTTCCTCCTCACGCTCGCCACGGCCTCGGAGCAGACCGACTCGTGGGACGAGTGGCTCCGGCGCCTGCCGAGGCCGGCGCCGGTCGATGCTGCCCGCAGGCGCACCGCGCGCTGGTGGAGGGCCTTCTGGGAGAGGAGCTTCGTGTTCGCCGATCCGCCGAACCGAGCGGGGGACGCACCGAGCGTCAGCCGCGCCTACCAGCTGCAGCGCTACCTCCTGGCGTGCGCCGGCCGCGGCGCCTTCCCGATCAAGTTCAACGGCTCCCTGTTCACGGTCGAGCCGAAACACGCGGGCGGTCCGGACCTGGACGCCGACTGGAGGCGCTGGGGCGACTGCTACTGGTGGCAGAACACCCGTCTGCCCTATTTCGCGATGGTGGCTTCGGGCGACGCGGACCTCGCAGAACCCCTGTTGCGCTGGTTCGAGACGATTCTGCCGTTGGCGGCCGAGCGGACCCGGATCTACTACGGAGCACGGGGAGCCTACTTTCCCGAGACCATGACGCCGTTCGGGGCCTACGCCAACAAGGATTACGGCTGGGACCGCACAGGCAGGCTGCCGGGGGACGTCGACTGCGTCTGGTGGCGATGGGCCTGGCAGCAGGGTTTGGAGCTGCTCGCGCTGATGCTCGACCTGCACGATCTGTCGGGGGATCGGCGCTTCCTGCGCGAGCGGCTGGCGCCGATGGCCCGCTGCGTCCTGGACTACTTCGACTCGCGCTTCCCAAGAGACCCCCGAGGGTTGCTGCGCATCGAGCCCACGCAGGCCGTGGAGACCTACTGGACCGGCGTGGTGAACGACACGCCGACCTTAGCCGGGCTGCACGCGGTGCTGGGTCGGTTGAAGGCTCTGCCCCTGCCCCGCGACCTCTCGCAGACGGTGGCGCGCCTTCTGGGCCAGCTGCCGCCGGTTCCCATGCGGGAGGGGCGCCTCGCTCCCGCCGAGCGGTTCGATCCGCAACGGACGAACGTGGAGAACCCAGAGCTCTACGCCCTGTGGCCGTTCCGCCTGTACGGCGTCGGACGGCCGGGCTTGGACCTGGCCCGCCGCACGTTTCTGGGGCGCATCGAGCGCGCCTCGAGCGGCTGGCAGTACGATGGCCAGTGCGCCGCGCTCTGCGGGCTGGCAGAGGAGGCGGGGCGGCTGCTGCTCGGCAAGGTCGGCAACTCGCACCCGGCTTTCCGCTTCCCAGCGATGTGGGGCCCGAACTACGACTGGCTGCCAGACCAGTGCCACGGCGCCAACGTGATGCTCACTTTGCAGACCATGCTGCTGCAGCCGGTGGGAGCCAAGATCCACGTGCTGCCCGCTTGGCCGAAGGACTGGAACGTGCGGTTCCGCCTCAAGGCGCCGAAGCGGACCACGGTGGAGGGCGAGTGGCGCGACGGTCGGCTGCTGTGGGTTCGCACGGACCCCCCGGAGCGCGGCAAGGACCTCGTGCTGCCCTAGCCCTCGCCGGCCCAAGGGTTCGTTGGCACGGTCGTGCGAAGATCGACCGTGCGCCCCTCCCGCGCCGCGAGGAAGATCGCCTCGACGGCGTCCACGAAGTGCATGCCCCTCTCGGCGCTGGCGATCGGCTCCCGATCGTCTCGCACGCACTCCACCAGGTGCAAGATGTCTCCGTACACGTGGACGTGGCCGCACTGGGGATGCAGCCCTCGGGTGAACGGAACGCTCTCCAAGGGGCATTCGAGGCGCAACGGAGGCTTGCCGATGCGGATCACCGTCGCGGCGATCGGCAGGATGTCCAGGTGGTTGAAGGTCTCCGGATCGGTCTGCACGGCGCCCTTGAGCCCATGCACCCTCAGAAACCTCGATCCGGGAGCGGTGTCGCACCACGCCTCGGGAAGCGTCGCGAACACGTTGCCACCGAAGTCCAGCAGGGCCGCGGTGTTGTCATGACCGGTCACCTCGAACCGGCGACCGTTCCACGTGCGCCAATCCACGCAGGTGCCGGAGAACGCCGCAACCCTGCGCACCGGGCCGAGCAGGCTGACGAGCGTCTGGAACCCGTAGCCCCCGTGGTCGCGCAGCGGCCCGGCCTCCGAGCTGAAGAACCAGGAAGGGTCGTTGGGAAACCCGACCTCGTCGTTGCCCCAGCCCATCAGCGGCGGCACGGCCAGGAACGGCTTGCCGATCTCGCCCCCTTCGATCGTTTCCCGGATCTGGCGGTACAGGGGCCACAGGGCTTGCCCCGGGGCGGCGACCACCTTGAGCCCTCGTTGCCGGCTCTCCCGGACGATCCGCTCCGCCTCCTGCAGGGTGGGGGCCATCGGCTTCTGCACGTACACGTGCCGACCGGCTCGGATCGCGCGCAGGGCATGGTCGGCGTGCAGCGCGTGCGGCACGATCACCAGCACCGCGTCGCACTCGACCTTCGCAAGCATCTCGTCGTAGTCTGGGAACCAGTGCGGCACGCCGTGGGCTTCGGCCGCCGCCCGGGCCCTCTCGGGAACGACGTCGCAGACCGCGACGACCTCCGCGAGGTCCCGGAAGTCCGGCTGGTCGAGGTGCCAGAGGATGGTTTCGGTGGTGAGCGCGCCGCATCCGTCGATCGCCACTCGGATCTTGGCCATCGGCCGAGTATGGCGGGTCTCAGGCGGCGCGAGCCAGCCGCAAGGCTCGGATCGTGGACTCCCGCACCCTCTCCCTCAGTTCGCTGGCTTTGGCCAGCAACGCCGCGGAGAGCTCTTGCCGCCGATCGACCGCTCGCCCGGCGAAATCCGCGGCCCGCTCGGGGGCGTCGGGAGCGCTCAGATCCAAGGCGGCCTCGGGCATCCCCCAGAGCTCGGCAAGGCCGACGTTCTTGGTCGCCTGGTAGGCGTCGGGGCACAGCATTAGGCACGGCGTGCCGGATTGCAGCGCGAACAGGATCGGGTGGTAGGCGATGCTGAGGGCCACGTCGGCTTCGGCGCAATCCCTCAGGGCCGTCGCGACCGTGGGAGTGCCCTCGGGCACTTCCACCTCCACTCTCCCCGCCAGACGCTCGCGGAGCGCCAGACCCAGCCGCCGATCCATGTGGGGCTTCTCTTCGACGCCCGGGATCGGAGGCCGGTACAGGCTGGGCACGATCCGGATGCGCCCCCCGATCGCGAGGGCCGCGGCCTCCGCGACGCGGGCCACGGCCTCCAGGTGCTCCGCGAGCGTGCGAGGGTTGGATTCGGGCAGGTAGCGAGGGTTGAGGGCGATCCTCGGCTCAGGAGACGGGCGGCCGGTCGGCCCCGGCGGGTCGAGCAGCAGGCACTGGTCCCCCGACACGCTGACCTTGCCCTCGTCGGCTCCCGCCTCCCGGATCCAGCGGAGCGACCCGGCGCCCTCTCGAAGGTCGAACACCTCGCAGGCCTCGACGATCTCGCGGAAGAGCCGCCTGGAGCGCTCCGAGTGGAACGGACCCACCGTTTGGCCGAGCGCCGCCACGGGCACGCCCGCCGAGCGCGCGGCCCTGCACACGATCCAGGCTCCCTCGAGCAGGCCGAACAGCTCGTTCAGCACGCCCCCGCCGCCGATCACCACCAGGCTCGAGGAACGCACGGCGTCGAGCAGCCTCTCCAGTTGCGGATGCCCCGAGCAGCCCGACGCCGCGGCCGCGCCCGCCGCGCGACCCCACGAGACCTTGGGGCGCCTTCCCCGCATCCGGTAGTGTGCCCAGTGCAGCAGGTAGCGCCAGCCATCGTGCGCGCTGACGCTGACCGCGGGAGCCCACGTCCAGTCGTGGCCTTGGCTCAACGCCTCGCGCAGTGCGGTCTCCAGGCGGCGCTGGTCGTGTCCCAGGAACGTCACCCGGGCTTCGGGGAGGGTCCGGCGAAGCTCCGCGAGGAAGCCCTCGATCATGGCCAGGTCGCCCAGGTTGTTGAAGCTGTTGCCGGTGACGTACAGGATGCGGGCCACGGAAGCCTCCGGAGCCCAGCATAGCACCGGCTACAGCGCTCTCAGCCGGTGGATCGCCTCGAGGCACATGCGCGCATGGTGGTAGGGGCATTCCCAGGGCCCGATGCGAAGCGATTTGGGTTTGAGTCGCAGGTCGGCGGTCTGGCTCTTGATCCAGTCGCCTCCCTCTCGGTCCGACACGTGCCTCCGCACGAAGCGCCAAACGCGCTCCGCCGCGCCCAGGAAGCGATCGTCCTTGGTGGCTTCGTAGGCGTCCAGGAAGCCGACGATCGCCTCGGCCTGGGCCCACCACTCCACGCTCGCGTCGGTCGGCGTCTCGGGGGTGCCGGCGTAGAGGAACGCCCCATCCTCGCGGAGCGCAACCCGCAGCACGCGTTCGGCGACCTGGGCGGCGATGCCGTCGGTGCTTCGGGTGGCCTCCTCCGATCCCAACCGGGACGCGGCCCGGCGGAGCAGCCATGCGGCCTCGATGTCGTGGCCGTAGGAGACGTCGCTGGGAATCGGGCTCCAGTCGGATCGGAAGAACTGGGCGAAGTGCCCGAGGGCGGGGTCGAACATGCGGTCCGCGAGGATCGCCAGCGTGTCCTCGAGCGCGCTCCGCACTTCGGGAGATCGGGTAGCCGTCCACAGCTCCGTCCAAGCCTCCAGAACGTGCAGGTGCGTGTTCATCGTCTTGGGCACGTTGGGCTCCTTCTCGCTCAGCCGGTGGTCGTCCAGCTCCGTCCAGTCCTCCGCGCAGCCTTCCCGATAGCCTCCGAAGGAGGCGTCCCACGCGTGCGCCTGCACCCTTCGGAACAGCTCGGTGGCCAGGTTCAGGGCGTCCTCGCAGCCGGCGAGCCGCCAATACGCCACCAGTCCGTACACCGCGAACGCCTGGGCATAGGTGTGCTTCCGACGGTCGATCGGCCGGCCGTGCGCGTCCACGCTCCACCAGAAGCCCCCAGCACCGGGGTCGCGGTGCCGATCGGTCAGCACGCGGTAGGCCTCTCGGGCGCATCGCTCCGCTTCGGTTCGACAGGGGTAGGCGAGGCCAACGGACGAGAAGGTCCAGAGGAGCCGCGCCGCCAGCACGCTGGAGCGAGGCAGATCCAGCAGGCGGCCGTCGTGGGTTAGCCCGCCGATCAGCCCGCCGGAGGGACCCTCGAACGCGCGGCTGGCCCAGAACGGAACGATGTTGCGGAGCAGCTCTTCTTCGAGCTCGCAGACCCAGCGTGCCGCGTCGGGAGCCATGGGGTCAGGATACTGGTTTCGATCGCGCCTCCGCCCGAGCCGGTCCGCCGGAGGCTCAGGGCCGGTTCGACCAGAGCTCGGCGTAGGAGTCCGCGAGGCTCCTGCACCACCGGCGGGCCCGCTCCGTCCGCTCGGGCTCGCTTAGCGAAGCCTCCCAGGCCGCGACGAGCTCCTCCGCGCTGGCGGCGACGCGGAGCACGCCGTGTGCCCGGGCGGCGGCGACGATCGGCGCCTGCTGTTCGGTGAAGGGTCCGACCACCGCCGGCACGCCGACCGCCAGCGGCTCGGCGGGGTTGTGACCCCCTAGCCTGGGGTCGAACGACCCTCCCACGAAGGCCACGTCTCCGGCGGCGTACAGCCGGGCGAGCAGGCCGACTGTATCGATCACTACAGCATCAGCGGGCATCGAGTCGCCCCCGGACCAAAGCGATGCGCGCAGGCCGCTCTCGCGCAACCGATCGGCCAGCTCGACGGCCCGATCGGCTTTTCGCGGCGCCAGGACGAGCATCTTGCGAGCGGCGCGCAGCCTCCGGAACGCCTCGATCACAACCGGCTCGTCGGTGGGATGGGTGCTGCCTGCCACGACGACCACCGCGGCGTCGGTGGCCCCCAGCCTCGCTCGCAGCTCGGCGCGGAGCGCTCGCAGCTCGCCGTCGTTGGGCACCTTGCAGCCGAGGGAAGGGCCGCACACGAGCACGCGCGCATCGGGCACGCCGAGCCTCAGCAGGCGGTCGCGCTGGTCGTCGTCCGGGACGCACCATCGGGCGATGGCGCGGACGCGCCACCGGTCCCACGGTCCCCACCGCCGCATGCGCCGTTCGTCGTCCTCGGCCAGCATGGTGTCGACAACCTCGACGGGGATGCGCATCGCCCAACACAGAAAGGCCAGGTGGTGCCGCTCGTTGCGCCGCACCAACCAAACCCTCTTCGGTCTATAACGGATCAGACAGAGCAACGAGGACGGCAGCGAGCTGAAGGGAGCCCATCCGGCGAGCGCGCCCTCGCACGGCTCGAGGCGGCCCGCGAGCGTGGTGCCGGCGAGCACGGCGCAACGCACCCCTCGCGCCGCCATCGCCTCCGCGGCGAGCCAAGCCAGGCGGGTCTCTCCGACCGCGGCTCCCACGATGAGGAGGTCCACCGGCGTGAGCCGCCACGGCCCTTGGAGGGCGCGTCGGAGCATCGACCCTCGGTAGCCGCGCTTGCGGGCGCGCAGCACCGAACTGGCGATCAGCCAAGGCGAGGCCGCGGCCTGCCAAGCCGAGTAGGCGAGGTAGGCGGCCCAGTCGAGCGCCGCAGGGCGGTCAGCGGAGCTTGCAGACGCGTCCGACGACGTCCTCCTCGAAGCGGCGGATGAACCCACGGACGAACTCGAGCGGATCCAGCGAGGGGTCCTGCACCAGCGGCGTCATGTCCATGGCGAAGCTCAGCTGGTTGCTCTTGTCGGTGCCGTGCGAGGCGTGGTAGGTGGCGTGCGCGAAGCGCCTCCCGGTCGTCGCCAGATCGTATCTCTTGCCTCCGCAGATCTGGCTGTCGAACACTCCCAGGAGGGCGGCAGCCAGGTTGGGGTGAGCCGAGAGATCGAAGGCGGTCTTGTCGTCGTCGACCATCCAGTCCAGGTCCCTCCACACCTCGCAGCCGTACAGGGTCTTGGGCCGCTCGTCGGGCTCCAGTTCGCGGATGGCCTGCACCGCCTTCAGCGCCACGCCGATGTGGGTGTCGTGCTTGTCGGCGAGGTTGTGCGTGTAAACGACCTCGGGCCGGCAGGCCCGCAGGATCGACTTGAGGTCCTCCACCGGGCCTCGGTGGGAGGCATCCTTGACGGCCGAGCTGGGGAAGTCCAGCAGGAACTGCGCCCCGTACTCTCCCACGAAGGCGGCCTTTTTCTGCTCGACCCTGCGCACGGCCTGCATCCGCTCGTCGGTGTAGTCGGCGTAAAGGTCGTCGCGCGGGCTGCCGGCGCCGTTCGTGACCACCACGCCGCAGAACCAGCGGTCCTGCCTGCCGAAGCAGGCGAGGATGCCGTGGTAGGCCATGATTTCGATGTCGTCTTGGTGCGCCGAGATGGCGAGGTGCGTCGTCCGGGCCAGAGCGGCGGCCTCCTCCACCCCGTCGGGAACGTACAGCTCGGCTTGCGGCATGGTCAGCTTCATGGGTTCGGCTCCTTGCGCAGAGAGGGAAGGCTCGCGGCGGCGACGGCTTGGCCGACGCGCCGGGTGGTCTCGTCGGGCAGCTGGACCTTGAGCCGCGAGGCGAGATCCGGAAACTCCGTCCGCAGCACCTCCTCCGCCTGGGCGATCAGGATCGGTCCGCCTTTGCCCGAGGTGACGCGCCCCAGCACCAGCAGGTGACGGACGGGATAGAAGCAGGCGTAGTGGGCGATCGCGTAGCCCAGGTACACGCCGATCGTCTGCCAGATGCGAACGGCCCGCTCGTCGTCCGCCTCCAGATGCCTCTGGACGGTCTTGAGGCGTTCGGCGAGCGGCGCGTCCTGCGGCAGGCGGATGCCGACGGCCTCGGCCAGCCGGAAAACCGCCTGCTGGGTCAGGTACTGCACCCCGCAGCCGCGGTCTCCCGACCACTCGTCCGCCGGCGCGTCGGGCCGGAAGTCGATCGGGGCGAACGCGAGCTCGTTCAGCCAGCCGGTGATGTTGCCCTCCTGGTTCACGTAGCCCACCGCCTCGCTGCTGCCCATCGCCACCCCGAGGACCGAGTGCGCGTTCATGGACATCGCACCGGCCAGAGCGGTCACGTCGCCGTCGTTGGCCACCTCGATCGGCACCCCCAGCTCGCGACCGATGTCCTGGAAGATGCTCCGCACGCGGTGGTACTGCTCTCTGGGCACCCCCCGGAACAACGAAGCGACCATCGGTCGGTTGTTCACGATGACTCCCGCGGAGGATCCTCCGACGGCGTCCAGCCGCGGCAGGCGCTCCGCCGCGGACCGGATGCCGGCGAGGATCTCATCGTAATGGTATTGCGGGTCGCTGTGGCCCCTAGGATCCCACACGACCTCCTCGGAGTACACGGTCTCTCCGTCGATCACCGCCGCGGCCTTGCGGTCGCTGGCGCCCAGATCGAAGCCGACCCTGCAGCCCTCCAGGTGCCTGCCGACCGGCATCGAGGTCTCATGGGCCGCAGGCACCTCCTCGGGCTGGCAGTGCGCCACGGTGAACGGCCGCTCGTAGACGGTCTCCCCCATGAACTCCCAGTCGAAGGCGCGTTCGCCACCCGGGCTATACACCGCCGCCACGTGGTCCGCCACGCTCTTCGGGCCGCCGATCGTCACCTTCCAGCCCCCCTTCTGCCACAGCAGGAACTTGACCAGCCTCTCCACGACCGGCAGGTTCAGCGAGGCGTCGGGGTGGTCTTCCGGCAGCAGCACGGCGTCGAACACCGACCTCGTGCCATCGGACCGCTCGAGCCCGATGCGCAGCGGCTGGGCCCGGCCGGTGGATCTCGCCAGCTTGGCGAACGCGGCGTTGGCGAGGACCGCCGGGCGGAACTCCGGGTCCAAGGGGGGAACTACGGCGGGCTTTGCCAGGTCGGCGAGCTTGCGTTGCGCATCGTTGGACATCGTGTTCCTCCCATCGAGGCTGTTGCCCTTACGTACCCCATGGCGGACGAGCCGCGCCTAAGGTCGGCGCTCGTCCATCAGACTGAACACGATCGCGCCGATGACGCCCGGCACCCAGCCCACCAGCGTCAGCGCCGTGACCACGATCACAGGCCCGCACCCCTTGTCCAGCACCGCCAGCGGCGGGAGAACCACGCACAGGATCGCCCTCAGACATCCCATCGTCTCAGCCCTCCATCCAGCATACGCCAGGAGGGGGGGCGGCGTTCGGGTCGCCGGAGGGGCGGGGGGTACACTCCGGCTCTGATGGACCTGCGGAGCACGCTCAATCTGCCCGATTCCGGCTTCACCATCCCGATGAAGGCGAACCTTCCCCAGCTGGAGCCGCAGATCCAGGCCGAGTGGGAGCAGAGGGGCATCTACCACGAGATCCAGAGGGCCCGCGCGGACGCCCCAACCTACGTGCTGCACGACGGGCCGCCCTACACCAACAGTCCGATCCACATCGGCACCGCCATGAACAAGGTGCTGAAGGACTTCGTGGTCAAGTCCCGCACGATGATGGGCTACCGGGCGCCGTACGTGCCGGGCTACGACAACCACGGCCTGCCGATCGAGCAGACGGTTCTCCGCGAGTTCCACAGGCGCAAGGAGAACCCCGACGTCGCCACGCTGCGCCGAGCCTGCCGCGAGCACGCCGCCAAGTACGTCGGGGTGCAGACGAGCCAGTTCCGTAGGCTCGGCGTGTTCGGGCTGTGGGAGAAGCCCTACACCACCATGGACTACCGCTACGAGGCGGAGATCGTGCGCGTGTTCAAGCGCATGGTCGAAGGGGGCTACGTCTACAAGGGCCTTCGGCCGACGCTCTGGAGCCCTACCTGCCGCACCGCGCTCGCGGACACCGAGATCGTCTACCAGGACCACACGAGCAAGGCGATCTACGTGCGCTTCCCGCTGCTGCACGACCACAACGGCTTCGCCCAAGGCCTGCGCAACGTCCACGCGGTCATCTGGACCACCACGCCCTGGACGATCCCTGCCAACCTGGCGGTGGCCTTCCACCCGCACCTCGAGTACGTGCTGGTCCAGGTGGGCGACGCCGTGTACATCGTTCTGGGCGCGCTGCTGCAGAGGGTCGCGCAGGAGTGCGGCTGGAAAGAGCCGAAGGTGCTGCGCACCGAGCTCGGCATTAGCTTCGAGGGGTCCAAGTTCCAGCATCCGATCTTCGACCGCGAGTCGATCGCCGTGATGGCCGAGTACGTCACGACGGAGGACGGCACCGGCGTGGTGCACACCGCGCCGGGCCACGGGCGCGAGGACTTCCAGACCGGCATGCAGTACGGTTTGCCGATCCTGTGCCCGGTGGACGAGGCAGGCATCCTGACCGCGGAGGCCGGGGAGTTCGCCGGCGTGAGCTACAAGGATTGCGACACGGTGGTGGTCGAGCGCCTTCGCGAGCTCGGCCACCTGCTCGACGTGCGCGACTACGTGCACAGCTACCCCCACGCCGAGCGCGACGGGCAGCCGGTCATCTTCCGCACCACCGAGCAGTGGTTCGTCTCGATCGACCACAACGACCTGCGGGAGCGCATGCTGCGCGAGATCGAGCGGGTCCGATGGATCCCCGCCTCGGGGCAGAACCGCATCGAGGCGATGGTTCGCAACCGCCCGGATTGGTGCGTCTCGCGGCAGCGGCCTTGGGGCGTGGGCATCCCGATCTTCTACGGCGCCGAGAGCCGCAAGCCGGTGATGGATCCCGAGGCGATCGAGTGCGTGGCGAGGCTCATCGAGCGCGAGGGGTCCGACGCGTGGTTCACCAAGGACCCGAAGGAGATCCTGCCCCCGGGCTACCGGCACCCTGAAACGGGCGAGACGGAGTTCACGAAGGAGACCGACGTGCTCGACGTGTGGTTCGACAGCGGCGCGACGTCGCTGTGCGTTCTCGAGGGCAACGTCGAGCCGGAGTGGAAGGAGCCTTGGCCGGCCGATCTGTACCTGGAAGGATCCGACCAGCACCGCGGCTGGTTCAACACCTCGCTGATCATCGCCACGGCGGTGCGGGGCCAGGCGCCCTACCGGGAGGTGCTCACGCACGGCTTCGTGCTGGACGACAAGATGCGCAAGATGTCCAAGCGCCTCGGCAACATCGTCGACCCCGTCGAGGCTGCCAACCGCTACGGGGCCGACGTGCTGCGCTACTGGGTCGCCAGCGTGGACTTCACCAACGACGTGCCTTGCTCCGAGGGACTGTTGCAGCAGTTCGGCGAGAGCTACCGCCGCGTGCGCAACACCCTGCGGTTCCTGCTGGCCAACCTGTACGACTACGAGCCGTCTCTGGCGCCCGACACGCTGCTGGAGCTGGACGAGTGGGCCGTCGAGCAGGCGGACCTGCTCACCGCCGACTGCGTCGAGAGCTACCGCAACCACCAGTTCTCCAAGGCGATCGGCGCCATCCACAACTTCTGCGTGCAGGAGATGTCGGCGTTCTATCTGGACGCCATCAAGGACCGCATGTACTGCGACGGCAAGGACTGGCCCTCGCGCCGCAGCGCGCAGGCCGCGTGCTGGAGGGTGCTCACCAGCCTGACCAAGCTCGTCGCGCCCATCCTCTGCCACACCGCCGAGGAGGTTTGGCGGCGCATCCCCGGCGCGCTGGGCAGCGTGCACACGCAGACCTTCGACGTGCCAACCCCGGAGCGGCTCGAGGCGATCGAGGCGAGCCCCCTGCAGACGAAGTTCGCCGCCCTGCTGGGCGAGCGTGCGGATCTGTTCGCCGCGTTCGAGGCTTGGAAGCGCGAGAACGGACAGGTCGACAGCCAGGACGTGATCGCGATGGTGCGCCAGGAAGGAGCGTCGCTGGAGCTGCTCAGGGCGTTCTCCGCCGAAGACCTGGCTCTGTACTTCAAGGTGAGCTGGGTGGAGCTGGAGGAGGGGCCGGAGAGCTACGCGTTCCGGCTGAGCGAGTTCCCCAAGTGCGAGCGCAGCCGGCTCCGCCGCCCCCACGTGCGCGAGGTGAACGGCGTGCCGCTCTCGGAGCGAGACAGGAAGGTGCTGGGTCTTTGAGGGCGCCGGCCAGACTCTTCGCCTCGACCGTGCTGGCCTCGGTGCTGGTGGACCAGTTGGTCAAGCTGTGGGTTCGGTCCGCGCTGGTTCCGGGCGAGTCGCTCCACCTGCCCTGGCCCGGAGTGTTCGAGATCACGCTCGCCTACAATCGCGGCGTGGCCTTCGGCCTTCTGCAGGGCTTCGGCGTGTACCTGTTTCCCATCGCCGTGGCGATCTCCGTCGGGGCGTTCCTCTACAGCCTGTGGCACCCGCGCGAGCCATGGAGCCTGCACCTCGCGCTGGCGCTGGTGGCCGGGGGCGCCTTGGGGAACCTCATCGACCGTCTGGCTCTGGGAAAGGTCACCGACATGTTCTGGATCCGGCTCATCGACTTCCCGGTGTTCAACGTGGCGGACAGCTGCATCACCGTGGGCACGGCGATGCTGATCTGGCGCAGCTGGCGCTCGGCGGCCGAGCATCCCGAGCGGGCCAGGGCGGCCCAGCCGAACCCTGGCGAGGGGGAGCCCCGGACCGGCGAGGGCTAGGCGGCGTCTCTGCCCGACTGGATCGCCCGGAGCACTTCGGGGTCGTAGCGCCCGGGGTCCTCCAAAAGGCCCCGGCCGCCGTCGGTCGCCAGCGACTCCACGACCGCCAGCACGCGGGCGAGCAACGGAACGGGCGCCCCTCCGTCGGCCCGCAGGTCCCACGTCTCCAGCGAAGGCAGCAGCAGGCGGAACTCCTCCGCCGAGCGCATGGCCTGCAGACGCTCCGTTCGCCGCGCCGCCACAGCCTCCCGATACTCCGGAAGGACGACGGTCAGGGCGCGCAGGATCTGCTGCTGGTTCTTGGAAAGGCCAAGGGCGGCCCTCAGCTGCGGCAGCAGCTCGTCCAGGACCCGACCGAGCGCGACCGATTCGGAGCGCCTCTCCGGCGCCACCCACCTCCACAAGGTCTCCAGGTCCACCGCGTCGCCCGCCGAGTTCCGGTCCGGCAAGCCGACGAACAGCTCCACGCGGTCGCGCCCCGCGCGCTTGGCCTTGTAGAGGGCCGCGTCGGCGGCGCGCAGCAGCTGCTCGGGATCGTCGCCGTTGTCCGGGTACGCGGCGCAACCGATGCTGGCCGTGACCGACCTCGGCCGACCGCTGGCCGTCGTGTGCGCCACCCTGCGCACCGCCTCGCGAACCCTTTCGGCGACGGCCCGGCAACGCTCGCCGTCCACGTCGGGCAAAACGGCAACGAACTCTTCGCCGCCGTAGCGGCCGACGGCGTCGTAGGGCCGCAGCGCGGCGCGAATCGCTTCGGCCACCTGCCGCAGGACCTGGTCCCCCGCCAGGTGGCCCTCCTCCTCGTTGAAGCTCCGGAAGTGGTCGACGTCGAGCAGCAGCAGCCCGAACCTTCCGCCGGAGCGTTCGGCCTGCGCCAGCCGCAGCCGCAGCTCCTCGTGCAACCGCCGGTGGTTGAGCAGGCCGGTCAGCGGGTCTCTCGTGGCGGCCTGCTCCAGGCCGCGCCGGATCAGGGCCCCGTGCAGACCGAGTGCCACCTGCTCGGCCAGAGTTCGGAACAGCGGTTGGCGGGAGGCGAACTGGGCGTCGCCCGAGCGGCCCACCAGCTCCAGCACCCCCAGCAGCTCGCCGCCGGCCTCCAGCGGAAGCACGCAGGCCCCGCCGGGCTTGAGGTAGCAGAAGCGGGCCTCCAGCTCCGCGGTGAGGAGGTGCTCGGAGACATCCGGCACGTAGAGCGGTCGTCGGGTTTCGGCCACCAGCTCGGCCGCGCAGGAGGGTCCGCCGGGCACCCGCAGCTTCTCGAGCAACCGCGCGGCGTCCCGGTTCGCTCCCATCGCGCCCTGCAGGTGCAGCACCCGCGGGTCGTCGTTCCTCACCCAGAGCAGCGCGCACGCGAGCTCCGCGACGGACGCGGTCTCGTGCACCACGGCGCTGGCCATGGCCGGCAGCGCGGGGTTGATGGCCAGCGCGCGGCCGATCCGCCTCAGCGCCTCGGCGCTGAGGCGGCACTCGCCCGCCTGCTCGTTGGCCGCCCGCTCGGCCGAGGCGTTCGTCACCAGCAACAGCGCCTCGCGCTCGCCGTTGACCTCGAGCGGCGCCGCGTGGTAGCGGAGCCCGTCGAGGTACAGCGAGCCCGCAACGCCGCCCAACGCGCCCTGCACCAGCGGTCCCAGCTCGGTGGTGAGCGCGGAGCGCTTCGACCGGAGGTGCCGGCAACGGGCGGCCAGGCCCCACGTCCGCCGCGCGTACCCCAAGCCGTCGAGGACCGCGACGCCGACCTGGCCGGGATCCACGGCCTGCAGCAGAGCCGGTTCGGGGAGTTCGAGCACCAGTTCCGAACCGTCCCGGAGGCACAGGCGCACGGGAAAGCCCGCTGGCCCTTTCCGATCGGGGTCCAGGGTCGTGCGCACGCCGGCCTCCCGCAGGATGTCGGCCAAGCGGCGGGCTTGGGAATCTGCTCTCACTGCCTATCGGAATGATCGGACGGTGCGCCGAAGGTCATCACGGGAGACTCGCGGGCTTCCGAGGGCGTAAGCTCGGAACATGGGACTTCCTCGATGGATCGCGGGCTTGCTCGCAGCGTCGGTCACCCTCGCGGGCTGCGGCGGCGGGGGAGGCGGGGGCTCCCGCGTGGTTTCCGACTTCACCTATTCCACGGATTGGTCGGCCGGCCAGGATGGCCCGCAGGGCGTGTCGCAGCGCGTCTCGCTGCTGGACTCGAACGGCATCGTCCGATACGAGACGGTGATCGAGCGGCTGACCGACGGGCTGCAGACGCAGACCCTGCCGTCGGCGCCCGCCGGCGAGTTCCTTCTTCTGGCGGAGCTGTTCCCAAGGGCGGGCGGCGCAGGCCAACGGACGGGATGGCTGCAGGCGCGGGTGACGATCCGCGCGCGGGGGACGTTCGAGACGGCCGTCGGCGCAGCGCCCACGAGCGTCGCCGTCCAACCTCCCGCACTCAGCCTCGAGGTGCCGCAGTCGGCTCGGCTCGTGGCCACGCTGACCGACGAGCGGCAGCGCCCCGTGTTCGTGCCCGACGGCTCTTTGGCCTGGTCCAGCAGCGACCCGGCGGTGGTGCGCGTGGACGACCAAGGGCTTGCGGAGGCGGTCGCCGAGGGGCAGGCGCAGATCTCCGTCCGGCACGAGCCTTCGGGAGCCTCTGCCACCGTGCCCGCGACGATCTCGCCCGGGGCCCCCGAGAGGACGAAGTGGACCATCCTCGTGTACCTCAACGGCGCCAACGACCTGGCGGAGTTCAGCTTGGAGGACGTCAACGAGATGGAGCGGGTTGCCCAGAACCCGCAGGTGCGCGTCTTGGTGCAGTGGAAGGTCGATCCGAACCAGATGAGGAGCGGCGGGTTCCGAGGCACGCGGCGATACCTGATCCGGCCCGACGACTCCTCCTCCGTTCGCAGCGAACTGGTGCAGGACCTCGGCGACCGGGTCGACATGGGAAGGGCCAGCACCCTGAGGGCTTTCGTGCTGTGGGGCAAGGAGAACTACCCAGCGGACCGATACGGCCTGATCGTGTGGAACCACGGCAACGGCTGGAGGCGGTCGCTGAGCGCCGTCCATGGGCGCGCCGTGAGCTACGACGATCTGACGGGCAGCGCCATCCAAGTGTGGCAACNGGGATCGGCCTTGCAGGGCGAGCGCTTCGACTTCATCGCCTGGGACGCGAGCCTGATGCAGATGCTCGAGGTGGCGTACGAGGTGCGCGACCACGCCGACTACGTGGTGGGCAGCGAGGAGAGTCCGCCAGGCGACGGATATCCCTACCACCTGGCGTTCCGCAGGTTTCGCGACAACCCGGACGCCTCCACCGAGACCCTGGTCCGGGCGTTCGTCGACGCGATGCTCGAGGAGCCGTCCTACGCTTCCTCGAAGATCACCCAGAGCGTGGTGCGGACGGCGGCGCTCGGGAGTCTGGCTGGCGCGCTGGACGCTCTCGGCGCGGCCTTGGCGGACAACGCGGCGCAGCTGGAGTCGGCCATGGCTCGGGTGCGGGCCGCCACCCAGGCGTACTCGCCCGCCGACTACAGGCACTTCTACGACCTGATCGGCATGGCGCGCAACCTCGAGGATCAGTCGGCCATCCCGGCCGTGATGGTCGCCGCGGCGGAGGTGCGCCGCGCCGCCCAGGCGGCGGTGGTCTACGAGAGGCACAACGCCAACTCGCCGGGCAGCAACGGCCTGTCGATCGACCTGACGCCCAAGGACCGTTGGAGCGCGGCCGCGCTGGCGGACTACCGGAGGATGCAGCTGGCCGCGGACACGCGATGGGACGAGTGGCTGGCCGTCGCGCCCTGAGCCGGGCAAGAGAGAGGGCCGGCGGGGAGGGCCGGCCCTGGGCTGGAGGGGGTGGAGGAAGGGGTGGTGTGAGGTTGTCTAGGGATTGGAGTCTCTTGCACCAGAGGCTTTCCGCGCGTTCCCGGTGAGTCCGACCTGGACTTCTACCAGGCTTGGGCGAAGCAGACCGGAATCCCGTGGAGTTGCGCGCGGAAGATTGCCGGGACCTTGTGCCGGCGCTGTCTCGGGGGTATCCTCTCTTCGTGCCGAATCCGGGCGCCCGCCCGGAGCGGGGGAACCACGAACAAGGGGCGAATCGCGTGCGCGCGTAGGATATCTCTTGGTCCGAGCCCGTCAGCTAACCTCGCAGGCGCCGCAGGAGAGGACCATGTCCCGGATGGCGGGAAATGGCCTCCACAACGACGTTGGAATGGAGGTCGAAACGTGTTGATGGAAGCGAAGATCCGGCGGGAGCTGGAGGAGGCTCGCCGGGCCACGGATTCCCGCATGGGCAAGGTGAGGCGGTTGCTCCGGCTCTCGAGAAAGACCCGCGCCCTGGCCGAGCACTTGGCCGACCTGGGCTTTCAGGAGTTCCACCGACAGCGGCCGAGCCGCTCGAGGCGATTCTGGTCGTCGGCGGCGAACCTCCTGGCTCTGGCCGACGTGGCGAGGCTGCTGGCCCGCCGCGAGCTGTCGGTGAGACGGTGAGGAGGCCGCTTCCGGGCCCGAGCCCTCGGACCCGGAAGCCTTAGGCAGAGCGGGGGTCAGAGGCCCAGCGAAGACGCCAGCACATACCGCGTGCGGAACGCCTTCGGGTCCTTCTCCTCGATCTCGAAAACCCTGGCGCCGCGCAGACGGTCGCGCTGGGCACCATCCAGCCCATAGGTGGCGTAGCCGATGTTCCCGGCGTATCCCAGCCGGATGCCGTACCACGTGCCGACGTAGGTGTTCACGTGGTCGTGGCCGACGAAAACCCCCGCCACGTCGCCTCTGGCCATCAGCGCGCCGAACAGGCCGCTGTTGATGTGCGCGGGGCACTCGTCCTCGTTCTTCTCCCCCTCGGTCACCTTGCCAGCAAGGCGCATCTGACCGAACTCGAGCAGCGGGATGTGGAAGAACATCAGGCCGGGCACCTTGCGTCCGACCTCGGCCTCGAGGGCTCGCGAGGTCTGCGCGTACCACCCGACCTGCTCGGGCTGGATCCAGCCGTAGCCTCCCAGCTTCTGGCCAGCCCACTCTTCGGGAGCGTAGGCGTGGGAGTCGAGCAGCCAAACGGCCAGGGCGGGCTTGCCGTCGGAGCCGAGCACGCGCAGCAGGTTGTTGCCGACTCCCGGAACGCCCTCCGGGTCGTCCGTGTTGCGGTTGTGCGGCAGCGCGCGCATCCAGCCCATCATGTCCGTCTTGGTGATGCCGAGCTTGTCCAGGGCGTCGCAGTCGTGGTTGCCGAAGGTGGCGGCCCAGGGGATCCTCCGAGCCTCCATCGGCGCGGCCAGAGCCTCCAGCGACCTTCGAATCTGGTCCTTGTTCTGGAACGCTCCGGTGCTGAGAAGGTCGCCCGTGATCACCACGAGGTGCGGCTTCTCGCTGTCGAGGATCCGCTCCATGGCGGCCTTGGTTTTGGGGTGGAACACCGGGCCGTCCTGCGGGTCGGTGAACTGGACGATCTTGAACCTCCCTTCTTCGAAGCGCAACGGCTGCTGCGCGGCTCTCGGGCTCGGGGAGAAGGCCATGGCGAGGACAGTCAGCAGAGCGGGACCGAACATGCCCGCCATTCTGGCCGACGGTCGGCTCCGCCACAGCCGGGC
The DNA here is from genome assembly GCA_026418055.1 of Fimbriimonadales bacterium. Taxonomy (GTDB): domain Bacteria; phylum Armatimonadota; class Fimbriimonadia; order Fimbriimonadales; family Fimbriimonadaceae; genus UBA8783. The sequence goes on from JAOACB010000016.1 coordinate 22,555, forward strand.
ATCAGCGGCGAACCTCGAAGCGGTAACGACCGCTTAACAGTCCAACGACCACCTCCCGGCCCAGCCGGATCGTCCGCACTCGGACCCCCTCCGCCTGGCGCAAGGGCTTCCCGCCCTCGGTGACGTTCTCGATGCTCGGTGCCGGGATTGTGGCCACCGCCGAGGAATTCGGCGGCACGTGCACGACCCACGAGTATCCGCCGGGGTGATGCTCGATCTCGCTGACGATCCTCCCGAAGGGCCCGTCGTGCCAGGCCCGCACGGTGGGCACGCGATCCGAGAGCTTCGGTTCGAGCAGAACGCGCTTGAACCCCGGCATCGAGGGGTCCGGCCGGATGCCCGCCAGCTGCTGGAAGAACCAAGCGCTGACGTCCCCGAACATGATGTGGTTGCGCGAGGCGTTGCCGTCCCACGTTTCCCACAGCGTGGTGGCTCCCTGCTCCAGCCACCAGCCGTAGCTCGGCTGGTCCGTGCGCGTCAGCAGGTCCAGCGCCAGCTCGTGGCTTCCGCCCTCGCTGAGGGTGTGGAACAGGTACTTCGCACCGAGAATGCCCACGTCCAGCCTTCCTCCGTCCCGCTCGACGCGCTCGACGAGCCGTCGGTAGACCTGCGGCCTCTGGGGAAGCTTGAGCATGTCCTGGAACAGCGCGCACGACTGCGCGGTCTGGCTGCCCGGGCCCACCGTGCCGTCGTCGCGGACGAACTCCGCCCGCCACGCCGACCGGATGTTCTTGGCGAGCGTTCCGTAGCGCGCTGCGTCCTCCACCCGTCCGAGCAAGGTGGCCGCGAGCGACACGATCTCTGCGTCCACCGCGAAGTAGGCGGTGGAGGTGATGTCGGCGGGAGTCTCGGTCTTGGCCGGCACCCAGTCTCCGAGGCCGAACGGCACGATCAGCCTCCGCGAGTTGCGCTCCAGGTAGTCCACGTAGCGGCGCATGGCAGGGTAGCAGCGTTCGAGCACGCCCCGGTCGCCCGTGTACAGATACAGGTAGTAAGGGATCAGCACCAGCGCGCTGTCCCAGGCCGGACCGTTGCCCCAAGCGTAGCCCCACCCACCGGTGGGCACGATTCCCGGCAGCGCTCCGTCCTCGCGCTGCTCGTCCATCAGGTCGTCGAGCCACTTGAGGTAGCCGGCGGCGTTGTCCCAGTTGAAGAGCGCCTGCTCCGCCGCAAGGTGCGCGTCGCCGGTCCATCCGTTCTTCTCCCGGTGCGGGCAGTCGGTGGGGATGCCCACGAAGTTCGAGCGGTAGGCCCACAGCGTGGCGTCTTGGATGCGGTCGAACAGTGGGGTGCTGCGCACGTCTCCGGCCCGGGCGAAGTCCGTGTGCACCACGCGTCCCTCGAGGTCGTCGAGCGTCGGTCTGCCGGGCCAGCCCTCGACCTGCACGTAGCGGAATCCGTAGTACGCGAAGGCGCTCTCGAACGTCTCAGGCCCGCCTCCCTTCAGCGTGTAGCGCACCTGCGAGAAGAACGGGTCGAAGACCAGGCCGTCGATGTTCGAGGTGTCCACGGTGCCGTCGGGGCGCAGCTTCTCCGCGAACCTGAGGCGCACCTCGGTGCCCGCCGGCCCTCGCACGCGGAAGCGGGCCCAGCCGGCGATGTTCTGCCCGAGATCGAACACGAACACCCCTGGCTGGACCTCGCGGACGGTCCTTGGACGGAGCGTCTCGGTCACCCGGCAGGGAGCCGATCGCAGCGCGGCGGCCCTGCCTTTGGGTCCCGGCAGCAACGAGACCGGCCTCCAGGAGGAATCGTCGAACCCTGGCTCGTCCCAGCCGGACTGCTCGAGACGGGCGTCGTACACCTCTCCCTGCCGCACGGCGTCGAAGCGCCACGGGCCCTCTGCCAGGCGCCACGTCCCGTCGCTGACCACGCGCTCGATCGCGCCGTCGGCGAACTCCAGCACCAGCTGCAGACGCAGCATCGGCGGCTCCCTCCACGGCGCTCGCTCGAAGTTCCAAGCGTCGCGAGCCGGAACGTTCAGGAAGCCGTTGCCGAGCACGGCTCCGATCGCGTTCGAGCCGCCCTTCAGCAGGCGCGTCACGTCGTGCGCGGTGTACAGCACGCGACGGTCGTAGCGCGTGAACGGCGGGTCCAGCACGCTGTCGGTGGCTGGGTGGCCGTTGATCGTGATCCTGCCGTAGCCCAGCGCCGAAACGAACAGCAGGGCCCGCTCCAGCCCCGGCCGCAGGTGGAACTCCTTGCGCAGCATCGGCGCGGGCGGAGGCGGCCCGGGGTCCGGTCCGACCTCTCCCCAAGGCTCCCCGCCGAACACTCCCACCACCGCCGCGGGCCGCCCTTCGGCCAACCCCTCGAGAGTCTCGGCCCAGCGCCAGCCCGCATCGGTCTTCAGGACGTCCCGACCGTCCGCCGTGAGCCTGGCGATGAGTCCGGCAGGACCGCCGTCGTTCTGGACCTTCACCCGAAGGGTGTGCCGGCCGGCGCTCAGACGCTCTCCCAGGTCCGCCCGCACCACGGTGCGCCAGTCCTCTCCCGTGCCGGTGGTGCGGGTGCGGGCAACCTCCGCACCGTCCAGGAAAGCCTCGAAGCGGTCGTCGGCGGTCATCAGGAGCTCGGCGGACCTGGCCTCGGCGGGGAATTCGAAGCTCGCCTCGAACCACCGCACTCCTCCGAGCATGCCGGGCTCTCCGGTCCAGATCCAGGTGCAGCCGGCGAGGCTCCTGGCCTTGGCCGGCCTCGGCGGGCCGATCCATAGGGCCTTCCAAGCGTCGTCACCCGTGAGGCCCATCGTCCAGTGCGCGATGGGGCTCCAACCGCTCGCCTCGCGGCGGTCGGTCCACACGCGCACGCGCCACCAATACCGACGGGCATCGGCCAGGGCCGGGCCGCCATAGGGCACGAGCACGCTCTGGTCCGACGACACCTTGCCGGAATCCCAAACGTCGGGCTGATCCTGCGCCAGCAACTCCGGAGATCGGGAGACCTGGATTTGGTACGCCGTCTGCCGCAACCCCCGGCGCGAGGGATCCGTCGCCTCCAACTTCCACGACAGGCGCGGGTGCCTGGCTTCGACGCCGAGCGGGTTCTCCAAGTGCTCGCATCGCAACGAGCCTATTCGTATTCCCCCGTTGCTAAGCATGACGGCCCAAGCTACCCAAAGGCACATAGCAGAGTCTATCCTGCTGCGGAACCCCGAGAGCCTGCATCGGCCGGGCGGGAGAGCGGCTCCGGCCAGCCATCCCCCGGTTTCCCCGGGCGGTGCCGTTCCACCCGTCGCCGCCGACCGGTCCGCCGACGGAGCGTTACGGCAGACGGCCGCGGCCCAGCCGGGAGCCCTGGCGAGGGGTTGGGGCCTCGGGCCGAAGGCGCGGAGCCTCAGTAGATGACCTTGTTCAGCGGGTACTCGACCAGACCGGTCGCCCCGGCCCGCTTGAGGGCGGGGATCAGGTCGCGCACCTGGGTTTGGTCCAGGATCACCTCGGCGGCCACCCATTCGGGATCCGCCAGCGGCGAGAGAGTCGGGTTCTGCAGCGCGGGCAGCAGCGACAGGATCTGCTGCTGGTTGGCCACGGGCACGTTCATCTTCAGGCCCACGAGCTTGGCGGCATTCATCGCTCCCGTCAGAAGGATCTCCAGGGATTCGATCTTCGAGCGCTTCCACTCGTCGTTCCAAGCCTGCTTGTTCGCCACCAGGCGCGTGGTGGAGGTGAGCAGGGTCTCGACCACCCGCAGGTTGTGCGCCCGCAGCGAGGACCCGGTCTCGGTGTTCACCACGATGGCGTCGACCAACAGAGGCACCTTGACCTCGCAGGCTCCCCAGCTGAACTCGACGTGCGCCTGCACCCCCCGCTCGGCCAGGTAGCGCTCGGTGAGGCGCACGTACTCCGTGGCGATGCGCTTGCCTCGAAGGTCCTCCACCGACTGGATCGGGCTGTCGTTGTGCACCGCCAGCACCACGCGGATTGGGTTCGTGGTGAGCTTGCTGTAGCGCAGCTCGCACACCTCGTGCACGTCGGCGCCGCAGTCCACCACCCAGTCGTGGCCGGTCAGGCCGCAGTCGATCACGCCGTCCTGCACGTACTGCGGGATCTCCTGCGGGCGGAGCAGCACGGGGTCGAGCTCCGGGTCGTTCACGACCGGCTCGTAGGAGCGGGCGGAGGACTTGAAAAGGAACCCCGCGCGCTCGAAGAGGGAAAAGGTGGCCTCCTGCAGGCTGCCTTTCGGCAACCCGATGCGCAGCTTCATCGGGAGGAATTGTACCTGCCGAGCCGGCCTCCACTCTGAGTTGGACTAAACTGCGGCTGGGAAGATGGGTCGTTTGCGTTGGGCGAGGATCGCGGTGGTGCTGGCTCAGGAGGATGCCGGGGCGCCCTACTACGTGGAGGCTCTGCAGAGCGGGGGGGTGCCGCACGCCGTTTGGGACGGTTTCGACGCCTCGCGCCTCGCGGAATGCACGGTCCTACTGCTCTGCGGCTACGGGTCGCTGGGTCCTTCGGCGACCGCGGCGCTGGGCGAATGGGTGCGGCAGGGTGGCGCCGTGGTCTGCTCGGGTTCCACGTGGGGCTTGTCGGGCCTGCTCGCCTTGGAGCCCCGCATGGTCCACCTCTCGAACGCGCTCCTCGAGCCCTCCGAAGTGGGGACGCTGTGGCCCGATGCCGCCAAGCGCATGCGGTGCTTCGGCGGTTCGGCGTGCGCGGCCTCGGGCGCGGAGGTGGTTGCTCGCGTGGGCGATCTGGCGGCCGTGGCCCGCTCGAAGCCCGGCTCGGGCCTGGCGCTGTTCGTGGGTCCGCACGTCGGCCAGACGATGGCGCTGATGCAGACAGGAAGGTCCGTGGAGACCGACGGCATCGGCCCTGCCGACGGCACCGTTCGCCTGGACGATGGCGACCTGAAGGCCGAGGACGGCATCGCGCTGAGCTTCGACGACGACCGAGCCTCCCTGGGAGGCGCGCCGTTCTTCGCATTCCCGCACGCCGACGCCGTGCGGGACCTCTGGCTCGGGGCGGTGGTCGAGGCCGCCACGTTCGGCGGTCGGTGCCTGGCCGTCACCTGGCCTTGGCCGGACCTCGCTCCCGGGGTGGTCACGGCCAGCATCGAGGCCTCCCCCGAGGCCGCCGGCCTCGTGGTGCCCGCGATGGGCACGCTCTCGACCTACGGCCTGCCAGCCGCTTGGCTGGTCAAGCCTCCCGGCTTTCCGGCCGAGGCCGTGCGGTCGATCCGCGCGCGCGAGCACGAGATCGGCCTGCTGGCTCCGATGGACCGCCGTTCCCCGTTCGTTCCGGAAACGTTCCGCGTGCAGTTCGTGCAGCTGTCGCGCAGCGCGCTGTCGTTCGAGCCGGTGTCGGTGAGGCCGGAGAACGGACGTTGGCGGGGGCACCTGGCCATGCTGGCCGCGTACGAGGTGAGCGGCGCGCGCGTCGACCTCTCGAAGGGTGGCCGCCAAGCCGGTTGCGCAGGCTTCGCCTTCGGCACCTGCAGGCCGTTCCATCCGTTGGCCGCGAACGGCGCGCCCTCCCTCGTGCTCGAGGTGCCGTATCAGGCGTACCGCCCTGGGATCGACCTGCAGCCCGAGGTCGTGGACGCCCTGCTCGCCCAGACGCTCGCCTTCCGGGGTTGCCTGCAGCTGGTTTGGGGCATCGAGGACCTGCTCGAGCCCGCGGTGCAGGAAGCCTGCCGCAGGGTGTCGGTGCTGGCGCGGGGCCAGCGGCTGGAGCGTCTCACCCCGGAGCGGATCTACCGCTTCGAGCGGGCTCGCCGGGCGCTGAAGCGCTTCGAGACGGAGGCGGAGGACGGTTTGAAGCTCGTGATGGCGTCGGACACCGGCGTGGAGCGGCTGGGCCTGGCGTTCTTCGGTCCGGGCCGCTTGGTGCCCAGCCAGCGCGGAAGGGAGCTGCCCACGGCGGAGCTGCGGGCGTTCGGCCGCAACGCCCAAGCCTTGGTCGTCAACCTGCCCGAGGTGCAGATGGCCGAGTTCTCGCTGCGATCCCTCGGCTGAGCGGCGGGGCCGTATACTGAGGGCCCTTGGCGGATTCCCAGCGTCTCACCGTGGCGGAGGTCGCCGTCGAGCCGAGGTCGGGCGGCGCCGCGGCGCTGTTCAGCTACGTGCCGCACCCCGACCTTCGAGAGGGCGACGCCTGCTTCGTCCCTCTCGGCAACCGTACCGTGCTGGGCTTCTGCCTCGCGCTGAGACAGGTGGCCGAAGACCAGCTGGGTTTCGCCCCCTCGGCGCTTCGGACCACCGGGCCCCCCGTCGAGGGATTGGGGCTGGTGGAGCCGGTCCTTCGGTTGCTGGAGTTCGTCGCCTCCGAATACCTGTGCCCGATCGGCGCGGCGCTGGGCCCGGCGGTGCCGCCGAACCTGCGCGAACGTCTGGTGCCCTGTTGGACCCTGGTGCGAGACGCGCCGCTCGAGGGCCTGACCGCTTCGCAGGCCGAGGCGGTGCGCGTGCTGCGCGAGGCAGGCGGCTCGTGGATGGGATCGAAGAGCCGCAAGGCTCCCCCGGGGGCCGAGAAGGTTCTGCGGCAGCTGGCGGCCAAGGGCCTCGTGCGCCACAGCCTCGCGCTCGCGCCGCTCGGGCCCAGCCGCAGAGCGGGCGGTCTGCTGGGGCTGACGCCGGACGCCGAGCGGATCGAGCGCTTTCTGCGCGAGGAGGCCCGCCGCAAGCCGGCCCAGGCGCTGGTGCTGATGCAGATGCAGTCGGCGTCCCACCGCTTGCTGTCGGCCGCGGAGATCCGAGCGATGAGCGGCGTGACCGACGCCACGGTGCGCGCGCTCGTCGACGCCGGGCTGCTCGTGAGGGCCGAGCCCGGGGCCACGTCGGTCCCCAGGCCGGCGCCGACCCCCAACCCGCACCAACGGCTGGCGATCGAGGCGGTGGCGGACGCGGTCCGCGCTCGCCGGGCCCAGCCGTTCCTGCTGTTCGGCGTGACGGGCAGCGGCAAGACGGAGGTGTACCTGCGCTGCGCCGCGGAGGCGCTGGCCGTCGGGCTGCAGGTGCTGTACCTGGTGCCCGAGATCGCCTTGGCGACCCAGGCCATCGCCCAGCTGCGCGACCGGTTCGGCGACCGCGTGGCCATCGTGCACAGCGACCTGCCGCCGACCGAGCGGCTGGAGAACTGGAGGCGCATCCGAGCGGGCGAGTGCCCCGTCGTCGTGGGAGCGCGCAGCGCACTGTTCTCGCCGCTGGAGCACCTGGGGCTGATCGTGGTGGACGAGGAGCACGAGTCGTCGTACAAGCAGGAGACGACGCCCCGGTACCACGCCAAGCGCTTGGCGCTGAAGCTGGGAGAGATCCATCGCTGCCCGGTGCTGCTGGGCTCGGCGACCCCCAGCGTGGAGAGCTTCTGGGAGGCCGAGCAGGGCAGCCTGACGCTGCTGAGCCTGCCGGAGCGCGCCGCCCGAGCGGCCCGCCTGCCGGACGTGCGCGTGGTGGATCTCGGAGCGGGGTTCCGCTCAGGCAGGCCGAGCCTGTTCGCGGACGAGCTGCTCGAGGCGCTGGACGGGACGCTCCGCCGCGGCGAACAGGCCATCCTGTTCCTCAACCGACGCGCCTACGCGCCGTTCCTGGTCTGCCGCGAGTGCGGCCACTCGTTCTCTTGCCCCGACTGCGCGGTGTCTCTGGCGCTCAGCGTGCGCGAGCGGCGGCTGAGGTGCCATCACTGCGGGCACTCCCAAGCGCCGCCGGACGTGTGCCCGTCGTGCGGGGGGCACCGCGTGCGCACGTTCGGCGCAGGCACCGAGAAGGTCGAGGAGGCGGTTCGAGCGGCGTTCCCCCAGGCCAGGGTGGCGCGACTCGATCGCGACGTGGCGCAGAGGCGCAACGCCCTGGACGAGATCCTGGCGGGCTTCCGGGCCGGCGAGCTGGACGTGCTGGTCGGCACCCAGATGGTGGCCAAGGGGCTGGATTTCCCCAACGTCACGCTGGTCGGCGTGGTGGCGGCGGACGTCTCGCTCAACCTGCCGGACTTCCGCGCCAGCGAGCGCACGTTCCAGCTGCTGCAGCAGGTGGCAGGCCGCGCGGGCCGAGGCGAGAAGCCCGGCCGGGTGGTGGTGCAGACGCTCAACCCGTCGCACCCGGCCGTGGTGGCGGCCGCCGCGCAAGACTACCTGTCGCTCTACGAGAGCCAGAAGGCCGAGCGCGAAGCCGCGGGCTACCCGCCGTTCGTGCGCCTGGTCAACGTGCTGGTGACCTCCGAGGACGAGCGGCTGGCGCGGCAGGTTTCGGCGGCGGTCGCCGAGCGCCTGCGCGCCCTGCCGATGGCGAGGGTGCTCGGCCCAGCCGACTGCGCTCTCGAGCGGATTCAGAGGCGCTTCCGAAGGCACGCGCTGGTCAAGCTGCCTCCGGCATCGCCGACGGAGCCGGTGCGCCGAGCGTTGCAGGGTTTGGAGGTCCCGGCCGGCGTGCAGGTGGCGCTCGACGTGGACCCGTTCACGATGGTCTGACGGCCGGGACCGAGACGGTCAGTACTTGCGGTTCGGCAGCTCCTTGGCGGCCACGGACTGGTCGAACACGCCCTCATCGACCACGATGCGCTTGGGAAGCGGCTTGCCCGCCACCACGGCCTCCACCGCGTCGAACAGCTGCGGCCCGATGATCGGGTTGCACTCCACCGTGCAGTTCAGCTTGCCCGCGATCATCGCCTCGAACGCGCCGCGCACTCCGTCGATCGACACGATGATGATGTCCTTGCCAGGCTTCAGCCCGGCTTCCTCGATGGCCTGGATCGCCCCGAGCGCCATGTCGTCGTTGTGCGCGAACAGCGCGTTGGCGGTGCGGCCGACCGGCGACTTGAGGAACGCCTCCATCGCCTCCTTGCCCTTGGCCCGCGTGAAGTCGCCCGACTGGGACAGCACGATCTTCATGCCGGGGTGCTCCCTCAGCACCTCCTCGAAGCCCTTCTTGCGGTCGATGGCCGGCGCGCTGCCCGGGGTTCCCTGCAGCTCGAGGATGTTGGCCTTGCCGTTCATCTTCTTGGCGAGCCAGCGGGCCGCCCGCCGACCCTCCTCCACGAAGTCGGAGCCGATGAACGTGACGTACATGTCCTCCCCGACGTCCGGCCGGCGGTCGGCGACGATCACGGGGATGCCGGCGTCCTTGATCTCCTTCATCACCGGGCCCCAGCCCGCCTCCACCACGGGGGAGAACATGATCACATCGACCTTCTGCGCGATGAAGCTCCGGAGAGCCTTGATCTGGTTCTCCTGCTTCTGCTGCGCGTCCGAGAACCGCAGCTCGATGCCTCGCTTGGCGGCCTCGGACTTGATCGACTCGGTGTTGGCCGTGCGCCAGCCGCTCTCCGCTCCGATCTGGCTGAAACCGACCACGATCTTCTTGCCGGACTTCGCTCCCGCTCCCTCCTGCCCGGCGTCCTGATCCTTGCCGCCGGAGCAGCCGACTGCCAGCGCGAGCGACGCGGCGACCATCATTCCCAGGTGCAGCTTCATGGTTTTCCTCGCTCCGTCCTTCTAGAATAGCATTCCTTGGGCGTTATCCGTATTCCAAACTTCAGCGAAGGCGGTACGTCCACGATCGCGGAAGCAGCCGCCGCAGGGGCAGCAGCGCCTCGCCGAACACCGCCCGGCCGGCCTCCAGGTTGGATCCCCGGCTCTCCAGGTTCAGACGATGGAACAGCAGCGCGAACGCCGCCAGGCGCAGTAGGATCGAGACGGCGAACACCGCCTGGTAATGCGAGAACCACGCCGGAAGCCAGGCGACCTTGCCCACCAGCGGCTCGAAGGCGGCGGCCAGCGCACCGCCGAGCGCGCTGCCCACGGTGGCCGCGAGTCCGATCACCACGTTGTTGGCCGCGACGTACGCCGAGCGCCTCTCCTCGGGAAACCCGTGCAGCTGGACGTACACGAGGCCCTGATCGATCGACGGCCAGCTCAGTCCGCCCAAAAGGCTGATCAGCGGGATGAGCATCGGCGGGTCGAGCCGCACCGCATGCCCGAACGGCCGCAGGTCGACGCCGTAGGCGCGCGTGCAGAACACCCAGAACACCGGAAGCACGATCGCGGTCAGCGAGCCGAAGCCCAGCACCGGCTTCGGCCCGAAGCGGTCGAGCGCGCGCCCCCAGAACGGCGATGTGAACGCGTTGGCCAGCTGCGGCAGGACGACGATCAGCGCGTTGGTGAGCGGCAACGAGAAGCCGAGCCCGTGCCGCTCGGAGGGCTCGAAGCAGAACGGCCACAGGAACGGCCAGAACATCGAGTAGGCGACGAACGCCAGGGCGGTGTAGGCGCTGTAGGCGCGGAAGTCCGCGTTGCGCCAGGGGATCGACACGACCTCCCACAGGCTGGGCGGCTGTGGCCCCGTCGATCGGGGTTGCTCCGGCACGCGCAGGAACAGCAGGATGTCGATCGCTCCGACCACCGCGGCGAAGCCGAACACCCCTGCGTACACCGCCGGCAGCTGGCCGAAGCGGTCGAGCAGAAAAGACACCGACGAGCTGGCCACCACCATCATCGCCAGCCCGACCCGCGCCCTCTGCCCGAAGAAAGCGCCCGCCTCGTGCCGCGGAACCAAGTCGGACATCCAGACCGTGAACCCCGCGCCGCCGACGTTCGCGCAGATCGCGCTCAGGAACGCGACCAGGCCGACGGTTCCCGCCACCCACAGCGCCCCGGGCTCGGCGCGCAGCAGCGGCACGGCCGCGATCGCCAGCCAAGAGATCCGGGCGGCCAACAGGTAGCGCAGGAAGATCGGTTTGGAGCGTCCCGTGCGCTCGACCCAGTAGGAGCCGAGCAGCGTGAACAGCACCGCGGCGGGCCCGGCGGCCATCACGAGGCCGTAGTGGAAGTCGGAAACTTGGAGGAACTTCTTGAGCAGGGAGGTGAAGGCGGCTCCCGTGGTGATGGAGAAGAACAGGGAGCCGAAGGCCCAAGCCCAGACGACGCGGCGCATGGCGCGCTCGCGCAGCTCCAGGGTCAGCTGGGGCGAATCCGGTTCGGCCATCGGTCCGCACGCAAGTATGGCGGAAACCCGGGCCGCCGAACCCGGCGCTTCGCCGCGCGTCCTTGCGAACATGCCGCTGTCCGCGATCGCCGCTCTGCTGCTGCTTCCGCCCGCCGTGCGGGAGTGGCGCGACCTGCCGTACGCCGCCGCGCACCCCCGCCAGGTTCTGGACGTGCACGCGCCGGAGGGGGCAAGGGGAGCTCCCGTGGTGGTGTTCCTGCACGGGGGAGGCTGGTCGCGAGGCGACAAGCGCCAGGCGCTGCGGGGCAAGCAGCGGGCGTTTCCCGCGGCGGGCTTCGTGCTGGTGTCGGCCAACTACCGTCTGTCGCCCGAGCATCCCTATCCCGCGTTCGTCCAAGACGCCGCCGCGGCCGTGGGCTGGGTGCGGGCGAACATCGGCCGCTTCGGGGGAGATCCGGGGCGCTTGTTCGTGATGGGGCACAGCGCGGGCGCGCACCTTGCGGCATGCCTCGGGGCGGACCCTCGCTGGCTTCGGCCCCATGGCTTGCGGCCAGCCGACCTGCTGGGAGTGGTCTCGCTGGACGGTGGCGGCATGGACGTCGCCGAGTCGGCGCGGTTCCCAGCGACCGCGGCGATCTACCGGCGGGCCTTCGGCGATGACCCCGAGGTTTGGGAGGAGGCCTCGCCGATCGTCCAAGCCCGAAAGGCCGACCGCCTGCCGGACTTCCTGCTGGTGGTCGCCGGCAAGGGGCTGATGGGGCAAGCCCGGCGGGACCGCCGCTCCCAGAGGCAGGCCGAGCGGTTCGCCGAGGTGGCGCGGAGCAAGGGCGCCAGGGCGGAGACGAGCCTGTGGCCGGAGCTGGACCACGGCGGCGTGAACGACGCGGCGGGGCAGGCCGACCACCCGCTGTGCAGGAAGATCGTCGCCTGGATGCGCGAGCGGACTCAGCCGGACCAGCGGCGGTAACGGTGGTACCCGCCGGTCCAGCTCACCTCCGCGATGCGACGCTCCAGCTCGTCGACGCTGGCCTTCTCCGCCAAGCCCTCGCGCTGGGCGGCCAGCCCGACGGCGATCGCCACGTTCCGCGAGATGGCGCGGGCGTCCTCCAGCGCGGGCATCAGCGGGCCCAGCGGGTCTCCGTCGCCGGGGATCCACTTGCCGATCTCGATGCCCGCGGCGGACACCATCCCGTCGCTGATCGCCCTGGCGCGCGAGGCGATCGCCCCCAGAGCGAGGCCGGGGAACACGAACGCGTTGTTGCAGTTGCCGATGCGCACGGAGCGGCCCTGGAACGGCACGTCGGGGAACGGCGTGCCGGTGGCCACCAGGGCCCGACCGTCGGTCCAGCGCAGCAGGTCCTCGGGGCGAGCCTCGGCCTTGGAGTCGGGGTTGGAGAGCGGGAACACGATCGGTCGGGAGCAGCGCGACGCCATCTCGCGCACGATCGGTTCGGTGAACGCGCCGGCCTGGGTCGACGTGCCGATCAGCACGGTGGGGTGCACGTTGCGGACCACGTCCTCGAGGCCGATGCGCGCCGGGTCGGCCAGGCGCCAGCCCGACACGGCGGCCCGAGGCTTGGCGTACCTGCGCTGGAACGGCTCCAAGCCGGGGGAGTCCTCGAGCAGCAGGCCCCGGCTGTTGAGCAGCCAAACCCGGTCCAGCGCTTCGGATTCCGGCAGGCCCTCCCGCAGCATGGCGGCGACGATCTCGTCGGCGATGCCCACGCCCGCCGTGCCGGCTCCGTGCACCACGGCGCGCTGTTCCCGGAACGAGGAGCCGGCCCGACCGTTGGCCGCGATGAGCGCCGCCAGAGCCACGGCGGCCGTGCCCTGGATGTCGTCGTTGAACGAGCAGATCTCCCAGCGGTAGCGATCCAGCAGCCGACGGGCGTTGGTCTTGCCGAAGTCCTCCCAATGGAGGATCGCCCCGGGCCACCGCCTGCGGACCGCTTGGACGAACTGGTCGACGAACGAGTCGTAGGCCTCGCCACGAAGGCGCTCGTGCCGCCATCCCAGGTAGAGCGGGTCCTCGAGCAGCTCGGGGTTGTCCGTGCCCACGTCCAGCATCACAGGCATCAGACCGTGGGGCCGCACCCCCGCCAGCAGCGTGTACACCACCAGCTTGGCGATGGGGATGGCGATGCCGCCCGCTCCCTGATCTCCGAGCCCCAGGATCGCCTCGCCGTCGGTCACGCACACCGCGTCGACCACGGGGTGCATCCAGTGGTCGAGGATCTCGTCCATGCGGTCCCGGTCGGGATAGGCCAGGTACAGACCCCTCGAGCCTCGATAGAGGCGGCTGTACTGCCGCACGATCTCGCCGACCACGGGAGTGTAGATGATCGGCATCATCTCGGTCAGGTGGTCCCGAACCAAGCGCAGGAACAGCGTCTCGTTCTGGTCGTGCAGCGCGCTCAGGAACAGGTGGCGCTCGATGTCGGTGCTCTCGCGCAGGTACTCCCGGCGCATGCGCTGGGCTTGCTGCTCGATCGGGAGCACGCGGTGCGGCAGCAGGCCCAGCAACCCGAGCTCGCGGCGCTCCTCCTCGGTGAACGCGGTCCCCTTGTTCAGGCAGGCGAGTCCCAGCAGGGCGCGGCCCGTGACCGCCACCTCCACCACCGTCTCTCCCGTCTTCGGGTCGCGGGCGAGACGGTAGGGGCAGAGGGGCGGAACGTTCCTGCGGGGCATGGCCGATGCTTGCAGAATGCGCCGCGCGGCCTCGGGACCGTCCGCGCTCACCGGAAGCCCATGGCCCGCTTGGCTTCGGCGAGCGTGCGGGATGCGAACTCTCGAGCCTCCTCTGCCCCGCGGCGGAGGATCCGCTCGACGGTGGCGTCGTCGATCTGGCAGCGCCGCTCGCGGAAAGGCCTCAGAGCGGCGTTGATCGCCTCGGCGCACTCGCGCTTGTTCTGCACGCAGCCGCGCAGGCCTTTGCGGCATTCCTCGGTCTGCAGCTCCCAATCCGGCGAGTACACCTTCAGAAGGTTGCACACGGCGCAGTTCTCGGGGTCGCCGGGGTCGGTCTTGCGCATCTTGGTGGGGGTGGTGAAGGCCGCCATCACCTTCTTGGCGGTCTCCTCCTCGCTCTCGTTCAGGTAGATGGCGTTGCCGTAGCTCTTGCTCATCTTGCGACCGTCGATGCCCATCAGCACGGGCGTGTCGCACAGGATGTTCACGAACTCGGGGAACACCTCGCCGTAAAGGTGGTTGAAGCGGCGGGCGATCTCGCGCGAGAGCTCGAGGTGGGGCGCCTGGTCCTTGCCGACCGGCACGCCGTAGGGCTTGTACAGCAGGATGTCGGCCGCCTGCAGCACCGGGTAGCCGAGCAAGCCGTAAGGCTCGCTCTCCGTCTGCAGGTTCTGCTTCTTCTCCTTGTAGGTGGGCACCCGCTCCAGCCAGCCGAGAGGGGTGATCATGCTGAACAGCAGGTGCAGCTCGGCGTGCTCGGGCACGTGGCTCTGCAGGAAGATGGTGGAGCGCTCCGGGTCGATGCCCGCCGCCAGGTAGTCCTTGACGATCTCGCGCGAGTTGGCGGCGATGTCCTGGGGATTCTCGTGCATCGTGGTCAGCGAGTGCCAGTCCGCGACGAACGTGTAGAGCTTGTACTCCTCCTGCAGCCGGACCCAGCTCTTGATCGGCTCGTAGTTGCCCAGGTGCAGCTTCGGCTGCGTCGGCTGCATGCCGCTCAGAATGCGTTGCTTCTCCATCGGGTGCCCTCGGCTGATCCTATCCGAACCTCATGCCCGTCAGGAGATGGAACAGCGCCTGGTGGGGCGGACCGATGATCAGGCCGATCGTCGGCACCCTCGTGAGCTGGCCCAGCAGGATCAGCGCCAAGAGCAGTCCCGAGCCGTAGCGCTGGTTCCACCAGTACCACCTTTGGCGTTGAGGTTCGGGGAAGAACGTGCCCAAAAGCCAATGGCCGTCCAGCGGACCGAGCGGAATGAGGTTGAACAGGAACAATCCGAGGTTGATGGCCACGCCGTACACGAGGAGCGCAGTGAGGAACGTGCTGGAGCCCAGCGCGCCGGAGGTGGCCGCGACGCGCAGCAGCACCGCGAAGAACGTGGCCTGCACCAGGTTGGAGATCGGCCCCGCCGCGGTGGCGGCGAACGCGTCCCAGCGCGGGTTGCGCATGTTGTTCGGGTTCATCGGCGCCGGCTTTCCCCAACCGATGCCCACGCCCGTCAGCGAGGTGAGCACGATCATGAGCGTGCCGAGCGGCTCGAAGTGCTTGGTGAGGTTGAGCGTGACCCGGCCGTAGATGCGCGGAGTGGGGTCTCCCGCCAGGTCGGCCATCTTGCAGTGCGCGTACTCGTGCAGGCCGATGCCGAAGAAGATGACGACCAGGATCGCCATCAGAACGGGGACGGGAGGCAGTTCGAACATGGCTCAGAGTGCGGGCAGGATCTCCCGCGCGAACAACTCGTCGTACGTTTCCCGGCGCTGCACGGGTGCGAGGGACCCATCCTCGCGCACGAGCACGGTCGCCGGACGGAGGAACCGATTGTAGTTGCTGGCCATCGAGCTGTTGTAGGCTCCGGTGCACAGCACCTGCAGCAGGTCGCCCTCGGCGAGGTCCGCCGGAAGGTCCACGTCGACGAACAGCTTGTCGGTTTCGCAGTGCCGGCCCGCGACGGTGAACTTGGCGGCGCCGGCTTCGCCCTCGTCCGACTGATCGACCCTCGCAGCGCGCAGCACGGTGTAGCGGCTGCCGTACAGCGCGGGCCGGGGGTTGTCGCTCAGTCCGCCGTCCACGCTCGCGTAGGTGCGTGTGCGACCCTCGCCGGTCGGCACCGTCTTGACCACGCCCACGCGGTACAGCGTCACTCCGGCTTCGGCGACCAGCGACCTTCCGGGCTCCTGCATCAGCACCGGATCCAACCCGGTTCCCTCGAGGGGAGCGCGCATCGCCTCCACCACCAAGCGGCAGTAGTCCTCCACCGCCATGGGATCGTCGGCGTCGGTGTACCGCACTCCCAGCCCCCCGCCGACGTTGAGCACCTTGGTCTCGAAACCGTGGCGGCGAAGCATGTCGGCGGCCAACTGGGCTATGGCCTCGCCCCCGGCCCTCTGGGCCTCGGGGTCGAGCAGCTGCGAGCCCACATGGCAGTGGAACCCCACCACCGGAAGGCCGAGCTCCAAGCACCGGAGCAGGGCTCGCTCGGCCGAGCCGTCCGCAAGGTTGAAGCCGAACTTCGTGTCGTCTTGGCCGGTGCTGATCTTCTGGTGCGTGGCGGGATCGACGCCCGGAGCCACGCGGATCACCAGATCGGGGCAGCGCACCGGCTCCTCCGCTGGCAGGCCGATCGCCTTGGCCACCATCGCGCTGGGAGGGGCCTCGGAGCGCGCCAGCTCCGACAGCATCTCGATCTCGGCGAAGCTGTCCACGACGATCTCGCCCACGCCCGCCGCGAACGCGAACGCCAGCTCGGGCATGGTCTTGTAGTTGCCGTGCAGGTGGCAGTCGGAGGCGGGGATGCCGGCCAGCAGGGCGGCGCGCAGCTCCCCCTCGCTCGCGACGTCGATCAGGCAACCCTCCTGGTGGGCGATCTTGAGCACGGCCAGCGTGGAGTTGGCCTTGCTGGCGAACACCAGCCTGCTGCCGGGGGCCACGGCGCGGAACGCCGCGCGGTATTCGCGGATGCGCCCCCTCAGGTGGGACTCGCTGAGCACGTACAGCGGCGTGCCGAACTGCTCGGCCAGCGTCAGCGCGAGGTCGGGCGACAGGCGGAAGCGGGCATCGCGGGCGGAAGCGGGCATCGGGCTACGATTATGGCAGAGCCGAATCTGAGGACCGGTTTCGGATGGGCCAGACTGGCCGCATGCCTCTGAGCCGGAGGAAACGATGCTGGCACTCGCCTGCGCAGCCTCCTGGATCCGCTTCCGGCCGTTCGGAGAGGACTTCAGGGCCGGGGCCTCGGACCTCCTGCGGCGGCGGGCGAGGGCCTCGTGGGATGGGCCTGGGTAGCCGCTCGCCAGCGTCGGAGCGTCGCCCTCCCACGGCCTGCAGGACCGGGTCTCAGTCGTCGGATCCGCGATCGTTGTCTGCCGGGCGCTAGGCGTCGCCGCTGGGGCCGGGCTAGGCCAATGGCGGCGGAGCCTGCAGACCGTTCGGCTGAGCCTGCGGCGCCGCTGCGAGCAGCAAAGGGCCGCCTGCAACGCCTGGCCGCCTGCTCCCGGCAACGGCGGCAGGCGCCTCGACCGCGCCCCGGAGATCCACGCGGTTCCGACCCAACGGCTGGAACCCGGGGGAGCCTCAGGGCGCGGTGGCGCCGAAACCGACAAGCCCGGCTCGGCGAACCGCCGCGCCCGTCCCATCGAAACTGTGGCCCGGGCCCGCCTGGCCTTGGCGCCGCAGGGCACCGACCGTGGCGTGAACCCGTGCGGACAGAGGGCCTTCCGGAGCGGAAGGAAGGCACGCCGGCCGGCGGCCCCCCGTAGCGGGATCGGGAGGTCCGCGCTTCCAGCAGGCCGTGGGGCGGCAGGGTCGCTTCGGCGGAAGGCTCCTGCGGGAGGATGATCGGCTAACGCCAGTCGGTGAAGGCAGACGAGTCGGAGCGATCGATGGATCCCGGGTCTTTGGTCCTTCCGGCGGAGAGCCGTCCGTCGGGCGAGACGCTCGGCGGCGGGGGCGTGGCGAAGCCGCCGGGGCATCGGGCGCGGTCCCGCCGCCGCGCCCGTAGGGCATGTAAAGATTCCCAACAGGCGATGCACTCGCCCGGGAAGGCTGGCTCCGCGGTCCGGCGCATCGCTCAACCCGGGGCTTTCGCTGGAAACCCTGCGGGATTCACGGAAGAATATCGCACTTTGGCGATTCTTATCGTATACTGTTCAGCGTCCGGAGGCGGGTCGCGCCGCGCCGGGCCGGGCGTCGGCGATCGAAAGGCTGCGACGCCACACTCATCGAAGAGGTTGTTATGAACGCACGCAGAGCCTTCACGCTCATCGAGCTTCTGGTCGTCATCGCGATCATCGCGATTCTGGCGGCCATCCTGTTCCCCGTCTTCGCCCAGGCCAAGCTCGCCGCCAAGAAAGCCAGCTCGCTGTCCAACGTCAAGCAGCTCGCCTTGGGCACCGTCATGTACACGGCCGACAACGACGACGTGTATCCCTCGACGGCCGAGGACGCCGGAGGGTTCATGATCTGGTTCCCCGGCGACAACCTGCCGCTCGGATGGATCGACCCGAACGCCCCGCAGAACTGGGCCGCGGAGATCTTCCCGCACGTGAAGAACCGCGACATCTACGTCAACTCGGCGGCGCCCAAGCTCAGCAACAACATCTTCGGCGCCGTGCCCGCGCCTCCCGGCGCCAACGCAACCTACGCCTACAACGGCGCGATCAGCCGCAAGAGCTCCACTTCGATCAGCAACTCCGCCAGCCTGGTGATGTACCAAGGGACCGACGCCACCAGCCGCGACGCCTACATCCAGCCCACGCCCTTCGGAGGCCAGCTGGCCGACGGGTCGCTGACGTTCGGCAACGTGCACAACCCGAACGGCACCCCCGTGTGCAACGGCATCGACATCAACTGGATGGGAGCCTCCTTCGGCAAGGGCGACAACTACGGGTTCGCCGACGGCCACGCGAAGTTCTTCCAGCGGCACGCCGTGTCGTTCCAGATGATGGGAGTCAACAGCGACGTGTGGCAGTTCGACGGCAGCACGTGGCGGCTCGTTCCCAACACCACGAAGCTCACCGAGCGGACCCCGACCTCCCGGAACAACTGGGAGAGCTGGGGCCAGTGCGACCTCTCCAGGCTCTGAGCAGGGCCGAGACGACCTCCGGAGGGGCCCGGCTCGGCCGGGCCCCCGGGTACCCCTTGAACAACCGATGAACTGCAAGAACCTCTTTTCCGCCCTCGCCGTGCTGTGCGCCCTGCTCGCCGTCGGATGCGCCGACCGCGAGGCCGAGCAGCGGGCCAAGAAGATGGAGGAGTCGCTGATGCAGCAGCGAGGCATGCAGAACGACCCCTCCAAGGCCATGCCCCAGGCGCCGGTGCAGGGTCAGCAGGGCCAGTAGCCGCGGCGGCGATGTGGAGCCTCATGGCGGTGCTGGCGCTCTCCCAAGCCGGGTCGCTGCTCGGTCCGGCCGAGGCCTTCCCCGGCGACGGGGCGTTCGCCGAGGGAGCGCGGGGGGTGCACGACCCCACGCTGTTCCAGGTCGGCGACACCTACTACCTTTTCTGCACCAGCGGCAACAGCTTCTCGATGCTGCGCACCTCCAAGGACCTGCGGACTTGGAAGGTCTGGGGTCCGGTGCTGCCCGAGACGCCGGAGTGGCTCCGCAAGCGCATCCCCCAGCACCGGTCGCTGTGGGCCCCCGACTGCGTGAGGGTCGGCAAGTCCCTGCGCATGTACTACAGCGCCAGCGAGCGCTTCGGGGGCAACGGCTCGGTGATCGGCTTCGCCGAGAACCCCGACCCTGATCCGGAGCGGCCGCTCGACGGCTGGGTGGATCGGGGGATGGTGATCGAGAGCGTCCAGGGCTCCGACACCTTCAACGCCATCGACCCCGAGGTGCTGATCCTGCCCGACGGGCGCCATTTCCTGTTCTTCGGGTCCTACTTCGCCGGACTGTACGTGGTCGAGCTGGACCCAAAGACCGGCAAGCTGAAGCACCCGGACCGCAGGGACATGACCCTGGTCGCGCGCAACACGCTCGACCGCGGCAACGCCCTGGAGGCCGCCGCGATCCTGCAGCGCGACGGCTGGACCTACCTGTTCGTGTCGTACGGCCTGGCGGCGCAGGGCGTGCGCAGCACCTACCGCATCGTCGTGGGGCGCTCCAAGAACCCCACCGGGCCGTTCGTGGACCGCAACGGCGTTCCGATGGTCGACGGAGGCCACACCGTCGTGCTGCGCGGTTCGCCTCCGATGTTCGCCCCCGGGCACTGCGACGCGCTGCGAGCGTCCGACGGCCGCTGGCTGATGCCGTACCACTTCTACGATGGAAGGGAGCACTGGCACGGGGACATGTGGGGCCTGCCGACGCTGCAGGTGAGGGAGCTGCTGTGGTCCGACGACGGCTGGCCCCTGCCCGGCTTGCCCGTCGAGTGGTCGGGCCTGCCCAAGGAGCCCGCCCCGGGCGTCGAGGGCGCGTGGCTGCACCAGGCCGACTTCGGCCGCGTGCTGCGCGTGCGCCTGGAGCCGGGCGGCGTGCTCCGCGAGGGCGACAGGGTGGGACGCTGGAGCCGCACAGGCGACGACCTCACGCTGGAGTGGCCCCGCCCCGAGGGCGGCGCCTGGACCGACAGGGTCCGCCTCGCGTACCGCGGCTGGTACTACGTCGGGCGCAACGACGCCGGCGTGGTGATCCGCGGAATGCGCGAACCATAATCGTTGCTATGCGCATACGCCAGGCTCTATACGGTCTGCTGGCGACCATTCTGGCGATCCTGCTGGTGCGCTCAGGGTGGATCGGCGCGGTGGGCGGCCGGCCGCAGACGGAGATCTCGTTCTGGAACGGGTTCACCGGCCCCGACGGCCGCGTGATGCTCGAGCTGATCCGCCGCTTCAACCGCGAAAACCCCGACCTGAAGGTCAGCATGCAGCGCATCGCCTGGGCCACGTACTACAACAAGCTGATGGTGGCCGCGGTGAACGGCCGGGGCCCGCACGTGTTCGTGATCCATGCCAGCACCCTGCCGCGCATGCACCGCGCGGGGTTCCTCGAGCCTGCGGACTTCCTGTACGGCGCGGGCGGCGTGCCGGAGGAGGACTTCGAGCCGCTGGTGCTGCGCACCACCGAGTTCAACGGCGCCCGGGTGGGCGTGCCGCTCGACATCCACCCGCAGGGCCTGTACTGCAACGCGGACATGCTGCGCGAGGCGGGCATCGTGGACGAGCGGGGAAACCCCAAGCCGCCCGCGACCCGAGACGAGTTCCTGCGCGCCGCGGCGCTCATGATGCATCCCCGCGGCTCCCCCAGCCCCGACCGCTACGGCTTCGCGCTGACGCACTGGCAGAACAACTACCAGTCGGTGTTCCCGCAGTTCGGAGGGCGGTACCTGGACGAGAACGGCGACGCCGACCTGGACAACCCGGGCAACGTCGCGGCTCTGGAGTTCCTCGGCAGCCTGCGCACCAAGCTGCGCCTGATCCCTCCCCCCGACAACCAGCTGGGGTGGATCGGCTTCCGGCAGAGAAAGGTGGGCATGGTGTTCGACGGCGTGTACATGCTCGGCGACCTCAAGCGGCTGGAGGGCATGCGCTACGTGGGCGCGCCCATGCCCGTGCTGGGCCACAAGCCCGGAACCATGGCCGACTCCCACATCCTGTGCCTGCGCAAGGGGCTCTCGGAGCGGGAGAGGGACGGGGTGGCGCGCTTCATCCGTTTCCTCTCCGAGAACAGCCTGGATTGGGCCGAGGCGGGCCAGGTTCCCGCGCGGCGCAGCGTGAGGAACACGGATCGGTTCCGCAGGATGCAGGTCCAGCACGCGTTCTCGCGGCAGATCCCGTACATGGTCTATCCTCCCCGCATCGTGCCGCTGTTCGAGATGGGGTTGGAGATCAACCTCGCCGTCGAGAGGGTGATCCGGGGTCGGATGAACGCCAGGGAGTCGCTCCGGATCGCCGACCAGAACGCGCAGAAGGCGATCGACCGCGATCGGGCCGAATCGCGCCGGCCGGGAGGCGTGCGGTGAGCGCGCCCAGGCTGCGCGGTCTGCTCGGCTGGGGCTATCTGATGCCCTACGCCTCTCTGTTCGGTCTGTTCGTTCTGGTTCCGATCGGGGTGGCCGCCTATCTTGCGGTGATGCAGTTCGACCTGACGTCGCCGGGCTCGGCGGGCTTCGTCGGCCTGCGAAACTTCGCCGATGCCTGGAACGACGAGTACGTGCGGCGCGCGTTCGCCGTCACGGCCAAGTTCGCCGCGATGATGGTGCCCTCGCTGGTGGTGGTGGCGTTCTCGCTGGCGGTGGGCCTGAACGCGATGCCCCGTGGCCGCAACCTGGTCCGGGCGATGGTGTTCCTTCCCACGATGTTCACCGTGGCGGTCACCGGCATCCTGTGGCAGTGGTTCTACAACCTGGAGTTCGGCCTGTTCAACTTCGTGCTGAAGAACCTCGGGCTGGCTCCGGTGCCGTGGCTCTCGGACAAAAACATCGCCATGCCCAGCATCGTGCTGATGAGCCTCTGGTGGACGTCCGGCGGCACGGCGGTGATCCTTCTCGCGGGGCTGCAGAACATCCCCCGCATGTTCCACGAGGCGGCCGCGCTCGACGGCGCGGACGGCTGGCGGGGTTTCTGGAGCGTCACGTTCCCCCTGTTGCGCCCGGTGGTGCTGTTCGTGATCGTCACCAACCTCATCGGGGCGTTCCAGTTCTTCCCGCAGGCGCAGCTGCTCACGGGCGGCGGTCCCGAGCTGGCGACGCGCGGCGTGGTGCAGTACATCTACGAGACGGCGTTCAACGGCTACCGCCTGGGCTACGCGGCGGCGATGAGCTGGATGCTGGCGGCAGTGGTGGCGGTGTTCGGCTTTCTGCAGTTCTGGCTGATGCGCAAGGAGGCCTCGTGAAGGGTCGCTGGGTTCTGCTGGTCGCGATGTTCGCCGTGGGGTTGGTGTTCGTGGCGCCCATGGTGCTGATGGTGCTGACGTCGTTCAAGCCCGAGGCCGAGGTGCTGAACCCGGAGTCGGCCATTCCCCGGCACTGGACGCTGCAGAACTACCTGGACGTGCTCAGCTGGTCGGAGGAGGCGCCGTTCGTGCGCTGGCTGCTGAACAGCATCCTCATCTCGAGCTCGGTCACGTTCCTGGTGCTGGTGCTGGCCTCCTTGGCCGCGTTCGGCATCACCCGCGTGAGGGTTCCCGGCGGCGGGGCGTTCTTCTACCTCGTGGTGGCTTCGATGATGGTTCCAGGGATGCTGTTCCTGGTGCCCGTGTACTACATCCTGAACGCCCTGCATCTGCTGGACACGCCGGCGGCGCTGATCCTGCCCGCGTCGGCGGGAGGCTTCGGCGTGTTCCTGCTCACCCAGTTCATGCGGTCGCTGCCGCGGGCCATCGAGGAGGCCGCGCTGATCGACGGATGTTCGTGGCTGGGCGTGTACTACCACGTCACCCTGCCCCTGTGCAGCCCGGCCATGGCCACGCTGGGGGTGCTGACGTTCATCGGCTCGTGGAACGACTTCGTGAGCCCGCTGGTGTACCTGGACTCCATCCAGAACTACACGCTGCCGGTGGGCATCGCGCTCTACCAAGCCTCCTACTACACCGAATACGGGCGCACGCTGGCCACCAGCGCGATGGCCACGGCGCCGCTGCTGCTGATCTTCGCCCTCTTCCAGAAACAGATCGTCGAGAGCATGTCCTCGACGGGACTCAAGGATTGACATGAGACAGTCCACCCTGCACCTGCACACCGCCTTCGTCGTCGACCGCGTGGATCCCAGGATCTTCGGCGGGTTCCTCGAGCACCTCGGCCGCGCCGTGTACGAGGGCGTGTACGACCCGCAAAGCCCGCACGCCGACGAGAGCGGTTGCCGGCGGGACGTTCTGGAGGCGCTGCGCGAGCTGCGCTTCACCGCGATGCGCTACCCCGGAGGCAACTTCGTGAGCGGCTACCACTGGCTGGACGCCGTCGGACCCAAGGAGAAGAGGCCCCGCACGCGGGACCTCGCCTGGCAGAGCATCGAGACCAACCAGTTCGGACCCAACGAGTTCCTCTCGCTGTGCGCCCGCATGGACTGGACCCCGATGCTCGCCGTGAACCTGGGCACCGGCACGCCGGAGGAGGCGCGCAACTGGCTGGAGTACTGCAACATCGAGGGCGGCAGCAAGTGGGCCGATCTGCGCAGGGAGCACGGCTACGAGCAACCTTGGCACGTCCGTCTCTGGTGCCTCGGCAACGAGATGGACGGGCCTTGGCAGATCGGGCACGTGCCCGCGGAGGTGTACGCCGTCAACGCCCAGCAGACCGCCAACATGATGCGCATGTGCGACCCCAAGCTGGAGCTCGTCGCCTGCGGGTCGTGCGCGATCGACATGCCCACCTACCTGGTGTGGGACCGCACCGTGCTGGCGCACTGCCGCGAGTCGATCGACTACCTGAGCGTGCACCGCTACGTGGGCAACGAGGCCAACGACACCGAGAACTTCCTGGCCGTGTCGAACAGCATCGACGCTCAGATCGAGGCCACCGACGCGGTGTGCGCCGAGGTGTTCCACGCGCTGCGCATGAAGAAGCGAGTGCGCATCAGCTTCGACGAGTGGAACGTGTGGTACAAGGCTCGGGGACCGGAGCACCACGACGGCCGCGGCAAGGTCGCCCCCCACCTGCTCGAGGAGGTGTACAACCTCGAGGACGCTCTGGTGGCCGCCGAGTTCCTCAATAGCTTCATCCGGCACGCCGATTCCGTGAAGATCGCCAACCTCGCGCAGATCGTCAACGTGATCGCCCCGATCCTGACCGACGGCGACCGCATGGTGCGGCAGACGATCTTCCATCCGATCGCCCTGATGGCCAAGAGGCGCGACGGCGTGGCTCTGCGCACGTCGGTGGAGGGGCCGGTGTACGAGTCGAGAGACTACGGCTCGGTGCCGTACGTGGATTCCAGCGCGATCCTGAACGGCAGGGAGCTGAGCGTGTTCGTCGTGAACCGCAGCCTCGACCGACCGCTCGAGCTGTCCGTGCGCGTCGGAGACCGGCAGGTCGAGGAGCTGCTCTCGGCGGAGATCGTGACGGGCTCGGATCCCAAGGAGGCGAACACGTTCGACGAGCCGGAGCGGATCGTGGCGCGGCCGTTCGAGGACGCCTGCGTGAAGGGCGGCTCGGCGTCGCTCGTGTTGCCGCCGTTGTCGTTCGTCGCCGCCACCGTGCGACTGAGCTGAGTTCTCAGGGCTCGTCGGTCAGGTTGCTGGGAGGCGGGTTCTCGGGCCGCCAGGGGTTCGGCACCGGGCTGGGCAGGCTTCCGTGCGCCACGTAGTGCAGGCGCAGCAGGATGTCCTGCTCGTAGTTGCCGAACCCCGCTCCGAACAGCGAGAATCCGCCTTGGTTCGCCGCGTCGGGCTTGACGCCGATGCGCACCTTGGTCGCCTGCCAAGGCAGCACCCTCACTTGTTCCAGCGTCACGTCGCTCACGCGCTCCCCGTCCAGAAACGTTCCCTCGGGCGTGACGGTCCAGCTCTTCATCATGCCGAACTGGTTGAAGTAGTCGTGCCACCAAGGCGGGTTGAGGCG
This sequence comes from Fimbriimonadales bacterium, assembly GCA_026418055.1. Lineage (GTDB taxonomy): Bacteria > Armatimonadota > Fimbriimonadia > Fimbriimonadales > Fimbriimonadaceae > UBA8783. The sequence goes on from JAOACB010000016.1 coordinate 47,613, forward strand.
CCCGCGGGTGCCGCCCAGGTCTCCGGGCGACGTCCAGGTGCCGATCTCCACATCGTTGATCCAGAACGTGATGTCCGAGGGGTATTCGGCGTTGTAGCCGGGGGCCTCGGAGCCGATCTCCAGCTCCAGGTCCACGGCCACGATCTCGACGCTGGCCGGCAGGATGTTGGGGAACGCGTACTCCACGAAGCCGCCGCCGGACCACAGCAGCTGGGCCTCTCGCCGGTCGGGGAAGCTGAACGTGAGGGGATCGTCGAGGATGCCCAGGAACTTCTCGCGGCTCGCCAGGCCGCACGTGGGCCTCGCCTGGATGCGCGTGTACATGCCGACCGGCACCTCGATTTCGGCGACGGCGTCGTGCAGCCGTGGCTCCGGCGAGAGGTCCAGCACGATGCGGTCCTGCACGCGGTGGCAGCGCTTCTGCAGGCCTTGGGAGCCGGGCAGGTAGTCGCTGGTGATCAGGCCCGCCTCCTCGAGGATCTGCACGTGTTTGGTGACGGTGGACTGCGCCACCCCGAGCGCCTGGCTCAGCTCGTTGATGTTCATGTCGCGGCCGGCGAGCAACTCGAGGATGTCGGCCCTCGTCTTGCTGGCGAGCGCCTTGAGCACGGAGACGCTCTGGCCGACGCGGATCTGCTTCGTGTGGTACGGCAAAGCGCTCTCTCCCCGGGCGAAGGTTACCCCTCTCCGGCGTGCAGAAACCCTCGGAGGAACTCGAGTTGCGGGCGGTCCCGACCGTCGACCGGCTCCAGCGAGAACATGTAGTCGCCCCACCAGGGCCCCGCGGCCCACCAAGCGAAGCCCAGCCACACGTCGGCGTTGTCCCTCAGGTGCCTCAGCAGATTGCCGATCGCGGCCTTGCCCTCCGGCGTGGCCGCGACGGCCGTCTCGCCCAGGAAGGCCCGGGCGTTGCGCTCGCGGCACCAACGCGTGAACTCCCGCAGCCTGTCCGCGCCGATCGTTGGAGAGACGACCTTGGGGTGCGTGCCGGAGCTGTCTTCGTCCAGGTACTGGTGCGCCTCATAGGCGAAGTTGCGCCCCGGGTCGCGCACCTGAGCCATCCAGCGGGCGTTGTCGGTGGAGGTCCAGCTGTGGGCGCCCGACCAGTGGTTGCCCGGCACCAGCACGAGGTTGGTCGCTCCCGCTTGGCGGATGGAGGCCAAGGCCGCGTTGGCCGCCCGAAGCCAGGTCTCGGTGGGCAGGTCGTGCGGTTCGTTCATCAGCCCGAACCAAACCCTGCGCTCGCCGCGGTAAGAGCCCGCCAGCCTGGCCCAGAACGCCGAGAAAGCCTCGATCGGCACCTCGGGCGAGCCGATCGTGCGGCCGTGGTAGCGCGCGTAGTTGTGCGGGTCGAGCACCGCCACCGCGCCGCTCCGAACCACCGCGGAGACCAGAGCTCTCAGGCGGGCCTCCTCGGCCGGATCGAACGGTGCGTTCAGCCGGGGTTGCAGACGCTCCCACGAGAACGGAATCCGGAACAGGTTGAACCCTTTCGAGCGGAAGTACCGCACGGACCGCTCGTCGGGATAGACGTAGTCCCGGCCGTGCACGCCGACGCTGCCGGGCTCCACGCTGCCGAACTCTGCGCCGGCGA
>JAOACB010000017.1:0-43942 GCA_026418055.1 Fimbriimonadales bacterium
CCGCCACGCGCAGGTCGCCTCAGTTGCTCTTCGGCTCGGCCGCCGTGGGGCTGGCCGGCGTGGTGGCCGATGGGTTGTCCTTGGCCTGCTTGATCAGGTTGTCGTAGGCCTCCTTCCACAGCTCCTTCAGCGCCGGGTCGGTGACCTCGATCTTGCTGCTCTTCAGCTTCTCCAAGATGCGCTTGCCCAGGTCCGTGCCCGCCTCGCCTCGCTGGCGCGCGAGCGTGCGCTGCAGGACCGTGTACTTCGCGTCGTCCATCACGATCGGTTTGGCCGGGGTCTTCTTGTCGATGTAGAACTTGGCCCAGCCGTCCTGGGCCCTCAGCCACGCGGTGGCCTTGTTCTCAGGCGTCTTGCGCACCAGGTCCTGGATCGGCTTGGCCATGTTGTTGACGATCCGCTCGGGGAAGCGGCCGTTGGTGCGCCGCACGTTCGGATCCTGGCTGTACTGGATGGCCACGAACGAGAATCCCTGGCCTGCGGCCAGCTCGCGGTCGACCTTCGCCTTGGCAGCCTCGTCCTTCACGAAGATCCACGTCATGTCGGCCGTCTCCGGCTCCATGAACTCGTTCGGGTGCTCCTTGACGTACTTCTCGGCCTCGGCGCGGGTGACGGTGATGCCCTTGGTGAGCAGCTTCTCACGGGCCAGATCGAACCGGAGGCTCTCCTTGATGCGGCTGAGCGTGAGGCCCTGCTTGGTGAGGTTGGTCACGAAGTTCGGGTTGAGCTTCGTGCGGAGCTTCAGCTCCTCGTCGACCTCCTTGTCGCTGGGATACACGCCCTCGTCCTTGGCCAGCTGCAGCGTGGCCTTGCGCAGGATCAGATCCTGGATCACTTGGAAGCCCAGCCGACCGGCGACGGGAGCCTCCACTGGCCCGGCCTGCGTCATCACGCGGACCGTGGGCTTCATGTCGAGGTTGAAAACGAACTCGTCCTTGGAGATCGGCTCGCCGTTCACGGTGGCGACGTCCCCGCCCCCGCCCTTGGAGCCGCAACCGGCGACCGCGACCATGGCGACGACGCACGCGAGCAAAGCTGTCTTGTTCAAGCTGGTGACTCCCCGTTTTTTGCGTAGTATGCAACAACCGGCTCCCCACCGAAGGGATCGGTCATTGGTGATCAACGCTCGGCGGGCACGAAACGTGCCAAATCCCCCGCAAAGCCGGTGCAAGGATCAGGCCGCGATGTCGAGGCCGCCCTCTTCCGCGGCGTCTCCCGCGACCGGCGGCGACGGATGGACCGGACCCTGCGGCTCGGCTTCCGCCGCGTCTCCCGCGATCTCCACGGTGTCCTGCCGCTCCTGCTCCCGTCGGTGGCCCTTGCCTCGGCCCTCCTCCCGCTGGTTCACGCGACGGAGGGGATCGACCAGACGGTTGCTGGCGGCAACCTCCCGAACGCGCTCGATGTCTCCCACGTGCTCCACCGCCTCCCGATCAGCCCATCGGGATCGCACCCGCCTCGTACAGGTAGTGCCGCAGGCGGTTCAGCGCCTGCGAGTGCAATTGGTACACCCGGGACTCGCTCACCTGCAACACCCCTCCGATCTCCTTGAACGTCAGACCCTCGAAGTGGTACAGCGCCACCACGAGGCGCTCCCTGTCCGGCAGCCGGTCCACGGCCTCGGCCAGGAGGCGCCGGAATTCCTTCCCCTCGACCTGCTCGCCTGTGTTCGCCGACTCGTCCACGATCAGCTCGACGAAGTGGATCGGATCGTCGGAATCGCCGCTGGGCAGGATGTCGTCGAGCGAGTAGATGTTCGTGCGGCTCATCCGCACCATCAGATCGCTCACCTCGCTGACCGTGGTGCCGAGCGCCTCGGCCAGCTCCTGCTCGGTGGGAGGCCGGCCCAGTTGCCCCTCGAGCTTGTACATCGCGCGGTCGAGCGCCTTGAGCTTCTCGCGCACGGAGCGCGGCACCCAATCCTCCTCGCGCAGCATCTCCAGGATGGCGCCTCGGATGAGCGCGATGGCGTAGGTCTCGAACTTCACGTCGCGCGTCGGATCGAACTGATCCACGCTCTTGATCAGGCCGATGACGCCCGCGCTGATCAGGTCCTCGCGGTCCACTCCGTTGGGGAGCATCGTGCCCAGCCGCCCCGACGTGATCTTCACGAGGTAAGAGTAGTGGTCGATCAGGTCCCTGCGTGCCTCCGGAGAGCCGTAGACCTTGAAATCCACCCATGCGCGCTGCAATTGGTCCTGCGACAACATCCTTTCGACTACTCCTCACTCCCAACCGCCGACCGGCCAACCCGCGCGCCGTCCTCCCCGCGGCTCCCCATTGACTCGGCCGGATGCAGGCTCTGCGCGCGCGCCGCAAAGAAGACATACCATGCTTGGGTGCCCAACAAGCCTACCCCGAACGCCAAAGCGGCCCTCAGCAGACAATCGAGGGGGTCGACGTTCGACAGAACGCCCGCCATCAGCGCGACCAACGCTGCCAAACCTCCGACGATTCTGGGCATCTCCGCATGGTCCGACCGGACGCCGCCGGATCGGCGCCGGCACTCTTCCCATCGGTGATTCTGCGGGGGACCTTTAGGCTGAACCTAGAGGAAACTGCGAAAAACGCGAGCTGGGAAACCTAGAGCGGAATCCGCAGGCCGTCGTAGGCCAGGCGCACGCCCGGCGGCAACCGAGCCTCCGTCGGACCGTGGTCGAACTCGTCGCAGAGGTGCGTCAGGTACGTGGTTTGCGCCCGCAGCTCCGCGGCGACCTCCAACGCCCGCTCGAGGTGGAAGTGGTTCGGATGGGGTCGGCGCCGAACGGCGTCCAGGATCAGGGTCTTTAGTCCCTGCAGTCGGCGCCAAGCCGGAGGGGGGATGGCGCTGACGTCCGTGACGTAGGCGAAATCGGCGATGCGCAGAGCCAGCACGGGCCAGTCGCCGTGCAGCACGTCCAGGCGCTCCGCCTGAATGTCGCCGACCTCCAGTCTGTCCGGCATCTCCGCGAGATCGAAGCGGGGCACCTCGATCCCTTCGGGAAAGCTCCGGAACGCATAGGGGAACACCCTCCTCACGTCGTCCAAGTAGCGCTGGTGCGTGTAGATCGGCATCGGGCGCCCCAGCACCCTGCACAGCGGCCGCAGGTCGTCCATGCCCATCATGTGGTCGGCGTGGGAGTGCGTCAGAACCACGGCGTCCACACGGCGGATGCCCTCGCGCAGCAGCTGGGTGCGCAGATCGGGAGTGCAGTCCACCAGCAGCGTGGCCTCTCGCCCCAGAACCGCCAGCGACGGTCGGGTGCGGTGGTTTCGGGGGTCCGCCAGAAACTCGGCCGGGTAGTCGATGCCGAGGCAGGGCACGCCGGTGCTGGTGCCGGACCCGAGGACGACCGCCTCCATCACAGCTCGCCGACGGCCCTAAGAACCTCGAGGGCGATCAGCGCGCTCGGCGTGTCGGTGTGTTGCGCCAGGCGCTCCATGCAGCGGGCGAAGTTCCGCTCGTTCAGCTCGTCGGACACGCCGATGCTCTTGCGGGCGTCGGCGATCAGCTTGACCCCCTCCACCAGCAGGCGGGCCCGGTTCTGGGGCAGCGAACGGTTGCCCATCTGGGCGTAGCGGCGACCGAGCGCCTCGTACACACCCTCCCAGGTGGCCTTGGAGGCCGCCTCGGCCCGGCTCTTCTGCAGGGCGAGCTCCTGCAGCCTGCGCGCCTCGGCGTCGCGGCGCTTCACGTTGTCCCAGTCCTGCAGGGTGATGCCTTCGATCACGCGCAGCTTGACGGAGGATCCCCAGGCAGCGCTGAACTTGGCCTCGATCAGTCGCGTCAGGTGGGGCATCCGCAGGTGGCCCGCCAGCTCGCTCTCCTCGTGGGGAAGGCCGAGCACCAGCGTGTCGTCCTCCACGGTGACGGCGCGGCAGGTGTTCAGCGCCGCCCATACGCCGACGCCCGTCACGCTCTGCCGCACCTCCGGCAGCACCTTGGACCACATCTCCGCTGCTTCTGCCACGACAGTCAGGATTATGGACGCTCGGGGGTCCGCGCTGCAGTCCGCCGCAGACCTTGACGCACCGAACCCCGAACGGTAACCTGACCCTCTGGAACGATGGGCACCATGGACAGTTTCGGATCGAAGGGCGCGCTGCAGTGGGCGGGTAGGACCGCCGCCATCTACCGCTTGGACGCGTTGGAGGCGCGAGGGGCGAACCTCTCGAGGTTGCCGTATTCGCTTCGCGTCCTGCTGGAGTGCCTGCTGCGCCACGAGGGCGACGGCGTCTCGGCCGAGGACGTCCTGGCTTTGGCCCATTGGGACCCCAAGGCTGAGCCCAGGCGGGAGATCGCCTTCACCCCGGCGCGCGTGCTGCTGCAGGACTTCACCGGGGCGCCGTGCGTGGTGGACCTTGCGGCCATGCGAGAGGCCATGGCTGCCATGGGGGGCGACCCAGCCCGCATCAACCCTCTCCAGCCGGTCGAGCTGGTGATCGACCACTCGGTGCAGGTCGACGCCTTCGCCTCGCCGGACGCGATCCGCATCAACCGCGACCTGGAGTACGAGCGCAATCGGGAGCGGTACGAGTTCCTCAAATGGGGCCAGAAGGCTTTGCGCAACTTCCGCGCCGTCCCGCCGAACACCGGCATCGTCCACCAAGTCAACCTGGAGTACCTGGCTCGCGTGGTGTTCCTCGACGAGCAGACCGGGGAGGCCTACCCCGACACGCTGGTCGGCACCGACTCGCACACCACGATGGTCAACGGACTGGGCGTGCTCGGCTGGGGCGTCGGGGGCATCGAAGCCGAGGCCGCCATGCTGGGGCAGCCCGTGAGCATGCTGATCCCTCAGGTGGTGGGCTTCCGCCTGAGCGGCCGGCTGGCTCCCGGCGCGACCGCCACGGACCTGGTGCTCACCGTGACCGAGATGCTGCGCAAGAAGGGCGTGGTCGGCAAGTTCGTCGAGTTCTTCGGGCCCGGACTGGCCGGACTCAGCCTGGCCGACCGAGCCACGATCGCCAACATGGCCCCCGAATACGGCGCCACGTGCGGGTTCTTCCCCGTGGACGACGAGACCTTGCGCTACCTCCGCACCACGGGTCGCAGCGAAGAGCAGATCGAGCTCGTCGAGCGGTACTGCAAGCTGCAGGGCCTGTTCTGGACCCCGGACGCCCCGGAGCCGGAGTTCTCCGACGTGCTCGAGCTCGATCTGTCGACGGTCGAGCCTTCTGCGGCCGGCCCCAAGCGCCCCCAGGATCGCGTGAACCTCGGAGGGGTCTCCGCCGCCTTTCAGGCCGCGTTCCCCGACAGCAAGCCCGCCTCCGACGGCTTGGACCACGGCTCCGTGGTGATCGCGGCGATCACCAGCTGCACGAACACCTCCAACCCCTCGGTGCTGATCGCCGCCGGACTGCTGGCGCGCAAGGCGGTTCGCCTCGGCCTGCGCGCGAAGCCCTGGGTCAAGACGTCGCTGGCTCCGGGCTCGCGCGTCGTCACGTGCTACCTCGAGGAATCGGGACTGCTGGCCGACTTGGAGCAGCTCGGTTTCCACGTCGTCGGCTACGGTTGCACGACCTGCATCGGCAACTCCGGCCCGTTGCCCGAGGAAGTGAGCCGCGAGGTGCAGAGCCGCAACCTCACCGTGGCTTCCGTGCTGTCGGGGAACCGCAACTTCGAGGGGAGGGTGAACCCGGAGGTGAAGGCCAACTTCCTGATGTCGCCGCCGCTGGTGGTTGCCTACGCCCTAGCGGGCACGGTGCTGACGGACCTGAGGCACGATCCGTTGGGGTTCGACCCGGACGGCAATCCGGTGCGTCTGCGCGACCTCTGGCCCACTCCCGAGGAGATCGCCGCGATGGCGGAGACCTACGTGAAGGGCGACATGTTCCGCCGCAACTACGCCAGCGTCTTCGAGGGAGACGACGCTTGGCAGTCGATCGGCGTCGAGGACGGCGACCTCTTCCGCTGGGATCCCGAATCCACCTACATCAAGCACCCGCCGTACTTCGAGGGGATGCCGCGGCAGGCGCCGACGGCTCTCAGCGACCTCGGCGGATTGAGGGTGCTGGCCGTGCTCGGAGACAGCGTCACCACCGACCACATCTCTCCCGCCGGCTCGATCAAGCTCGACTCTCCGGCGGGCAGGTACCTCACCGAGCGGGGAGTGCCGCCCCGGCTGTTCAACTCGTATGGGTCCCGAAGGGGCAACCACGAGGTGATGGTCCGAGGGACCTTCGCCAACATCCGGCTGCGGAACCAGCTGGCGCCCGGCACCGAGGGCGGATTCACCACGCACCTGCCGACCGGCGAGGTGACCACGATCTTCGAGGCCAGCGAGCGGTATCGGGCCGATGGAGTCGGCCTGCTGGTGATCGCCGGCAAGGAGTACGGCTCCGGCTCGAGCCGCGACTGGGCGGCGAAGGGTCCGGCGCTTCTCGGCGTCAGGGCCGTGCTCGCGGAGTCGTTCGAGAGGATCCACCGCTCGAACCTCGTTGGAATGGGCATTCTGCCGCTGCAGTTCGTGGACGGTCAGAACGCGGCTTCCTTGGGCTTGACGGGCCGCGAAACCTTCTCGATCGAGGGCATCGCCGAGGGCTACCAGAGCGGCTTCGTGCCTGGGCTGAGGGCCAGGGTGACCGCCGACGGCAGGACCTTCGAGGCCCTGGTGCGGATCGACACCCCCAAGGAGCTGGAGTACTACCGCCACGGCGGCATCCTCCAGTACGTGCTGCGACAGTTGCTCGAGTCCGAGGGATGATCGCGCTGTTCGCCCTCCTAACATCCCAAGGCGAACCCTGGTTGCCTCCGACGCCCGAGCGCCTCGAGTGGCGACTGACGTGGAGCGACGAGTTCGAAGGGGACCGTCTGGACGAGACCAAGTGGGAGGTGCCGGAGTACAAGCGCCGCGACGCTCACTGGTCGCGCCGGGCGGTGGAGGTGCGGGAGGGTCGCCTGCGGATCCTCACCTTCCGCGATCCCGACGGCTCCTACCACGACGCTTGCGTGCGCACGAAAGGGCGCTTCGAGCACACCTATGGCTTCTACGTGGCCCGGATCCGCCTGCATCGGTCACCGGGCCACTGGCCCGCCTTCTGGCTGTTCAACGACTCCCAAGGCAACCTCGGCGAGGGCGGCAGCAACGGAGCCGAGATCGACATCCTGGAGAAGCCGTGGCTGGACGACAGGATCAACATGGCGATCCACTGGGACGGCTACGGAGAGCACCATCGCAGCGCCGGCCGGGAGGCGCGGCTGCCGGGGGTGATGGAAGGCTGGCACGACTTCGCCCTCGAGTGGTCGCCGAAGGGCTACGTGTTCTACGCGGACGGCAGAGAGCTGTGGCGCACCGACGCCGGGGGTGTCTGCCGCGTGCCGCTGTACCTCAAACTGTCGGACGAGCTGCAGTTCGGAGGCTGGGCGGGAGATCCCGATCCCTCGAGGTTGCCGGACTGGTTCGACGTCGACTTCGTTCGCGTGTACGATCTGGTGGACCGGAAGACGGGCCGCCGCGTCTTCCCCGGACATCCCACCGAGATCCCCAGGCGCTAGGGCCTGCGCAGCAAGGCGCGAACGGTCGCCGAGCCCCCGCGTGAGCCCAGCTCTATGCGCTCGGCAACCAGGCCGGCTCTCGCTGCCTCCCTCGCCACCGCCTCCGGGGTTGCGGTGACCCCTGGCCTTCTGGCGCCCTCCGCAAACGCCTCGAGCATCAGCGAACCGCCCTGCGCCAGGCGATCCGACCATCCCACCGCCAGCCGCCAGTGCCGGCACAGGAACGCGAGGAGAAGATCGAACGGGCCTCGAGGCAACTCCCTTGGTCGGCGCAGGTCCGCCTCCACCCAGCACGTCTTGGCGGACACCCTGCAGCGTCGGGCCAGCTCCTCCGCTCGGAGGAGAGCCTCGGGCAAACGGTCCAGTCCCACCACCTGCCAGCCGTGCGCGGCCAGCCACACGGCGTCCCGACCCGCCCCGCAACCGAGGTCGAGGGCTCGCCCCGCAGGACGAGGACAAGGCACGAGCATCGGGTTGGGCTCCCACAGGCGCCACGCCATCGGTCGCTCGGTCCAAACCCAGTCGGACGCGAGGATGGCCTCGTAACCGAGCTCCCTCAACCGCACCGCGGCCATCCTGGCCTCGGGGCCGGTGTCTGCCACCGCCACGGGCTCGCCGGGCGGCGGCAGCTCCGCACGGCGGGTCCGGAGCGACTCCCAAGGGATGTTGGCGGCCTCGGCGATCGGTGCCGAGGCCGCCGCCTCCTCGCTGCGCGGATCCAAGAACCGGGCCTTGGGCAGGACCGGCTCCATCGGTCTCACCGCACCCGCGGGAACTCCGGCGCCGTGATCTTCTTCTTCGGCGGGGACTTCCTCAGCTGGTCCAGCAGGTACTCGACCGCCTTCTCCAGCTGCGGGTCGCGTCCCTTGGCCACCAGATCCGGCCGGTTGTCGACCTCGATGTCCGGATCCACTCCCGTGTTCTCGGCGATCCACTTGTTGGTCTTGGGATCGAAGATGCCGAACGAAGGGCTGCTGAGGAATCCGCCGTCGACCAGCGGCGCCGAACCGCTGATCCCGACCAGGCCTCCCCAGGTTCGCGTGCCGATCAGCGGACCGAGCTTCATCTGGCGGAACAGCCAAGGCAGCATGTCTCCGCCCGAGCCGGCGTACTGGTTGATCAGCATCACCTTGGGCCCCACGTGCACCTGTCCGGGGATCGGCTCCGCTCCCGGCACGTTGCGGGCCACAGCGCCCGCGACGATCTGTTGCGCCAGCCGCTCGACCATGAACGTCGGAATCCAACCGCCGCCGTTGAAGCGCTCGTCCAAGATCAGCGCGTCCTTGTCGTGCTGCGCGAAGAAGCCTTTCAGCAGTCCGTAGATGCCTTCGGCCGACGTGTTCGGGATGTGGATGTAGCCGATCCGTCCTCCGGAGAGCTCGGCGACCTTGCGTCGGTTGTCCTCGACCCACTGGGCGTACCGCAGGCGGTCCTCCTCGGCGACCGGGCGCACCACCACCTTGCGCGCTCCCTCCAGCTTGGGCTCCTTGTTCACCGTGAGCACCACCGGCTTGCCCACCTTGCCCGCCAGCCACTTGGCCGGAGGGTTGTCCTCGTCCACGGGCTTGCCGTCGATCGCCAGCAGATACTCGCCGTCCGACACGTCCACGCCGGGCTGCCCGAGGGGCGCCTGGGCCGTGTCGTCGTATTGCACGCCGCGGTAGACGCGCGCGAACTTGACCTTGCCGTTCTCGACCGCGTAGTCCGCTCCCAGCAGACCCGTCGGCAGGCTGGGCATGACCACGCCTCTGTCGCCGCCGCCCACGTAGGCGTGGGACGTTCCCAGCTCGCCGATCATCAGGCCGAGCACGTAGTTCAGGTCCTCGCGGTGAGCGACGAACGGCAGCAGCTCGGCGTACTTCTGTCCGATCGCCTTCCAATCGAGCCCCAGCATCCCGGGATCGTAGAAATGATCCCGCTGGTACCGCCAGGCCTCCCAGTAGATCTGACGCCACTCGGCCCGCGGGTCGACCACGGCCTCCACGTCGTTGGTGTTGACGGCGGCCGCCTGCGGGTTGACGCCCTCTCGGATGTCGGCCACACCCACGGTGCGCCCGGTGAGGAACGCCATCTTCGTGCGCTTGGCGTTGACGTCGATCGCCCTCACGGGCGCCTGGAGGATGTCGTAGGCCCGTCGCTGGTCCATGCTGTAGCCCTGCAAGCCCGTCTGCTTGACCAGCATCACGCCGCCCTGCAGGCCGATCAGGCCCCGCGTGCCGTTCGCGTTGATCGGCAGGCTCACCAAGCGGCCCCCGAGGCCTTCCAGATCGATGCGGATGCCCTCTTCCTTCTTCTCGCCGCCCTGAGCCTGCTGCGCGGCTCCCTGCGCGGGCCTCTGCTGCTGCTGGCTCTGGTCCGGCTCCTCATCCGACCTTGGCTCCATCGGGTTGGCCGCGTCCTTGCGCAGCAGCAGCGCGTACAGGCGCAGCGAGTTCGCGAGGTTCATCGAAAGCTCGAAGTCGCCCGGCGCGAGCTCGAAGTTGCGGGCCGACAGCAGGTACAGGTACTGGCCGTTCTGGTCGAAGGCCACGTCCTGGTCGTTGAAGAAGCCCTCGGTCACCTGGGTGTGCTGCTTGTTCTCGACGTTGTACAGGTGCACGGCTCCCAGCAGGTTGTTGCCCGGCCGCACGTACGCGATCCACTTGCTGTCGGGAGACCAGTCATAGGCCTCCGCGGAATAGCGCCCCTCGAACACCTTTTCCGTGGTCTTCTTGTCCAGATCGAACAGGTACAGCTCGTTGGTGATCGTCGTGTAGGAGATCTTCTTGCCGTCCGGCGACAGGCGGAAGTTGTCGATGCGGTGCGAGGGATCCGTCTGCAGCATCTTCGGCTCTCCGCCCATCTGCGGGACCTCGTACAGGCGCACCTCTCCCGTGGCGTCGCTCACGAAGTAGATCTTCGACCCGTCGTGCGACCACACCGGCTTGCCCTCCCGGCTGCCGACCGTGTCCGTGAGGTTGCGGGTGATGCCGTTCTTGGCGGGCACCGAGAACAGCTCGCCCCTGGCCTCGACCACCACCCGCGCGCCCGAGGGAGACACCGCGACCTGGCCGATCTGATCCCCCAGGCGCCGGAGGGCCGGACGGGTGAGGATCTTGTCGCCCAGGATCATCGGCGCGACGGTTTCCGTGCGCCTGGTCTCCAGATCGAGCACCATCAGCTTTCCGCCGACCTCGAACACCATCCGGCGGCCGTCGGTGCTCGGCAGCCGCACGTCGAAGTCGGTGAAGCGCGTGATCTGCTCCGTCTTCTTCGTCTTGGTGTCGTAGCGGTACACGTTGACCGCGTTCTGGTTCCGATCGCTGATGTAGTAGATGGAATCGCCGACCCACATCGGGATCCAGCTGTTCTCGCGGCCCGACGGAAGCTCGGAGTAGCTGTCGGTGGCGGTGTCCCAGATGCTGATGCGTCCCTGCGTGCCGCCGCGGTACCTGCGCCAGTTGAACTGGTGGGAGTTCACGCGGCTGTAGGCGATCTTCTTGCCGTCCGCCGAGAAGGACCCGTCGGCGATCTCATAGATCTTCGTCGGGATCGGCATGCCGCCTTCGGGCCGCACCAGCCACAGCCGCGGCTGGACGTAGCCCGGCGAACCGGCCGTCGAGGCGTAGGCGATCTTGCCGTCCGGCGTCCAGCCCAGCACCTTGTCGCCCTCTGGGCCGAACGTCACCCGCTGGGGCTCGCCGCCCTCGGCGGGGATCACGTACACGTCCGAGTTGCCCTCGTACGACGCCGTGAACGCGATCCGCTTGCCGTCCGGCGAGAACTTGGCGTACATCTCCATGCCGGGATGCGAGGTGAGCCGCCGAGCCACCCCTCCGCGGCGGTCCGCCAGCCACAGGTCCGAGGCGTAGGTGAAAACGATCCGATCGCCGTGGATGTCGGGGCTGCGCATCAGGCGCGCGTCCGCGACATCGCCTTGGGCGAGCGCGAGTGCGAGAGCGAGGGAAAGCATCGGCTCTCACGTTACCCGCTCCCGCTGTCCGGACGGGAAAGGCCTACTTGGACTGCGGGCTGAAGCTGGGGTCGGCGAAGTCCCCCGCGTCCCCCGTCAGGTCCCGCAGGCCCGAACCGTCCTTGTTGACCACGAAGATGGCCCGCTTGCCCCGGTCGTTGCGCAGGCAGAGCACCACCGAGTTGCCGCTCGGGTGCCATTCCGAGTCGAACACCGGCTTGTCCAACAGAACGCTGGCGAGGCGGGCGCCGGCCTCGGTGGCAGGCATCAGCACGAGACGTCGAACCTCGGTGCGTCCATTGCCCTGGTAGGGACCCTCCTGCACGAGCAGCGTCGCGCCGTCGGGGGAGAGGCGCGGTTGCTGGAAGCTCCTCTCGTCCCCCTTGCCGATCCACACCGGCACGATCCTGGGGGGCAGCTGGGTTGGGTCGAACTTCCCAATCATGTGGTCGAACGGCACCACGATCCTGCCGTTCTGGATCCACTCCTTGGGAGCCTGCTCCGGGTCCACGACGCGGAACCCCGAAACCACGAACACCGCCTCTCCGGTGCGGGGGTCGATGTCGAACTCCACCTTGTCGCCCGCGACGACCGGGTAGGGCGGTACGGCGCGGGTCATGTCCTGCACGACGAGCGCCTCCCCCTCGTCCCGACGCATCACGGCCACGATGACCTTGCGCTCCTTGCCCCACCGCGCCTGCTTGAAGCTGTTGCCGATCCGCTTGTAGGCCGCGTCGAACTGGCTGGCCGCCCCATGGGCGTCGTCCGACTCCGTCTGCGCGATCTCTCGGCCCACGGGCGGGAGCACCTGGTGGGTGGTTCCCTCGCGAGGCTTGAACTCGAGCACGAAACCGCCGGCCAACACGAGCGCGGTGTCCGTGCCGGCTCCCAGCTCGGGCGGCGAGAACACCGGCTGCAGCTGGCTCCGCGTGCCCTGCGAGCGCCGCTCCACGAGGTTCAATCCAAGGTTCCAGCGGAACAGGTTGTACGCATCCGACTCCCGATCGCTCGTAAAGAACACCTGGTTCCCGCCGGGGCGCCACACCGGCTCGCGATCGTTCTTGCCCTCGGTGTATCCCGGCGACTCGACGACCGTGCCATCCGGCCTGATGGCCACCACCTGCGCGCCGGAATCCCGCAGACGCAGGGCCACGATCCAGCCGGCCGTTTCCGCCTTCCCGACGTCTCCGGGGTCCTGTCCGAAGCCGCGGATCCACTGGTAGCCGAAGAAGAGCAGGGCGATCGCGAACAGCCCGCCGATGAGGCGGAACGCGAGCTTGCGGTGGACGGCAGGAATGATCATGGCAACAAGTCCGCTCCGGGCTGGAGGCGCAACCCTCGCGCCAGCTCCGCGCCGGTAACCCTGTTTTTACCTTCCAGCTGCACCTCCTCCACCAGGAGCGACCTGCCCCCGAAGCCGATGGCCAGGCGCTTGGCAACTTCGAGAACCTCGCCTGGCCTGCCGCCCTCGGGTCCCGGCGCCACGCGCCAAAGCTTCCACTTGCCGTACCTGGTGCGCAGCCACAAGCCGGGTCTGGGGTGGGCGGCCTGCACCCATGCGTACACCCGCTCGGCCGGGTGGTCGAAGCCCACGACCAGGTCCTCGGGCTTGAGCTTCGGCGCGTAGGTGGCCAGCCTGGGGTCCTGAGGGGTGCGCGGGTAGTCGCCGTCGGCGATCCGAGGCATCCATTCTCGGGCCAGCTCCGCCGACCAAGCGGCCAGCGTGGCCTCCAACTCCCCATAGGTGGGAAGGTCCCAAACTCCCGAGAACGGGTGTTCCCGGGTCGCGATGATGTCGCCGGTGTCCATGCCGCGGTCCATCTGCATCAGCGTGACGCCCGCGTGGCTCCGCTCGCGGATCGACCACTGGATCGGCGCGGCCCCTCTCCAGTACGGCAGCACCGAGCCGTGGAAGTTGATGCCGCCGTAGGCGGCGACGCCGAGCAGCTCCTCCGAAAGGATCTGGCCGTAGGAGGCCACCACCAAGGCGTCGGGAGCCATCCGGCGCACCCTCTCGACGAACTCGGGCGCGCGACAGCGCTCGGGCTTCTCCACCGGCAAACCGAGCTCTTGGGCGCATCGGCCGACCGGCGTCGGAGCGGGAACCATCCGGCGGCCGGAGGGGCGGTCCGGCTGGGTGACGACCAGCATCACGTGGTCGGCAAGGCCCGTCAGGATCGGAACCGCGAATTCGCCCGAGCCGAAGAACACCAGGCGCATCAGGCCGTTTCCGGCTCTCCGTCCGGATGCATCCAGCGGAGCGTGGCGGGGTCGACCTTGTCGGTGAACAGGATCCCGTCCAAATGGTCCACCTCGTGCTGCACCACCCGCGCCGGCATCCCCTCCATCCGATACTGCACGGGCCGCCCTTTGCGGTCCAGCGCGCGCACCTCGATCGCCGCGGCCCGCTTCACGTCGCCGTACAGGCCGGGGATGCTGAGGCAACCCTCCTGGCCGACCTCCTCCCCCTCCGTCGAGAGGATCACCGGGTTGACCAGCGCCAGCGGCCGGAACCCCTCGGGAGCCACCACGATCACCCGCTGGGTGACGCCCAGCTGCGGGGCCGCCAAGCCGATCCCGTGCGCCTTCCGCATGGCGGCCAACAGTCGGTCGATCAGCTCCTGGGTTTTCTTCGTGACCCTCGGCACCGGCTGGCAGACGGTGCGGAGGCACGCCGCCGGCACCTTCACGACCGGCCGCTCGTCGTTCTGCACGTACAGGTATTTGAACTCGTCGGGAACGACGATCTCCACAGGCTGGATTATGGCCGACATGCGTCTCGTCCTCTCTCGGAAGGAGCGATCGGACCACGGGCGCGGTTCCGGAGGTGCGCCGATCGTCCTAGGAGCCGAGCGCGCTCTGCAGCAACCGGCGGACCTCTTCGCTGCCCTCGACGCGCTCGACCCTCGCGCCTGCCTCCAGCAGGGCCCTCACCGTGTCGGCGTAGGATCCCACGGGGTGGGGGCAGTTCTCGCTTCCGTGGCAGGCCCAGTGCAACGGGGTGGAGTCGTGGTGGTCGCCGCGGGCGTGCACGTCGGCTCCCGCTTCCAGCAAGGCCCGAACGCAGTCGGCGGCCCCCACCCACGACGCGCAGTGCAACGGCGTCCCTCCATCCACACCCCGCGAGTCCAGGGGCCAGCCCATCGCCAGAAACGCCCGAACCGCGGCCGAGCGTCCGCGGAAGGCCGCGTCCGGCAGCATCCGCCATTCTCGCTCCCCGAGGCTCTCGCGCAGGCCGGGTTGGTCCCGCAACAGGCTCTCGGCGAGCAACACGTCCCCCTTCGAGCACGCTCCAAGGAAACGGTCTTCCGGCCGAACCTCCTCGGCGGCCCCATTGCTCCGCAACAGCTCCGCGGCGTCGTCCCTGCCTAGCCGCACCGCCAAGCGCAACGCACCCAGGCCGTCGTGCGGCCGTACGGCGTTCGGATCGGCCTTGGCCTGCAGGAGCCGCTCCACGACCGCCAGCGACCTGCCGTTTTCCAAGGCGTGATGGATCGGAAACGATGGGTCGTCCCGCAGGCTGCCGGCGCTCTGCAGCAGCAGCTCGAGACCCTCGGGATCGTCGTAGTCCAGCATCCGGCAGACCGCGTTGGTGCCCGCAACCCTCGCGCCGCGCTGCAGCAACAATCGGGTGCAGGCGTGGTCGCGGTGCTCGCACGAGTGGTACAGCGACTCGTTGTCGTTGGGGTCGGCGCCGGCGTCCAGCAGCATGCGGGCCAGCTCCGGATCGTTCCGCAGACCCACCGCCGCGTACAGCACCGAGAGCCGCGTCTGCTCGTTCCACTCCCACAGCTTGTGGGCGTTGGGGTCGGCCCCCGCCTCCAAGAGCAGACGGGCGCATCGGCGCGCGGCCTCGTTCGAAGACCACCGACTGAAGCAGACGTAGACGAGCGGCGGCAGGCTCAGCGCCCCGCACGGCCGCCCGACGGCCTTCGGCTCCCTCTGAAGCGCCCGCCCGATCTCCTCCGAGTCGCCCAGGACGCAGGCCACCGCCAAGGTTCGGGGCGGCTCCTCCGGTGCCGGCAGCCCGTCGAGCGCCGCGCGCAGAGCCTCGCGCTCTCGGTCCGCCTCGGGAGTGAGCAGGAACGCGGCGTGCCGGCGGAGCCTCTGCCACGAGTCGAAGCCGTGCTCCCGAGCCACCACCTTGAGCGCATCCAGCAGCCCGAAGTTCCGGCCCGGTTGCCTTCCCACGGCGCTCACGCGCGCCACCGCACCGGCATCGCCGTCCCGGACGGCGCGCAGCAGCTCGTGGCCCTCGCGCTTGAGAGCGGCCAGGTTTGGACGATCGGAGAGGAACCTCATGGCTCAGTGCAGGCTCTGGATGCCTTCCCCACCGAAGATGCACAGGTTGCGGAACAGCCGATGGGCCGCCGCAAAGTCCGGGCAATCCGCCGCCACCGTGTAGCCGTCCACGCGCCGCACACCGGGAAGGCGCTCGCAAAGGTCGGCCGATTCCGCGCGGTTGAACTCCACGCGCACCTCCACGGGGCCGTCGAAGACCACGGGAGCGATCTCCGACCGACGCTCGAGCCCATCGCGCACGGCGGCCTCGATCAGCGGACCAGTGGCCTCCGGCGGCAGGCAGCGAGCCATGTAGCGGCCGTAGCCCTCCTTCACCGCGGCGGTGGCCACCTCCGGCACGAGGGCCCTGGCTTCGGCGCACCCCGCCTCGTCGCTCGTGACCGCCACCACCGGCACGCCGTAGCGTCCGGCGAGCCCCGCGCTGAGCCCGATCTCCCCGATCTCCCTTCCGTTGAACCAAAGCCGGTGCACCTGGCCGGACATCGTGTGCTCCATCACCGCCCGCGGTGTGCCGGCCATCGCATGGTAGCCCACGAGCACGCACGCGTCGAAAGTGCCGTCGATGCCCTGCATCATGCCGTCGATCGGCCCGCAGCCGACCCCGGACACCAGCTGCGCGCCGCCCACGAGCAGGTCCGCCGTCAGGTTCTTGCTGTTGCCGTGGCTGTCCTTCACCACCACCAGCTCGGCTCCGGCGGCCTTCGCCCCCCGAATGGCGGAGTTCACGTCGTGGGCCATCATCTGACGGGCGAAGACGAAGTCGAAGCGGGAGGAGGCCGGACCGCCGCACTGGTCCCAGGTCGTGACGCCCGTGACGCCCTCGATGTCGGCGGAAACGAACACGCGCATGGGTGCAGGGTAGCACCCCGATCGCTCTCCGGGCTAGGCCGAGCGGCGGTGGTGGCTGGACAGCATCCGCTCGCCCTGCCGGTACTTGCTCACCGTCCGTCGCGCGATCTTGACCCCCTTCTGGGCCAGCAGCTCGGCGATGCGCTCGTCGCTCAGCGGGCGACGGGGGTTCTCCGTGGCCAGGATCTCCTCGATCATCTTCCGCACGCGCAGCGCGGGCTTGAAGAACACGTCGAACGGCAGAACCTCGCCGGTCGCGATCTCCACGAACTTGCCCATGGTGGCCCGGCTCACGGTGCTCTCGTGCAACCCCAGGTCGTGCGCCATCCTGGTGCGGGTGAGCGGCTGCAGGTACTGGTAGCGACCCGTGGCGAGAAACCCTGGCTGGCGCTCCACCAGGTAGCGCCCGATGCGGTTCAGGGGCTTGCAGCGCTGGCCCAGCGACTCGATGAAGTTCCTGGCGCGCTTGACGAACTCGCCGACGTGCCGCACCTCCTCGCGCTGCCCGCGCGAGCCCTCGCGCAGTTGCTGCAGGCGGTTGCTGTACGAGCGGCTGATCGTGAACATCGAGGGCTCTGGGCCGTGCACCAGCACCTCCCAGCCGTGGTCCCTCAAGCGGATGGTCAGGTCCGGACGGGCGGCGGGGGACGCCTTGGGGCGCTTCGCGCCGACCGTGAGCGGGGTTCCATCCACAGGGAAGGGATCCAGAGAGAGGATCCGCGCGAAGGCCGCTTCCACGGCCTCTGGGGACACCCGGTACCTCCGAGCGAGCTTGCCCACCTCGCGCGAGGCCAGCTCTTCGACGTGGTTCTTCAGGATCGCCCGGGCCAGCCGTCCCTCTTCGGTGGTGTCCCCCCGAAGCTGCAACAACAGGCAGTCCACCAGGTCCGTGGCCCCGACGCCGGGCGGATCGCACGACCGCAACAGCCGATGAACCTCCTCCGCCTGCTCGAGAGTGCAACCTGTGGCGAGCGCGACCTCCTCCACGGGGACGTCCAGGTAGCCGCGCTCGTCGAGGCAATCGACCATGTAGTCTGCGACGGGCCAGAGCGCCTCAGGCACCAGCTGCGCCAGCTGGGCCCTCAGGTGGTCACCCAGGCTGTCCTCAGTGCACACGTAGTCCAGCCAGTCGACGCCCTCTTCGGTCGGAAGGCTCCGCCGGAACTCCCAGTCTTGGGAACACGGCAGAGCCGCCTCGGGAAGCAGGCTCTCCAGGACGCTCTGCTCGCTCAGCGGGCTCTCGGACTCCTCGAGCCGCTCCAGAGCAGGGTTCTCCTCGAGCTCGTTCTGGATCGCCGACTCCAGCTCGACCGAGCTCAGCTGCAGGATCTGGCTGGAGAGGATGACCCTCGGATCGACCCGAAGCTCGGTCCCGGTGCGCAGCGACGCCTGATGCCAAGGATGTCTCACGGCTTCCCTTCCCCGTCGTAGGAGCAACCGTCCTGGTCCCCCTCGTTCCCATGATCGGCAGGACCTTCGAAAGGCATCCCGTGGAAGATGCGGGGATCGTCAGTGCCGGACGGTGACCAACCCGGGCTGGCCGACCTCGCCGCGCACGGTGATGTAGATCGGCAGAAACTGCTTGACCACCCACACGGCGGTGAGCAAGCGCTCGGTGAGCACGGGGGTACGGAAGGACACGTCGGTCTCGGCGATCGCGGCGGTGATGAGGAGCTGGTCCGCAAGGTGCTGGTCCACGGTGGCGTCGGACCGGAACCACTGCAGAAACTGCTCGAAGGCGCTCTGGGCGACGCTCTCGATGCGCACACCGCGCGCGCCGAGCGCCGTGGCGGACCCGAAGCCGCGCTCGTACTCGGCCCAGACGGTCACCGAGGCGCCGGGGCCGCGCGCCCGGACGCGCTGCTCCTCGACCTCGAGCAGCATGCCGGCGCTGCGCGCGAGCCTCTGCAGGTGCGCCACGCCGCGCCGCCCCACGTCGTCCCCTAGCTCCGCGCAGGTCACGACGGCGCGGAAGTCCACCACGCGGCCTCGGGAGTCCCAAGCGACCCCGTTGAGGGCGCTCGGCTCGATCTCCGCCCGGATCTGCCCGCGCCCGAAGCGTCCGAAGCCCGCCTCGAGCAGATCCACCGTCGCGTACAGCCCGAAGCGCCGCAGGGCGGGGACCGTCGTGCCCGCGAAGGCGTCGAACCCCAACACGTTGTTGCCGTGGGTCTCCCCGACCACCGTCACGGTGCCAAGCTGCCCGGCGCGGGCGGCCACCGGCAGAAGGGCCGTCAGCACCACCGGCGCCGTGAGGGATCCGGGCCCATCCTCGTCGTCCGGCGGCTCGATGCGCTCCGGGATGGTTCTGGGCAATCTTGTGGGCAGAAAGCTGAACACATCGGAGCCAGGCTGGGCTCCCACCATCTCGGCGGCGGTGGCTTTGGCCAAGGCGCGGGCGATGGCCAGATCCTCGGCTCGCAGACCGGGACGCGCCATGCCGGCACGAACGCCCTCGATGCGCACCGGCTGCTGCGTCAGCGCCGACAGCGCCAGAGCCGTGCGCACCAGCGTCGGTCCGCCCTCGCCGTACGAGCCGTCCAGAACCACAGGGGCGGCGAGCGGCCTCATCAGAGCTTCGCCTTGAAGATCAGGAACTCCACCAGTTTCAGCGAGTAGGCCAAAGCCACGACCAGCAGGCAGGCGAGCAGCAACGCCTGCACCACGAAGGGCACCTGTTCGGTCAGCAGCCTTTGGCCCTCGCGGTACGTCGCGATGCCGATGACACGGTCCAGCTGGCGGATCAGGCCCTCCACGCCGCCCAGCATCGGCCTATGGAACAGCGCCACCAGCGCGCCGTAGGAGACGAACAGCATCGGCACCGCCAGCCGGTACTTGTGCTTCTGGCGCTCGTTGTAGATGACGCAGGCTCGGCACCGCTCTGCCTTGGCCTCCGCGCTCAGCTTCTGGTTGTAGGGGATGAGCCGGAACGCCTCCTCTTGGCTCTTGGGCACGGGGCGACCCTCCATCGCCCCGCGGATCACGTCCTCCTCGCACATGCAGCCCACCCTCTCGCGCCAGCAGGTTGTCTGGGCATGGTAGATCGGGCAGCGCTCCCGCACGAACTTGCGGCAGTAGGGCAGCTGCCAGCACTTGCCCAGGAACACGTTCTGGAAGTCGACCTCCTTGCCGACGTTCCTACCGTAGCGCAAGGCGTCCGCCTTCGCGCCGTACATCGCCCTCAGGCGCATCCGCTGCGCCACGTCCAGCACGATCACCGCGACAGCCACGAGCCCGAGGAACACGCCCCCGTTTTGGACGGCTCCCAGGGACGCCCGGGCCACCACCGCCGCGACTCCCGAGTCGCCCACCAGCAACGGAACAACCAGAGGAGCGAAATACAGCAGAGCCGCGCCGATCAGCAACAGGGCTCCCAGCACCTCCTCGCCCCAGAAGAGGTACGCCGACCCGACGCCGACCGACAGCGCTCCGGCCGCGAGGACCTTGCGCAGGATCTCCACGTTCGCCGCGGCGCGATCGGGGTCCGCCCCGTTGGGCGCCGCGAACAGCACGAACGTGTACACGAGCAGGCCGATCGAAACCAAACTGGCCAACAGGCCGCCCCAGAAGACGAACCTCGCTACGGCCTCCAGGAACTGGAAGAACGTCTCCTCCGCGCGTAGACCGTCTCCCGACGGTGGCCGCCTGCTCATCCGTTCACCCTACTTCTTGACGCGCTCGAGATAGGTGTCCGTTCGGGTGTCGACCTTGACGATGTCGCCCTCGTTGATGTGGAAAGGCACCTGGATCACCGCGCCCGTCTCCAGGGTGGCCGGCTTGGTGCTGCCGCCGCTCACGGTGTCGCCGCGGAAGCCTGGATCGGTTTGCACCACCTGCAACTCGACGAAGGTGGGAACCTCGTATCCCAGAACCTCCCCGTTAGCCTCCAGCACCGTCAGCTCCATCTCCTCCTTCAGGTACTTGACGCCCTCGCCGATCGCGGACGCCTCCACGGCCTCCTGCTCGTAGGTGTCGAGGTCCATCAGCACGAGCTCGTCGCCCTGCCGATACAGGTACTGCTTCTTCACGCGCTCGATGAACACCGGCTCGACGCGCTCCCCGGCGCGGAAGGTCTTCTCGATCGTCTGCCCGGTCCTCACCTTCTTCAGGCGGGTGCGCACGAACGCCCCGCCCTTGCCGGGCTTCACGTGCTGGAACTCGACGATGGTGAACACCTCGCCGTCCAACAGAATGGCCATGCCGTTCTTGAAGTCGCTGGTATCGATTGCCAAGGAACCTGTCCCCCGAATGTCGGATTCGGGGAATTATGGCCGATCGGAGTCTGGCGGATCCGGCCGCGCCCTAAAACAGCAGCGGGCGCTGGCGGCGGTGGATGTTCAGCAGCAGCGCCACGCAACTCAGGCAGAGCCACAGGGCCGTGCCTCCCCTGCTGAGGAACGGCAACCACAGCCCGACCACCGGAATCAGCTGGAGGTTCATGCTCAGGTTCACGATCGTGTGGAACGCCAGCAGACCCAGCACTCCGGCCGCGAGCATCTGGTCGTACGGATCCTTCGCGCGGAACATGATCCACCACGCTCGGGCGAACAGCAACCCGTAGAGCGCCAGCACGATCAGGCATCCGACGAACCCACCCTCCTCGCCGACGACCGTGAACACGAAGTCCGTGTCTTGCTCGGGGATGAAGCCGCCGGCCTTCTGCTCCCCGTTCAGGAAGCCTACGCCGGTGAGTCCCCCCACGCCGAACGCGATCTCGGCGCGCGAGGTCTGGAACCTCTCCTTCTGCTCGTCGCCGCCCAGGAGCCCCTGCACCCGCCCCATCTGGTACTCCTTGAACACCCCCGGGATCCGCAGCACGTATGCCGCCGCGAGGAAACCCAGCGCCAGGGCGATGGTGAGGAACACGTAGCGCATCGGAACTCCCGCGCCCACGGCGACCGCCAGCCAGATCACGAACAGCACGATGGTTGCCCCCAAGTGCGGCTGCCGGAACACGAGCAGCAGGATCGGAAGCGCGTGCAGGAACGACAGCGCGAAGGTCTTGGGAGACTGCAGCGCGTCCCTGCGGCCGTGGAAGAAGTTCGCCAGCGTGATGACCAGCAGGATCTTGGCCATCTCGCTAGGCTGGAACTGGAACGAGCCGATCTCGATCCAGCGCTGTGCGCCTTTGGCTCGGGAGCCGGCTGCGAGCACCAGCGCCAGCATCCCGACGTTCGTCAGGTACAGCAACGTGCCGAAGCGGCGCCACGCGTGGGGGCTGACCAGCAGGAAGATGGCGAACGGCACCGCCCCCACCGCGAGCCACGCCAGCTGCTTGGCGAACCCGCCCCCCCACCGACCGCCCTCGAGGCTGAACTGGGAGAACAGGCCGAACAGCAGGAGGCCGGCCGCGGCCGCGACCAACCACCAGTCCACGCCCCGCTCTCGGGGCCTCGCCTGCGAAACCGGCAGAGGGTTGGAGAACGCCGCCAAGGGACCCTCCAACCCTAGCGCTTCACTGGCCGACCGACACGGCCTCGACGGTGACCTTGACCGGGTCCTTCTGGCCGGAGACCTTGCGCTCGACCTCCATCTTCACCGAGCCCAGGCCCTTGACGTACCACGATCGCATTTTGGCGGTCGACTTCTGTCCGTCCTCGATCAGCTCGCCCTGGCCCTCGATGAGCAAGGCCTCGAACTCTCCGGCGGGAACCTTCACCTTCTCGACCCGGCGCACGACGTACGTGCTGTTGTCCTTGAGTTTCCTGCCCTGAAGGGTGAACTCGTTGGAGGTGGTCCACCGTTTGCCGGGCGCCAGGCCGTTCGGCAGCTCCAAGACCGGCTTGGGCACCTCGCCGTTGTCCAGCGCCTCCACGTAGAGGCCGTCCGACCGAAGCAGCAGCGTGGCGCCGGGCAGCGAGGCGAGGCCGCCGGTCCTTTCGACGCGGAAGCGCGGGGCGCCGTCTTTGCTCTCGACCTGGCGGACCACCACCTCGCCCTCGAGCTTCTGTGTCGAGTTCGAGAAGACCATCGACATCTTGATGGGCTTCGAGTTCCCAAGGCCGTAGTACTCGAAGGCGTCTTTCTTCAGCTCGTCGGGAACGGGCGGAGGCGGCGGCGCCTTCTCCTCGACCTTGGCTTGGGCGCCCGTCTGGTTCGCCTGCTCGCGGGCGGCGGTTTCGGGCGCCTTGGCGTCCTTGGTCTGGCATCCGGCCAGCGCGGCGACGATGGCGAGAATCCACAGCTTCCTCATGGCTTCATCCGATCACTTGAGCGTGTAGCTCTTCAGCCGCAGCGTCTGGACCGCACCGAGCTCTCCCCCCGACAGCTCCATCCGCCCCCGCACGAGGCCAACCTTGGGAGCCCACCACACCATCGAGCGCATCTTCCCCTGGCCTCGCTGGCTGCGGAACGTCCCGCTGGTCTCGACGCAGAACGCCGACATGCGGCCCATGTCCGTGTCGACCTCCTGCGGCCCCAGGATGCGGTTCTCCAGCGTTCCGGAGCCGGGCGTTCCGTCGGGCATCAGCCCCTTGCCCTTCCACTGGAAGGTGCGGCCGGTGTCGACGGGGAACAGGATGCCCGGCTGCTTCGGCTCGTACGCCAGCGGGACACGGCCCGCGGTGAGCTGGTAGATGCCCGTGCTGTCCACGAGCCACGACTGCGTTTCCTGAACCCTGCCTTCGATGCTGACCTCGATCACGCCCTTGATGCCGTCACCCACCGGCTCGGTCTTGGCGACGCGGAACACGGCCTCGGCCGTGCGCGAGCCCACCTGGTCGCCCCTTCGCTGCTGGTCCTCCACGGTGTACACCCACTGGTTGCCCACCTGGAGTGGGAACAGCGTGCGTTCCTCGCCCCTGGCCACCACGGCGGGCGGCACGGACTTCACGGGGGTCGGCTGGTACTCGCCGGATTGCCCGCACCCGGCCAGGACGGCCGACGCGGCGCAGACGATGCAGACGCTTCGCTTCATCTTCCCTTCCCTCGGTTGATCGTATCGACGGCTTCTTGGACGAGCTCCTCGTCCGTCAGGTTGCTGATGGTGACCTCGCGGCCGGGAATCTCCTGCTTGACCCACGGCGCGGCGATGGCGGTTCCGTTCACGACGAACAGCAGCTGCGTCCCCTGGTGGAGCTTGCTGTACTTCCAGATGCGCCGCCTCCCCTCGTCGTTCAGGCGGATGCCGATGGTGAAAACCTCCTTGCCGTTGCCCGCCACGAACTTCGAGTAGCTGGCGGACTCCATGAGCGAGTCGTTCACCACCACCTGAGCGCTGGACAGCACCCTGCTCGGCGCCACAGCCATCTCCTCCAGCCGCTTGGGGTCGATCATGCGCTCGATCGACCTGCGGACGTCCTCCTTGCCCGTGGCGCCCTGTTGGAGCTCCCGCAGCATCTGCAGGTAGGTGCCCTGGATGGCCGCCTGCGTCACCTCGAACTTGTCCTTGTACAGACGCTCCGTGAACGACACGCAGAAGCGGGGGCGGTACGGCTGCTCGACGATGCCGGTCAGCAGGCGGTCCTGGTCGCCCACCCGCACCTTCACCCGCACCGGCAGCTGGGCCACGATGCCGTTCTCGATGCTGGAGAGCCGGATCTCGTTCAGCGGCGTGCCGTCCAGCCGCACGTTCAGGTCCCGCTCCAGCTTGGCCCGCAGCGCGGGGTCTCCCTCGACGGCTTTGCGCAGCTGTTCGGCGGTCCAGTACACCTGCACGGTCGGCCAGTCTCGGTCGTTGCGGCGGATGTCGTTCATGAACATCACGAACCGGCCGAGCGGCTTCTCGTCGCCCTGCAGGATCGCGACGAGGTCGCGGATGGACAGCTGCTTGCGCTTGGCCTGCTCGACGGCCTCCCCGGACTCGTCGGCACCCTCCTGCCCGTACTCGGATCCCTCGCCCTGCACCAGCCCTGCGATGCGGTTCGCCACCACGATCCGGAAGCCGGCGCCGGGATCGATGCCGAGCAGCGTGGCCTTTCCCGGGGCGAGGTCCGGGAACTGCTGACTGAGAACCATGCGGTCCGTCACGAACTTGTAGCCGAACACGACCGCGGCCGTGATCGCGACGAAACCGATGGCGATCTTCTGCGCTGCCCGCAACCTCACCGTTCTCTCCTCAACGCTCCCGGAGGGCGGAACGATCCCGCTGAACTCGCATTGTACCGACCTCCGTCATTCGCTCGGGTTGTAGACCGCGTACAAACCGGACGCTAGGCCGACGGTCGGCACGGCGATGCCCGCTGCAAGGGCCACGGCCGGCCAGGCCGCCAGCCACCAGGGCACCCCCAGCACTCCCAGGCCGACGAACGCGCCGATGGGCGGCGCGCAGGCGATCACCACCCCCAGCAGCATCATCAGACGGCGAAACTGCACCCCAGTGGCGTCGTCCTCGTCCGGGAAGAGGAAGCTCACAGCCAGCACCGCCGCGCAGATCAGGTACGAGAGTCCCGCGGCCAGCACGCAGGCCCCCAGCAGCACGTCCCACCAACCCGGCTGGATCGCCGCCAGCACCAGGCACGGGATCCAAACCACCGCCAGCCCGTACAGGGACTGCGCGGCGAGCTCGGCCGCCACCACCCGCCAGGGAGCGAACGGCATCGCCTTGACCACGTCCACGCGCCGCAGCATCTCCATGCAGCCCGTCAGCGAGGCGGTCATCGACACGTTGAGCAGGCCGAGTCCCACCATCGCCAGCGAGAAGATCGGACCCGCCCGACCCAGCTCGCGCTGCCCGCCCACGAACGCCGGCAACAGCGCCACCACGCCCATCAGGAACCCGAGGAACATCAGCCCGCGCGTCCCGCCGCGACCCTGCACCAGCAGCTCCTTCCACAGCAGCCCTGCCACGCCGCGCCACCGCCGACGGTGCCACCACCCCTGCCGTCGGACCCTGATCTTGCCCTCGCGGGCGCGCTGGGAGGCGATCGCCAAGAGGTCTCCCCGCCGACCGAGCTCGCGCGCCTCGGACTGCCGGAACGCTCTGGCAGCCGCCTGATCGTACATCCAACCCACCTGGGAGAACGCGACGCGCAGCGCCGCGGCCATGACGGCGAAGAGGATCCCGGCCCCCAGAGCCGCCGAGGCCCACGACCCCGTGATCGGCGCCATCGTGATCATCGAGGCGCAGCTCGCGGTGAAGAACGCCGCCCGAAGGATCGGGTCGTGCGAGAACCGCACCGCGTCCTGAACGCTTCCGGCCGCCAGCAGACCATAGACCGCGTAGGCGGCGACCGCAAGGAAGAGCCCCACCGTTCCGCCTACCAGCAACCTCTTGTTGCGATCGCTCTGCAGGTCGCTGCGGTTCACGAACAGGCTGGCCGCATAGGCGATGGCCACCCAGGTCAGGGCCATCAGGATCCAGGACACGGTCATCGCCCGCCCGACCAAGCCGGCTGTCTCCGGGTTGGGAACCTCGCGGAAGATCATCCGCCATCCGCTCGACACCGGCCGGAATGCGATCAGCACGAGGAACAGCGGGAGGATGAGCGTTCCCAGGTACTCCCGCACGATGCGGAACACCAGCACTGCCTTCGCGGGAATCGGCGTGGCGAACAGAACGTCCACGTCGGCGGGCTTGAAGCCGCCTCGGTAAGCGAAGATGCCCAGCGCCAGCATCAGGCTCAGCGCGGAGAACCATCCGAACAGCACCGCCTCGACGAGGTCCAAGGCGGGAAAGTCGAGCTGCAGCCCCGGACCCGTGGGAGCCGCGCCCCGCCCCAGACCGGGCCGAATGAAGAACCAAAAGTAGTACGACAGCAGGAACAGCAGCCCGATCAACCTGCGCGGAGACGTCAGCGCGCGGCGGACGCCGTTCACGAGCGTCCTAAACGTCAAAAACAGCAGGGGTCTGAGCGCTTTCATCGGTGAGCTTGAGGAACACCTCCTCGAGGGTTCCCGACTCGAGCTGGGAGGCCTGGCGCAGCTCCTGCAGCGTGCCCTCGGCCACCTTGCGGCCGCGCGCGAGGATCACCACGCGGTCGCACAGGACCTCGGCCGTGTCGAGCAGGTGGGTGGAGACGAGCACGGCGCAACCGCGATCCCGCGCGTTGCGGATCTCTCGCTTCAGCTCGGCGGCCCCGGCGGGATCGATGCCGATCAAGGGCTCGTCGAACAGCATCACTCGCGCCTCGTGCACGAGAGCGCAGGCCACCGCGACCTTCTGGCGCATGCCCTTGCTCAGCGTGGCCACCAGCTGGTCGCGCTTCTCCGTGAGGTTGTAGCGGGCGAGCAGGTCGTTCCGCACGCGCTCGTACACGTCGAGGCTGTCGTAGCACATCGCGACGAACCGGAGGTGCTCGTCCACGGTCAGCAGCTCGTACAGCGAGGGCACCTCCGGCACGAAGGCCAGCGCCGCCTTCGCGCGGGCCGTGTCGCGCTCCAGATCGTGCCCGCAGATCCGGACCGTTCCGGCCGTGGGCTTCAGAATGCCGGCGATGGAACGCAGGGCCGTGGTCTTGCCAGCGCCGTTGGGCCCCAGCAAGCCCACGATCTCGCCTCCCCGGATCTCCAAATCGAGAGCGTCGACCGCGCGGAACTTCTTGTACTGCTTGACGAGCCCCCGAACCTCGAGGAGCGGCAGGTCTTCCACCGGACGCGGTTTACCTTGCCTTGAGAGCCCGATGCTCGGCGGAACGGGACGGGGCCCCGCCCGGAGGCAGGGCCCTTGTGGAGAGGATGCGCCGATGAAGGCTCACCGAGCGCGCAGCCTGCCCCTGGCCAGCAAGCCGGCGAGGAAAGGCAGCGCGGCCGCCGGACCCGGCACCACTGGAACCGCCGTCGGCTCGTTGATCCGGATGTCGTCGAACGCGGCTTGTCTGCCTGAGCCTGACATGGTTGGATCGTCCGTGCCGTTGGACGTTGCGAACCAGACTTCGTCGATCCCAGACCAGTCGAGACGCACCAGCTTGGGGCGACGAGTGTCCAGAACAACCGTCTTCGCTTGGACCACCGTGCCGTTCCGATATCCGGTGATGTCCATCACAAGGTCTCGGTTCCACGCGGCCGTCAAGAACAGGCTGTTGAGGGTGAACGTCTCTCCACCCGTCCAGAAGCCAGCCGGATCTGCGAATCCGTTGTAACCTACGCAGCTGCTGGAAACGCAACCGTTGTGGTAGCCGCTTGGGTACGTGGAGAACCGCGACGTATCCAGCACCCTGAAGAAGAAACTCCAAGAGAAACCGCCGTAGCCGTCTGGGATGTCGCCCCAGATGGGCCCGGAGTCGCTCAAGATGCCTTCGAAGTCGAGCACCACCGCAGCTGCGGGAGGTGCGACGGCGATCGCAGCTGCGCAGAGCGCCAGAAACCTCTTCATGCTTCCTCCTTTCTTTCCGGAACACCCGGACCGCCCCCATCCGAGGAGCGGAACGATCCTATTGTAAGTCCGAAAAAGAATTTCCCGGCCTCAAGATTCCGGGCTCCGCGTCTTCGGTGGGGCGATCGGGACTTTCGGTCCTTCGGCGTGCCAACAGGCAACGCGCAACCCGCCGCTCCCGCGCAGCTCGGGATCCTCGAGACACCTCGCGTCCGCCAACGGGCAACGGGGACGGAAGGCGCAACCCTGCGGCAGGTCCTCGAACCGGGGCGGCTGGCCCGGGATCGTCGGCAGACGCTGCAAATGCGGTCGAGGCATCGCCGCGAGCAACGCCCTGGCGTACGGATGGGCCGGAGACCGGAGCACCGCCTCGGCGGGCCCCTCTTCGACGATGCGGCCGGCGTAGAACACCGCGACGCGGTCCGCCACCGCCGCGACCACGCCGATGTCGTGGGAGATGAGGATCACCGCGGTGCCCTCCTGCTCCTGCAGGTCCTCGATCAGCCGCAGAATCTGCGCCTGCAGGGTGACGTCGAGCGCCGTGGTCGGCTCGTCGGCGATCAGAACCTTCGGCCTGCAGGCGAACGCCGTGGCGATCACGACCCGCTGTCTCTGGCCGCCGCTCATCTGGTGCGGGTACTTCCGCGCCGACCGCTCCGCGTCCGGCACGCCCACCTGGCGAAGCAACGACACGGCCTCATCCCGGGCTTGGCGGCGACCCATGCCGCGGTGCAGCTCCAGAACCTCGGCGATCTGGTCGCCCACGCGCATCACGGGGTTCAGACTCGCGAACGGGTCCTGCATGACCAAGGCGATCTGCGCCCCGCGCACCGAGCGCCACTCGGCTTCCGGCCGCCCCAGCAGCTCCCTCCCCTCCAGCAGGATCGACCCGGTGACGCGCCCCGGCCTGGGGACCATGCCCATGAGCGCGTAGCCGGTCATGCTCTTGCCGCAACCGGACTCTCCCACGACGCCCAGCGTTTCGCCGGGGTCGAGCCGCAGGCACACCCCGCGCACCACCTCCGTCTCGCCGAACCGCACGCGCAGGTCCGAGGCCTCCAGAACCGCCACGCACCGGATTATGCGTCGGGCGCGATGGAACCTTCCTCAGTGCCAGTAGGTATATTGTCCTGTATGGCGCAGACGATCCGCGTTGTTGTCGTCGACGATGAGGCGCCCTACAGGGCCGCCCTTCAGAAGACCCTGACTCTGATGCCCGAGTGCCAGCTGATCGGCCTGTGCAAGGACGGACAGGAGGCGTTGGAGGTGTGCCTTGCCGATCCGCCCGACGTTTTGCTCACCGACCTGAACATGCCCCGGATGGGCGGCATCGAGTTGATCCGCAAGCTCCTGAAGCAGGAGAAGAACGTCAAGGTGGTGGTCCTGACCGTTCAGGAGGACGACGAGACGGTGTACGAAGCCTTCCGGGCCGGCGCGCTGGGGTACCTTCTGAAGACGTCGACGCCGCAGGACGTGATCGAAGCCATCCGCCTCGCGAACCAGGGCGAGGCCAAGATCACGCCGAGGATCGCCGCCAAGGTGATCGAGGACTTCCGCCGGGTGGACGAGGACGAGGAGGGCGACGAGAGCGAGCTGTACGTCCTGAGCGACCGGGAGACCGAGATCCTCGAGTACGTCGCCCAGGGCCTCCGCAACAAGGACATCGCCGCCAAGCTCTGCATCGCGGAGAAGACCGTGAAGAACCACGTGAGCAACATCTTGAAGGCCCTGCAGGTGAACAGCCGCACCGAGGCGGCCATGAAGGCCGTCAAGGCGAAGCTCGTCGAAAAGGGCTGACATCCCACTCCAATGGTTCGAGGAGGGCTGGGCCGGTTTCCTTCGGCCCAGCCCTCCGCTCTCAGTGGCTGAAGCCCGGAGGCGGAACGAGCCGCGCCTCGAACTCTGCGAAGTCGCGCCGGCCGCGCCAGAAGGCCAGGTGAAGGTCCGAGACCTCGATGAAGTGCACGAAGTCGCCTGCTTCGGCTCGCACCACGCACAGCAGCACCGTGTTCGCCTCGCCGAACGTGTGCCTCAGCTTCTTTGGAAACGGCGTCCCGTCGAACTCCACCCGGCCATCGGCGTCCAGCCTCAGCCTCAGGTCGGGTTCGCCCTCGTACACCTTGCCGTACCACACGCCCGGATCGGGCTTGGCCTTCCAGATCCACAGCCGGGCCCCGCTGGCCGGAGAGCCGTCCGGCAGAAGGAACCGCCAAGCCGTGCGCTTGGGAAGATCGGTCTCCAGCCACTCGCCGATCACCGCGGGAGCGTTCATGTTGCCGCCCCGCGCCCTGCGTCCAGCCACGCGAGCCCAAACTCCCGCCACGTACTCGTCGAGGACCGAGTAGTCGCCGCCCATCATGCCGGGATACTTCTGGAAGCGCACGAAGTTCTCCGGAAGCAGCCCGCCGATCAGCGGCTTGCCGTCCAGCCGCACCCGGATGGACGGCGCGTGCACGTCGAAGCCGTAGCTGTCGATGTGGTAACGGGCGTGGTGCAGCTCGTGGATCAGCGCGAGATCCGCCAAGAACGCCGGCGGGTTCCGGAGCGGGGAACCCTGGTGCGGCCGGAAGGACCAGTAGTCGCTGACCGACGAGTCCGCCTCGCTGCTGAAGCCCCAGGCCAGGTCCACGGTCTTGTCCAAGGAGTCCGGGTTGTTGCTCGGCAGGCCGCCGTTCAGCGGCAGCGCCAACGTGGGCACCACCACCAACCGGTCTAGGCGCACGCGGTCCGTGAGCCCTTCGGGCGACAACCCGGGGTGGCGCGCGGCCTCCATCATGCCGTTCCACAGCCCGAGCACGTACCAAGCCCAGTCGGCGAAGCTCTCGTTGGCCGGGTTCTGCCGATGCTGGTGGTCCAACCAATGGTCCCACATCCTCTGGTCCACCCAGAACCCGACGGCCAGGGCGTTGGTTCGGAACTCGCGCGCGTTGTTGCCGGCGTTGGCGTCCCAGGCGGGCGGATCGATCTCGAAGCGCAGGGTCTCGCCCCTCTGCCGCCACGTTCTCCCAAGGTCCACCGAGGCCCAGCGGCCCGACCGCACGCTCACCTTCCCCCTGGCAACCTCCCGACCGTCGGCCAGCCAGCGGTACGGCACGTCGGAAGCGGACCGGTTGTGGGCGGCGATCCAAGCGCGCCACACCACCCGCTGGCCCTCGGCCGGCCACCCCGGCCCGTTCCCACGATCCGGCGCGTCGTACGCCAGCCGCGGCAACCGCTCCACGTGCAGGACGTCCACGTCCGTCCGCGCGTGCGATCGGGGATAGGAGAAGAGGACGAGGTCCAGCCTGGCCTCGAGGCCGCCGGCCGAGGCCTCGATCCTGCCCCGGCGCTCCCCCCTCTCCACTCGGACCGCCTGCCACCCGTCCCTCCAACGGCGAAAGCCGTCGGCGCGCCAGGCGACGCGGTCGGTCGCGTCCACCGTCACGCCCTCGGCCTCTGCCAAGGCGCGCACGCGCACGATGCCCTCGCTGGCGATCCTATCCGAAGGCTTCCATTCCGGGCGGTTCGGGATGCGCTCCAGCCGAAGGCGACGGGCCGGAACCCTCCGAACCGCCTGCACCTCGAACACGTGCACGTAGTCGTCACCCTTCAGGCGACGCGTCCAGAACCGGAACGCCCGAGCCGTCGTCGGCGCCGGGAGCTCGATCGTCAGCTCCCCGCCGGCGTCGGTCTCGGCCTCCACCAGCCTGCGGAAGCTGCCTCGGCGGGACTCCAGGTCTTGGAGGCTGTCGGCCGCCTCGAGAAGCACCCTGCTGCGGTCCGCCACCAGCACGCGCACGGCCCGCACCTCCTTGGGCCGCGCCAGCTCGAACACGAGCTCCGCCGGGTTGACCGACGGGGTGCGAAAGAGCGTGGAGGGGCTCGCGTCCAGCGCGGCCTGCGCCGAACCGATGTCGGCGCGCGTGGATCGAGCGACCCTCAGGTCGCCCCAAGGGTCCGGCACCGGCACCCACAACCGAGAAGTCGCGCCGAGCGCGACGATCAAGCCGAGCATGCGGCCAGTCTAAGCCGCTCGCGTCACGAGAGCAACCGGGTCGGGTTCTGCAGGTACTCCTTGACCTTGTTGACGAACCGGGCGCCGTCGGCCCCGTCCAGCACGCGGTGGTCGCACGACAGGGTGATGTTCATCCGCTCGCGGATCTCGATCTCGTCCTTCTCGTTCACGACGACGGTCTTGCGCGCGGTGGCCACGGCCAGGATGGCGGCGTTCGGGGTGTTGATGATCGCGCCGAACTCGTCGACGTCGAGCATGCCCATGTTGCTGATGCTGAACGTGCTTCCGGTGAGCTCGTCCGGCGTCAGCTTGTTCTCCCGCGCCTTGGCTGCCAGCTCCCTCGCCTGGGCGGAGATCTGCCGCAGAGTCAGCCTGTCCGCGTTCTTGATCACCGGCACGGTGAGTCCGTCTGGCACGGCCACCGCCATGCCGATGTTCACCGCGCCGTGGCGCACCACAGAATCCCCTTGGAAGCTCGCATTCGCTTCGGGGAGGTCCCGGAGGGCCAGCGCGCAGGCCCGGATGACGAAGTCGTTGATCGACACCTTGCCGCTGCCTTCGGCCTCGAACTGCCTGCGCAGGGCCTGGATGGCTTCGACGTCCACGGCGACGGTCACGTAGAAGTGCGGCGCCTGCTGCTTGCTCTGGGCGGTTCTCTGGGCGGTGATCTGCCGCAGGCGGGTGAGCTTCACCACCTGGTCCTCGGCGATCACCGGAACGACCGCGGGCTCCACCGTCGGCTTCGGCAGCTTCGGGCCTGCCGCCAGAGCGGCCCGGACATCCTTCTCGACGATGCGACCTCCGGGACCGGTGCCGATCACCGACGAGAGGTCCAGCCCCGCCTCCGCGGCGATCTTGCGGGCCAACGGGCTCGCCTTGATGCGGCTGGAATCCGGGACCGCGGGGACCTCCGCGACGGCGGCCGCCTGTGGGGCCGACGCCTTCGACTCCTCGGCCGCTCGCCCCGCCGACGGGCCTCCACCCCACCCCTCGGGCAAGGACTCGCCCGCCTTCAGGATCGCGGCGATCGGTCGTCCCACCGGCACGGTGTCTCCAGGGCCGATGAGAAAACCGGTGAGGATGCCGCTCGCGGGGGCTTCGAGCTCGAGGGTGGCCTTGTCCGTTTGGATGGTGCCGATCACGTCGCCGCTCTTGACCTTGTCCCCCTCGCGCTTGAGCCACTCGACGAGGGTGCCCTCCTCCATCCCGTCGCCCATCTTGGGCATGATCACTTCTTGCATGGTCGCTTGAAACGCTCCTTCGGCTTCTGGCCAGTAGGTTACCTGCCCGCGGGGGAGCTACCCTCGGACTCCATCGGACTGCAGCAGCGCCAAGGCGGCGCCGCCCAGCACGCCCGCTTCGTCGATGCACTCCGCCAGCTGAATGGTTCGGACGTCGGCCCACAGGCTCTCGATCGACGCGTCCCTGGCCACGGCGATCGCCGGCTCCAGCAGCCACTTTCCAGCCTTCGCGATCTGACCTCCGATGGCCACCACGCTCGGCGCGAACAGGTTGATCGCGTTGGCGATTCCCAGGCCCAGAAACGACCCCACCTCCCGCCAAACCTGGATGGAGAGCTCGTCCCCGCGTTCGGCCGCTTCGGACAGCATCTTCGGGGTGATCTTGGACAGATCGCCCTCGCACAGGTCGGTCAGCAGGCTCCGGCGCCCGCGGACGAGGCGGTACACGGCCCGCTTGACGATGCTGTCGCGCTGGCAGTAGGCCTCGACGGTTCCGTAGAGGCCGGCCGTGGTGTCCAGCCCGTCGCGCAGGATCACCATGTGTCCGCCCTCCGCGCCGCCCTTGTTGCCACCCAGCAGCATGGCCGGTCCACGCACGTCGCCCTGGAGGCTGCGTGGCCCCAGCACCACCCCGAATCCGATGCCCGTTCCCACGGTGAACATGACCAGACAGTCCGCCGAATTCCGGCCCAAGCCGAAGCGGTACTCGCCGAGCGCGGCGAGGTTGGCGTCGTTGCCCATCGCCATCGGCAGGTCCAAGTGCCGGGCCAGCATTTCGCGGAACGGCACGTCCTTCCAGTAGTGGAACACGTCGCCGATGCGGCGGCCCAGGTTCGGCGACCAGCGAACCACGCCGGTCTCGTCGTCCACCGTTCCGGGGATGGCGACGCCCACGCCGCGCACGGCGACCTTCGCGGCGTTCATGGCCTCGAGCACGCACAGCGCCACGGCCTCGGCCGTGGCCTCGGGTCCCTCCTCACCGCGGGAGGAGGCTTGCACGGGATCGCCCAGCATCCTGCCTTCGGCGTCCACCACGGCCGCTCGGACGTTGGTTCCCCCCAGATCGACACCCACGACGTGCGATGCGCTCACGCCCGGCATTATGCCACTCCGAACGTACGGCGGGCCCGGTCGCGTGGCGACCGGGCCCGCGGGGCTGCAGATCCCCGGAGCGTCAGCGCAACGCCGCCCTCAGCCTGGCGTTGACCGCGTCCCAGTCGATCACCTGCAGGTAGGCGTCGATGTACCGTGCGCGGGCCGTCTGGAAGTCGAGGTAGTAGGCGTGCTCGTACACGTCCAGAGCGAGAACCACCGTGTGGTTCCAGATCGGGAACGTGTTCTGCGCGTCGCCGATGTAGTTGAACACCCGCTGTTCCTCGTGGTCGTAGGCGAGGAAAGCCCAGCCGCGGCCGGCGATGCCCGTGGCTTTGAAGTCGACCGCCCACTTGTCGAAGCTGCCGTACGCCTCCTGGATCAGGTCGGCGATCGGGCCGGTGGCCGGTCCGCCCTGGCCACCGATCGTGTCGAAGTACACGTTGTGGTTGATGTAACCCTCGTAGGCGAAGGTCAGGTCCACCTTGAGCGCGCGGATGGCGCTGTAGATCTGATTGGCCTTGGCCGGGTCCGTGTCGAGCTCGGCGAGGGCCCTCCGGATCTCGTTGGTCTTGTTGGCGTAGCCCTGCCAGAGCTTCAGGTGCTCGTCGTGCGTCTTGCGGCTGATGCCGACTCGCTCGGTGGTGTACACCTTCTCGGGAATCGCTTGCGGTACGGTGACGAGTTTCGGTTCCATGGTTCTTGCTCCGCGCACCGAGGCCGACGCGAGGGCTCCGACCGGGAGGGTAACCACGGCTCCCACTGCCAAGCCAGTGGCCAGAAGTTCCCTTCGAGTCAAACCGTTGTCCATCCGCGAACCTCTCTGCGCTCTTGGCCGTGAAGGATAAACCCTGGGAAACCCGCGGAAACGAACCTTGGGACCGCCGCGGGACTCCCGAGCCTCCGTTCGGGTCCATCGGACCATCCTTTCCGCTGCCAAAGCGAGGGGCCCGAACCCTCTCGAGGTTCGGGCCCCTGGAAACCTCGGGGGCGAACCGCCCGTCAGCGTCGCCGACGGCGCAACAGCGCGGCTGCGCCCAAGCCCAGAGCCGCGATGGTGGCCGGCTCCGGAACGGCCTCGACGCTACCCAGCTTGTAGTCCGCGCCAGCCTGGTTCGTGAAGCGCAGGATCACCTGGTCCACGTCCGCGAGGTTGAAGGAACCGAAGACCGAATACGGCACGAGAACGTCGAACGGAGTCGACTGGGCGGCAACCACCGTGCTGTAGGTGCCCCATTGCGCGCTCGATCCGACCGTTCGGCGCAGCTGGACCAGCAGGTTCAGGTTGCCGGTGTTCTCCAGGAAGGAGACCTTCAGGGCCGACAAGCCCCCGGACGTGAGGTTCGCATTGAGGTCCGCCAGCCCGCCGCCCAGGGTGTAGCCGTACCGCAACTCGGAGGTGTGCACCAATCCGTCTCCGGCGTTGAACGTCGCGACGCCGGATCCCACGTTCACGGTCAGCGTGGAGCCGCTCGGATTGGCGGTCACGTTCGACAGGGTCCAGCGGGTGCCGCCGAGCATCGTTCCGGAAACGCGGACGCTCGAAGTGCCCAGCGTCGACCTGGAGTAGCTGAACGGGCCGCTCGTGAAGCTATCGATCACGACCGCAGGGAACGCCAAGGAACCGAGCGCCGCCGCGGCTACGATCGCAGTACCTTTCAACATCAATCCACCCCTCTCATCCGCCCCAATGGGACCCACGTGCATTGTACAACGGCTTTGGCAAGATGCAAGGGCTTTCTCGCCCGAGAGGCGGGAAACAACCAGAACCTGTAACAATTGCTGGGCAACCGACGACCCTTCGACCGGGCGGGTACCCTACGTTCCATGCCCACGGCCTCTGCCCGGTTCACCGCCACCGTGGTCGGCGCCACAGGATACTCCGGCGCCGAGATCGTGCGGTTGCTCTCGTGCCACCCCGAGGTGCGCGTCGTGCGAGCCACGTCCGAGCGGAAAGCCGGCGTGCCGCTCGCTAGGGAGTGCCCTTGGCTCGACACCGATCTCCAGCTCGAGAGCTTCGACCCCTCGGCCATCGACTCGGACGTGACGTTCCTCTGCCAGAGCGCGGGCTTCGGCATGAAGGCCGCTCCGCAGCTCGTGGGCCGAACCCGCGTGATCGACCTGGGGGCCGATTTCCGCCTGAAGCCCGCGGAGAGCTTCCGCACCTGGTACGGCTTGGACCACTCCTGCCCCGACCTGCTGGGGGAGGCCGTGTACGGGCTGACCGAGCTGTGCGACCCGGGGGCTCTGGCCCGAGCGAGGATCGTTGCCAATCCCGGATGCTATCCCACCTCCGCGGCTCTGGCCCTCGCGCCTCTGGCGAGCCGCGGGATGCTGGCAGGCACGCCGGTCGTGGACAGCAAATCCGGGGTGTCCGGAGCCGGGAGGTCCCGCACCGAGTGCGACTACCTCTGCTCGGAGCTGAGCGGGGGGTTCCGGGCCTACGGTGTGGTCGGCCATCGCCACACGCCGGAGATCGAGATGGCGGTGGGACGGCACGTGCGCTTCACGCCGCACCTTCTGCCCTTCGCCCGGGGCATTCACACCACGATCCACGTGCCGATCGAGGAGGGCGTCGACCGGGCCGCCATCTTGGGCGCATGGCGCGAGGCCTACGAGGGCAGGCCGTTCGTTGCGGTGCAGACGGAGGGCTGGCCCAGCACGAAGCAGGTGCNCGGCTCGAACCGGTGCGTGCTGGCGGCCGACGTCGATCCCCGCACGGGGTTCGCCACCCTGGTCTCGGTGATCGACAACCTCGTCAAGGGCGCGGCCGGTCAGGCGGTGCAGAACATGAACCTG
Source organism: Fimbriimonadales bacterium (assembly GCA_026418055.1). GTDB lineage: Bacteria > Armatimonadota > Fimbriimonadia > Fimbriimonadales > Fimbriimonadaceae > UBA8783. The sequence goes on from JAOACB010000017.1 coordinate 36,958, forward strand.
ATGCTCGGCCTTCCCGAGGACCTCGGCCTGCCCAAGAACGGAGTGTGGCCGTGATCCCGGAGGGCTTCCGATTCGCCGGTGCCCGCTGCGGGCTCAAGAACAAGCGCAACGACGTGGGCCTGCTGGTCAGCGATCGGCCGGCGGCGTTGGCGGGGCTCACCACCCAGAACTTGGTGCACGCCAGCTGCGTGGACTTCATGCGCGGGCGGATCGAGGCCGGGTCGCTGCGAGCCATGGTGGTGAACAGCGGCAACGCCAACTGCATGACCGGCCCGCAGGGCGAGCGGGACACCGCGCGCATGGCCGAGCTGACCGCCGAGGCGCTCGGCTTGAGGCCCGAGGATGTGGGAGTGGCCTCGACGGGAGTGATCGGAAAGCTGCTCGACATGGCCAAGGTGGAGCGCGGCATCGCCGACGCGGCCCGCTCGCTGGGCCCCGACCCCCGCCCGTTCCTGGAGGCGATCCTCACCACGGATCTCGTCGAAAAGCAGGCCTCGGCCCCGGTCGGCCCGGCCCGGCTGTATGGCGTGGCCAAGGGATCGGGCATGATCGCCCCCAACATGGCCACCATGCTGGCGTTCCTCTGCACCGACGCGGAGGTGGACGCGCCAACCCTCCAGCGGGCCCTGCACCGAGCATCCGACCGCTCCTTCAACGCGCTGACCGTCGACAGCGACACCTCGACCAACGACATGGTGGTCGCTCTGGCCAACGGGGCCAGCGGCCACCGGCCCTCGGAGGCGGAGCTCGAGGAGGCGCTGGAGCAGGTGTGCGTGTCGCTCGCTCGCCAGATCGCGCGCGACGGAGAGGGCGCCACCAAGCTGATCGAGGTGGTCGTGACGGGCACCGAGGACCCCAAGCGGATCGCCCGCACCATCGCCGACTCGCCGCTCGTGAAGACCGCCATGTTCGGATGCGATCCCAACTGGGGACGCATCCTCGCCGCGGCCGGACGGGCCGGCGTGCCGTTCGACCCGCGCCAGGCCCGCCTGGCGGTCGAGGCGGCGGGAGAGGAGCACGTGCTGTTCGAGGAGGGCTCGCCCGCGCCGTTCGACCCCAAGCGCGTCAGCACGGCCCTGAAGTCCGACTGCGTGCGCATCGACCTGCAGCTCGGCGAGGGAACCACCGCCACGGTGTACACCTGCGACCTCGGCTACGGCTACGTCCGGATCAACGCCGAATACCACACCTGATCCGGGCCCCGGCGAGATTGCGGTTTTCCCTAGGCCCGCGGGCTCCGCGGCACGCGTTCTGCGGTCCAACGCCGTGAGCGCGCTCGCAACGCCGCTCCAACTGAGCAGGGAAAGAGAGCATGAGAGCCAAGATCCTCGCCACCGCCTTCGCCGCCGTTCTGGCCGCCGCCAGCCAAGCCGTGATCGTGACCTTCGGAGGGTTCAACCAGAACCCGGGCGGCGCTCTGGGCGCCGGCCTCTACGCCAAGCACGGTTCCGCCACCACCTTCGCCGGCCAGATCCTCGGAACCATCCAGGGCCACACCTCGCCCACCGTGTTCTACTGCATCGCTCCCGACAAGGTCCTGCCCGTGCCGAACTCGATCGACTACAACGTGACGCTCGCCTACGGGCCTATGGGAGCCGTGCTCCACCACGCCTTCGGGCTGGCCAACGCGAACCAGAACGAGGCCGCGCGCCAGCTCGAGCTCTGGCAGATGGTGGGCGACGACATCAGCCAGTACCTTCCGACCGGCGGCAACGCCGCGGCCCTGAACGCCGCCAAGTCGGCAGCGAACTCCTACACCGCCACCGGAGCCGCCTGGTACGCGATCTTCACGCCGAAGTCGGGCAACACGCAGACCCTGGTGACCGCCAGCTACCAGACGACCGGCCTCCCCGTGCCGGAGCCCCTCACGATCGGCCTGTTCGCCAGCGGACTGGCCACCGCGCTGCGCCGCAGGCGCCGCCGCTGAGCTTCCTCCCGAGTCCACCCCCGGGCCGGACGGCGAAGAGGCCGCCGGCCCTTTCCGTTCGCCTCGGACCGCTCTCCTAAAAGCTGTAGCCGCCCGTCCCAGTTCCGATCGCCTGCCCCCGGGTGCCGGTGCCGAACGGCGTATCGAACGGGAAGGCCTTGAGCCGGATGAAGAAGAACACCTGGCGCCCCGATCGGAAGCCGACGTTGTTGTCGAGCACCTGTAGGATCGCTTCGGCGCAGTGCAGGTCGTAGGTGAAGGAGTAGTGCGCCGCCTCGAACTGGCGCAGGTAGCCGTTGTAGGCCAGCACGGCGCTGAGCTTCAGGCGGCCGTACTTCAGGCCGTCGACGAACAGGTTGGCAGCGGCCCAGCGGTCGCGGAAGCCGTCGTAGCGGGCGCCCAGAGCCACGGTGGTGGCGCCGGGCTTCCACAGCGCGTCGAGGCGGATGGTGCCCAGAGACTCCCGCGACGTGTCGTAGTTGGCCAAAGCCCGCAGCTGGAACCAGCCTTTGGGGCGCCACTCCGATCGGAAACCCACCGTCTGCCACCGGGACGAGTCCCCCAGGTCCTCGGCGCGGCCGAAGTCGTAGCCCGTCTGCAAGCCCAGGGTCCACGACCGCACGGGTCGGGCGCTCCAATCCAGGGAGAGGAAGTTGCTACGGGCCAGGCGATCGAGCTGCAGCGGCGTGTAGCCGTGCCACTCCAGGAAGGAGTAGCGGAGGTTGACCGACGACTGCGCGCCGTAGTCCCACCGCAGAACCGAACCGAGGCCGGTGGCGTACTGCGCCGTGTCGTCCGAATACACGCCCTGCACGAACCTCGCGTCGGTGGAGAGCGACCACCCCTTGGCCAGCCGGCTGTTCCTGCTGGAGTTCAGCTCGAGGCTGGTTCTCTGCAGAGAGCCCTTCGTGACCGGGTCCCGGAACTCGCCGAGCGACAGTTGCAGGGTGGCGGGGATCGCCGAACCGACCCTCTGTCCCATCAGGCGCGCCGTGTCGCTCCGGAAGGTGAGCAACGGGGTGCGGTCCGTCGAGTTGAAGAAGCCTGCGTTCTCACCGACCGGGATGCTTCGGGTGTACTCCAGCTCCGCGCTTCCCGCCCTCAGCTCCTCGCGGTAGCGGTAACGCACGTCGATGCGCTCGCGCTCCGTGAGCCTCGTGGTGGTGGCGCTGCGGCTCGTCACCCACGCCAGATCCAGGCTCTGGTTGGATCGACTGCCGAAGCGGCGGGTGTCGGCGAACTGGATCGTCTGCTGGGCGTACTCGAACTCCCCCTGCTCGGTGTTGGTGCGGTTCAGCGTCAGGCGCGTCGACCCGTCCCGACGATCGAAGTCGAGCGCGGCGCGGCTGAGCAGGGTGGTGGTGTCCGGTGCATCCAGGTAGTTGCGCCTCTGCAGCGTGTTGTCCAGCGCGAGCTGTCCGAACGGCAGGCGCTGCCGGTGACGGCTGGCGAACTCGAGCGTCGGGTTGTCGCCGACGAGGCCGAAGACCCTCAGGCGGCCGTCGGTCTGGGCGGTCTTGTAGTCGTAGTCCGCGCCCAGTCCCGGACCGAGCTTGGAGTAGTAGTCGAAGCGCGCGTCGAACGAGTCCTCCCTGGGAAGACCGACGCCGAACCGCGTCTTGACGTAGTAGCCCTCGTCGCTGCTCTGGCCGACGTCGGGGAGGTAGCGGTCGGCGTCCTCGCGCAACGGCAGGCTCACGTAGGGGATCCGGGCGAGGCTGCGCTCGAACAGCCGCAGGTCGACCGAGCGAAGGATCGCCCGGCGGGCCGGGAAGACGTCGATCCGGTTCGCGGTGAGGTCGAAGTGCGGCCGCTCCAGGCTGCACGTCGTGAGGGAACCGTCCTCGGTGTGGATGTGCCCTTCGGTGCCTGCGGTGGATCGGCCCTCGACGTAAAGGTCCGCCAGCACCCGGCCCTTCAGAAGATCGGGGGACAGCTGGGAGGCGGATTCCGTGGCCCAGAAGCGCCTGCGCTCGAAGTCGATCCTCAAGCTCTCGGCCCGCACGATGCCGTCGGCGCCGACCAAGCGGGCGGCTCCCCTCAGCTCGAAAAGCTTCGTGGCGAGGTCGCCTTCGATCTCCTCCGCGTATCCTTCGTACCCCTCGTAGGCGAACGCCGCTCCGTCCGTGAGGCGCACCCGATCGCCCGAGCGCGAGACGCTGCCCGCTCGCAGCACGCGGAAGGCCTTGAGCCCGCTCGGCGATGCCTGAGGCAAAGCTCCGTCCCGAGGGGCGTCGGGAGGGAAGCCGCTGGCCTGCATCGGGTTGCCGCCGGCGCCCTGCCTGGCTGCGTCCTGCACCGCCCGCGCCGCGGCCAGCTGCGCCGGCGACGCGGCCGCGGCGGCCAACAAGGCCAACGCCGCCGCAGCCCTCGTCATTCGAGCCTCCTCAGGTGCAGCAGGCCGGCCGTGAGGAACAGAAGGTTTGGCAGCCAAGCGGCCCACCAGGGGCCGAGCCAGCCGTTGCGGCCTAGGATCTGCGTGGAGATGATGTGCGCGTTGTAGTACAGAAACACCAGCACCACGCTGAGCAGCACGCCCGCGAAGCCGCTGCGAGCCAGCCAGACCGCGAATACCGGGGCGACCACCGCGAACACGAGACAGGCGGAAGGCACGGCGTACTTGGCGTGGTAGGCCACCTCCAGCTGCACCGTGTCGGCGCCGATGCGCCTGGCGCGCTCGATCGCCTCGCCCAGCTCCCTGGCGTTCAGCTCGTTGGGGTCGGGGGGCGTGAAGAAGTCCTGCACCGAGATCCGCTCGTTGATCACCACGTCCTTGCCGGGCCGAGCCTGCAGGAGGCGAGGACCGGAGAACTGCCGCCAGTAGGTGTTGCGCAGCGTCCAAACCCCGTCCTTGTAGGTCCCCGACTCGGCGGTGTAGAGCCAGATCTCCCTGTTCCGCGGCCGCTCGACCATGAGGATGTCCGAGAGCTCGATGGTTCCATCCGCGGCCGTGGACACCGTGCCCAGCGCCACCACGTAGTTGCGCAGGTTCACGATCACGTTCGACCGGAACTGCGGCCCGGAGCCCACCAGCGCCGCCTGCGACTCCAGCTTGCGCGCCCTCTGCTCCGCCATCGGCATCAGGCGCTCGGAGTTGTAGAACGCCGCGGCGGACACGAGCGCCCCGAAGACCGCCACCGACAGCAGCACCCTGCGGATGCTGTATCCCGCTGCCCGCATGGCCGTCAGCTCCGACTCCCGCGAAATCCGGCCGACCGCCAGCGAGGCCGCCAGAGCCATGCCGACCGGCAGCGTCATGTTCAGGAAACCAGGTGTCCGATAGGCGACGATCTGAAAGATCGCGGCGATCGGCAGCTGCTGCACCTGGAGGTCCTTGAACAGCGCGATCAGCATGTTCGCCTGGAACATGAGAACGACGGTGAGCGTGCCGATGAGGAACGGCACGCCCAGCTCGCGCAGCAGAGCCCGGTCGACGACTCTCATGCCGGCGCCCCGCGGGCTCCCCCTCCTCGGAAGGTCGACCACACGAGCCAGAACGAGCCTCCCAGCAGCAGCAGAACTCCCGCGGCCGCCAGCGGCACCGGAGCGAACATCGTCAGCGCCGGAATCCCCACGAGCGCCGCGGAGAGGGCCGCCCACACCGCCACCAGGCGCTTGGCCAGGTCCGGCCCGATCCAGCGGCCCTGCACGTGGTGCACCAGGTGGCTGGCCCCGCAACGTTCGCACAGCACCGCGCCCGGCCGGTTGGCGTGGCCGCACTCGAGGCAGGCCAGAGGCTGGATCTCGCTGGGGTGCACGACCCTGCGCCACTGCTTGAGCAATGCCCGCTCCTCCTCGAAGGCGCCGCCCTGGATCTGGCCGATCGACTCCTCCCCGATGGCGAGCGCCTGTCCGCGGAAGCCGCGGCTGTAGAGCGTCTTGGCCAGCCGCCAGCGCGCCCCCAGGTTCTCCGGCTTCTGACGGAGGGAATCCACGCAGTCCTCCATCGTCTCCACGTCGATCCGCACGAGCTCTCGGTCGTTGCGCACCTTCAGGTAGATCGGGGCGGACAGGATGGTGGCGAACATCACCAGCACGAGGAACGGCGTCAACCGCGGGTCCGGATTGAAGATCGCCAGCAGGCCCACTGCCACGCCCACGCCGATGCCGATCAGGCCGAGCACCGAGTCGATCTCCCCCATGATCATCCAGTGGATCAGACCCACCACCCAGATCGCCATCGGGAACAGCACGAACAGTCCCAGACCGAACACGCTGAAGTGCACGCCATCGACCATCGATCCCTCACCCCGTTTTCCGTGACGACGGCCGAAGACGGAACCGCGGTTCGGTGCCCGCCCGGATGCGCGCCAGGTTGGCCCGGTGGCGATGCACCGCGAACAGGCCCATCGCCAGGTACAGGACCAACACTGACGTCGGACGACCGAGCACCAAGCCCGTAGCGCAGAGCGACAGGCTCGCCAGAATGCTGCCCACGCTGATCATCCTGCTGGTCGCCACGGCCGCCACGAACACCCCCAGCGCAACCAGAGCCACGACCGGGTCGGCTCCCAGCAACAACCCCAGGCCCGTCGCGATGCCCTTGCCCCCACGGAACCGCAGGAACGGCGAGAAGCAGTGGCCCGCCATCGCGCACACACCCAGAGCCAGCCCGAGGGCCACGCCTTCCTGCGTCGCGCCGTAGGCCGCGGGAACCAAGCCCTTGAGGATGTCGAGCGCCAACACCGCGAGGCCGGGCCCCAGACCCAGCACCCGGTGCACGTTCGTCGCCCCGATGTTGCCGCTGCCGACCTTGGTGATGTCGACTCCCTTCAGCCTCGCCACCCATGCGCCGAAAGGCAGCGAGCCGAGGAGGAACGCCAGAACCATCTCGGGCCACGGCACGCTCATTGCGCCCTCAACCTCGCCAGTCCGTCGACGAACAGTCCCCTCACCGTGTCCACCACCCTCTGGTGCCGCCGCAGGAACGCGTTCCCATCCTCGTCGCCGAAGGCCTCGGCGAGCCGCGCCAGACGGTCGGGATTCTCGGGAACCACGTCCTTGTCCGCTCCGAGCAGGTACAGGCGGTTCCTCAGCTCCAACAGGTAGGCCCTCGCT
>JAOACB010000017.1:43952-47148 GCA_026418055.1 Fimbriimonadales bacterium
GCTCGTGCTCCTCCGCCACGTTGATCAGCCGCGCCGCCGCCAAGGCGTGGATGCGGTCTTCCATCCGACGGTTGCGCCCGGCGTTGGTGGCCGTAGGATAGCGCATCTCGTGCAGGTGCACCAACCAGTCGATGTCGGACAGGCCGCCGGGACCGAGCTTCACGTGGCGGGCCGCCTGGATGGTCGTTACCCTTTCCGTCTCGATGCGGCGCTTCATCGCCAGCAGCTCCTCCAGCCTCTCGGGGGTCAGAGGCAGGTTGTACGCCGCCTCGAGCGCCGCTTCCAGCAGCGAGGGTGGGCCCCACAGCAGGCGGCACTGGCCCAGGGCGAACCGCTCCCACATCTCCATCGCCGTCGACTCGTACGCTCGGAAACCGTCGAGGGACCGAACGAGCAACCCCTGCCTGCCCTCCGGGCGCAATCGCAGGTCGACGGTGAGCGGCGATCCCAGCGTTTTCAGGCGGCCCAGCTCCGCCAGGAAAGCCTGCGCCGATTCCTCGGCGGCTCGGTGGTCCTCCCCGTCCTCGATCAGCAGCAGCAGATCGGCGTCCGACACGAGCGTCTGCTCGTCCACGGCGAAGCTTCCGAGCGCCAACGCCCCGAACCGAGCGCCCACGCGCCGGGCGACCGCGCGCAGGGCGGCGTCGGCCCATCGGGTCAGGCGGTCGCAAAGGTCGAACGACGGTTCCAGCACCCATCGCCCCGCCAGCCGCAGCCAGCTCTCGCGCAGCGCGGCCGCGGCCGCCTCGGCTCCCTCGGCGCCGGAAAGTCGATCCAGTCGGGCTGCCGGGTCGGCCTCTTCCTCGATCTCTCCACTGAACACCTGCTCCACCAAGGACAAGTTCGAGCCGATGAGACTGCACAAAACCGGCGCCTGGGCCAGCAGGCGGCCCACCCGGTCGAGGCTGCCCTGGTTCTCGTGGAGCGCCCGGTAGAACGGCTCCGGCTCGGGGAGGCCGTCGAGCCACTGCGAGGCCGCCGGAGCGAACGGACCGAGCCTGGCCAGGGCGCGATCGCGCGGGCTGTCCGCCTTCAGGCGGTCCATGCGCCCGCAGATCGCGCGGATGATCGCCCGGTGGGATTCCAGCTGGCGGGACAGCCCGTCCCACGAGCGCAGACCCATGCTTTTGGCCAGGTAGCGTCGCTGCGCGGGATCGGTGGGCAGCGAGTGCGTCTGCACGTCGCCGACGAGCTGGCAGCGGTGCTCGAGCTGCCGCAGGAAGCGATAGGCGGCGATCAGCGCGAGCGCGTCCTCCTCCGGCAGCTCCGCCGCCCGCGCCAGAGCCCGCAGGGCGTCGCACGTGGCGTGGGCCTGCACTTCCGGGTGGTCCGCGCCGTGGATCGTCTGGAGGATCTGGGTGAAGAACTCCACGTCCCGAATGCCTCCGGAGCCGCGCTTCAGGTCGTCCCCTTTGGCGATCTCCTCGATGCGCGCCCGCAGCTGCCAAGCCTCCTCGACGGCGATATCGCCGACCTTGCGCCGGAAGCAGTGCTCTCGGCGCATCGCCTCCCAGCGCTGCCGCAGGTCCTCGGGCCCCACGAGCGGGCGAGAGCGCACCAGAGCCAGCCTCTCCCAGCCCTCGGCGTACGATCGGTAGTAGGCCTCGTGGGCCCTCATGCTGCGCACCAAGCCTCCCGCGCCGCCGTACGGTCGCAACCGGAGGTCCACGCGGTACAGCGCCCCGCGCCCCATGCGATCCGACAGCACCCGGTTCAGCAGCTCCGCGAGCCTGCCCAGGTGCGCCTCCTGCCTCTCGTCGAGGCCGTCGGGACACACGTAAACCAGGTCTACATCCGACGAATAGTTCAGCTCTCTGCCGCCCAACTTGCCGAAACCGACCACCATCATCTCGGGCAGGCCGTCGAGGCCCTTTCGCGCGAGGTACTCCTCGCGGGCCACCTCCAGAGCCAGTGCGATCAGCGCGTCGGCGAGATCCGACAGGGACCGCCACACGGACTCTTCGTCCCACCGGCGGTACAGGTCGTTGACCACCGTGACGAGCGTCCACCGCTGACGCAGGAAGCGCAACCGATCCAGGCGGTGGGAGAACGAACCCGCCGACCGGAGCAGCGCCCTTCCTTCCGCGAGAACCGACTCCACGGTCGGCTTGGAGTCCAACGCCTCCGGCTCGAAGAGCAGGCCGGCCAGCTCGGGGTTCTGCACCAGGCTGTCGGCGATCGGCTGGCTGGCGCCCATCAGCGTGGCCAGCAGCCGGGCGGCGCTGGGATACAGCAGGAGGTTCTCCACCTGCATCGAGGGGTTCGAGCTCGCCTGCACCCACCGCTCGAGGTTCAGCAGGGCCAGATCGGGATTCGGGCTGGCGTCGAACGCCCGGTCGAGCAGAGGAGCCACGTCGCGGCCCGCGAGCCGCTCGAGGGCCTCCTGAATCCTCTGCCTCTGTTCCAGGTTCGCGAACTCCGCCAACGACCCAGCTTCCCCCAAGCCTATTTTGGCTTCTTGCGTGCCTCGGGGGCCTCCGCCTCGCCGCTGGTCCGCCAGGCGCAACGGTCCCGCACGGGGCACTCCGGGCAACGCGGCTTCTGCGCCGAGCACAGGTGCCTCCCGTGCTGGATCAGCGTGGTGTGGAAGCGGAACGCCAGCTCGGGCGGCACGAGTCCTAGCAGCATGTCGTGCGCCTTGGCCTCGCCGACCTTGCGGTCGTACAGTCCCAGCCTCCAACCGACGCGGAACACGTGCGTGTCCACCGGGATCGCGCCCATGCCGAAGCTGAAGCACAGCACGATGCTCGCCGTCTTGGGTCCTACCCCCGGCAGCTCCATCAGCCAACGGCGCGCCTCCTCCATCGGCAGGAGGCGCAGGTGCTCCAGGCTGTAGTCGCCGACGCGCTCGCGGATGGCCTTCAGGGCGCCGATGATGCTGCGGGCCTTCTGGTTCGCCAACCCGGCTTGGCGGACGACTTCGGCCACTCGCTCGGGGCCTGCATCCACCACCGCCTGCCAGTCGGGGAACGTCTCGCGCAGGCGCGTGAACGCCGGGAAACTGTTCGCGTCCGCGGTGTGTTGACTCAGAATGCAGCTCACCAGCTCCTCCATCGGGTCGAACCGCGGCACGAACCGCGGCCGGCCGTAGAGGGCTTCCAAGTCCGTGAGGAGGCGTTCGATCGCCTCGGGGGTCCATGCGGTGGGCACGAGGGGTAGCTTACACCCCGGTTGCAGTCCAGCCGATACAGTAGAG
>JAOACB010000018.1 GCA_026418055.1 Fimbriimonadales bacterium
GGAGCCGATGCCTGAGGAATGACCCTCCATGCTGGTAGATTCTGAGGTTGTGCTGGATGTCACCGCCCTCCGGGCGCAGTTCCCCGCGCTCGCTCAGCAAGTTCGCGGAAAGCCCTTGGCGTACCTGGACAACGCCGCCACAACCCAGAAGCCCCATCAGGTGATCGAAGCCGTCGCCCGCTACTACCAGCGCGACAACGCCAACGTCCACCGGGGCGTGCACGAGCTGAGCCAGCGGGCGACGCGCCTGTACGACGAGGCCCGCGCCACCGTCGCCGAGTTCCTGGGAGCTTCCCGGCCGGAGGAGATCGTGTTCCTCCGCGGCTGCACCGAGGCGATGAACCTGCTCGCCCACACCCTGGGCTCGCGCCTGAAGCCAGGCGACGAGATCGTGCTGTCCGAGCTGGAGCACCACTCGAACATCGTGCCGTGGCAGATGGCCTGCGAGCGCACAGGGGCCGTGATCCGAGTCGCTCCGATCCGCGACGACGGCACGCTGGACCTGGACGCCTACCGCGGCCTGCTGAGCGAGCGCACGAGGGTCGTGTCCATCCTTCACGTCAGCAACGCGCTGGGAACCATCAACCCGGTGCGCTCGATCGCGGCGGCCGCGCACGAGGTCGGCGCGCTGGTGGTGGTCGACGGCGCCCAGTCCGCGCCCCACCTGAGGATCGACGTGCGGGAGCTGGGCGTCGACTTCTACGCCTTCAGCGGACACAAGGTGTACGGTCCCACGGGCATCGGCGCGCTGTACGGCCGCTACGAGCTGCTCGAGGGTCTGCCGCCGTTCCAGGGCGGAGGGGACATGATCGCGCGGGTGTCGTACTCGGGCACCACCTACGCCAAGCCGCCGGCGCGCTTCGAGGCCGGCACCCCGAACATCGCTGGCGCCGTGGGCTTGGCCGAGGCGATCCGCTTCGTTCGAGAGGTCGGCCTCGAGCGCATCCGGGCCTGGGAGGATCGGCTGACCGAGCTGGCCCACCAGGCCTTGGCCGACGTGCCCGGCCTCACCATCCACGGCCCGAAGCCGGGAGCCAAGGCCGGCGTGGTGTCGTTCTCGCTGCGGGGAGCCCACCCGCACGACATCGGCACGATCCTGGACATGCAGGGCGTCGCCATCCGGGCCGGACACCACTGCGCCCAGCCGCTCATGGAGCGCCTCGGCGTTCCCGCGACCGCCCGGGCCTCGTTCGGGATGTACAACACGCCGGAGGAGGTGCAGTCCCTGGTCCGAGGCCTCGCGGAGGTGAGGAGGGTGCTGGGGCTGTGAGCGACCTTCGGGAGCTGTACCAAGAGGTCATCCTCGACCACAACCACAGGCCCAGGAACCAAGGGGAGCTGCCGGACGCCAACGCCAGGGCCGAGGGCCACAACCCCCTGTGCGGGGACCAGCTGACGCTCTTCGTGAAGGTGGAAGACGGCAGGATCGCCGACATCCGCTTCAAGGGTTGCGGGTGCGCGATCTCCACCGCCTCGGCCAGCCTCATGACCGAGGCGGTCAAGGGCAAGACGGTCGAGGAGGTGCGGGAGATCTTCCGCCGCTTCCACGCCCTGGTCACGGGCGAGGCCGAGGGACAGGAGTTCTTCGACGAGTTCGATTCGCTGATGGCTCTGGCCGGCGTCAAGGAGTTCCCGGTGCGCGTCAAGTGCGCCACGCTGGCTTGGCACACGCTCCAGCAGGCGCTGGAGGGAGGGGGCGTTGCCACGACCGAGTGATCCGTCCGAAGCCCGCAAGGAGCCGCTCAACCCGATCGAGCGCTCGATGCTGCAGAACGAGGTGATCGAGGCCCTCCGAACGGTCTACGATCCCGAAATCCCGGTCAACATCTACGACCTCGGTCTCGTATACGAAGTGGAGGTGTCCGAGAACGCCGACGTGCGGATCGTGATGACGCTCACTTCTCCGCACTGCCCGGTGGCCGAGTCTCTCCCGGCGGACGTTGAGATGGTCGCGCGGTCCGTCAAGGGAGTCGGGGACGTGAAGGTGGAGCTCACTTGGGATCCGCCCTTCACGATCGACCGCATCCCCGAGGAGATCCGGCAGTATCTCGGCCTCTACTGAGACGCCGATGAAGTTCAGCGCACAGGAAGAGTACGGTCTGCGGTGCCTCCTCGAGGTCGCCCGGTTGCCGGAGGGTCGGTCGCTCACCATTCCGGAGATCGGGCGGCTGCAGGGGCTTTCGCCGGCCAACGTGGCCAAGCTGATGGCCCTGCTGAAGAAGGGCGGGTTCGTCGAGGCCACCCGAGGACAGCACGGGGGCTACATGCTCGCCCGCCCCGCCGACCAGATCGTGGTCGGCCAGGTGCTGGCCGCCCTAGGCGGCAGGCTGTACGAGGACGACTTCTGCGAGCGCTTCGTCAAGTCCGAGACCGGTTGCGGCTGCACCGTGAGCTGCGCGATCCGAGCCCTCTGGAGCCGGGTGCAGCTGGCCGTGGACTCCGTGCTGGACAAGGTGACGCTCGCGGACATCCTGCGGGCGGACGATCGACCGCTGATCCGGCTGCAACCCCGCCGCGCGGGGTCCGCGCCTGCCGCGGAGGAGGCGCATGTCGGCTGAGTTCCCGATCCGGCTCACGCAAGAGGCCGCCGACCGGTTGGCGCGCTTGCTGGCCAAGGACGTCCGCGAAGGCGTGTTCGTGCGCATCGGAGTCAAGGGCGGAGGATGCTCCGGCATGGAGTACCTGCTGAGGCTGGACACCCGGCCGATCGAGGGCGATCTGGCGGACGAGCAGCTGGGCATCCCCTTGCGTTGCGACCCCAAGTCGGCGCGCTACCTGCGCGGCTCGACCCTCACCTACACGGGCAACCTGATCGGAGGAGGGTTCCGCTTCGACAACCCGAACGCGGCGCGCCGCTGCGGCTGCGGCACGAGCTTCACCCCCAAGCGCGAGGCCGGAGCCTAGCCGAGCGACGCGGTGTCGAACATCGTCTGCGCCCTTGGCAGGAGCTCCTCGAAATCGCCGGGGTCGTCCGCGTCGACGATCATCCGCCAAAGGCCCGATTCCGTGCGGCTGCCCCGCACGAACACGAACGCGGCCCGATCCGGCGAGCGCAGCTCCACGCGCCAACCGCCGGTCTCGTCCCCTGTGCGGTCCGGGCCCACGCGGGTGCCCTCGAAGTTCACGAAGCGGTAGCTCTCGAAGCGGTCCGCGAGCTCGGGCCAGAGCCTCTCGGCGAAGTGCGCCTCCAGGCGGCGCTTGACGACCGCGTGCGGCAAGGGCGGAGCGGTGAGGCGGATCGAAGCGTTGGGGTTGCTCGGAATCGACGCCACCAGGCGGCTGAGCGAGATCCGCTCGCCAGGCTCGCAGACCGGGGCTGCCGTTCCGCCGTTGTGGCTCAGCCAAGCCGCGGAGACCTCGGGCTGGGCCTCCGCGAGGGCCGCGGAGAGCGCGGCCTGCAGGCCGTCGCGGCAGGTGCTGGTCTCGAAGATCGTGCCTCCGTTCGCGCCCTCGACCCCCACGGGCACGTCGTAGCCTTGGCGGCGCAGCTGGTGCATGCGCGTCACCACGTTGATCTCGCCGGTCTCCACGTGCACCACCTCGGCTCCGAAGGCCCTGGCCACGCGCTCGCTGGCCAAGGACGTCGAGTCCGACAGCACCACCGCGAGCGGCCGGCCGCGCTCGCCCCTCAGCTTGCGTCGCGTGAGCGCCAGGGCGATGTTGAAGGTGGCGACCTTCTGGGGTGGGATGATCGCCTCCTCGTTCTGACCCGGCAGCACCAGGTTGCCTCGGTCGGCGTCGTAGTCGAACGCCACGCCGAAGTGCGCCCTCTCGCGCAGGGCGGCGCGGGCCACGCGCAGCAGCATGTGCCTCCCGCTGGCAGGGTCGATGCCGTCGGTGTCGATCGCGTGCTCGGGGTACCCGAGCTCGGCGTTGATCTCAATGACCTTCACGCCGAAGTGCTCCAGCACGCGCGCGTCGATGCCGCAGCCTGCTCCTCCGTTGGGGTCGAGCAGCGCGGGTCCGAGCGTCAGCGGCTTGAGGCAGTGCGGCGTGATGCCCCAGTCCTCGCCGATCACGTCCAGGTACGCCCTCTCGGCGACCACGCGGGCCTGCTCGTGGTCCCGCCGGTCCGTCGGCTCCAGCTCCGCGTCCAGGGTCTCCAACTCGACCAAGCCTTCGCGCTCGGCCAGCAGCGCCACCTCTCGGATGACCCTCTCCATGTCGCTCGCCGAGAGCAGGGCGCCGGGAGGGGCCGCGTCGGGGCGCTGCTCCGCTCCGGTTCCCGTGAAGAACTTGAAGCCGTTGTGATCCAGCGGGTTGTGGCTGGCGGTGACCATCACGCCCCCTTGGGACCGCAGAGCCCGCACGGCCGTCTCGGCCAGCGGGGTGGTGATGATGCCGAGGTCGGCCACCCTCAGCCGGCAACCGATCGTGCGCGCACCCACGGCGAAGCCGCGCAGGAGGGATTCGGCCAGGGCGCGCCCGGTGGGCCTGGGGTCGCGGCCCAGCACGAACAGCGCCTCGGAGCCCGGGGCCAGCACGTCGCGCGCGTAGCAGTAGCCGTAGGCCTGCGCCAGCGCCCGGTGCTCGTCGGACAGATCCGGCCCTGGGCCGAACACCGTGCGGACGCCCGAGAAGGACTGCACCAGCTGCCGGTCGGCCAGCGCGCTGCGGAGACGGTGGATCACGTCGCTCACCCGGGGCCGAGTTTATCCCCAGGCAGAACGCGCCGGCTCAGCTCCTCGGCTTGCCCCGCTCGTCGAAGCGGTCGAACTCGAACAGGTAGCGCCACCAGTCGTTCAAGCGACCGTCCGGATTCACGCCGGGCGCCTTGGGCAGGTGGCGGAACCACCACCGCATGTAGTTCCGGTGGTAGTCGGGTCCGCCCCATGTCTCCCGGTTCACGGGCTTCTTCGTGCCCCTGAGGTTGGGGTAGTTCAGCCAGTCCTCCGCGGAGCTCATCACCGTGCGGGGGTTGGCGTAGTCGTAGTCGTGCTCCGCGTTGGGCGGATAGTGGCACGTTCCGACGGCCGCGCTGCCCGACTGCTTCTCGTTGGCTGCGAAGCGCGCCCAGTTCGTGGTCAGCTCCTCTGCCTTCCAACCGCCGTACACCCGGGCCATCGTGCTCTCGGTGCGGTGGCAGAGGTTGTGCAGCATCTCGGCCACGCCTCGCTCGTAGTTGAAGCCCATGATCGCGAACGGACGGCGGGTCGGCACCTCGGGGTACACGCCGCCGTTGATGTAGAACGACCGCGGCCCCGCCATCGAAGACTCCCAGAACCCGAAGTAGGGCCCTCCGAAGATCCACAGCTCGTCGACCCGTCCGGAGTCCACCAGCGGACCTACGCGGTGCTCTCGGACCAGCCGCGGGTAGTCCGTGCCGTCGGGGTCGTGGAACCCCTTTCCGGCACGCCACAGCCTCACGTAGTCCTCCGCCTGGTAGCGGAAGCCATCCACCTTGGCGGGAAAGCCGTCGACGTCGCGCCACTCGACGATCCGGAAGCGCACGCGGCCGCCGGAGGCCTCTTCCACGTCCTTGCGGTAGCCATCGGCCAGCTCGCGCGGTTTGTTCCACCCGATGACCTCCGTGAGGCGCTTGCCTCCCGCCGAGGGAACTCTCGGATCGAAGTTCAGCACCAGCACTTTGACTTCGATGGGCGCTTGGCTCATCGCCAGCGCGGCGACGCATGCGGCGAGGGTCATGGCTCCAACTTAAGCCTTCGGAGGCATCCCGGCAAGGGTGCTACTCCCGGACAGGGGGAGGAGGTCCCACCGCGGCGTCCTCCGACGCGAACTCGGGTCCGGCTTGGAACACCTGCGGCGGCAACTCGTCGAGGGTCATCTCCCTCGCCCGCGGCAGGGGCCGCTCGTCGGAGAGCGTTCGAACGAACTCCACCCCGGGCAGCGGCTGGAAGCGGAACACCAGCTGCGAGCGCGTGCCCAGGACGAACCTCTCGAACCTTCGCCGCACGTTTTGGGCCAACGCGGGGTTCCGCAGCGTGGCGAGCTCCACGGCGGACAGCGCGACCTTCGACCCCGTGTTGGGGTCGATGCCGAACGCCACGGGTTGCTGGGCGACCATCAGCGCCACGGGCGTGGCGGGCGGCATGCCCTCCGGAAGCAACTCGGTGGGGTCGGGCTGCCCCATCGGACCCATCAGCATCGGCGGTCCTCCACGCATCCGCAGGCCCGTGCGGCCAGCCAAGAGCATCGCCTGGGTGGCGATCGACCGTGCCGACGGTCCGAGGCTGCCCAGGGGCAGCACCCTGCCGGACGCCAGGGCCCGAAGGTTGGCCTGGCCCAGAGCCGAGTAGAACGCCAGCATGGCCCGCTCGGAGGTTGTCTGCTCCTGCTCCTGGTGGCCCGGCAGGGAGATGCCGAGCAGGTTCTCGTAGGCACGATCCAAGCCGTCGGGGAAGCCTCCGTTCGGCATCTGGCGGACATAGGCGGCCTTCTGGTCGAGGTTCAGACCCGCCTGCGATCGGTGGAGGCGCAGAGCGGCGGCCAGCGTCCGGCGGTCGATCCTTTCGGCGCGAGCCAGCAAGGGCCGGGCAGGGCCCACCACGAGCCAGCCTCCGTCCAGCTCGCTGGAGAGGCCCCAGCTTTCCGCCGCCACGCGCAGCGCTTCGTTGGCGGACCGTACGCGTTGCAGATCGCCGAACTTGGAGAAGGCTCGGTCCGACAGCCAGGCCGCCAGATTCACGTTCGCCGCTTCGGCGACCGCCTGCAGCACGGGTCCGGCGGCGAGCGAGTGAGGCTCCACGGTGTCCGGGCTGGTCAGGATCTGCTGCCACTCGTCCGAGAGCCTTGCGCCGGGGGAGCGGGCGAGCTGCCCGGGGACCGCCACGGCCGACACCGCGACGCCCTCGGCCACGGAAACCTCCGGGCGGGCAACCTGCACGGACGCCGCGTCGGGGGAGGACACGGCCGCCAGCATGCGGGCCAGCTCCGCCGCTCGGGCTGGGATCTCGAACCTGGCCGAGTCGGGCAGGGTTGCGGCAACGGCCCCGAAGGCGGTGCGGACCACCGACGTGCGCATGGCTCCCCACGCAACCCGACCGGCGGCGTCGAGCGCCTGGAACTCGAGCACCAGCAGGCGGTCCTGCGGCATCGGCAGGTGGGCCACGTCGAGCAGCGCCTTGACCACGGGCTCGGTCGAGGGCCTCATCCCAGGCGGTCCCTGGGGCGGGCCCTGTTCGGCCTGTTGCCGCAACCTGGCCTCGTTGTCGCGCTGGGCCCGCGCGATCTCCCTCTCGGCCGCCGCCAGGGTGGCGCGAGGCATCGCCAGCTGCAGGCGGTTCGGAGAAGAGGCGAACACCACGCGCTGGTTCGGCTGGAGGGACGCCAGCACCGACGGGTCCAACGTGGCCGCGAGCCGCGAGGCCGGCTCGTCCTCGCCGGGCGTCGCGCCGGGCGTGCCCAGCGCCGCCCGGATCTCAGCGACCGCGGCCTTGGCCTCCTCCGCCGCCAACCGGCGGGCGAGATCGGAGCCGACCGTCAGGCGGTGCTGGCCTTGCTCCGCCCTCCATTCGGCGCGCATCGCCTTGGCGATCCGATCCATCGCTTCTCGGACGGTTGCGTCCTTCAACCGCAGCGAAACGACCTCGTTCTCGAGCGCCTTGAGCGGGACGAAGGTGTATCCGGCGGCCTTGGACAGCTCCTGCAGGGCCGAGCGCAGGGGAGCGGCGACCACCGTCACCGAGACCTTTCGCTCCGGGTCCAGCTGCTGGCACGGCGCGGGGGCCGGCCAAGCGGCGAGAGCCGCGAGCAACGGCAGAGCACGCAGCGATCGAACCATGGCTTCTCTCATTCGGACGTCCCGTCGTCCGCTTCCGCTTCGCCGACGGTCTTCTGGACGAGCAGACGCTGGATCCGGCGCCCGTCGGTCTGTTCGACGGTGAAACGGTAGCCGTCCGCGTCGATCGACTCGCCCTGCTTCGGCTGCCGTCCGAACAGTCCGAACACGTAACCGCCAACCGTGTCGAACTCCTCGCTCTCGAACGACGAGCCGATCTCGCGGTTCAGGTCGTCCAGGTGGGTCTTGCCCTCGACGAGCCAGCCCTCCGGCCGCTCGACCACTTCCGGCTCCTCGCGGTCGTACTCGTCGACGATGTCGCCCACCAGCTCCTCGACGATGTCCTCGATCGTCACGATGCCCGACGTTCCGCCGAACTCGTCCTGCACCACGGCCATCTGCGATCGGCTGGCCCGCATCTCCTTCAGCAGCTCCTGCAGGGGCTTGTTTTCCGGCACGAACAGCGCGGGGCGCATCAGCTTGCGGAGGTTCACCGGCTTGCCCTCCGCCACCGCCATCAGCAGGTCCTTGGCGTGCACGATGCCCACGATCTGGTCGTCGGTGTCCTCGTAAACGGGGATGCGCGAGTGTCCCGACTCCCGGATGAGCGCCACCACCTCCTCCGGGGGCGTGTCCACGGGCACGGCGTCGAGGTCCACGCGCGGGGTCATCACCTCGCGCGCCACGGTGTCCGCGAACTCGAACACCGAGTGCAGCATCTCCTTCTCCTCGCTCTCGATGTCGCCGGTCTCCTGCGCCGTGTCCACCAGCGTCTTGATCTCCTCCTCGGCGGACGTCGGCCCGGCCAGGCTCGCCGTGCGGCCGAACCGGACGGTGAACACGGAAGCCAAGCCCGCCACCAGCTTGGCCAAGGGGGAGAACAGCACCGACGCGGCGAGGATGGGCCGGTGCGTGGCCAGGGCGACCCGTTGCGGCGCCACCTCGGCGTAGGCGCGCGGCACCATCTCCACGATCAGGCCTGCGAGGGCGATCGGCAGCAGCAGCGCGAGCGCCACCAGCACCGTTTCGACGAAGCCTGGCGTCCATCCCAAACGGCGGCCGAGGGCCTCGGCGAGCCCCGGCGCCAGCCAGAGGCACACCAGGAACAGGCTCAGCCGCAGCGTGTGGATGGCCAGGGTGACGGCAGCCAGGTGGCGGCTGCGGTCCTGCACCAGCGTCTGCAGACGGGCGTCGCCGCCCTTGCGCTTCTCTGCGGCCAGCTTCACGTGGATCGGCTTGAGCATCTGCAGCGCAGCCTCGGCGGACGCGTACACGGCATTCAGGAACAGGATGCCCACGATGGCAAAGACCGGCACCCAAGGGGACATGCCGCCCGCCGCGGCCGACGCGCCGGACAGGGGCCTGCCCCCCTGAGCCAGCAACAGGCCCGCGGCGCCCAACAGAGCGGCCAGCACGGCCGCTGCGCGGTTCTGCGTCCGTCGGTGGACGTCGTCCAACCGACGGTCTCGTTCGGGAGGTTTGTCTTCGGATCGTTCGTTCATCGCGGAAGGTAGGCGCCGAACAGGATCAGTCCGAGGATCACTCCGACCGCAGCGCCCAGGGTCAGCTCGAACACCGTGTGGATCTTGGCTTCCCAGCGGCTCTGCGCCACCAGGCACGCCAGCAGGATGGCGATCGCGCTCACGATCGGCCGGTCCGTCAGGAACATGATCGACGTGGCGAAGAAGAAGCCGTAAGCGGCGTGCCCGCTCACCAGCCCCCCCTGCAGAACCTGGCCGTGCTTGCCCATCGCCTTGCCGATCACGACGACGAGGAACACCAGAAAGCACCCGAAAACGATGCGCACCGGGGCTGTGACGCCGACGGACTCGCTGACCAGGCTGAGCTTGATCTCCTCCCAGCGGTTCTCCTCCAGGATCAGCAGCGAGCCGACCACCAGCGCCACGATCGTCGTGATCAGCACCGCTCCGGCGGCGATGTCCTTGGCGAACTTCGCCAGGGGATGGTATCGGGGCTCCACCAGGTCCACCGTGGCCTCGATCGCGCTGTTGAACATCTCGGCGACCAGCACGAGCGAAACCGTGAAGATCAGGATCATCAGCTCGCGCAGGCGCAGCCCGAAGAAGATGCCCAGCAGCACCACCGTGAGCACCACGTAGATGTGGAACCGCATGTGCCGCTGGGTGCGGAATGTGTACACCAGCCCGCGAAGAGCCACCTTGAACGGCCCGACCAGGTCGCGCTGGCTCATCGCGCGGCCTCCTCGTGCAGCGAGACCCACTCGGGATCCACGGGCAGGCCGCAGAGCTCCGCCATGCGGGCCATCTCGGCCTGCATGCGCGCCCGGTCGTCCTCCGCTTCGTCGTCGAACCCTGCCAGGTGCAGCGCCGCGTGGATCGCCAGGTAGGCGACCTCGACCTCGGGCGCGATGCCTCGCGCCCTGGCCTGCCGACGGGCGGTCTCCAGGGAGATCGCCACGTCCCCCAGGGGCGCTCCGGGAAAGTCGGGCCCTGGGAAGGTGAGCACGTCCGTCGGCTCGTTCAGGCCGCGGAACCGGGCGTTCAGCTCCCGGATGCCACGGTCGTCGGTCCACAGAAGCGAGACCTGGCCTCGCAGGCCGTGCTCCCGAAGGGTGCGAAGGAAGGCCGACTTGGCCGGGGAGGTGCGGACCCGGACCGTGCAACCTCGCGTGCACGAAACGGTGGCTGAAGGGTCAGGGTCCATAAGCGGTGCGGCCGGAGAACGGGCGGTTCTCCGACGCGGGAAGCTGGCGCTGCAGGATGTCGCTTGCCATGCCCGGGGCGGGGGCGCAGGGCCTCTGCCGCGAGGAACGGAGCGCTCAGCGCGCGCGGGAGCGGCGCCGCTGGCGGCGGCGCTTCTCGCTCGGCTTCTCGTAGTGCGCGTGCTCCTTGAGCTCCCGGAGCAGGCCGCTCTGCTGCAGCTTCATGTTGAAGCGCTTGATCGCGGCGTCGATCGACTCTCCGGGTTGCACGATCACGTAAACCAAGTTGTCTTCTCCTCCAGAGCCTCCATTATGGTCGTTCGGTGGCCTTGGCCGCAAGGACCTCGAGAGCGTCGGACAGCGCTCCGCACCAAGCTTGCTCGTTGCAGAGCGGCGAATCGCGGAACTGTTCCACCCTGCGAGGCCGGTCGCCCAGCCCGCTCTCCAGCAGGCGCAGAGCCGTCGGGACGTACAGCTCGAGGCTGGAAGCCACCTCGTGCCCGAAGCCTGCCCAGCGCAGCAACGCCGCGGACATCCGGTGCGCGTAGCCCGGTCCCTCCAGGGTGGCGACCGGAACCCCCAGGGCCAGCGGGTCCAGGGTGGTGGTCGCTCCGGTGTATGGGAAGGCGTCCAGCACCAGGCTGGCCTCCGCGATCTCGCGCAAGGCCTCGCTCCGCCCCGCCCACGGCACGAAGCGCAGAGCCTCAGGGTTTCCCCCCGCCTCGGCGAACAGGCGCCTCACCCGCTCCCGGGCGCGCTCCGACCGCCAGGAGCCGTACAGCAGGCGGATCTCGAGGCAGGGTGCCCGGGCGCTCAGCTTCGCCCACTGGCCGACGGCCGTCGGGCTGACCTTGGCGGGGTTGGCCAGCACCAGCGCCACCGGGCGCCCGCGCTCGGGCCGCGCGCGGGGAGTCTCCTCCTCGCTCCAACACACGAACGGAGCGCTCAGCGTCAGCACCGATTCCGTGTACAGCGCGGCGTCCTCGCTCGGGGCGAGGAACGGATCGGCGATCATCGCGTCCATCTGCGGAAGGCCCGTCGTGCCCGGGAACCCCAGGAAGGCGGCCAGGGCGCGGGCTGGCTTGCGCGCCAGAGCCGGCAGGCGGCCGCCCGCGGTGTGGCCCGCTAGGTCGACCAGCACGTCCAGACCGTCCTCCGCCAGCGTGCCGGCCAGCCGCTCGTCGGGCATCCCCGCGACGTCCCGCCAGGCGTCCGCCAAGGAACGCAACCGATCGGTGCGTGCGTCTCGTCGTCCCGAGGCGTTGTAGGCGAACACCTCGATGCGGCTTCGGTCCAGTCCGCGGAACGCCGGCTCGATGAAGCGCCCGACCGGGTGCTCGCGCAGGTCGGGCGAGAGGAAGCCCACTCGGAGGCGCCCGCCGCGGGGGGTCCTCGGGCGCATCCTCGGAGCGGCGGCGTGCCGCATGCCCCAGAGCTGCGCCTTGCAGGTCAGCTCATCGGCGGGAAGCGCGTCCGAGCAAGGGATGGTGAACAGCAGGTTGCTCCAGGCGCCCTCGCGGTCGGGGTCGAGGGCGAGCGCCGTGGCGAAAGCCTCCAAAGCCTCGTCGACGCAGCCGGCCGCGCGGAGCGCGCAACCGAGCGCGTCCCAGGCGGCGGGTTGCGAGCGGTCCAACGCGAGGCACCGCTCGACGTCCTCGAGGGCTCCGTCCAGGTCGTCCATGCCGAGCCTCGACAGCGAGCGGTTGAGCCAGGCGGGGGAGAACGATGGGTCGGCCTCCGTCGCCCGAGCGGCCGCCCGCTCGGCTTCGACCGCGGCGCCGCGATCCAGCAGCACGGCCGCCAAGGCGCTCCAGCCTGCGGCCCGTCGCGGCGCCAGCTCGCACGAGCGGCGCAGCGCCCGCTCGGCTTCGGAAGTCTCGCCCGATTCCCGCAACAGGACGCCCAGATTGCCCCAGGCCTCACCGTTGCAGGGATCCAGGCGCAAGCTGCGCCGCAGCAGCCCCACGGCCTCCCGCAGCCTCCCCGAGCCGTAGGCTTCCAGGGCCTGACGATGCAGTCGGTCGGATTGGCGGCTGGCTGGGAGACTGGGCATGGTTCCGCGATCAGGCCACGGCGCGTCGCGCTCCCTGGCGCAACAGGGCCTCGCACAGGTCTTGGAAGCTCCGGGCGAAGCGGGCGCCGTCGGCCATGGGAGAGGAGGCGGCGCGCTCGCACAGGTGGTCTCGCAACCCTGCCAGCCTACCGTCGTTGCGGGCCAGCTCGATCGCGAGGCGGACGTACTCCGAGCGGTCGCGCGCGACCAGTTCGCCGAGGCCGACGCTCCGAAGGAAGCTCTCGCTGCAGCGGCCAGCGTAGCGGTCGCCGCGCAGCGTCAGCACCGGAACGCCCATCAAAAGGCTCTCGGCCGTGGTGGTGGCCCCTCCGTAGGGGAACGGATCCAGCGCCAGGTCGATCGAAGTGTAAAGGGCGAAGTGCGTGCGGCGATCCGTCGGCCCGAGGATCTGCAGCTGCTCCACCGAGACCCCGTGCCTCAGGAACCGCGCCGCGAACCACTCCGCCACCCTGGGCGAGCGGAAGGGCAGCGACTTGAGCACCAGCTGGCTGTGGGGAAGGGCCGTCAGGATCTCCGACCACACCGCGACGGTCTCGTCCGAGAGCTTCGCGGGGTTGTTGAAGCAACCGAAGCGGAAGCCGTCTCGGCCCAAGGCCGGGGGACGCTCGGTTTCGCGCGCCTCGGGCGGCACGCCCAGGCAGGCGAAGCACTCGGGCAACCGAGCGATCCGCTCGGTGTAGAACGGCTCGTCCTCGGGCGGCACCGTCGTGGAGTCCGCGATCAGGTAGTCGATCGCATCCAAACCGGTGGTCGCCGGGTAGCCGAGCCAGCTCGCTTGGACCGGCGCGGGTCGGAGGGAGAACAGCTGCAGGCTGTGGTGCGCCGTGTGCCCGGACAGGTCGACGAGGAGGTCGATGCCGTCCTCGCGCACCATCTCAGCGGCCTGGGCTGGCGTGAGCGGGTGGATGTTGCGCCATCCTCCGGCCAGGGACCGCAACCTTGCGGACAGGTCGTCCTGCTCGTTGTGGTTGCTGTAGAGCACGACCTCGGCACGTTCGGCATCCCAGTTCTCGAGCAACGGCAACAGGAAGTAGCCGACGGGGTGTCGCCTCAGGTCTCCCGACACGAAGCCGATGCGGGGCCTCCTGGTTTCCTCCGGCTCGCGCCGCGCGGGAGGCAGCGGTCTCAGGGCGAACCGCTCGGCCCATGCCTTCGAGGCCTCCAGCAGGTCGGCCTGCGTGGTTGAGGAGAGGTACAGCCGGTGGAACAGCGCGTTCGAGGCTAGGCACGGGTCGTCCGGGGCCAGCGCCGACGCCTTCTCGAAGCAGGAGATGGCTTCACGGATCTCGGCGCACCCTGCCAGCACGTTTCCCATGGTGTTGTAGGCTTCGGCGGCGTCCGGCTGCAGGCGGATGGCGGCCTGCGCAAGGCTCATCGCCTCGTCCAGGCGGCCCGTGGCCTGCAGCAGCGTGGCGAGGCCGGAGAGGGCCTTGGGATAGCGCGGCTCCAGGGCCAGCGCCCGCCGGTAGGCCTCCTCGGCGACTTCGAGCCTGCCTTGCACGGTGAGCGCGAGCGCGCGGTTGTTCCAGGCCTTGGCCTGCGCGGGCTCTAGGCGCAAGGCCTCGTCGATGGCCTCGGTCGCCTCGGCGATGCGGTTCAGTTCGAGCAGGGCCGAACCCAGGTTGTTCCAGCAGGCCGCCCAGTCGGCGCGCAGCTGCAGCGCCATGCGGTAGGCCGCCACCGCTTCGCTCCAACGCCTGCGCTCCAACTCCGCGTTGCCGAGGTTGTACCAAGCGTCCGCCAGCTCAGGGTTCAACTGGATCGCCTTCCGGCAGGCCTCCGCGGCGTCGTCGTGGCGGGACAGGCCCATCAGCGCCCCGCTCAGGTTGCTCCAGAACTCCGCCCTCGGTTCGCGCTCGATGGCCCCGCGGATGAGCCGCTCCGCCGCGGCGCAGTCGCCGGCCTGCAGGCGCAGCACGCCCAGCAGGTGCTGCGCGTCGGCCAGGTCAGGGTCGGCCGCGGCCGCGGCCTGGTAGCGTCGCTCGGCCTCGTCCAGCCGGCCGCGCTGGTGCGCCTCCAGGCCGAGCATCAGGTGTTTCCGGGCCTGGTCCCGAGAGCCGGGAAAGGGGCGAGGGGCGCTCATGATTTTGGGACTTAGCAAAATTATCGTGCAGGATCGGGACTTCCTCAGGCGGCTTTCCTCTCGAATCGGGACGTTAACAGGATTTCCTCGAGCGTCCTCGCGAAGGAACGAGGCTGGCAGAAAGCCGTGGAGGCCAGCGCGGGGCGAAGCTCCCTCCGCAGGCGCGCGAGCTCCGAGCCCGAGTCCGCCAGGCGCAACGCGCACAGCGCGAACTCGTCGGCGTCGTCGCAGGCCAGCTCCGGCAGGCCCGCCGCGCAGAGCATCGACGCGGACATCCGCGAGCAGTACCGATCGCCCGCACGAGTGACCACGGGCACGCCCATCCACAGGCTCTCGAGCGTGGTGGTGGCGCCGCTGTAGGGGAAAGTATCGAGCATCAGGTCCACGTCGTCGAAGTCGGCGTGGCGGCGTTGCGGCGGGCTCCACGCCCGGGTCTCGATCCGGCAGGGAGCCACGCCGCGCTCGGCGAACCGCTCGATCCAGCGCGACCGCACGGCCTCGTCGGCGAAGAACTTGTACTTCAGCACGAGCCTCGAGTCCGGCATCGCCCGCAGCACCGCGCACCAGGCGTCGAGCGTCGCGGGGGAGATCTTGCCGGGGTTGTTGAAGCTGCCGAACGTGACGAAGCCGTTCCGCTCGCACGGCGGTTGGCTCGGCTCCGGCAGATCATCGGGGGCGTCCCACGTGAGGAAGCTCGGCAGGCGAAGCGGGGTTTCGGTGAACTCCCGGGTGCCAGGGGGTGCGACCACCGGGTCCACCAGCACGCCGTCGATCGCCGCCAGGCCCGTGGTGCCGGAGTAGCCCAGCCACGAGAGCTGCACCGCGGCGGGCTTCAGCGCGAACAGCGGCAGGCGGTTGCCCGCGGTGTGCCCCGAGAGGTCGATCAGCACGTCCACGCGCTGCTCCCGGATGCGCTCGGCCGCCCAAGCGTCGGGCAGGCCGGCGATGGGCACCCAGGCGTCGCACCAGCTTTGGATCCGTTGCGAGGCTTCGTCCCGAGCGGACGAGGTCGGGAACACCGCCACGCGGAAGCGGCGCCTGTCCAGCTCGCGCAGCACCGGTCCGGCGAAGAAGCCCACGGGGTGGGAACGCAAGTCGCCGGACACGAACCCGACGGTGATTCGGTCGTCGTTGCTCGGTTCTGGCGCCGGCGCCGGCGCGAACCTCCGGCCGTACCGCTCGGCCTCGGCGCGAAGGTCGCCGACGTCGGCTTGGTCGCTGCCGAGCATCAGGAACAGCAGGCTGCTGTGCGCCTCCAGACCCTCGGGCCGGCGGGCCAGGCCCCGCAGCAACCCGATCGCCTCGTCGGTCTGGCCGAAGGCCGGCAGCACGGCCGCGAGGTTGACCCTCGCGTCCGGCAGAGACGGGTCGAGGCGCAGCGCCTCGCGAGCCTGGGCCTCGGCGTCGGCCAGGCGGTCGAGGGGCCGCAGGCAGGCCGAGAGGTTGCTGCGGGCCACCGCCGAATTCGGCGCGAGCGCGACGGCGTTGGAGCAGGCCTCGGCGCCTTCCGCGAACTTCTCCATCAGGCGGCAGGCGTTGCCCAGGTTGCTCCAGGCCTCGGCGTCGGTCGGCTGGGTTTCCAGCGAGCGCAGCAGCAGGTCCGCGCCCTCCGCCAGCCGGCCGACCTGGCACAGCAGCACGCCGAGCCCCTTCAGGGCTCCGGCGTTCCGGGGGTCTCTCCGAAGGGCTGCGGCGTACAGGTCCGACGCCTCGACCAGGCGGCCGCGGGAGTGGGCCTCCCAAGCCGATGCGAGCAGCGGGTCCATCGCTCTACCTATCGGTGCGCGGAGCCTCGGCTTGGATGGGGTCGGGTCCAGTTTTCCGCCGAAAACCCGACAATCCTGCCGGGGGATCGCTTCCCCGAACGAGGAATCTATGGCCGCCCAACCCATGCCGGAACCGACGCCGCTCGCCGTGCAGGCGATGCGCTTTCCCTTCTGGTACCACCGGATCCAGCTTCCGGACGGATCCGTGACGCCCGGATGGGCCCCCCTGGTGCCCGAGGCCTACCGCATCCCCGACGACCTGACCGGAGCCCGCGTGCTGGACGTGGGAGCCTGGGACGGTTACTGGACCTTCGAGGCTCTGCGGCGCGGCGCCCGCGAGGTGGTGGCGATCGACGACTTCAGCGACCACCTCGGAAGCCTCCGGGAGTCCGACCGGCGCGCTTGGGAGACGTTCGACTTCTGCCGCGACGCGTTCGGCTACGGAGAGGACCGATGCAAGCGCATCGAGATGAGCGTGTACAACGTCAGCGAGGAGGCGCTGGGCCGCTTCGACCACGTGTTCTTCTTCGGCACGCTGTACCACCTGCGGTACCCGTTGCTCGCGCTGGACATCCTCAGCTCGGTGTGCGACGGCGACATCTGGATCGAGAGCGCGATCTGCGACGATTTCTCCGTGTACCGAGGCGGGCTCGGCCAGGGCTACCCCGGCGCGCAAGCCGTCATGGAGTTCTATCCCACCAGCGAGTACGGCAACAACCCGACCAACTGGTGGGCGCCGTCGCTCGCGTGCCTGGGCCTGATGGTGCTGGCGGCCGGCTTCCTGGACTTCGAGGTGTGGAAGCTGACCGACAACCCCCGGAGCCTGCCGGAATGCCGCGGCTTCGCGCACGGCAGCAAGGTGGGTCGCAGGCTGGGCTAGAGGCTACAGCAGGGGCGTCAGCAGCTCGATGGCCCGGCGGATGTCCGCGATCTGCCGGTCCCCGCTGATCTCGCGCTCGATGGTCAGGCTGCCTCGGTATCCCATCGCCTTGGCCTTGGCGACCAGGCGGGGGAAGTCCACGCGGCCCTCCCCCAGCGGCCTCTCCGGCCCGAGCTCCCTCGGATCCGAGGGGTAGTCGCCATCCTTGGCGTGCAAGCCCATCAGGTGCGGACCCAGAAGGTCCAGGGCGTCCACCGGGTTGGCCTTGCCGTACATCAGCAGGTTGGCGGGGTCCAGGTTCACGCCGAGGTTGTCGGTGCCCACGTCGCGCATCGCTCGCAGCAGGGCCACCGGCGTTTCCTGACCGGTCTCGAACGCGAAGCCCAGCCCGAGCTCCCGGCACCGCTCCGCCACGCGGCGCAACGCCCGGATCGTGCCTTCGTACAGCGGGTCTCTGGGGTTCTCGGGGAGGAAGCCGGCGTGGGTGCTGATGCACGGCGCCTCGATCTTGGCGGCGAATTCCGCTCCGGCGATGAGCTCCGCGGTTCTTCGCTCCCGATGCTCTGGGGGAACCAGCCCGATCGTCGCGGGGCCGTCGACGAAGTTCCAGACCGCGGGCCCGGAGTAGCCGGTCCACAGCGACGTGATCTCCACCCCGAACTCCGCGCAGGCCGCCCGCACCTGCGCGGCGCGCTCGTCGGTGTACTGGGAGGGGTCCCAACAGTTCAGCTGGCAGTTGTCCAGCCCGAACTCGCGCACCTTGCCGATCTCCTCGCGCACGTTGGAACCTAGGGTCATCATCACGCCGATCCGCAACCTTTCCGCCATGGATCCTCTCCCGGCCTCCCGACCGCGGCATTATGGCCCAGGGCACCCATCGGGTACCTTCTGCGGCTAGATCCGGAGGAATCCCCCGATGTCTCTGATGCCCTACCGCCCTGAGCCGTACGTCGACTTCAGCCAGCCCGGCCCCGCGGCGGCCATGAAGGCCGCCCTCGACAAGGTCCGTGGGGAGCTGGGACACCACTACCCGCTGGTGATCGGGGGAGACCCGATCGCCACCGAGGGCCGCATCGTGTCGGTGAACCCAGCCAAGCCGTCCGAAGTGGTCGGCGAGACCAGCAAGGCCGACGTCGCGCTCGCCGACCGGGCGATCCGCACGGCGGCGGAGGCGTTCCGCTCGTGGAGCCGCGTCGCGCCCGAGGAGAGGGCGCGCTACCTGCTTCGCACCGCCGCGCTGCTGCGCCGCAGGATCTACGAGTTCTCGGCGTGGATGTGCTTCGAGGTGAGCAAGAACTGGATCGAGGCCTACGCCGACACCTGCGAGGCGATCGACTTCATGGAGTTCTATGCGCGCGAGATGATGCGCCTGGGCGGATCGCACCCCGTGACGCCCTGGCCGGGGGAGGAGGCCGAGCTGCGCTACATTCCGCTGGGCGTGGGGGTGGTCATTCCGCCGTGGAACTTCCCGCTGGCGATCCTGGTGGGCATGACCACCGCGGCGATCGTGACGGGGAACACCGTGGTGCTCAAGCCCGCCAGCACCTCGCCGATCATCGCGGCGAAGTTCTTCGAGCTGCTCGAGGAGGCCAGCCTGCCGCCGGGTGTGGTGAACTTCCTGCCGGGGCCGGGGGGCTCGATGGGCGACGCTCTGGTGCAGCACCCGCTCACCCGGTTCATCAGCTTCACCGGCTCGAAGGAGGTCGGCATGCGCATCTTCGAGCTGGCCTCCAAGGTGCAACCGGGCCAGAAGTGGCTCAAGCGCACCGTGCTGGAAATGGGGGGCAAGGACGCCACGTGCGTGGACTACCCGTGCGACGTGGACCTTGCGGTGCGGGAGGCCGTGGCCGGAGCGTTCGGGTTCCAGGGGCAGAAATGCTCGGCGGGCTCGCGGCTCATCGTGCACCAGAGGCTGTACGACGAGGTGCTCGAGCGCGTGTGCGAGGCCACGCGCAAGCTGACCGCCGGCGTGCCCAGCGAGACCAACCCGAACTTGGGCGCGGTGATCGACGATAGGAGCCAGCGCAAGATCCTCGAGTACATCGAGGTCGGCAAGACGGAGGGGCGGCTGGTCGCGCAGAGCGACGTTCCCGCGAGCGACGGCTACTTCGTGCCGGCCACGGTGTTCGCGGACGTGGATCCGAACGCGCGCATCGCGCAGGAGGAGATCTTCGGGCCGGTTCTGGCGGTCATCCGGGCGCGCGACTTCGACGACATGCTGGCCATCGCCAACGGCACCGAGTACGGCCTGACGGGCGCGCTGATCTCCAACGAGCGCACGCACATCGAGCGGGCCCGGCACGAGTTCCACGTGGGCAACCTGTACTTCAACCGGAAGTGCACGGGCGCGCTGGTGGGCGTGCAGCCGTTCGGCGGCTTCAACATGTCGGGCACCGACAGCAAGGCCGGCGGACAGGACTACCTGCAGCTGTTCCTGCAGGGCAAGTCGATCACCGAGCGCTGGTAGACGCGCGCCGAGCCGGGGAGCCGACCGTGCGAGCGGTTGCGCGCGCGGTGCGGTCAAGGTAGATTGGCCGCATGGCGTACAACGGTCTCGGCCTGCACCTCGGCAACCTGTCGCGTCTCTCGAACGCGCTGACGCGCTCGATCAGCCCGGAGAACTTCGACGGTTCGAAGGGCGGAGGGGCCCTCGCCACCGAGGGCATGGGTGCGAGCTGCGCCCGCGACCTCGGGCGCGGCTGGAAGATCTCGCCCTGCGTGAGGATCGAGGCTGGCCAGACGTTCACCCTGGCGGACATCGAGGGGCCGGGCGCCATCCAGCAGATCTGGATGACCCCGACGGGCAACTGGCGCTTCTCGATCCTGCGCTTCTATTGGGACGACCAGCAGCAACCGAGCGTCGAGTGCCCCGTCGGCGACTTCTTCGCCTGCGGCTGGGGCGAGTTCGCGCAGGTGTCGTCGCTGGCCGTGTGCGTCAACCCGGGCAGCGCCTTCAACTGCTACTGGGAGATGCCGTTCCGCAAGCGCTGCCGCATCACCCTTGAGAACATCGGCCTCGAGGCGATGGTTCTGTACTATCAGATCAACTACACGCTCACCGAGGTGCCGGACGACGCGGCCTACTTCCATGCGCAGTTCCGGCGCACCAACCCGTTGCCGTATAAGGAGCCATACACCATCCTGGACGGCGTCCGCGGGCAGGGCCACTACGTGGGCACCTACATGGCGTGGCAGGTGAACAGCAACGGCTGGTGGGGTGAGGGTGAGATCAAGTTCTACCTGGACGGGGACGACGAGTTCCCCACCATCTGCGGCACGGGAACCGAGGACTATTTCTGCGGGTCCTACGACTTCGACACCAAGGTTCGGCACGCCCCAGGGGTCGAGACCGTCGAGTACACGCCGTTCACCACGCCCTACTCCGGGCTGCCGCAGGTGATCCGTCCCGACGGCCACTACCGAGCGAACACGCGCTTCGGAATGTACCGCTGGCACATCATGGACCCGATCCGCTTCCAAACCGACCTGAGGGTGACCATCCAGGCGCTCGGCTGGCGGAGCGGGGGCCGATACCTTCCGCTGCGCGACGACATCGCCAGCGTGGCCTTCTGGTACCAGACGCTGCCCACCGAGCCGTTCCCGCCGCTGCCCGGCCGGGACGAGCTGGAGGTCGTCTAGCGCCTCGCCACCGTGCGCGACCTCGATCCGGACTTGTGGGCCACGGTCTTGGGCTTGGGCGCGGTCCGGCTCGCCACCTTGACCTTGGGGGCCTTCGGCTGGGACTCGACCAGCCGGAGCAGGTCCGTGGCCTTCGGGTCCACCACCCGCACCACCACCACGTTGTTCAGCTTGCGGGTGGGTGCCGCCAGCAGCCTTCCGCGGTAGTACAGCGAGGTGCTGCCGCCGCCGTCCAGCGCGACGCCCTCCCGCACGCCCGCGCGCACCATGGCCCTCCCGAGCGCCCTCAGGTACACGGGCTGGGACGTCGCGATCAGAACGAGCTTGCCGTGCTTGGTCACGCCGAGGCCCGTCCGCGCGGCTTTGCCCCAGATCCGAGGATCTCGGAAGCGCTGAGCCTTGGGATCGGGACGCACGCGGCCCTGGGTCACCACGCGCACGGCGCCCCGCAGCCCGTGGCGGAACTCGCTCCAGTCCACGGGCTTTCCGAACGGCACGTCGCGGATCTGCACGGCCCCGAACAGGTCGAAGCCCACGAGCGTGGCCCGATGCCCGCTGGCCTTCAGCACCCCGTTGGAGAACACGTCGGCCACGGGCCTCTGCGATCCTGGGTCGAAGAACGTGCCCGTCACCGCGGCCACGGCGCGCTGGCCGGACACCAGCTGCCACACCGACACGAGCTTGGGCGCGGACACCACCGCGGCCTCGATGCGAGGGTTCGAGAGGTCGGCCCGGACCACGTGGTAGGTCGCGCGCCCCACGCGGATCTTCTCGTACCCCACCGGGCTCGCCGCTCGGGCGAGCGCCGAGAGACACAGGGCGAGCAACAACAGCAACCTCATGGCTGACCCCTGGGGACCACCGAACCTCGAGGAGGAGGGAAGGCCCCTCAACGGAAGCATCGGTTGCCGTTAGACGTCCGCTACCGGCAATCCGGCCGGGTTCAGTCCCGAAGGACCCACACGTGGAAGGCGACCTCGGGGCCGACGGACAGCCGCTCGCCGCGCCTCTCCAGGTGGTAGATGGAGTCCACGCTGCCCCTCCCGACCAGCCGCAGTCTGGTGCCGGGCACAAGACCGATCGAGCGCAGGTGGTGCAGGAACTCGGTGCGCTCGTCCGTGATGCGCGTGACCCTCAGGGGAACGTCCGTCTCGGCCTCGGCGAGCGGAGCGTCGCCGAGCGCCGCCTCGACCTCCACGGGGTTGCCGTGCGGGCAGGTGCGCGGACGGCCGATCTTCTCCCAGATCATGTCGATCTGCTCGTCGGAAAGGTGGTGCTCCAGCCGACAGGCGATGTCGTGCACCTCGTGCCAGTCCAGCCCGAGGCTGCGCTGCAGGTAGACCTCGAGCACGCGGTGCGCGCGCACCAGACGCAGGGCGAGGGCTCGTCCCTGCTCGGTGAGCGTCAACCCCTGGTACGGCTGGTGGCGCACGTAGCCCAGCTCGTGCAGGCGCTTGATCATGGTGGTGGCCGACCCCGGCGAGACCGCCATGTATTCCGCCACCTGGCCGGTGGTCACGCGGTGCACGTCCTCCTGCAGGCGATAGATGCCCTCCACGTATTCCTCGATGCTCTGTGTCTCGGCCCGCAGGGTGGCGGCTCTCGCGTCGCTTCCCGGC
Source organism: Fimbriimonadales bacterium (assembly GCA_026418055.1). Lineage (GTDB taxonomy): Bacteria > Armatimonadota > Fimbriimonadia > Fimbriimonadales > Fimbriimonadaceae > UBA8783. The sequence continues at coordinate 22,483 of JAOACB010000018.1, forward strand.
CGACAGGCCGCGGGCACCCGGAGCGTGGAGTGGCGTCGGAGCATGGACGCGATTATACTGACGCCTATCCCTCGTCCAACGGGGACGTTGGGTCCTTCAAACATGGTGCCTGCGTGAGGGTTGCGGTCGTGGGGGCCGGAGTTTCGGGGCTGGCGGCGGCGCGGGAGCTCGCCGAAGCCGGCGTAGGCGCAGTGCTCTTCGAGGCCTCCGGCCAGGTGGGAGGCCGTCTGCTCTCCTGGCGAGCGGAGCCCGGGCTGGTGTTCGATGTCGGCGCGACGCTGCTGGCGCCGGTGGGTGAAGGCTTCGCGGCGCTGCTGGAGAGCCTACCCGCTGATGAGCGGCCGGAGCGCATCCGCCGATGGATCGCCCCCCACCAAGGCCTGCGGGCTCTCCCTGCCGACCCGGCGCGGAACGCCGCTCCGAGGTTCGCGTTCCGCGACGGCAACCAGAGGCTGGCCGAGCGGCTGGCCGACGGCCTCGAGCTGCGCTTCGGCGCGCCCGTCGAATGGCTGGACAAGGCGGGCCGGGAGATCCTCGTGCGCGGAGAGCCGTTCGACGCGTGCGTGCTGGCGGTGCCGGGGCCGATCGCCGCGGACCTGCTGGCGACGCTCGGCGAGCGGAGGCCCCTGCGGCGAGACTCCTACCGCAGCTGCCTATCGGTGGCGCTGGGCTACCCGATGGACGCGCCGGACCTGCCATGGTTCGCTTTGCTCGACCCGGACCAGACGCACCCGCTGGGCTGGCTCAGCCTGGAGTCGCGCAAGGTGTCCGGCAGGGCCCCCTCGGGCTGGGCGGCGCTGGTGGCCCAGCTGAGCGCCCGGGCCTCGTCGGACTGGTGGGGGCTGGACGACGACACCGTGGTCCAACGGACGTCGGTGTTCGTCGGGAGGCTGTTCGGCCGCGGCTGGGACTCGCCCTCGGTGGCGAGGGTGTTCCGTTGGACGCACAGCCAGCCCGAGCTGGCGGCTCCTACGGAGGCGATCCTCGGGCCCGAAAGCCGCGTCGCGCTGGCCGGGGACGCCTTCGGCAAGGGCCGGGTGGAGTACGCTTGGGAGGCCGGGCGGAGGGCCGCGCGCCTGCTGCTCGGCGGAGGCTAGGCGATGGCGGACGAGACGCGCGTATTGAAGGTGGCGGTGGCCGGAGCCGCCGGTCGGATGGGCACGACCACCGTGCAGGCCCTGGCGCTGGAGGGAGACTTCGAGGTCGTGTGCGCCGTCGACCGCGCGCACGCGGGAGAGTCGCTGCGCTCGGTCGCGGGCCCGAAGGCGCCGGACATCCCGATCCGAGAGAAGTTCGGAGCGGCGCTGGACGAGACCAAGCCGGACGTGCTGATCGACTTCACCACGCACGCCTCGGCCGTCGAGCATGCCGCCTCGTCGATGCGGAGGGGGGTGGCTCCGGTCATCGGCGCGACGGGCCTGACCCAGCACGACCTCTCCGAGCTGCGGCGGCTGTCGGAGGACACGGGCGTGCCGGGCATCTACGTTCCCAACTTCGCGATCGGAGCGGTGCTGATGATGCGCTTCGCGGAGCTGGCAAGCCGCTGGCTCCCCGACGTGGAGATCGTGGAGATGCACCACGACCGCAAGCTCGACGCCCCCAGCGGAACGGCGATTCTGACCGCCGATCTGATCGCCGAGGCTCGCAAGTGCGTGCCCACCCCGCCTGTCACGCAGCAACTCAAGGTGGAGGGAGCCAGGGGCGGCGTGTACAAGGACATCCCGATCCACTCCGTGCGCCTGCCCGGCCTGGTGGCGCACCAGGCGGTGCTGTTCGGCGGCAAGGGGGAGCTGCTCACCATCCGACACGACTCGCTCGACCGCAGCTCCTTCATGGAGGGAGTGAAGATCGCCCTGCGCCACGTCCGCAAGCTGCAGGGGTTCTCGGTCGGGCTCGACAAGATCCTGTTCCGGTCGTAGATCGGCCCGGCATTCGCGCCGGGATGTGGAACAACACCCTCGGGGCCCCCGGCCCCGGAGGGTGTCGTCGTTGGCTGGGAATCGGAAGAGACTCGGAGAGCTCCTTCTTTCGCACCGCCTGATCACGCAGGAGCAGCTCGATCAGGCCCTCGCGCTGCAGCGCGAGCGTCCTGGCTCGCTGGGCAGCATCCTGGTTTCGCTGGGACACATCACCGAGGACCTGTTGTTGCAGGCGCTGGCGGCGCAGCACGGAGTGTCGGCCTGGCGCCTGGAGCGCGACGCGCCGAAGGCCGCCGCGGTCGCCAAGGTTCCAGAGCACATCTGCCGCACCTACCAGGTGCTCCCCGTCGAGGTGCGCGGCGACCTGCTGGTGCTCGCGATGCGCAACCCCTACGACCTGGACGCGATCGACGCGGTGCGCAACGTCACCGGCATGCGCGTCGAGCCCGTGCTGGCCCAGGAGGACCGCCTGGCGAACGCGATCGAGAAGGCGTTCCAGCACCGCGGCCGCTCGGAGCACTTCGACGGCTACGTCGAGAGGGCCCTGGAGGAGTTCAAGCCACAGGACGAGCGCAGCCGCAAGGCCACCCTCACCGAGGAGGACACGCGCCCGGTCGTCGGCTTGGTCAACCAGATCCTGATCGACGCCATCCGGATGGGAGCGAGCGACATCCACATCGAGCCGCGCGCCGACCGCGTGGACCTGCGGTACCGCATCGACGGCGAGCTGCACCCGATCCGCACCATCCCGCAGGGCCTCATGCCCATGCTCACCACGCGGCTGAAGATCCTGGCGGACTTGGACATCGTCGAATCGCGCCTCCCGCAGGATGGCCGCATCAGCGTCGAGGTGGACGGACGCGACGTGGACCTGCGCGTGAGCGTGCTGCCGAACTACCACGGCCAGCGCATCGTGCTGCGGATCCTCGACAAGTCGGTCACGCTCAAGAAGCTCGACGAGCTCGGCTTCTCGCCGCAGAACCTCAGGATCTTCCGCAACCTCATCCACAAGCCGTACGGCATGATCCTGGTCACCGGTCCCACCGGCAGCGGCAAGACCACCACGCTGTACGCGGCGTTGCGCGAGGTGCAGAAGAAGACCAACAACGTCATGACCTGCGAGGATCCCGTCGAGTACGACATCGACGGCATCAACCAGTCGCAGGTGTTCGAGAAGGTGGGTCTGACGTTCGCCATGCAGCTGCGCGCGATCCTGAGGCAGGATCCCGACGTGGTGCTGGTCGGGGAGATCCGCGACCGCGAGACCGCCGAGACCGCCATCCGAGCCTCGCTCACCGGCCACCTGGTGCTCAGCACCCTGCACTGCAACGACGCGCCGAGCGCAGTCCCTCGGTTGCTGGACATGGGCATCAATCCGTACCTGCTCAGCACTTCGCTCATCGGCGTGATGGCTCAGAGGCTGCTGCGGACGCTGTGCGCCGACTGCCGGGTGCCCGACGACGACGGCGAGGACCGCGCCCTGTTGGAGGCGGTGCTCGGCCACAACCAAGTTCCGACCATCTACCGCGCCAAGGGTTGCCTCAAGTGCGGAAGCACAGGCTTCCGAGGCCGCATCGCGGTGCATGAGATCCTGCCGGTGACGCCCGAGGTCGGGAGCCTGATCGCCGAGCAGGCTCCGATCGAGGCGATCAAGCGCGCTGGCGCGCGCTACGGCTACGAACCGCTGCAGGTGGACGCCATCCGCAAGGTGATCGACGGCAGGACGACGCTGGCCGAGGCCCAGAGGCTGGTGTTCTTCGAGACGCTGCCCACCCAGCCCGCCGAGCGGCACGGGCTGCGCCTGGCCGCCTGAGCGCCTCCGTCGGGTTCTCCAGCGGCGGGCGCAGCCCACCGGGGATCGGCGGGGGTCCGTCCGGCTGATCCATAATCGGGGGCATGCTCCCCCCCGGCGCCTTGGAGGCGCTGAACCCCGAACAGCTCGAGGCCGTCACCCTTCCCGGCGGCCCCATCCTGGTGTTCGCCGGCGCCGGGTCGGGCAAGACGCGCGTGATCACCTACCGCATCGCCAGGCTGATCGGCGACGGCGTTCCGCCCTCGCGCATCCTGGCGGTGACCTTCACCAACAAGGCCGCCAACGAGATGCGGGAGCGCGTCGAGGCGCTCATCGGCTCCACGGCGCGCATGTGGCTGGGCACCTTCCACGGGCTGTGCAGCCGCCTGCTGCGGCGCGAGGGCCAGGCGATCGGCCTGCATCCGGAGTTCGTGATCTACGACGATGGCGACCAGCTGGGCCTCGTGCGCGAGATCCTCAGGAAGAAGCGCATCGACGAGAAGAGCCTGACGCCCCGGTCGGTGCTCAGCGAGATCAGCCGCGCCAAGGAGAGGCTGCTCTCGCCGGAGCGCTACGCCGAGGGCGCCGCGGGGTTCTTCGAGCGGATGGTCGCCGAGATCTATCCGCAGTACGAGGAGCTGCTGCGCAAGGCACGCGCGCTCGACTTCGACGACCTGCTGCTGTGGTCCCTGCGGTTGCTGCGCGAGCGCGCCGACGTCCGCGAGAGGTACCAGGAGCGCTTCCTGCACATCCTCGTGGACGAGTACCAGGACGTCAACCGGGCGCAGTACGAGATCGTGCGCACGCTGGCCGAGCGGCACCGCAACGTGTGCGTGGTGGGCGACGACGACCAATCGATCTACGCCTGGCGCGGGGCGGACGTGTCGATCATCCTCCAGTTCGCCAACGACTACCCCGACGCCAGGGTCATCAAGCTGCAGCAGAACTACCGCTCGACCAAGCGCATCCTGCGAGCCGCGCACGAGGTGATCCGCCGCAACCGCGGCCGGGCCGACAAGCAGCTGTGGACCGCGAACGGAGAGGGGGCGCCGATCGTGCTGCTCGAGGCAGGCACCGAGCGCGACGAGGCGATGATGGTGGCCGACGCCATCCAGCGCGACGTGCGCACCGGAAGGCGGAGGTACGGCGACTTCGGCGTGCTGTACCGCACCAACGCCCAGAGCCGCGTGCTGGAGGAGGCGTTCCTGAGCATGAACATCCCGCACGTGCTGGTGGGGGGCATGCGCTTCTACGAGCGCAAGGAGGTCAAGGACCTGATCGCTTACCTGCGCGTGGTGCTCAACTCGGGAGACGACGCCGCGTTCCGCAGGATCGTCAACGTGCCCGCGCGCGGCGTCGGCAGCCAGACGATGGACAGCCTCGAGCGCTTCGCCGCCGAGCGCAGCCTGCCCCTGGCCGAGGCGATGCGCTCGGCCGACTTCCTCGGCGCGCTGCAGGGCAAGACGAGGAACGCGCTCCACCGGCTGGACGGCGCCCTGCAGGAGGCCCGCAACCTGGTGCCCGACGGCCCCGTCGCGCCCATCCTCAAGCGCCTGCTCGAGTCGACCGGCTACATGGAGGCGCTCAAGCAGGAGGGCTCCGAGGACGCGATCGGCCGCCTGGAGAACCTGCAGGAGCTGGTGAACGTGGCCTCGGAGTACGACCGCACAGCGGAGGAGCCTTCGCTGAGCGGCTTTCTCGACAACGTCTCGCTGGTGTCGGACATCGACGCCGCCCAGACGGGCGGGAACGCGGTGACGCTGATGACCCTGCACTCGGCCAAGGGCCTGGAGTTTCCCGTGGTGTTCCTGGTGGGCATGGAGGAGGGCGTGTTTCCGCACTCGCGGTCGATGAACTCCGACCGCGAGCTGGAGGAGGAGCGCCGCCTGTGCTACGTGGGCATGACGCGCGCGCGGGAAGAGCTGTACCTGCTGCACGCCCACCGGCGCTCGCTGTACGGCCAGCCGAACTTCACCGCCCGGTCGCGCTTCCTGGACGACCTGCCGCCCGACGTGTTCGGCGACGCGGCCCCCAGGACGCGCTACGACCGCGCGCCGGGCGACAGGCGTCCCGCTCCGGCGTTCGGCTCGAGGCCTGCCGCCCCGCCCTCGCCCGGCCAGCCGGGCGGGCTGCGCCGGCCGGAGTGGACCCCGCCGTTCCAGGTGGGCGCGCGCGTGCGGCACGCCAAGTTCGGCATCGGCGTGGTGGTCTCGTGCAACCCGTTGCAGAACGACACGGAGGTGACGGTCGTATTCCCCGGCGTGATCGGCATGAAGAGGCTGGTCCAGAGCCTGGCCAAGCTCGAGGCTGTGTGAGGGTCGCGGCGGCGGTCTTGGGGCTGGTGCTGGCGCTCGCAGGCTGCGGCGGGCCCGCCGAGATGTGGCCCCTGGAGGTGGGCCGGACCTGGACCTACAGCGTCGACACCGGCCTGACCACGTTCGTCGCGAGGGTGCGCGTCGAGCGCAGGGTGCCGGTGGGCCGCGCGCTGGGCTACGAGCTGCGGGGCAGCATGGGCACGTCGCGCCTGGCCTGGGACGGCGACGAGCTGGTGGCCTCGATGTTGCCGCAGACGAGGTTCAACCCACCGATCCGTCTGGCCGTCGCAGGCGCGAGGGGGGACGCCAGGAATCCCTTCCGGGCCGTCTGGAGGGGCAACGTGGAATGGTTCGGCAAGGCCCGCGCCGGCGTGGCCACGCTGGAGCAAAGGCCCGACCGAGCGCGCATCGGCTCGGCCGAGGTGCCCGCGACGCTGTCCGTCGTGCGTCTGACGACCGAAAATCGCACTGTGGAGCTGTCCTCGTGGTTCGTGGACGGCATCGGGCTTGTGCGCCAGGAGCAGCGCACCGACGGCATCCTGGACGTCCGGCTGGAGTACCTGCGCGGGGAGTGAGCGGCCGCGGGACTTTGGGTCCTGACCGCGGAACGCCCTGCCCGAGACGTTGTCTCAATCAGGAAGCAATCGCATGGAAACGGAAGCCAACCTGCAAACGAGGCCGATCACCCTGAAGGACGTCAAGGCCAACCCCAAGGTCCGGAGGATGATCGACGGGGCCAACGACGTGATGAAGGCGATGGGCTACACCGAGCACGGCCATCGCCACGCCGGCGTCGTCGCCAGCATCACCCGGTACATCCTGGAGCAGGTCGGCGCCCCGCAGCGCGAGGTGGAGCTGGGGCAGATCGCGGCATACCTGCACGACGTGGGCAACGTGATCAACCGCATCGACCACCCGATCAGCGGCGCGAACATCGCCTGGACCATCCTGAACGAGATGGGCATGGACTCGGCGGAGGTCGCTCCCATCCTCGGGGCGATCGGCAACCACGAGGAGCTGGCGGGCTCGCCGGTGAGCTCCATCTCGGCCGCCTTGATCCTGGCCGACAAGAGCGACGTGCACTTCAGCCGGGTGCAGAACCCGATCATGGACACGTTCGACATCCACGACCGCGTGAACTACGCGGTGCAGAAGTCGCGGGTCGAGGTTCTGCCGGACGAGGGCACCATCGAGCTGACGCTGGAGATCGACACCTCCTACGCCACGGTGATGGAGTACTTCGAGATCTTTCTGGAGCGCATGATCGCCTGCCGCCGCGCCGCCGAGACGCTGGGGCTGAAGTTCGCCCTGCGCGTGAACGGCGTGAAGCTGGAGTAACCGGGCTCTAGGACGCGGTCCCGCCTTCCGAGAATCCGGTAGGGAGATGGGTTCGTCCGCCGCCAAGCTGTTCGAGGCCGACCCGAGGGAGATCGCCAAGGTTCTGTTCCTGGCTCAGCAGTCGGGCTCGCGCCTTGCTCTTCGGCTTCAGGAGCGCGACCCCGTGCCGGTGCGCCTGGTGCGGGGCCCGGAGCCGGGCATCTGGCTGCTGCCGGGCGGCCCCGGCGCCAGCCCCTACATGGGCGAGCCGTGCTGCCTGATCGCCGGACCGGAGACCGACCCGTGGCACATCCACACGGTGGCGCGCCGCACGCTGCCCACGGGAGACGGCTGCCTCATCGAGATCGACCGTCCGACGCGCATGGTGCGCAACGAGCAACGCCTGGACGCGCGCGTGGAGCTGTCGGACGGCGAGCTGCAGGCCCAGGTGGCTCAGGGTTCGGCCAGCCTCAGCCTCTCCGTGGAGAACGTGAGCTGGAGCGGCCTCGGAGCGAGGTTCCTGCGCCCGCTGTTCGCGAGCTTCGAGTCGGGTAGGCCGTGCCGTTTGTTGCTCGGCCCCGGCACGATGAACCTCGAGGCGGAGGGAGAGGTGCGGTGGTTCGACCCCAAGGGCATGGGAGTCCGGATCTGCTGGCCCGACCCCCACAACCCTCCCGAGGCCTGGGTCACCTTCCTGCGGCGGGCGGCGATGTCGCGCCTGTACCGGTCGCTGTCGGGCACGCGCTGATTCGCATCGCTTCGGGTAAAAAGCCTCCCATCCCGAAGGGGGCCGTTCCGCCATGCGACCGATCGCCGCCGCGCTGCTCGCAACCGTCCTGCTGTCCTCCGCCGCTCCCGCGCGGGCCCAGGCGAACTGGGACCTCGCCAACCGCTTCTCCGCCGAGAGCCTCCAGCCGTTCCTCTACAGCACGAGCCTCTCGCCGAACTGGATCGGCAAGACGGACCAGTTCTGGTACAGCTGGAAGGACGACTCCGGCACGCGCTATTGGCGCGTGGACCCGGCCAAGAGGACGAAGACGCCGCTGTTCGACGCGGACCGCATGGCCGCTCTGCTGGCCCAGGAGCTGCGGCGTCCGATCGACGCGCTCAACCTGCAGATTTCCAACTTGAGCTTCGACGAGAAGAACCTCGACCTGCTCCGCTTCGAGTCGGGCGGCTTCCGTTTCGAATACGATCTGAAGTCCGGCACGATCAAGAACGCCGGCAAGGTGGAGCCTCCCCGCCGCGAGGCGCCGAGCTTCAAGAACGAGGCGCCGGACAAGAAGGCGTACGTCTACGCCCAGGACCACAACCTGTTCCTCGTGGAGATCGTCGACGGCAAGGAGCAGCCTCCCGTGCAGCTGACCACCGACGGCGCCGAGCGGTACAGCTTCGGCAGCGCCGACGGAACAGGCCGGGGAGGGCAGCGCCGCGAGGGCCAGACGCAACAGGGCGAGCGGCGCGTGCGGCCCAACGTCACTTGGTCCAAAGACTCCAAGCGGTTCTTCGTGATCCGGCGCGACTCGCGCAAAGTCAAGGACCTGTACCTGGTCAACAACTTGGCGCAACCCAGGCCGACGCTGCGCACCTACGAGTACGCCATGCCGGGCGACCCGGACGTGCCGCAGTACGAGCTGTTCGTGTTCGACCGCGAATCCAAGAAGCTGGAGAAGCTGGACGTGGCGCGCTACAAGGACCAGCAGCTGTTCAACGTCCACTTCCAGGACACCGCGTCCGACTCCCTGAGGTTCGTGCGCAGGGACCGCCTGCAGAGGAACCTGGAGCTGTGCGAGACCGACCTGAAGACGGGCAAGACGCGCGTGCTGCTCTCGGAGTCGGTCGAGAACGCGTTCCTCGAGTTCCGACCGGTGCGGTACGTCAAGCCCGGAGGCGACTTCCTGTGGTTCTCCGAGCGCGACGGCTGGGGCCACTACTATCTGTACTCCAACGACGGCAAGCTGAGGAACGCGGTGACCTCGGGGCCGTTCCGAGCCAGCGAGCTGGTCGACGTGGACGCGGACAAGGGATGGGTGTACGTGCGGCTCGTCGGGCGCGACCCCGCCGAGAACCCGTACCACCGCCACCTGGCGCGCGTGCGGCTGGACGGCACCGGTCTGACGGTGATGGATCCGGGTGACGCGGACCACTCCTCGGTGCTTTCTCCGTCGAAGAGGTTCGTCGTGGACGTGTTCTCCCGCAGCGACCTGCCGCCCAGGGCCGTGCTGCGGGACGACGACGGCCGCCAGCTGCTCGAGCTGGCCGAGACCGACGTCTCGAAGCTCGTCGAGCTCGGATGGAGGATGCCCGAACGGTTCGTGGTGAAGGCCGCGGACGGCGTCACGGACATCCACGGCAACCTGTGGAAGCCCGCGGACTTCGACCCGCGCAAGACCTACCCGATCATCGCGTACGTGTACCCCGGCCCGCAGACCGAGGCCGTCACCGCGGGCTTCTCCCTGCAGGCCAGCTTCCTGCGCCTGGCCAACCTAGGGTTCATCGTCGTGCAGATCGGCAACCGCGGAGGCAATCCCAACCGCTCGAACGCCTACCACAGCTTCGGCTATGGGAACCTGCGCGACTACGGGCTGGCGGACAAGAAGGCGGGCATCGAGCAGCTCGCCGCGCGCCATCCCTGGATCGACTTGCGGCGCGTGGGCATCTACGGCCACTCCGGCGGAGGGTTCATGACCGCGGCCGCCATGCTGCTGCCGCCCTACAACGAGTTCTTCAAGGTGGGAGTGAGCAGCGCGGGCAACCACGACAACAACATCTACAACGCCAACTGGTCCGAGCAGCACCACGGCCTGAGGGAGGTCGCCGTGCGGGACAGGGACGGCAAGGAGACCGGCGAGACGCGCTTCGAGATCCGAGTGCCGACCACCCCCGAGCTGGCCGCCAACCTGAAGGGCAAGCTGCTCATCGTGCACGGCGACATGGACGACAACGTGCATCCCGCCAACTCGATCCGGCTGGCGGCGGCGCTGATCCGCGCCGGCAAGCGGTTCGACTTCATGCTCATGCCCGGCCAGGCGCATGGCTTCGGCGACATGAGCCCGTACTTCAACCAGATGCTGATGGAGTACTTCGCCGAGCACCTGTTGGGCGACCGCAGCAGGCGGCCGCTGGCGGACATGGGCCTGCCTCAGCGCGGACCCGCGCAGGCCGCGCCGCCGCCCGCGCAGGAGGAGCAGCAGCGCCAGCAGGCGGCCGACGACTGATCCGAGGGCCGCGTCGGAGTCAGAGGCTCACGCGCAGCGTGCGGCCGTTCGCGTCGAACTTGGCCTTGACGGTGCGACCGCCGACCGTCACCTCGTAGTCGCCGAAGAAGCCGCGGAACCGCGCCCGGCCCTGCGCGTCGGTGCGGACGGCCGCGTTGGTCCACCACCTGCGGGTGACCAGCTCGTCCCAAACCTTGGCCATCGGCTTGGGCGACCAGTCGCGCCGGTACATGGCACCGTCCGGCTTCCAGTGGGAGCCCTCCCAGAAGCCCCACATCGTGAAGCCTGCCGTCTTGGGGTGCGCGAACCAGGCGGTCAGCAGGTCTCGGGTGTAGTCGGCCTGCGCCTGCTCGTCGCGGGTGCTCACGTCGTACTCGGTGATCTCGATCGGCAGGCCGACCGACTTCTGGAAGCGGTCGATCAGCCGCCACACCCTCTCGGGCGGAGTCAAGTCCTCTCCGAAGTGCGCCTGCCAGCCAAGCATGGTCACGGGCGCGCCGGTGGATCGGAGCCGCCTGGCGATCGCCTCGGAGAGCTGCGTGGTGGGTCCGCCGGCCTGCGAACCCTCGAACACCGAATAGTCGTTGTACACCAGGTGCGCCTTGGCCCAGGCCCTGCGGGCGGCGCGGAACACGTCGACGTACAGGTTCCAGCCGAGGCGTTCGGCGAACTCGGTTTCGGTCCGCAGCTCGTTCAGCACGTCGACGTTCTCGAAGGGGTATCGGCCCAGCGTGCGGGTGCGCTCCTCGAGAGCGTCGTAGATCGCCCGGCGCAACCCCTCCCGGTCGAGCTGGCGCAGGAACTGGGGCGAGTACTGGAAGCTGGGCCACAGCAGGCAGTGCGCCTTCATGCGCAGCCCGTTCCTCTGGCACCACTCGATCGTCTCAAGGAACTCGCGCCGGCTCTGCTCTCCGGCCCAGCCCCAATCGGCCCAGTAGATCGGCACCGTGACGCGGCTGAAGCGTCGGCTGAGCAGCATCCGGCGGAACCGCTCGCTGTTCGGGTCGTTCCTGCGCGGCACGTGGTACTCCGTGAAGGTGCCGAAGGGGTACTCGTGGCGGGTCATGTCCGCTCGCACCAGCGCTCCGCGCACGGGCTTGCCGTTCCGCGTCACCAAGACCGCGAAGTCTCCCTTGCGGTGGCGCTCGATCATCGCCTCGGCCCTCTTCCGCCAGGGGGCGTTCGGCTCGCGGCCCTCGTAGGTGAGCTCGGTGTGGGGCAGCGCCTTGAGGTCGGTGGCCGCCGGAAGCAGCGTTGCCCGCAGGTCCCGGAACTCCACCTCCTGCACCCGGCCGGCCAGGTGGAACGTGATCTCGACCTCGCCGGCCTCGAAGTCCCTGTCGGAGCGGAAGGCCTGGTGGAAGCTGCGCCAAGCCTTGCCCGCGCCCCCCGACGAGGCGCCGATCTGCGTCCAAGGCTGCCGGTTGAGCTGGACCGCCATGTACCACGCGGACGTGCCGCTCTCGTCGCGGCTGGCCAGGGTGCGCGCGCGGTACTGCACGAACACCACCTCCCCGCGGCGGATCGGCCTTTGGAACGGCGCGGTCTGCAGCTGCACCGTCCAAGCGTCGCGGTGGGTCCGGAGAACCTTGACCTTCGCCCAGTTGGAGCCGAGCGCCCCCTGGGCGTACTCGGGCACCCCGGAGAGCCTCAGGCCCAGGTTGTCGGGCAACAACGGCACTCCGGACGGCTGAGCGAGCAACAGCGTCGCGGCGGCGAGCAACGTCATCGTTCCACCTCGTCGCCGCGAGGTTTACCTGACAACCTGGCCGAGGGCGCTACCTGGCAGGAACCAGCCGAACCACCGAGTCGGGGTCGTTGAACGCGAGGTACACGAACCCGTCGGGGCCGACCACCACGTCGCGGACGCGGGCGATGCCGTGCACGATCTCCTCCCTCTCGACCAGCTGCCCGTTGCGCACCCGGATCCGGTCCACGTTCGTGCCCGAAAGGCCTCCGGCGAGCAGGTCGCCGCGCCACTCGGGGAAAGCGTCGCCCCGCACGACGTCCAGCCCGCACGCGCCGATCGACGGCAACCAGCGGAAGACCGGCAGGACGATGTCCTGGCCCTGCTTGGGCCAAGGCGTGCGGAACGGGGTGTCGTTGTAGTTGATCGAGAACGCCACGAGCGGCCAGCCGTAGTTGCGGCCCTTCTGGATGAGGTTCAGCTCGTCGCCGCCTCTCGGACCGTGCTCGGTGACCCACAGGTTGCCCTCCAGGTCGAACGCCACTCCCTGGGCGTTGCGGTGCCCGTAGCTCCACACCGCCTGCATCTGCCCCGGCTGGCGGAACGGGTTGTCGGGCGGGATGGAGCCGTCCTCGCGCAGGCGGAAGAGCTTGCCGTTCGGCTTGGACAGGTCCTGCGCGAGGTCCTGCTGGCCTCGGTCGCCGATCGAGAAGAACAGGTGCCCCTTGCCGTCGAACACGATGCGGGAGCCGAAGTGCACCCCCGCGCCGGTGTAGGAGTCCGCAGCGGCCTCGAAGATCGTCTGCTGGCTGGTCCATCGCGGCTGGCCCGCGCGCCACTCGATCTTGCCCCGCACGATCTTGGTCATGCCGCCCCGCCTTCCCGAGGCCGGCTCGGCGTAGGCCAGGTAGACCCAGCCGTTCCTGGCGTGCTCCGGGTGCACGGCCACATCCAGCAGGCCTCCCTGGCCCAGCTCGATCACCGCGGGCGTGCCCTGCACGGTCTTCAGTTCGTCGCCGTCCTTCACCATCAGAGCGCCGGGTCGGTTCGTCACCAGCATACGGCCGTCCGACAGCCAGTCGATGGCCCAAGGCGTGCGCAGGCCCTGGCCCTCGCCGATCACGGTCTCCAGTCGGTAGCCGGCCCTCTTGGTGCGGAACACGCCGTTCTGGGCCCTGGGCGATCCGGTGCGCTCCCGCAGGGCGCGCGCCTGCAGCTCTCGGATGTGCACCACCAGGCCCCAGATCTGCTCGTCGCTCAGCGAGCCACCGAACGCCTCCATCCCCATTTCCGGCACGCCGTTCTTGATGGCGTCGAAGAACGCCCGGTCGTGCTTCTGGTCGAACTTCTCCTCGGTGAGCAGCGTGCGGGTTCCGGCGCCCCCGCCCTGGCCCCGCTCGCCGTGGCAGTGCGCGCAGTTCTCGCGGTAGAGGTTGGTGATGTTGGCGCTCTGCACGACGCTCGCCGCGGTCGCCCCCAGGGCCCGTTGCGCGGTCGAGCCTCCCGCCTGGGCCGAAGGGCCCGGAGAGGAGGAGCACATCGCGAGGAACAGCGGCAGAGCCGAGAGCCCGAGCCAAGCCTTCTTCATGCCGGCCATTTTGGCCGCACTGCTTCCGGTGGGCGGGCCGTTCGGCGTTTGGCGGTCGCCTCCGGCCATGGGCCATACTGCTCATCGGCATGGTCCGATGCCGCTTCCTGTTCCCGCTCCTCGCCCTGCTGGCGCTCGCCTCCCCGGGGTCTGCGGACAGCCGACAGACGGTGACCGTGTGGGGCATGGGCCTCGGTCCCGACTCGCAGGGCCTTCAGGACGTCATCCGCGAGTTCGAGCGGCGCAACCCGCGGTACCGCGTGCGCATCCTCAGCATGGGGGCGGGAGGCATGAACCCGCAGAAGCTGATGACGGCGATCGTCGGCAAGGTACCGCCCGACGTCATCTTCCAGGACCGCTTCTCGATCTCGGACTGGGCCAGCCGAGGGGCGTTCCGACCGTTGGACGACCTGATCGCGCGGGACCGCGGCAGGGACCCCCTGACGCCCACGCCCGACCAGTACTACCCCGCCTTCTGGCAGGAAGCCTGCTACGGCGGCAGGGTGTACGGCATCCCGGCGAGCGCCGACACGCGCGCCCTCTACTGGAACAAGAGGGTGTTCCGCGAGAACGCCGCCGCGCTCCGGGCGGCGGGGCTGGATCCGAACCGCCCGCCCCGCACGTGGAGCGAGACGCTGGCCTACAGCAGGGTGCTCACGAAGTTCAACAAGGACGGGTCGCTGCGGCAGGCGGGGTTCATTCCGAACTACGGCAACAGCTGGCTGTACCTGTACGCGTTCCAGATGAACGCCAGCTTCCTGTCGCCCGACGGCCGCACCTGCACGCTGTACTCGCCGGAGTCGGAGGCGGCGCTGCGGTTCATGGTCGAGGGCTACCGGCTGCTCGGCGGCTACGAACAGGCGCAGAAGTTCCAGTCGACGTTCCAGTCGGGCGAGAACGACCCGTTCATCGTGGGAAAGGTCGCGATGAAGATCGACGGCGACTGGATCATCCCTTGGATGGCCTTGTACGCCCCGAAGCTCGACTTCGCCACGGCCCCGCCGCCGGTTCCCGACGACCGCTTCCACCACCGGGGTCGGTTCCGCAACGAGAAGGACACGTTCATCAGCTGGGCAGGCGGCTTCGCCTACGCGATCCCCGTGGGCGCCAAGAACGTCGAGGGGGGCTGGGCGTTCATCAAGTTCATCACGAGCACCGAGGGCCGGCTGATCGAGATGCGCGGGCAGAACAGCCTCGAGCGCAAGCGCGGCCGCACCTACATGCCGCGCGTCAGCGCGCAGATCCAGGCGGGGCGCATCGGCTTCGAGACCTTCAAGCCGAGCGACCCGCGCTGGGCCGACACGATCAAGCTGCACCTGGACCTGGCGTCGGTGTCGCGCATCCGGCCGGCGACGTTCGTGGCGCAGGTGCTCTGGGACGAGCACGTGCGCGCCGTCGAGAACGCGGCCTCGGGGCGCATGACGCCCAAGGAGGCTCTTCTGGCGGGCCAGCGGGTGGTGCAGCAGGCCTTGGACGAGGAGCTGGGCAAGACGCGCTTCCCCGTCATCGACCTGCGCCTGCCGGCCGCGATCGGGGTGTTCGGGTTCCTCGTGGGCTGCGGGCTGCTGGCGGCCGCCTACCGACGCCAGAGGCTCGGGCGCCTGGCTCGCCACGAGGCGATCGCGGCGTACCTGTTCGTCTCGCCGTGGGTCGTGGGCTTCGTGGTGTTCACGCTGGGCCCGATGCTGGCGTCGCTGTTCTTCAGCTTCACGCAGTACGGCGTGCTGACCGAGGCCCGGTGGGTCGGGCTGAAGAACTACGTCGACCTTTTCACGCTGGACCAGCAGAACATCGTGAAGTCGTTCGCGAACGTGCTGTACCTCGGAGGCATCGGCGTGCCGCTCGGCCTGGTCACCGGGCTTGCGGTGGCGCTGCTGCTGAACAGCGCGGTCCGAGGCATGCGCTACTACCGCACGATGTTCTATCTGCCGGCGATCGTGCCCGGGGTGGCCAGCGTGGTGCTTTGGATGTGGATCCTCAACGCCGACCCGAACCGCGGCCTGATCAGCTTCGTGTGGGCCCGCACCATCTCGCAGTGGTTCGGCACCCAGCCGCCGGGATGGCTCACCGTGGAAGCCTGGGCCAAGCCGTCGCTGATCCTGATGGGCCTGTGGGGAGCGGGATCCGGCATGATCCTGTGGCTCGCGGGCCTCAAGGGCATCCCCAGCACGCTGTACGAGGCCGCTTCGATCGACGGCGCCAACCCGCGCCAGCAGTTCTGGGCGGTCACGCTGCCGCAGCTGAGCCCCATCGTGTTCTTCAACACGGTCATGGGGTTCATCGGGGCGCTGCAGCAGTTCGAGGGTGTGTACATCATCACCGGCGGCAACGGCACCGGCCCCGGAGACTCGCTGCTGATGCCCGTGTACCACCTGTTCAACAACGGCTTCAAGTACTTCAAGATGGGCTACGCCAGCGCGCTGGCCTGGGTGATCTTCGCGATCATCCTCGTGCTGACCGGCATCCAGTTCCTGCTGGCCAGAAAGTGGGTGCACTACGAGGCGGGTGGGAGATGAACGGCGCGGTGGCCTTCCTAGTCGGGACGCTGGCGCTGTGGGCGGGATGGCTCGCCCTCGCCCGCGCGGCGCTGCTGGGGGTGCAGCTGCTGATGGCCCACGACCCGGAGAACCGCCCGGGACGGGCGAGGGGCTTGTGGCAGTCGGCCGCAGCCGGAGCGGCGCTGCTCGCCCTGGCCCAGGGGTTGCCGATCGATCCGGGCCGTCCCGTCGAACCGGCGCCGATCCGCTTGCCGCTGGCGTGGGTGCTGATGCCGTTCACCGCCTGGCTGGCGCTGACATCCGCCGCCATGGTCGTGGTGCGCGCCATCCACGCGGTTTCGGCGCTGAGCCGGCGGGAGGCGCGTCAGAGGCTGGGAGCCGCCGGAGTGTGGGCGCTGGTGGGAGCGGGCTCGTTCTGGCTGTTCCGGCGATCCGGCGACGAGGCGGTGGTGTTCCGGGGCGTGCTGCCCCTGAGCTACACGGGCGCTTTCGCGCTGGCGCTGCTGTTCGTCGCGAGCGCCGCGCTGATGGTCGCGACGGCGCGTTCGCACCGCCTGAGGGGCCTCGGCAAGGGCGTGGCCACCCACGCCGCTCTGGTGGTGGGCAGCGTGCTGTTCAGCGTGCCGTTCGTCTGGCTGCTGGTCACCAGCTTCAAGGAGAGCCGCGACATGGTGAGCGCGGATGGCATCCGGTGGGTGCCCCGCGTGTGGGTCACGGTGCCGTACGACGACCCGATCGACCCGCTGTTCGAGGTGAGGCTGGACGACGGCCGGGTCGTGCAGGCGAACATCGCCGACAGGCTCCCGAACGGGCGCGTGATCCTGGAGGTCTACCGTCCGTTCAGCCAGCAGGGCCTGCGCGTCGAGCGCTCGATGGACGAGATCCGCCGCATCCCCAAGCAGTGCCAGGTGGTGACCGCCAGGCACGAGGGCCGGCGGGTCAAGGCCTTCATCGCTCAGAACCTGATGGACGGCCGCCAGCGCCTGCGCATCCTCGAGCCGAAGGAGCTGGAGGGCCGCGAGTTCCTCGCGCAGCCGAGCGACACCGAGCCGTACATGGTGACCGGCATCCGCTGGCAGAACTACTCCGACGCGCTGCAGTTCCTGCCGCCGGAGGCCAACTACGGCCTGACCTACCTGAAGAACACCCTGATCCTGGTGGTGATGGGCCTGATCGGCACGCTGCTCAGCTCGGCTCTGGTGGCGTACGGCTTCGCGCGCCTGCGCTGGCCTGGCAAGGGGCCTCTGTTCACGCTGATGCTCAGCACGATGATGCTGCCGGGCGCCGTCACGCTGCTGCCGTCGTTCCTGATCTTCCGGTCGCTCGGATGGATCGACACGCTCTACCCGATGTGGGTGCCGGCGTTCTTCGCCAGCGCCTTCAACGTGTTCCTGCTGCGGCAGTTCTTCCTCAACATCCCGATGGAGCTGGAGGACGCCGCGAAGATCGACGGCTGCTCGTACCTGCGCACGTTCTGGCAGGTGATGCTGCCCCAGGTGAAGCCCGCGCTGGCCGTCATCGCCATCTGGACCTTCATGGGAGCCTGGAACAACTTCATGGGCCCGCTGATCTACGTGTCGTCGCCCGAGAACATGCCGATCGCGTACGCGGTGCAGCTCTTCCAGAGCGACCGCGGCGGCGAGCCGGGGCTGATCATGGCGTTCGCCACCATGGCGATGCTGCCGGTGCTGCTGGTGTTCTTCCTGGCGCAGAAGTACTTCATCGAGGGCGTGCAGCTCACGGGCCTGGGCGGCCGCTAGGGCCTGCGCGCGAAGGCAAGGCGCGCGGCCAGATCCGCGTCGAACACGGGATCTTCCGGATCGAGGCTGCACACCTGCACCTCAGGGCTGGCGGCGATCAGGAACCGGGCGCCGCCCAGCGACACGCCGACGCTGTCCGGCAGGCCAGACTCGCCCAAGAACACCAGCAGGTCGCCGGCCAACAGAGGCTGCCCCTTGGGAACCAGCGACCCTGCCTTGGCCAGAGACTCCGGGTCGTTCGGCAAGACGACGCCGACGGTCCTCCAAGCGAGCTCCGCGAGCTGCAGGTTGCCGATCCCCTGCTCGCTGCGCCCTCCCTCCAGCACCGGCGAGCCTTGGTACGGCGCCGCGGCGCGCGCGGCCGCCTCACCGAGGGCGTGCTCGGCGGCGTCGGCCAGGTTCTCCGCGGGAACCCGTGCCTCCGGCTTCTGTCCGGTCCCGCGCACCCCGCGCGGCAGGGCGACCACCGCCAACCCGCCCTCCCGGCGCACCAGAGGCAGCTCGGCCCCCACCGGCAGGCGGAAGTCGTCGGCGAGCGTCTCCTTGGCGACGCGCACCCGAGGCAGGTTTCTTCCGAACGATCCCAGCGGCTCCAGGGCGTCTCGCCGGACCCATCCGAACGCTCCCCGCCGGGTCTGAACGAGGAGGAACGAGCCGTCCGGCGTGGCCGAGCGTCGCCAGACCGTCTCTCCCAGCAGGGCCTGGTCCACGAGGCCCGAGCCCCGCTTCGGGTCGCGCCACACCGAGGCCGTGGGAAACGCCGCCACCATCGGCTCCGGCTCGTCCAGGGACCTCAGGGCGTTCTCGGCGCCTTCGGGAAGCAGCGAGAGCGCGAACTCGGCGATCCTGGGGTGCGAGCACTCGCCCTCGATCCTCCAGCGCTCCCCCTCGCGCTTGAGTCGGGCCGACAGCCAGCCTCCCGCGGCGCGGACCCTTTCGGCATACCGCTCGAGCGCCTTCTCCGGGCCGTCCCTCAGCAGCTCGGCGCGCAGCCGCTCGGTCTGGGTCGGCTCGGGAGCCCTCGGGATCGAGGCCGCGGCGGGGAACAGCCGGACCCGCTTCGCCTCCAGTTCGGTGCGCCTTTCCCTCCAAAGGCGCTCGATGGCCCGGTAGACCGCCACCGCCTCGGTGCGCGTGTTGCCCGGGGCGGTCACCCAACGGTCGAACTCGGGGTTGGACAGGAAGCCGAACTCGATGACCGCGGAGGGCTGGTCGCTGAAGGTGACCAGCGGGTGCTGGCTCAGGTAGTGGCTGTACCTGCGACCCTTCGGCACCATCGCCTCCACCTCCTCGCGCAACACGTCCGCGAAGACTCTCTCGAGGGGCTGGTCCGCGCCGCTCCGGTCGGTCGGCCAGATCAGCACCACCACGCCGTGGGCGCTGGGGTTCGAGAAGCTGTTGTGGTGCACCGCGAGGAACAGGTGCGAGGCGCTCTCCGCCGCCACCTTGACACGGGCTCCCAGCTCCTCGCTCCGCGAGGTTGGCGGCCCTTCGAGCGGGTTCAGCGTGCTGCGGCTGTCGTCGGCGCGCGTCAGGTGCACCTCGGCTCCCGCCAGACGCAGCAGGTTCGCCAGGTGCAGCGAGACGCGGAGGTTGAGGTCCTGCTCGGGGTAGCGGCTCTGGACCCCCCTGGCCGAGCCGGTGTAGCCGGCCGAGTGCGAAGCCCCGCCGTGCCCGGGATCGACGGTGATCACCAAGCCCTCGAGCGGCCTGCCCTCGGGAACGAACGGCCTCTGGACCGGGAGCGGCAACGGGATGCCCTGGGCGAGCGCCAAGGCCAGCGCGGGAAGCGGAAGCATGGCCCATTCTGCACCCTATTGGCGCAGGATCGGCACGGGGAAGCCGAAGGGAGGGTCCCCCTGGAGGCTCGCTTCCGCTTCGGAGGACTCGAACACCCCATAGCGCGCCCGGCTTCCGATCGCCACGGTGTGGGAGCCGGGCCGAGGCGAGCCGCTGGTGGGCCTGCAGGCGAACGCGCCGGAGGCGAGGCCCTGCAGCCACAGCGTGAAGCCCGGGTCCACGCACCTCGCCTGGGTCTGCTGGTAGGCCTCCCAGCCGTGCTCCGAGGGCTCCAGCGGCCGGAGAGTCCATCCGCCCTTCGCGTCGCGGCTCAAGGAGGCGCGGACCGTCCGCCACGAGCCTCCGGCGGCGATCGTGCACGCTTCCAGCCGCGCCTGCGCGCCCTTGGAGAGGCGCACTTCGGCCACGGCCTCGCTACGCGGCCCCACGCAGTTGCCTTGCACCGTGCAGCCCTTGAGAACCACGCTCTTCGCGTCGGGATAGAGGTACACGCCGTAGTGGGCGTTGCCGCGCATCTCGCAGCGCTCGACCGTGTGGTTCCGGTGCATCAGCACCAAGCCGAAGCCCGCGTCGGGCCTTTCGGAGGAACCGTTGGCCACCAGGCGGCTGTTCCGCAGGGTCTGTCCGTTCTGGCTCAGGCTGACCCCCGCGTAGCCGTTGCCGACGCAGAGAAGGTCCTCCAGCACGTTCCCCTGGCCTCCCGACTCCGCGCCGCAAGAGCCATTGCCGATCAGCACCGCGCCGCGCAGCGTGCAGGCGCGCGTGCCACC
>JAOACB010000019.1 GCA_026418055.1 Fimbriimonadales bacterium
CCGCCCTCACCGCGGCGAGGGTCTCGAACGCCAGCGCGAACAGCGCGTCGCCGGCCAGGATCGCGATCGCTTCGCCGAACGCCTTGTGGCACGTCGGTCGACCCCTGCGCAGGTCGTCGTCGTCGATCGCGGGCAGGTCGTCGTGGATCAGAGAGAACGCGTGCACCATCTCCAGCGCGGCGGCCGCGTCCAACGCGGGGCCGTGCGGATCGCCGCCGGCGGCCTCGGCGCACAGAAGGCACAGCACGGGCCGGAGGCGCTTCCCCGGCCCCAGGCAACTGTAGCGCATCGCGGCGTGCAACTCCTCCGGACGGCTGTCGGCGCCCGGCAGCAACTGGTCGAGGCGAGCGTCCACCACCGCCTTCCAAGCCTCCATGCGCTCGCTCAGAGCCACGATCGGCAGTTTACCAGTCGCTCGCCGGACCCTTCGGTAAACTGAGCCGCCATGGCGACCATCCGTCCGTTCCGAGGACTGCGCTTCACCCCGCAGGCGGGCCCGATCGACCAGCTGGTGGCCCCGCCCTACGACGTGCTGACGCCCGAGGAGCGGGACGCGTTCGCCGCCAAGAACCCCCACAACATCGTGCACCTGACGCTGCCCGAGCAGAAGCCCGACGACCGCAGCAAGTACGTGAAGTACGCGCGCAGCGCGGCCCTGCTGGCCGATTGGCGGCGCAACGGCGTGCTGGCCCCGGAGGCCGAGCCGGTGCTGTACCGCTACGTTCAGACGTTCTCCGTGCCCGGGGCGGACGGTCCGCTGGCGCGCACCTCGGTGATCGCGCTGCTCAAGACGGAGCCGTACGAGAAGGGCGTCGTGCTGCCGCACGAGCAGACGTTCCCCAAGCACAAGGAGGACCGCCTGCGCCTTCTGGAGGCCACTCGGGCGCATCTGGAGTGCATCTTCGGCCTGTACGAGGATCCGGGCGCGCGGCTGTTCGACGCCGTGCGGGCCGCCCCCGCGGAGAAGGCCGCCGACGTGACCACCGAGGACGGCGTGCGGCACGAGCTGCAACCGATCCGAGACCCGGAGGCGATCCGCGCGCTCGTCTTCGCCTTGGACGAGAAGAAGGTCTGGATCGCCGACGGGCACCACCGCTACGAGACGGCTTGCGCCTTTCGAGCCCAGCTGGGCGAGCGGCCCGGCCTGGTGGCCGAGGACTTCCTGATGATGGCGCTGAGCAGCATGTCGGACCCCGGGCTGGCCCTGTTGCCCACGCACCGCACCCTGAGGGACGTGCCGCTGACCGCCGACGAGGTCCGCGCCAAGCTCGGCGGGCGCTTCGAAGTCCGCGACGTGGCCAAGGAGGCCCTGCTGAGGGCGCTGGAGGAGGCCGGGGCGCACGCCTTCGGCATCGTGCTTCCCGGCGGCGCGGCGCTGCTGGCCACGCTGCGAGAGCCCGAGCGGCTGGGAGAGCTGATCGGCGGCGAGGGCAGCCTCGACCTGAAGTCGCTCGACGTGACCATCCTGCATTCGATGGTCCTCGAGGAGCTTCTGGGCGTGAGGGGCCTCGACCGCGTCGGCTACACGCGCAACCCCGAGGAGGCGCTGCGCGCGCCCGAGGAGGGTTGCTCCGCGGCGTTCCTCATGAACCCGCCCAGCGTGGACGACATGCGGCGCATCGCCCTGGGCGGCGAGAAGATGCCCCAGAAGAGCACGTTCTACTATCCCAAGATCCTCAGCGGCCTGGTGCTGTGGTCGCTGTCGGACTTCGACGCATGATCCTGCGCATCCTCGGTTCCGGGTCGGCCGACGGCATCCCTGCGTTCTTCTCGGACGACCGGGTGAGCGAGCACGCCCGCAGGCACGGCGGCAAGGACGTGCGCACCCGCTCGGGCGCGCTGGTGGACGGGCACATCAAGATCGACCTGCCCCCCGACACCCTGCTGCAGCTGCAGCGCGACGGCCTGCGGGCCAGCGACTGGACGGCGCTCGTGTTCACGCACAGCCACGACGACCACTTCAGCTACCCCGAGCTGCAGTACGCCGTCCACCCGTTCAACGACAACCTGTTCGCGCCGTTCGCGATCTACGGCAACGCGTTCGTCCTGTCGGAGATCCGGTCGTACTACCCCGACTGGCCGTTCGAGCTGCACGAGACGCGAAGCTTCGTGCCGTTCCGCCACGCAGGCTACACCATCACCCCGGTGAGGGCCGAGCACCTGGACGACGAGGACGCCCAGAACCTGCTGATCGACGACGGCGAGAGCACGCTGCTGTACGCCACCGACACCGGCTGGTGGCCGGAGGCCACCTGGGACTTCCTCAAGAACCGTAGGCTGGATCTGCTCGTGCTGGAGTGCACGGAGGCGTTCGCCCCCACCGCCTACCACGGACACCTGGACGCGCGCGGTTTCCTGAGGGCGCTGGAGCGCCTGCGGTCGCAGGGGACCATCGACGACCGCACGGTGGTCTGCACCACGCACCACAGCCACTCGGGCGAGGCCACGCATGAGGAGCTCGAGCGCTTCTTCGGGCCCCACGGCGTGGTGGTCGGTTTCGACGGCCTGCAAATCGAGATTTGAGGGATTACAATGGGGCATGGCCCCTGCGGTGGCTTGGGTGTTTCCGGTCGGTCGGCCGACGGAGGGCCGAACGACCGTCGAGATCCGGCGAGAGGAGTTCTGGATCGACGGGCGCCCGACGCTGGAGGGCCGCGTCTGGCGGGGGATGAGCCTGCAGGGCCTCCTGCCCAACGCTCGCCTGGTGCAAGGCATCTTCGACGACCTGAACCCCGAGACGCGGCCCCGCTTCGCCTATCCGGACACCGGCGCGTGGGATCCTGACCGCAACACGTCGGAGTTCGTCGCGGCCATGCCCGAGTGGCGACGCCACGGCCTGCTCGCGTTCACGCTGAACCTGCAGGGAGGCAGCCCCGAGGGATACTCCCAAGCCCAACCTTGGCACAACAGCGCCTTCGAGGCCGACGGCCGCCTGCGCCCCGACTACCTGGCTCGGCTGCGGCGCATCCTGGACAAAGCCGACGAGCTGCGCATGGCGGTGATCCTTGGGCTGTTCTACTTCGGACAGGACGAGCGCCTGCGCGACGAGGAAGCGGTGCAGCGCGCCGTGAGGAACGCCGTGCGGTGGGTGCTCGAGCAAGGCTATCGGAACGTGCTGATCGAGATCAACAACGAGGCCGACATCGCCTACGAGCACGCCATCCTGCAGCCCCAGCGCGTGCACGAGCTCATCCGCCTGGCCAGAGGCATCCGGGTGCGGGGCCGCAGCCTGCCGGCCAGCGCCAGCCTGTCCGGCGGCAAGGTTCCGCCGAGGCAGGTTCTCGAGGCATCCGACTTCGTGCTGCTGCACGGCAACGGCGTGGGAAGCCCCGACGCGCTGCGAGAGCTGATCCGCTCCGTCCGCGCTTCCAAGGGCTATTCCCCCAAACCGATCGTGGTCAGCGAGGACGACCACTTCGACTTCGAGAAGCCCGACAACCACATGGTCGCCGCGCTCTCGGAGCGCGCGGGCTGGGGCTACTTCGACTACCGCAGGCCGGGCGAGGGATTCGAGCAGGGCTTCCAGAGCGTGCCCGCGGACTGGGGAATCCGGTCCGAGCGCAAGCGCGGTTTCTTCCGCCTGCTTGCGGAAGCCAGCGGGATTTCGGAGCACTGAGGCCGACACCGCCGAAATCCGCGCTCCCTTTGGGCGCGCCGTTCCGTCTTGCACAATAGCCAACGGAGTGGCGGGCGCACAGGCCAGGAGGGCCTTCTCCTTCCACCCGCGTCTCCAAGCCCCTTTCCGAGCGTCGGCGCCGCCTCCGCGCCGTTGCATCCGAGCAGGCCGAAGGCGCCGCGCCGAGGCAGTTGAGGGCATGCTCTCCCCGAGCGTCCCCGACGGCCCGTCGCCGGCCCGGGTCCTCCCTTGCCCCGCCTCGGTGGCCCGGGCCCGCGGGAACCGGCCCTTGGCGAGGGTCACTCTGGTTTCGGGGCGCCGATCGGCCACAATACTGCTGTAGGTTCAGCGCCATGCCCGTATCGATCATCGGAAAGTGGTTCGGCTTCGGTCGCGACAGGCACTTCGACGAGGGCCTGCGCTGCGTCGACCGCGGGGACTTCGAGAACGCGATCCCCGCGTTCGAGCGCTCGCTGGAGACCAGCACCGACCCGGCGACCCTGCGGCTCGCCCGGTTCCACCTGGGCGAGGCGCACCGCCAGCTGGCGCAGATCCACATGACCGCCGAGCGGTTCGACGAGGCCGTCCGACACCTGGAGGCGGCTCTCGAGATCCATCCGAGCTACCCGGACCTGCACTTCAACCTGGCGCGCGCCCTGCACAAGCTGGGAGACGCCTCACAGGCGCACAGGGCGCTGGACACCGCGCTGCGCCTGAACCCCCGCTACGCCGAGGCCATCCTGCTCGAGGGCATCCTTTGGTACGAGGCCGGCCGCCACGAGGACGCGCTCGCGAGGATCGACTACGCCGCGAGCCTGAACCCCCAGTGCGGCGGCGACACGCTGGCCTACGCCAAGGAATGCCACCGGAAGGGCCAGCACGAGAGGGCCCTGAAGAACCTGAGGGGCCTTCTGGACCATGCGCCCTGCGACGCCAACTTCCACGCGTTCGTGGCGGACGGCCTGGCCCGCGACGGCGAGTACGAGCGCGCCTTCGAGGAGTACGAGAAGGCTCTGCAGCTCGCACCGAACTACCCGGACATCCGTTGCCGCTACGGCCAGGCGCTGCTGGCGGCCGGAAGGCCCGAGGACGCGTTGGCGCAACTGCGCGCGGCCATCGGCATCAACCCGCGGTACGCGGACGCGCAGGCGAACCTCGGCGTGGCCCTGAAGAGGCTCGGCAGGCACGACGAGGCGCGGCAGGCGTTCCGCGCGGCCTTGGACGTCGACCCGCACCACCCGATCGCGAGTCTGGAAGCCGAGCGCTTGGGCTGACCGCGGGCTTCGGCAAGCCGGTCGGACGCCGGGGCGCGACCCAACCCGATTCGGGTACTCTCGTCCCAGAACTCTCATGGTGCACCGAGGCTTCCTTCTCTCGCTCCGCCGTACTCTCCGTCGTGGCCCGAACCTGCCGTGGTGCGCGGCGCTGCTGCTGGCGCTCGGTTGCGGAGGCGGCTCCGACCCTCAAGGGGACTCGTCCGGGCGCATGCTGCTGGCGGAGGTCTCCGAGCGGGAGATCCGCATCTTCCTTCCGGCTTCCGACCGTCCGACCGACCGATGGTTCGAGTTCGGCCTGCGTCGGTTCGAAAGGCCGTTCGACCCCGCCGGCAAGGCCGCCAACCACAACCTCGACGCGTGGAACCTCGACCGGGTGTTCGAGGTTCGCGAGAGCGAGGGGAGGATGGAGAGGCTGCGCGGGGGGAAGCCGATCGTCGCCGCCGGCTCGTGGGAGTGCGCGATCCGCGAGAAGGGCGCCAGGGACTTCATCGGCTCGTACGCCCACGGCGACGAGACGCTGCAGACCTTCTCGCTGTGGGCGGACGACCAGCCCGTCGACCTGGCCGCGGGGGGCCGCCTGCAGGCGCGCAAGATCGTGTTCCGACACCGGTCGGTGCTCCACCGGTGCGACACGCAGACTCCGGTGGCGGAGTACGAGAGGACCTACACGTTCCGAGACGACGGCCTCGTGCTCTCGCAGGACCTGTTCTGGCTCGAGCCGATGGAGGTGACCGACGGATACCTCGCGATGCTGCCGATTCGACGGAACCTGGACGGCGCGACCGGCGAGCTCATCACGGACTCGGGCCGCCGCGACTTCGGGCCCGAGGAGGACCTATCGGCCCCAGGCTTCCCCGCGCGGTACACGGTGGGCACGCGGAGGGTCAGGATCTGGGGTCGGCAGAGCGGCCTGCGCGCTTCGGTGGAGATCCTCGAGCGGAGCGGCCTGCCGTCGCCGGAGTTCCACTTCAGCTCCGCGCCGGCGTACAACAAGCTGTACTTCGACTGCACGCGGAACCGCAGCGTCAAGGCAGGGGAGCGGTGGCGGGTGCGCGTCCGCTACCGGCTGGCCTCCGCCCCGTAACCCTCAGGCGGCGTCGAAGCCCGCGAGGATCCGGTCGTAGGCGCCGCTGTTGGCCCATCGCTCCAGCTCCTTGGCCCGGTGCACCGGCATCGGGTGCGTCAGCGCCGCCGAGCCGGAGAGGAACAGCAGCACCTTGTCCGCCGGCCCGGCGTCTTGGTAGGCCCTGGCCTGCAGCAGGAACTCGTCGGCATCGAGCTCGTGCGCGAAGCGGCTGATGCCCGCGCACAGCCTCAGATTCGCCTCGATCGAGGTCTCCAGACTCTGAGAGGCCAGCAGCCCGGCTCGGTCGGCGGTCAGCTCGGCCATGCGCGACCACTGCGCCATCGCCATCAGAAGTCCCATGCCGGCCACGTCGCCCAAGCCGAAGGTGCGCCGACCGAGCATCTCCAGCAACGGCAGCAGCACCGCCGCGACGGACTTGTACAGCACGTGGCCCGCCTTGACGTGCCCCAGCTCGTGGCCGATCAGGTGGTACAGGTGCGCGTCGTCCAACGCGTCGAGGATCGAGGAGCGCAGGGTGATGTAGGGCCTCTCCACGCCTCCGGCGAACGCGTTGGGAAACGGGTTGGCGGTCACGTACAGCTCCGGCTCCGGCACGTCGAGCACAGCGCAGCACTCTCGGAAGATGCCGTAGACGGTGCGGAACTGGCGCGGCCCGCAACGCACCGCAGAGGCCATGTTCAGCAGGTACATGCGGCGGTCCAGCCCAACCTCGTGGAACTTCTGGATGACCTTCGGAAGCAGGGGAACCTTCTGCAGCGCCTGCAGCGCCGCCCGGTCTCCCTCGTGCGCGAACGATTCGGCCCGCAGGCCGGGCAGGCGGCGCCGCATCACACCACCCCAGGGATCGGGTGCTCGAGCCTGGCCCAGAGCGAAAGGTCGATGTCGGGGAACGCGGCGTCCTTCTGGCGGCACTCCTCGAGGAACAGCGCGTCGTCGGAGGACACGGACCGGCCCATCGAGGCCAGGTCGGCGATCTCCGCCAGGCGCCAGAAGCGGTCCACATGGTCCTGGAAGCGCACCTCGGCGTAGTCGCGGGCGCTGAACGTGCTGATGAGGAACTGCCAGTCGGAGGCCTCGGCCAGCAGCAGCTCGCGGGCGGCCTGGCGCACCACCTCGTCGGCGGGGCCTCCGGCGTACTTGCGCGCCATGGAGCGCATCTTGGCCTCCATGGGATACAGCTTCTCCCAGGTCCAAACGTTGTCGGGGTTGATCCACACGTAGTGGTAGCCTCCCTCGCCCCACGAACCCTCGGGCAGGGTGATGGTGTGCCGGGGAGGCTCCTGGTCGAGCAGGTCGCCTCCGGTGACCGGCTGCAGGTCAGGATCGTGGTGCAGCCGCACGGCCAGCTCGTACAGGAACTCCGGCCCCTCGAACCACCAGTGTCCGAACAGCTCGGTGTCGTACATGGCCACCAGAGTTCCGGTGCGGTCGGCCAGCCCTCGGTAGTGGGCCAGCGTTCCCTTGAGGGTGTGGACCATGTCGTCGGCGTGGTTGCCGATGTTCTCGAACGCCCGCCATGGGTCGTAGGGCTGCTTGGCTCCCAGGTCCCTCTTGTTCTGGCTGATGCGCCAGTAGCGCAGCCTGCCGGGATACAGCTGCTTGTGGAACTCCAGGTAGTACTCGTCGCCGGGGTAGCCCATGTCGCCGGACCACACCTTCACGGTGGTCTGCGGGTCGCGGGCCAGCACCACGACGCCGTTGGGCAGCGCGTAGTGCTCGTACTCGCTGCGGTACTCGGGCGGCGGCGTGAAGAACTTGCTGCTGCGGGCGAACAGCTCGGCCAGCTGGGGGAACTTGGCGCCGTAGGTGCCCAGCGGCTGGCCGCCGCGGATCATGTGGCTGTCGACGAAGAAGTACTCGATGCCGTTCTCCCGCAGGTACTCCTCGACGCCCTTGCGCGGGAACGGCACCGCGTGCTCCCCCACCGGCGGCTTCCACTCGTAGCTGGGGCGGTACGCGCACTCGGGAAGCCAGATGCCGCGCGGCTGCCGGCCGAAGTGGCGCTTGTACGTGTCGACCCCCAGCTTCACCTGGGCCTGCACCGACTCGTCGGTGCCCAGCAGCGGCAGGTAGCCGTGGGTGGCGGCGCAGGTGATGATCTCGACGCACTCCTCGTCCTGGAAGTAGCGGAACGCCTCGACGATCGAGCGTCCCCACTGGTGCTTGAACTGCACGAGCGCGCGGGTGTAGTAGCGCTGCCAGAACGCCGCGAGCCCCTGCATCCACAGCGGCCCCTCTCGCTCGAAGCGGCGCTGGTCTGCCAGGGCCACGTCGATCTTCTCCTGGCAGTAGCCCTCGAACTCGTCCTTGAACGTGGGGTCCTCGAGCTGCTCGGCCAGCACGGGGGTGACGTTGATGGTCCATCGCGGGCGGATGCCCTGGGTGTGCAGCCGGTCGAGGGCGTGCAGGATCGGCAGGTAGCACTCCGCGGCCGATTCGTTGATCCAGTCGGTGCCGTGCGGGGACTTGCCGTGCGACAGGACGTATGGCATGTGGGAGTGGAGGCACAGCAGCACGCGACCGACCGGCATGGCTCATTCTGGCACGGCGGACCGCCAAACTCGGGATGCCGTGCGTCGGTTGCAGGGAGCTTCGTGGTATACAGCCTCGCGGATAGGAGAGGTCCGAGCTGGGGGAGGCTCGGAGAGGAGGCTGGTTCGTGCCAACCAACTTCAACTGGCTGCTGGATGGAGGCATCGTGGGGCTCTACCTGCTCGTCACGATGGTGGCCGGCGTCTGGGTCCGGCGCTACGTGGGCAAGGTGGAGCACTTCCTGGTCGCCGGCCGCGAGATGAACCTGTACCTGGGCATCGCGTCGCTGGCGGCCACCGAGTTCGGCATCGTCACGGCGATGTACACCGCCCAGGCGGGCTACACGAGGGGCTTCAGCGGCGCCGTGCCCGGCCTGTGCAACGCGCTGGCCATGTTCCTGGTCGGCTGGACCGGCTTCTGCATCAAGCCGTTGCGCGACGCTGGGGTGATCACCATCCCCGAGCTGTTCGAGCAGCGCTTCGGGCCTTTCGTGCGGTGGCTGGCGGGCGTGGTGATCGTGCTGGGCGGCCTGCTGAACATGGGCGTGTTCCTGCGCGTGGGCGGGCAGTTCCTGGTGGTGGCCACGGGCATGAACGTGCGCTACCTGGAGATCGCGATGACCACGCTGCTGGTTCTGGTGGCGGTGTACACGATCTTCGGCGGCATGCTGTCGGTGCTCGTCACCGACTACCTGCAGTTCATCGTGATGAGCGTGGGCCTGCTGGTGGTCACCGTGCTGGTGCTGACGCAGGTGGGCTGGTTCGACATCGTGACCACCGTGCAGGGCCGCTACGACGCAGGGGCGTTCAACCCGTTCGCGAACCCCGATCTGGGCTGGGCGTTCGTGGTGTCGAACCTGATCACGAACACGGCCGCGGTGCTCACGTGGCAGACCGTCATCTCGCGCCTGCTCGCGGCCAAGGACACCGCCACCGGGCGCCGGATCTACACCGGCACGGCGTTCTTCTTCGTGTGCCGCTGGGTGCTGCCAGGCCTGTGGGGCATGGCCGCGCTGGTGATGGTCAAGCCCGAGACGCTCGACGGCATCGCCAGGCAGATGGGCGAGCAGAACGGCACGCTGTTCGCGATGCCCGCCATGCTGGCGATGCTCGTGCCCAGCGGCATCATGGGCATCCTGGTGGCGGCGATGCTCGCCGCGGACATGTCCACCGACTCGTCCTACATGCTCACGTGGGGCAGCGTGATCTACAACGACATCCTGGCTCCGTTCCGACGGCGCGGCCGGTGGAGCGAGCGCAAGGGCCTGCTCGTCAACCGGTTCATCGTGGCCTGCATCGGGCTGTTCCTGCTGTTCTTCGGGCTGTGGTACAAGCTCGGCGGCAACCTGTGGGAGTACCTGCAGACCACCGGCACGATCTACCTCTCGAGCATGTCGGTGATGCTCATCGCCTGCTGCTACTGGAAGCGGGCCAACAACTGGGGCGCCGTCGCCGCGATCCTGGCCGGAGCGATCCTGCCGGTGACGGCGCTGACGCTGAACCTGTTCGTCAAGGTTCGCGTGGGAGGCCAGGAGGTCGGCTGGACCACCGCCACGATCGGCGACGCCTGGGTGAACATCGGCACGTACGTCGTGGTGGCGCTGGCCATGGTGATCGGATCGCTGCTCAAGCCGCAATCCAAGGCGGAGGCCGCCGCAGCGTAGGGAGCGAAGCGATGGAGGGACTGCACTTTCTTTGGCTGGGCGTGACGGCCCTGTGCCTGCTGTGGTACGGAACCATCACGCTGTACGTGGCGGTGCGCGGAGGCAGGGACATCGGCCAGATGCTGAGGAACCTCTCGAAGCTGAACGGGCCGCGGGAACCGGAGGGGCGCTAGGCGCCGCGATCCGACTGCAGCCTCTCGAGGAACGGCTTCGCGAGCTTCTCCAGGTACTTCGCGATCACGTCGAACTCGAGGTTCACCAGGTCGCCCGGCTGCGCGGCACGGAAGTTGGTCACCTCGAACGTGTGCGGAATGACCCACACGTCGAACGCCCCGTCCCGCGGCTCGACGACCGTGAGGCTGATGCCGTCCACGCACACCGAGCCCTTGTCGATCAGGTAGCGGTCGTACTCGGGCGGAGCCTGGAAGCGGAAGATCCAAGCCAGATCGGTCTTCCGGATGGACACGATCTCCCCGGTGGCGTCCACGTGGCCCTGCACGATGTGCCCGCCGAACCGGTCGCCCTCGCCCATGGCGCGCTCCAGGTTCGCCAGAGCCCCCGGCTCAGCCCTCTGGAACGACGTGCGGCGGATGGTCTCCTCGCTCAGGTCGAAGCGCAGCCCGTCGCTCGCGTCGACCACCGTGAGGCAGCAGCCGTTGACGGCGACGCTCTCCCCCACCGCCCATGGGGCGCCGCCCGGCACCGAAACCGGATCCAGGATCAGCACGCCGCTCTGCAGAGACCGCACGACCCCGGTGGTTTGGACGATGCCCGTGAACATGGCGTTCGACGGCGCCTCAGTTGAAGGCGTCCGGGGCGCGCTGGGCGATCACGTCCATCGCCAGCATGATGAGCAGGAACGCTCCGCCCAGGATCAGCACCAGGCGGGACATGTAGTCGTCGAAGCTGGCCTTGCCCTTGAACGTCGTGCGCACCCCCGAGCCGCCCGACATGGCGTCGCCCTTGCCGGTCAGGAACACGAGCCCGGAGAAGAGGACGGCGACGATCACGCCGAGCACCAACAGGATCTGATACAGCGCGTGCACGGAGAACTCCCGAAAGGCCACTATACCCCGTGCGGCCCGAAGGCGCCGGAACCTTCCGCGGGTCCCGGTCGTCCAACGGAGTCAATGCTACGGAATCGATAGCGACCCCGCAAGACTCGCAGGGGTCGGGACGGGCCAGCGAAGGAACAACTCCAGCGGCATCGAGGGAACGACCTATGCTGCTTCGACTCTTCCGACACACGTTTCTCGCCTGTTCGGTCGCCTGCGCGGGGGGCGCGCTCGCGGCGGACGACGCCGTCTGGATCAACGCCGAGATCCGAGCCGCCATCGCTCGGGGCGACAAGGCCTACCGTCTTCCGGCAGGAACGTTCGAGCTGGAATCGACGATCGTCATCCCGCCCGGCACGCGGAACTTCGCTCTGATCGGAGCCGGGTCCGACCAGACCATCCTGCGGACGCCCAGCGTCAAGCTGTCGCACGCCGTGCGCGTGGGGTTCGTGCCGGTGCTGTTCAACAACTGGGGCATCGCCAACCGGAGGCAGATTCCGGTGATGACCGTCAGCGAGGGCTCCAACCGCATCCAGCTGCCGCGCACGTCGCCCGCCGTCGAGCCCGGCCTGTACGTTCTGTGGGACGAGCACCGGATCCAGGGAGTCAAGCCTCCGTACAACTCGGTGCTCAACCGCGCGGAGATCGTGCGCGTGGCGTCGTTCGACGAGGCGACGTGGCAGGCCAGGCTCGACGCTCCGGTGGGCCGGGAGTACACCGTGAGCCCGAAGCTGGCCGACGTGCGGGACGCCGTCTGCGAGAACATCGAGGTTTCGGGCCTGCAGCTGCAGGGCTCCCTGGGGGACACGGCCACGAACGGCATCGTGTCCGCGGGCCTCACCGAGGGTCTCGTTCTCGCCGACCTGAAGGTGCGCGGGTACTGGAGCGACGCCGTGACCGTGAACACCGTGCGCAACGCGCGCCTCGAGCGCCTCGACGTCGAGGGCGCCGTCGGCTCCGGCGCGGGCGCGGGCTACGGCGTCAGCATCTACCGATCGCGCTTCGTCGTCGTGCGCGGCAGCCGCGCGCACAACTTCAACCCCAACTCGGGGTTCATCGTGCACAGCGGCTCCACCGACGTCGTGATCCGCGACAGCGTGTGCGAGGAGTCCGCCAAGTTCGACACCCACGGCTACGACGACCGGCGCATCCTGTTCGAGAACTGCTCGGGCGGCACGATGGGCATCGGGAACGTCGCCTGGCTGGGAGGGGCGCGCCACGTGGCGCTGCGCAACTGCACCCACGCCAGCATCTGGATCGGCCCGAACGTGGTCGGCGTGCGCGCCACGGACAGCCGGTTCGGACGGGTGACGCTCGCCAGCGTGCCTCCCCAGGAGAACGGCAACCCCCGCTCGGGAAGGCCGGACGCGATCGCGTTCGTGAACTGCGACATCGTCGGTTCGGGCACGACGATCCTGAGCGACAGCTCGGACGGCGGATGGGTGACCTTCCTGTACTGCCGCATCGCGAACACCCGGACCGACTGGGGCCACGTGGCGCTGCTGGAGAAGTACAACGGCCAGATGGCGTTCTACAACTGCGAGATCCGCACCGCCAACAGCCGCACGCCGATCTTGCTGGCCAGCCCGAAGCCTTCGATGCGGCTGATCCTGCGCAACTGCGTCGTGTCGAGCGAGCGCAACGCCGCCCAGGCGGTGTCGGTCGACCCGGCCTTCGAGGGCACGTACGAGATGGTCGGCAACCTGTTCCGCTCGTACGCGCCCCGGGGATTCCACTCCGACGTGCAGACGCGGTCGGGCTGCCTGGTGCAGAACAACCGCGTGGAGACGCTGAGCCGGTGACGGCGGCGCTCCGGGCCCGCCCTCCGTCGGGCCCGGAGCGCCCGTTCCGACCGCCGCCAACCCGCTGGTAGACTGCGCGCTCCCATGAGGGTGCTGGCTTTGTTCTTCGGAGGGGGCGCTGGCGGCGACGCGCGAGTGTGCCTCGACCTCGCCGAAGCCTGGGCCCGCATGGGGCACGAGGTGACCGTCGCGGCCCGGGCGACCCGCGCTTCCGAGACGATGCGTCGCCGGGCCGAGAAGGCGGGCCTGCCGATGACGACCTACCGCGCGCTGCGGGAGTTCCTGCGGAACCAACGCCGAGCCGGCGCGCGCTACGACGCGGCTTTCCTGCACGTCGCCGGGGAGGTGCCAGCGCTGGGATCTCAGGTGCTTCCGCTGGTCCGCTCCCGGCTCGCCGCCAAGCACGCGGGGGTGTTCCACGGCGCCGCTCCGCTCTCCAGCCTGGGTCTGGGGCCGTGGCGCCGCCTGCTCGTTCGCGTCGCCGTGGGCCTGCTGGATTCGGCAGCCGTGCCCTCCCGGCACAAGGTGGGGGAATGGCGCGAGCTGTTCGGCCCCGACGTGCGGATCCGCGCGATCGCGAACCCCGTCCAGCCGATCGAGCCCGGCGAGCCGTCCGAGGCCAGGCGGCGGCTGGGCTTGGACGAGGACCTGCGCTGGTTGGCGTTCGTGGGGCTCTTCCGCGCGGAGAAGGGAGCCCTGGAGGCCGTGCGCGCGGCCGCGCTGCTGCGATCCGAGGGCGTGGGCCTCGCCCTGGCCGGGGACGGCCCCGAGCGGGAGCCGTGCGAACGGCTGGCGAGCTCCCTGCAGGCCCCCTGCCGCTTCCTCGGCTACCTCGAGGACCCCTCCGACCTGTACCGGGGGGCGGACGCCTTCGTGTTCCCCTCCCGGTGGGAGAGCTTCGGTCTGTCGCTGATGCAGGCCGCGGGCCTCGGGCTGCCGATCGCCGCCAGCGACCTGCCGATCGTGCGCGACGAGCTGGATTTCCCCGGCGCCGTGTTCCGGTTCCCGCCGGGAGACGCCGAGGCCATGGCCGAGGCGCTGCGCCGCGCTCTGCGCGAGAGCGATCCCGCCTCGCTCGCGGCGATGCGGCAGGCGACGCTCGAGCTGACGCTGCCCGAGCGCGCGGCCCGCCGGCACCTCATGGCGCTCGGGGCAGAATAGGCCATGGTCGCCGAGATCGTGAGCGTGGGAACCGAGATCCTCCTGGGGCAGATCGCCGACACCAACGCCCAGCGGATCGGCCAGCTGCTGCCCGAGTTCGGCATCGCGCACCGCTTCCGCCAAACGGTCGGGGACAACCTGGAGCGGCTGACCGAAGCGCTGCGCCTCGCGCTGTCCCGCTCGGACATCGTGTTCACCATCGGCGGCCTGGGACCGACCGAGGACGACCTGACCCGGGAGGGCATCGCCAAGGCCCTGAACGACGAGCTGATCCACGACCCGGCGATCGAGGAGCACCTGCGCGACCTGTTCCGCCATCGGCCCGAGGCGTGGGTCGGCTCCCAGCTGCGGCAGGCGATGCGCCCGCGGTGCTCGACGCCGCTCCCGAACCCGAACGGCACCGCGCCGGGGCTGATCTGCGAGAAGGACGGCAAGGTGGTCATCGCCCTGCCGGGACCCAAGGGCGAGTTCGGCCCCATGCTCGACGGACCGGTGCGCGAGCACCTGTCGAGGCTGGCGCAGGGGGGAGCGATCGCCTCGCGCCTGCTGAGGGTTTGCGGCATCGGCGAGGCGGCTGTCGAGGACCGGATCCGGCAGCTCGTCGCCGGGACCAACCCCACCGTGGCCCCCTACGCCAAGGCGGGCGAGGTGCACCTGCGGATCACCGCCCAGGCCAAGACCCGGGAGGAGGCCGAGGCGATGCTGGAGCCCGTGGCCAGGCAGATCCGAGCGGCCTTCGGGTCGGCGCTGTACGCGGAGGGCGACCGCACGCTGGAGGAGGTGGTGCTGGAGCTTCTGCGGGAGCGCCGGTGCACCCTCGCGCTCGCCGAGAGCTGCACCGGCGGCGGGCTGGGGTTCCGCCTGACGTCGGTGCCCGGCAGCTCGGACGTGCTCCTAGGCGGCGTGGTTTCGTACTCCAACGACGCGAAGCGCTCCCTGCTCGGGGTGCCCGAGGAGGTTCTGCAGCGGCACGGAGCCGTCTCGGCCGAGTGCGCCGAGGCGATGGCCGAGGGCGCGGCGCGCGCGCTGGGCGCGGACTGGGCGGTGTCGGTCACGGGCATCGCGGGTCCCGGCGGAGCCACGCCCGACAAGCCCGTCGGGACCGTTTGGATCGGCACGTTCGGACCGGGAGGCGCCCGCTCGGCGAGGTTCCTGTTCCGGCAGGGTAGGCAGGGCGTGCGCGAGCGTTCGATCCAGCAGGCCTTGATCCTGCTGCGCGAGAGGCTGCTGGAGGCTTAGGCTCTGAGCTCCGCCACGGCCTGGGCCACTGTTTCCGGATCGGAGGCCCGCAGTCCCTTCGCGTCGCGGTCGATGCGCCGCAGCAGGCCGGTCAGAACGTCCCCCACGCCGCACTCCACGAAGGCCGAGGCCCCCAGCTCCAGCATACGCCGCACGCTCTCGGTCCACCGCACCGGCCGCCTCAGCTGGGCCTCGAGCAGCTCCGGCCAGCGCGCTGGGTCGTCGTTCGCGTCGGCCTCCACGTTGCCGACCACCCTGGTGCCGTTTCCGGGGCCGAACGCCACCGTGCGCAGGGCCTCCCCCATGCGCCGAGCGGGCTCCTCCATGAGCGGGCTGTGGAACGCCCCGCTCACGTTCAGAGGGATCGCTCGCTTCGCTCCGGCCTGAGTCGCCAGCGTGCAGGCGCGCTCGACGGCCGCCTTGTCTCCGCTGACCACCAGCTGGCCGGGGCAGTTGTCGTTGGCCACCACCACGACCTCGCCGCCGGACGAGGCCTCGCGGCAAACCTCCTCGAGCCTCTCGCGCTCCAGGCCGAGCACCGCCGCCATGCCTCCGGGCCTCTCGCGGCCGCTCTCCGCCATCACGCGGCCCCTCGCGGCCACGAGCCTCGCGCCGTCGCCGACGGACACGATCCCCGCCGCCGCCAGCGCGGCGTATTCGCCGATGCTGTGCCCCGCGGCCAAGTCCGGCTGGGGGCCTCCCGCCTCGCGGAACGCCTCGAAGGCGGCCACGCCGCAGGCGTACAGCGCGATCTGGGCGTTCTGGGTCTGGCGCAGGGTGTGCTCGTCCATTTCGAAGCAGACGGCGCGCACGTCCGAGCCGATCGCCTCGGACACCTGGTCGAACACGTTCCGAGCCGAGGCGAAGGCGTCGTGCAGCTCCCGCCCCATGCCCGGCTTCTGCGAGCCTTGGCCGGGGAACACCACCGCGAACATGGCCCGAGGGTACCCAAGCGCCGGAGTCCCTCGCCGAGCGGCCGGCGCTGTGCCATAATCGCCTTCGATGAGGCTCCTCTGACCTTCCCCGACGCATCGTCGTCCTCCCGCGCCGCCCGGGCGCCCCGTTCCCTCAGGAAGGTCCATGGTTTACCGAGAAGTCTTAGCGATCCCAGCGTTCCGCAGGCTGTGGCTGGGCCAGGCGATCAGCCAGTTCGGCGACGCCTTCTACTACCTGATCTTCGTGTTCATGGTGAACCAGATCACCGGCAACCCCGCCATGGTGGGCTACGTGGGCGCGCTGCAGGCGATCCCGTTCCTGCTGCTGGGGCCCTACGCGGGCGTGCTGGCCGACCGGCTCGACCGGCGGCTGGTGATGCTGGGCAGCGACCTTGCCAGCGCGGCGCTGCTGCTCGGCCTGGGGGTTTGGCTGGCGTTCGACCCGGAGCCTCCCGTGGAGGTGCTGATGCCGACGGCGTTCCTGCTGTCGGTGGTCGCCACGTTCTTCATGCCGGCCAAGTCCGCCGCCATTCCGGCTCTGGTGCCCCCGAGCCTGCTGCTGCAGGCCAATTCGCTGAGCGCGGCCACCCAGAACGTGATGCCGCTCATCGGCGTGGGCCTCAGCGGCGGCGTGCTGGCAGCCGTGTACCGGCTGTTCCCAAGGGCGTTCTTCCTGACGGCCGTGGTGGTCAACGCGCTGTCGTTCCTCGCCTCGGCGTGGTACATCGCGCGGCTGCCGAAGATCCTGCCCGACCGGAGCAAGCCCGCTGGGGGCGCGTGGAGCGAGTTCGCCGAGGGGTTGCGGCTGGTGCGCTCGGACCGCGTGCTCGCGCTGGTGCTGGCGATCGGCTTCCTTGTGAACCTGGCGGTGGCGCCGTTCTTCGTGGTGTACGTCACCGTGAACACGGAGTGGTTCGGCGTTCCGACCAGCCCCGAGTCCGGCTGGACGCTGACGGGCCTGAAGGCGGCTCTGACGGCGCTCCCGGCTTCCGCGGCGCTCGCCGGGCCGCTCGCGCGCACGCTGGCTCCCGGCCAGTACTGGGTTCTGGCCGCCTTCGAGGGCGGATTCATGCTGGGCATGGTGCTGGGAAGCGTGCTGGTCGGCAGGCTCAGGATCCGCAGGCCGGGGATCGCCCAGGTGGCGGGCACGGCCGGTTGCGCGCTGACCATCGTGGCGATGGCGTTCAGCCCGACGTTCTGGGGTTTCTGGATGTGGAACTTCCTGGCGGGCATCGTCCTGCCGCTGGCCTGGCTGCCGATGAACACCTACATCCAGCTGATCCTTCCCGACGCGTTCCGAGGCAGGGTGAACAGCGTGTTCGCGATGGCGTCGTTCGCCGCGATGCCGCTGGGCATGAGCGCCGCGGGCGTGCTCGTCGCGCGCTTCGGCGCGGAGGCGATGTTCCTGATGATGGGTGCCGCGATGATCCTCTTCGTGGTGCCCATGCTGGCCGACCGCCAGTTCCGCGGCGCGACGATGCCCGAGCCGGCCCCCGCGACCTCCGGTACCATGTCGGCGACGCCATGAGACGCTACGCCGTTCTGGGCGCCGGCATGCAGGGGACGGCCGCCGCCTACGACATCGCCCGCTTCGGCGAGCCCGAGGGCCTGGTGCTGGCCGACGTCCGCCCCGAGGCGGCCCGAAGCGCCGCGGAGCGCGTGAACCAGCTGGTCGGCACGAACGCCGCGCGATGGGCCTCGGCGGACGCCACCGATCCCGCTTCGCTGCGCGCGCTGCTGGCCGACGCGGACGTGCTGGTGAGCGCGGTGCCGTACACCCTGCAGCCGAACGTGTGGGAGGCCGCGTTCGACAGCCGCACGAGCATGGTGGACATGGGCAACGACACCACCGACACCCTCCGCCTGCTGGAGCGCGACGCCGAGGCGAAGGCCCTGGGCATCGCGCTCGTGCCCGACACAGGGCTCGCGCCCGGCCTGGTGAACAGCCTGGGCAACCTGTTCCTCGAGCGGCTGGACGAGGCCGACGCGATCCGCCTGTACTGCGGGGGCCTTCCGCAGAACCACAAGCCGCCGTTCGGCTACAAGCTGGTGTTCAGCGTCGAGGGACTGGTGGGCGAGTACACCGACGAGACCCTGGCCCTGCGCAACGGCGAGGTCGTGGCGATCGAAACGCTGGACGAGCTCGAGGAGCTGGACGTGGAGGGGCTGGGCCGCATGGAGGCCTTCACCACCTCGGGCGGTGCCAGCACCGCGCCCTTCACCCACCGGGGGCGCGTGCGCAACTACGAGTACAAGACGGTGCGCTACCCGGGGCACTGCGCCCTGATGCGTGTGTTCCGAGACTGCGGCTTCTGGGGCACCGAGCCCGTCCAAGCGGGAGGCGCGGCGGTGCGGCCCCGGGACCTGTTCTGCGCGCTGATGCGCTCCGTGCTGGAGGACCCAGAGGACAGGGACCTGGTGGTCGTGAGGGCCGTGGGCGAGGGTCGGGCGGCGGGCCGGCGCGTTCGCCTGCAGGCCGACATCCTCGACCGGCACGACGAGGCCACGGGCTTCTCCGCCATGGAGCGCCTCACCGGCTTCTCCTCGTCGATCGTGGCCATCGAGATCGCCCGGGGCGCGATCGGGCCCGGATGCCACGCCTACGAGACGGCCATGACCGGAGAGCGGTTCGTACGGGAGATCCGGCGCCGCGGCATCGTCGTGGACGTGCGGGAGGAAGCGCTGGACTGAGCGGCCGATGGCTGCGCCTCGGACCATCGGCCCGGCGGGTGCGCCGAGCCCCACCCCGGAAGCCCTCCGCACCGTAGGACT
Organism: Fimbriimonadales bacterium; assembly: GCA_026418055.1. Taxonomy (GTDB): domain Bacteria; phylum Armatimonadota; class Fimbriimonadia; order Fimbriimonadales; family Fimbriimonadaceae; genus UBA8783. Next base: position 19,140 of record JAOACB010000019.1, read on the forward strand.
GTTGAAGCAAGAGAAACGAGCATGAGCGCACCCACGCAAGCGGCCTCGCCCTGGTCGGTCCGCCTCGCCACCGTGAGGGGGATCCCGATCCGCATCCACTTCTCGTTCCTGCTGCTGCTGTTCTGGATCGCTGTCGTCAGCCGCTGGCAGGCGCAGGCGCTGGTGAACATTCTGGCCTTGTTCGTGTGCGTCCTTCTGCACGAGCTGGGCCACGCGCTCACGGCCCAGCGCTACGGCATCCGCATCAAGGACATCACGCTGTATCCGATCGGCGGGGTGGCGATGCTGGTGGACCGGCCCAAGCCGAAACAGGAGTTCTGGATCACCCTGGCCGGCCCTGCGGTGAACGTTGCCATCGCCTTCGTGGCTGCCGCGATGCTGGCGGCCAAGGGCTTCCAGCCCGACCAGCTGCAGTCGGCGTTCGAGCAGGGGGCTCTGCTGCCCTACCTGCTGGTGGCCAACGTCATGCTGGCGGTGTTCAACATGATCCCCGCGTTCCCGATGGACGGGGGCCGGATCCTGCGCTCGGTGCTGGCGATGAACATGCCGCACGCCAAGGCCACGCGGATCGCAGGCACGATCGGCCAGGGCCTCGCGATCCTGTTCGGCTTCCTCGGCCTGTTCACGGGGCAGATTCTGCTGATGATCATCGCGTTCTTCGTGTTCGTGGGAGCCGGGGCCGAGATGGGGCAGGCGCAGGGTTTGGCGCTGACCGAGGGCCGCAACGTCCGAGAGGCGATGTACACGCGCTTCGCCGTGCTGCAGCACGGCGACTCCCTGGGCAGGGCCGCCGAGCTGCTGCTCTCCTCGACCCAGGCCGACTTTCCCGTGATGTCGGGCCCGGACGTGGTGGGCGTGCTGAACCGCGAGGCGATCGTGCGGGGCCTCGCCGAGGCGGGCCCGGGGGGCTACGTGGCGGGCTACATGAACCGCGACGTCGACTACATCGAGGGCGGGGAGCCGCTGTCGGTCGCTCTGGAGAGGCTCTCCTCGAACCCGAGGGGCCTTCTGGTGGTCACCGAGCAGGGCCGGCCGGTGGGACTGCTGAACGCCGAGAACCTCGGGGAGTTCCTCATGCTGCAACAGGCTCGAGAGGCGCTCCGCCAAGCGTGAAGCCTCCCGGGGTGCCGGTTCCGATTGGTGTAACATAGCCTCGAATGGTCCGACCGATCACCGGGAGGGGCCGTTGAAGCGGCCGCATCGCGCCCTGCTCAGCCGCCTCTCGAAGGCCAAGGCGGTGCTGATCGGCACCCACAAGAACCCCGACGGCGATGCCATCGGGAGCGCCTTGGCTTTGGCTCGGTTCATCGACACGCTGAGAAAGCCGTGCGAGGTGCTCTGCCACGACCTGCCGCGCGACAACCTGCGCTTCCTGCCGGACATCGACAGGGTGCGGCTGCGCCCGGAGGGACGAGGGCACGACCTCGGCATCGTGGTGGACCTGGAGTCGGTGAGCCGCCTCGGAGACGCCGCCCCCTACTTCGAGGGTTGCAGGCAGATCGTGGTGATCGACCACCACCTGCCGCACGAGGCTCCCGGCGATCTGCGCCTGGTCGACCCCACCGCTCCCGCGACGGCGGTGCTGGTGACGCGCTTCCTGCTGGACGCCAAGGCCAAGATCGACCCCGACACCGCCCAGTTGCTGCTCACGGGCATCGTCACCGACACCGGCGGCTTCCGGTTCCGCAACACCACCCCGGAGGCGCTGCATCTGGGCGCCAAGCTGCTCGAGCTGGGGGGCGACATCGCGGCGATCAACCACCACGTGTTCGAGAGCAAGCCGCTGAGCGACGTGCGCCTGCTCGGCATCATGCTCGCGAAGATGCAGCTGGAGATGGACGGTCGGCTGTGCCACGCGGCGCTCAGCCAGAGGGACTTCGAGCTGACCGAGACCACCGACGAGGCGACCGAGGGGTTCGTGAACCACCTGCTGTGCATCGAGACCGTGCAGGTGGCGGTGCTGCTGCGCGAGCACATCCCGGGTAGGTGGCGCATCAGCCTGCGCTCGACGGACCGCTTCGACGTGGCGGCGGTGGCGCGCTCCCTGGGCGGTGGCGGACACCGCAACGCCGCAGGTTGCTCGATCGAGGGCACCGAGGAACAGGCCCTGGAGCGGTTGCGGCCGGAGTTGCAAAAGTGCTTGGAATCCTGTTGATCGACAAACCTGCCGGGATCACCTCCCACGACGTGGTCAGCCGCGTGCGGCGCTCCCTGGGGACGCGCCGCGTCGGGCACGCCGGAACGCTCGACCCGATCGCCACCGGACTGCTGGTGGTGGCCGTCGGGCACGCCACGCGCTTCCTGAACTACCTGCCGCTCGAGCCCAAGCGCTACGAGGGCGTGGCGAGGTTCGGCGTAGCCACCGCCACCTACGACTCCGAAGGCGAGCCGACCGAAACCCGGCCCATCCCCGAGGACCTGGAGGAGCGCATCGGGCAGGTCGGCGAGCGGTTCGTGGGGGCCGTGCGCCAGCTGCCTCCCATGTTCAGCGCCGTGAAGAAGGACGGCAGGCCTCTCTACGAGTACGCGCGCAAGGGCGTGGAGGTCGAGCGCGAGGAGCGCGAGGTGTGGATCGACGCCCTGGACGTCGAGGTGGTGCCGCCGGATCGCGCGCGCATCTGCGTGGTGTGCAGCGGGGGAACCTACGTGCGCACGCTGGTGCACGACCTGGGTCAGGCGGTGGGCTGCGGAGCGCACGTGGTGGAGCTGCGGCGCACGCAGGTGGGCCGCTTCCGCGTCGAGGAGGCCATCGCCCAGGAGGAAGCCTCCCCCGAGCGGCTGATCCCGCTGTCCGAGGCGCTGGACCTGCCCATGGCCCGGTTGACCGAGCCCCAGCTGCGGCTGTTCCGCAACGGCAACCCGGTGCGGATGCGCCTGCGCGAGCCCAGCCCCCACGCGGCCGTGTGCGACCTCGAGGGCAACGTCGTCGGCCTGGCGCGCTGCGGGGTCGCGACGCTGGAGCCCGAAATCGTGATCCCCTCGGATGCGCCGGGCCGCTGACGACCCTCGGTCGGGCTGGATCCGCCTCGAGCGGGGCGCTCCGCGCCGAAGGCTGTGGCCGCAGATGGCGGCGTTCCTCGCCTGGGTGGCCGCCGCGGCGATCGCGCTGTGGATCGAGCCCTCTCCGGAGGCCCGCGGAAGCCACACGCAGCTCGGCCTGCCTCCCTGCGCGCTGTTGGCGATCGCCCATCGGCCGTGTCCCGGATGCGGCCTGACCACCAGCGTGGCCGCGACGCTGAGGGGCCGATGGTCCGAGGCTCTGCGCGCCCACCCGTTCGGCCCGCCCTTGGTCGCGCTGGCCACTGCGGCGGCCTGCCTCGCGCTGTGGGGCTGGCTGGCGGGCGTGCGCGTCTCCCTCGCCACGCGCCGCATGGACCTTGCGGCCATCCTGTTCCTCGGCGCGTTCCTGCTGTTCGGAGCCGCTCGGTTTCTGCTGGAACGCACGTAGACCGCGCCCAGGGGTAGTCTGCCCGCCATGCTGTTCGATGGCGAGCGCGCTTTGGAGACGGTGCGGCGCCTGACCGTGGACGTGGGCTGCCGCTTCGCGGGCACCGACAACGAGCGCCGGGCCGCCGAGCTGCTGCGGGACCTTCTGGTGGAGTACGGCTACGCCGACGCGCGGCTCGACCCCTTCCCCATCGACCTGTGGCAGGTCGCGGACGAGCGGCTGGAGGTCGACGGCCTGGGCGAGCTGCCGTGCGAGGGCCTGCTGGGATCCGAGGACGCTCCGCAGGGCGTGTCGGGTCCCTTGGTTTACGTCGAGGGCGGGGAGGAGTGCAACCTGGGGGAGCACTGCCGCGGGGCCATCCTGCTGGTGGTGGCGGAACTGGGACGCAAGATCGAGGCGATCCGGCGATGGGATCCTGCAGGGGTGGTGGTTTTGGAGACCACGCCCCACCTGAACCCCCGGCGCCACAACATCGGCCACGAAGCGCGCAGGAGGTTCGGCGCGCTGCCCGCGGTGCGGGTGCGGCACGACGTGGCCGAGCGGCTGCTGCGCTGCCGGGGCCGAAGGGCCACCCTGGCGCTGCGCTCGTGGCACACCGAGGCCCAGGCCTTCAACGTGATCGCCGACCTGCCCGGCTCGACGCACCCCGACGAGATCGTGGTGGTGTGCGGGCACATGGACAGCACCTACGACGGGCCCGGCACCCTCGACAACGCCGCGGGCACCGCCGTGGTCTGGGAGCTGGCGAGGGTGTTCCGCCGCTTGGGCAGCCGGCGCACGCTGCGCTTTGTGGCGTTCTCGGGCGAGGAGCAGGGCCTTCGGGGCAGCATCCACTACGCCAAGCGCCTGCGGCGGGACGACCAGCGGGCGAAGAAGGACAAGGACTTCGTGCCGAGCGGCGGCAGGACCGAGCTGGACCGGCACCGGCTGGTGGTGAACGTCGACGTGCAGGGGGCGCTGCTCGCCACCAACGGCGCGTGGATCACCGGCCACCCGGACCTGGGCGCCGCCGTGCGCCTGCTCGCCGCCGAGAGCGGGCCGTTCTTCACGGTGCACGAGGCCTGCTACAGCTCCGACAACGCGCCCCTCTCGGACGCCGGCGTCCCTGCGGTCTCGTTCGGCCGCGCCGGCCCCAACAACTTCTACGGGCACACCGACGGCGACGCGTTCGAGCTGTGCAGCGCCGAGGGTCTGCAGGCGTCCGGCAGGTTCGTGCAGGAGTTTCTGCGTCGCTACGTGACCGAGCCACGGATGCTGCCTTTCCCGCGGGAGATCCCCGACGAGCACCGCAGGCACGTGCAGAACTACTTCAAGGAGCGCTTCATGCTGCGCCTCGACGAGGGAGTGGAGGACTGAGCGGTGGTGGGTTGGATGCTGCTGGCCACCCTGCAGGCCGCCGAGGAGCCGCAGCCCGTGCCGCCGGTGCCGAGCGAGCGGCAACTGGCCTGGCACCGCTGGGAGACCTACGCGTTCGTGCACTTCGGCATCAACACGTTCACGGGGCGAGAGTGGGGGGATGGAAAGGAGGACCCTCGGCTGTTCCAGCCGACGGACTTCGACCCCGACCAGTGGATGGCGGCGTTCCGCGCGGCGGGCCTGAGGACGGTGATCCTCACCGCCAAGCACCACGACGGCTTCTGCCTGTGGCCCAGTAGGCGCACGACCCACTCGGTGGCCGGCAGCCCTTGGCGCGGAGGCAAGGGAGACGTGGTGCGCGAGGTGGCCGAAGCCTGCCGCAGGGCCGGCCTGCGGTTCGGGATTTACCTCTCGCCTTGGGACCGGCACGAGCCCACCTACGGCCGAGGCAAGGCGTACAACGACTTCTACATCTCCCAGCTCACGGAGCTGCTCACGCAGTACGGTCCGATCGCGGAGGTTTGGTTCGACGGGGCCTGCGGCGAGGGGCCGAACGGCAAGCGCCAGGAGTACGACTGGCGACGCATCCGGGCCACGGTGCGGCGCCTGCAGCCCCAGGCGGTGATGTTCAGCGACGCCGGCCCCGACGTGCGCTGGATCGGCAACGAGAGCGGCGTGGCGGACGAGACCAACTGGTGCCTCCTCGAGCCGTCCCGCATGAGGATCGGCCAGCCCAATCCCGGCCAGACGCAGGGCCACCCCGACGGCTCGCAGTGGGTCCCGGGGGAGTGCGACGTGTCGATCCGCCCCGGTTGGTTCCACCACCCCGAGGAGGACGCCAAGGTGAAGACGCCCGACGAGTTGGTGGAGCTGTACTTCCGCTCGGTCGGGCGAGGCGCGTCGCTGCTGCTGAACGTCCCGCCGGACCGCCGAGGGCGGCTCGCCGACCCGGACGTGGCCTCGCTGATGGAGTTCGGGCGTCGCATCCGTTCGATGTTCCGCGAGGACGTGCTGCGAGGGTCGAGGGCGACCGCGAGCGGCGTGTGGCGCGGCCGGGACCGGTTCGGTCCCGACAAGGCCACCGACGGCGACGAGGGGACCTATTGGGCCGCCGACGAGGCAGCGCGCTCCGGCTGGCTCGAGGCCGACCTGGGACGGGAGCGCACGATCGACTGCGTGGAGATCCGCGAGCCGATCCGGCTGGGCCAGAGGGTGGCGCGCTTCCGGGTTTCCGTGGCGAGCGGCGCGGCCTGGCGAACGGTGGCCGAAGGCACCACCGTCGGGCCGAGGCGGCTGCTGCGGTTCGACCCCGTGTCGGCGTCCCGGGTGAGGCTGGAGGTGCTCGAGGCTCGCGGCTGCCCGCTGATCCAGGACCTCCGCGCCTACCGCGTCGGCCAGCGAGAGTAAAGTAGGGTTGCATCTCCGAAAGGTGGCATCTCCATGGCCCTGAACGCTCTAGTCGCCCTGTTCGCCGTCGCAGCCTCCGGCGGAGCCACGATCGCCGTCGAGGACGTCGCTCCGCACGTGCGGGAACTCTCCTCCGCCAAGTACGAGGGACGCCTGACGCTCGCCAAGGGCGGCACCCTGGCGGCCGAGTACCTCGCCGAGCAGATGCGAGCCATCGGCCTGAGGCCCGGCGGCGACGACGGAACGTTCTTCCACAGCTTTCCCGTGACGTTCGGCTTCAAGGCCGGAGAGGACAACAGCCTGCGGATCGTCGCGCCGGACGGCCGCGCCGTGGAGGCGAAGCTGGACCAGGATTTCCGGCCTCTCGTCAACTCCGCCAGCGGTGCGACCGTGCAGGGCGAGCTGGTGTTCCTGGGCTACGGCCTGAACGACGAGGCCTACGACGACTACCGCGGCGCGGACCTGCGCGGCAAGGTGGCTGTGGTGCTGCGCGGCTCGCCCGCCGGCTACCGTCCGGTGTCGAACGCCGAGAAGGCCGCGATCGCCCGAGCCGCCGGCGCGAACGGCCTGCTGGTGGTCGGCAAGGCCCGCCCGAGCGACCCCGAGCTGCCCGCCTACACCCGGGGCCAGGGCATCGGTCAGCTCGAGGGGTTCGTCGCCGCGGCCGTCACCTCCGCCTGGCTGAAGGAGGCCACCGGTTTCGACGCCGACCAAGCCCGCACCGCCGCCCACCCGGAGCCGCGTCCGCTGAACGCCTCCGTGACCCTCCGCACCCAGCTCGTGCAGAACACCGGCATCGGCCGCAACGTGGTGGGCTTCCTGCCCGGCACGGATCCCAACCTGAAGAACGAGCTGGTGATCGTGGGAGCGCACTACGACCACATCGGCCGCGGCGAGGTCGGCTCGACCAGCGGCTCCAGCGAGATCCACTACGGCGCGGACGACAATGCCAGCGGCACCGCAGGGGTGCTGGGCCTCGCCAAGTACTTCGCCCGGAAGGGCGACAACCGCCGCACGATCGTCTTCCAGCTGTACCAGGGCGAGGAGCTGGGCCTGCTCGGCTCGCAGGCCTGGGCCCGGCAGTTCCCGGACAAGCTGCAGCGCACCACGGCGATGATCAACCTGGACATGATCGGCCTCCTCCGCGACGGCCACCTGAATGTGTACGGCACCTCGACCTCGGAGGGCTGGGCCGAAGTGCTGCGCAAGGTGGCGGTCCCGGGCATCAAGCCGAAGCTGAACCCGCAGACGCGCGCCGACTCCGACCACTTCTCGTTCGCCTCGCGCAACGTGCCGGTGCTGTTCCTGTTCACGGGCATCCACCCGCAGTACCACAACGAGGGCGACGTGTACGACCTGATCAACACCCAAGGCCTGGCTCAGGTGGCGTCGTTCGCCGCGCAGCTGGTGGAGGCACTGGACGCCAGGCCGACCAAGCTGGCGTTCAACCCCCAGAGCGCGGTGGGCAACCGCGCCGGCGACCGGCAGGGGGCGCCGCGCGACTCCGCCCGCCGCGTGCGCATCGGCTTCATCCCCGACATGACGGGTCAGGCCAACGGCGTCGTCCTGATGGGGGCCTCGCCCGGGTCTCCCGCCGAGCGAGCAGGATTCAAGGCGGGCGACGTGATCTTGGAGTTCGGCGGCCGCAAGATCGCGTCGCTCGAAGACCTGCAGGAGGCGATGACGGCGCTGAAGCCCGGCGACAAGGTCAAAGTTCGCTACCGACGGGGCGACAAGGAGCTCGAGGCGGAGATCCAGACGGAGCAGAGGAGCTAGCCTAGGCGCCGCCTGTATCGGCCTCGGTACGGCCTGCTACCGGAGGCATCGCCTCCAACCCTCGCGGAACAGCCTGCGCACTCCCCAGCCCGCCACCGAGCGCAGCGCGGGGTCTTCCGGTCCGAGGCCCGCCAGGCGGGCCGCCAGCTCGCGCAGAAAGCCCGTGCGGCCGATCCTCCGGGCAACCTCCCCCAAAGCCGCTTCCCCACAGCGCTCGGCCAGCACCGAGCCCAGCACCCCGGCCTGCTCGTAGGCTCGGTGCACGAGGTCCCGCCCTTCCGGCGTCTCTCGGTCCTCGCCGAAGGCGTCCTCGAGCCTGCGGGGATCCAGCCACGGCCACCTTCCCGAGCCGAACTTGCGCAGCGCCGCCGGATCGCACTCGTCGCCGATCACCATGGCCACCGCCTCCTCCAGCCAATGCGCCATGCGCCCGCCCGCCGCGTCGAGGCACAGCGCGTGCGCCACCTCGTGCCGCACCGCCGACCGGAAGTCCTCCGGGTCGTCTGCCAGGTAGGCGGGAAGGCAGATTTTGAAGAAGCGCTCCTTGGGCTCGCAGTAGCCGTGCCGCATCGGCACCCAGGGGGCGTCCGCCTCGTCCGTCAGCACGGTGGCCAGCAGGGGCGGCAGGCGATCGAAGCCGAGCCTGCGCGCGGCCTGGTCCGCGGCCTCCAAGGTCCAGCGTCCGATCGAGGGCGCCAGGCCGCCGACCTCGTCGTCCACGTACTCCAGCTCGAGGCCGGGGGCCAGAGGCTTGCGCGCCGCGCGCCGCCGCGTCAGCGCCTCGGCCTCGATCGATCGGTACAGCCCGAGCCAGGCTCCCGCGCCGCCAGCCCCCAGTCGCAGGGCCAGCGCGTACGCGGCCTCCAGGTCGTCCTTGCGGAAAGCCTCCTCCACCGCCTGCCAGGCGGCGTGCTCGCCCGCCCCGCCGTACAGGTCGGCCCATTCCTCGAGGTCGCGGGGGGCGGCTCGGCGCGCGGGCATGGATCCGTCTGTACCCGAAAAGGAAAAGAGGGGGTGGCGCCAGACCCACCCCCCAAGACCGTTGCAGCTCCTTTCCATCGCTCGGCGGCTCTCCATCGGCCACTCGGCCGGCCGCTCGTTCCTGTTCCGCCCTCATCTTCCCGCGCGGATGTTAACGGAGTGTGAATCGGTGGGACCTGCCTCGTGCCCGCGCGCCGAGGCAGGAATCCAGCCGCCCCGATGCGAATGCTGAGAACGGAGCGGGCCGTTGCGAGGCCGACCCGCAAAAGGAGGATTCCATGAACGATTCGATCCGCGTCGGAGTCGCCGGACTCACCCACGGCCACGTCGGCGGGCTGATCGCCAGCTGGGAGAGGGTGCCCGGCGCCCGACTGGTGTCCGTCGCCGACGCCACGCCGCTGATGGAGCAACACGGGAGGAAGTTCGAGCGGCGGTACGAGTCTTGGCGGGAGATGCTCGACGTGGAGGAGCTGGACGCGCTCGTGGTGACCAGCAACAACGTCGAGTCCTCGGAGATCGCCGTGGAGGCGCTCGGCAGAGGCATCCCCTGCATGGTCGAGAAGCCCATGGCCGCGAGCCACGACGACGCCCTGAAGATGCTGGAGGCTTGGCGCAGGGCCCAGAAGCCGCTCATGATCAACTGGCCGCTCGCCTGGAGCCCTTGGCTCCACGAGCTGAAGCGGATGCTGGACCAAGGGATCGTCGGGAAGGTGTTCCACCTGCGTTACCGCAACGGCCATCACGGGCCCAAGGAGATCGGATGCGACCCCTGGTTCGTCGCTTGGCTCCACGACGAGCGGCTCAACGGAGGCGGAGCCCTGGCCGACTTCTGCGGCTACGGAGCCGTGCTGTGCCGCTGGTACTTCGGGTTGCCCCAGAGCGTGTACGCCGTGCGCGACAACTGCACCAAAGACTACGAGGTGCCGGACGACCACGCCATCGTCGTGCTGCGCTACCCCAAGCTCACCTGCATCCTGGAGGGCACCTGGGCGACGTACGGCTTCGACCGCAGCGCCAACCCCGTGGTGCACGGCAAGGAGGGGACGCTGGGCGTGTACGGCAACGACGTGGTGCTGTTCCGGGCGGGACAGGAGGACGTGCACCACGAGAGCCCCGCGCTGTCGATCGACAGCCCGGCCGAGTACTTCGTGCGCTGCATGCGGACGGGGCACTGCCCCGGCGGCATCCTCCACCCCGAGGTTGCGGCCGACGCCTGCCGCATCATCGACGCCGCGAAGGAGAGCGCGCGCTCGGGACGAGAGGTTTCCCTGGCCTGAGGGGAGGGTACAATGGCGGTTGGACGCGGGCGTAGCTTAATGGTAAAGCTCCAGCCTTCCAAGCTGGCTACGTGGGTTCGATTCCCATCGCCCGCTCCAACCCCCCTGCTCTAACGCCTCCCGCCGTCCGGACCGGGAAACGGCAGCTTGGCCGGCCGAGAACCCTCGGGCGGGGTCCATGCGGCCAAGCGGCGATCCACGGGGGCGTTCAACCGCAGGTCGCGGTACACCACGACCGTCCGCCGGCCGTCGCGCGCGGCGGACCATCCCATCGGCAGGCCGGTGCGAGGGTCCAGGAACACGTCGGTCGGCCCCGTCAGACCGCGAACGCGAGCCAGCACGCACGGTCTGCCGTCGAACGTCGCCCGCCGCGCCCTGGGTTGCAGGCAGTCCATCGCGGGGTCAGGCCCGAAGAACCCTTGGAAGCCCATCAGCACGAGCGACACCTGCGGCCTGCGGCTCGGGTAGGCCATGTACCGCTTGGTCTTGGGCTCGAACACATACTGCACCCCCCGCTCGCCGTTGTGGAACACCTCGTAGCCGCGCCAACGGGCGTGGAACGAGCCGGGCTTGACCAGCGCGAACGGCTGGGGTTGCCCCGCCTGGCCCTTCTCCAAGAACCTGCCGACCACGGTGCGGGCGGCCCGGAGCGCGTCCTGCCCCCTGCGGATCAGCCCCTCGGCGTCGACGGTCTGCGAAGGCATCCCGAGCGCGAGCCCAAACCAAGCCCAACCGGCCAGCATGGCACCTTCTACCCCGTCAGGAACGTCACCGGCACGAGGCCGACCGTGGGCCTTCCGACGGCCGAGACCTCGAGGATCGCGCGAGCCCGGGATTCTGGCAGCGGCCCCGGCAGCAGCTCGAAGCGGACCTCCAGCGACGCGTCCTGCTCGAGCATCGCCTCGAGCGCGCGGCACGGGGTCGCGGTCCAGCCCTCGGGCAGCAGCCAGCGCAGCGTCGTGAGGCGCGAGTCGGGCATCCGGTTGGCGAGTCGAACCGCCACCGGGAACGGGTGTCCGGGCCTCACGCGCGGCTCCTGCAGGAGGTCCAGCTCCACGAGCGTGTGCACCAGGTCCGCGCGCAGCGCATAGCCGCTCCGGCGCCAGAGGTCCTGCACGGCCTCTCCTCCGACCAGTGCGGGCAGGCCCGAACGATCGGTCGGTCCCTCCGTCAGCGACACGGGCGCGCGGTGCGCGGCCAGCACCGCGGGAGCCATGGCCGCCACCCGGTCCGTGAGCTCGTCCAGCGTCTGCGGCCAATCCCAGGCGCTTCCCCTGTCGATGGCGATGGTGGCGATGCGGTCTCCCGCGTGGCCCGCCCACTCCTCGGGCAACCCCGAGCGACCGAGCAGGATACCCAGCAAAGCGCCCAGGGTGGCGCCCGTGCAGTCGGTGTCGTCTCCGCACGACACGGCGGTGCACAGCGAGCGGCCGAAGTCGCCGTCTCCGTACAGCCAGCCGACAATCACGAACCCGACGTTGGCGGGTGCCATGAACCATCCGAGGTCCGCGCTGTCCTCGACCAGCCTCTCGCGAGCCTCCCGCCAAGACAGCCCCTGCCGGTGGCACTGCCGAGCCAGCCCGACGGCGCGAGCGACGCGGCAGTCCCCGGGGATCTTCGACAGGGCGGCGTCGAGCAATCGATCGCTCTCGAACTCAACGAACGCCGCGCTCTGCAGGGCCGCGGTGAACATCGCCGCGAACGTGCCCTCGCCGTCGCCGTGGTCCACCGCCGCGTCCTCCCACGCAAGGCGAGCCGCCAGGTCCGGGCACCCCGGCGCCAGGCAGGCCCAGATCTCCGATCGGATCCAGGCTCCGTTGGAGTGCTTCCACCGGTTGTGGCAGCTGCCGCTGAGCGGCGGAGGCAGGCCGGCGCGCTGGTTGGCCTTGCTGAGCCCGTACTCGTTCCAGGGAGGGGGCACGTAGTTCAGCCAGTACTCGCCCAGAACGGCCGCGGAGAGGCCCTTCGGGCCGCGCTCCTCCAGCGCCTTCAGCCAGACCAGCTGCAGGTCGAGGTCGTCGTTGGGCAGGGGTTCGCCGGGCGGCGTGGCGAACCCCGAGACGTCCAGCAGCTCCCGCCGGCCCTCGAAGGGCCCTCCCAGCGTGCCTCCCACGCTCTTGCCGGTCCAGCACCCCAACACGCGGTCGCGGTACTCCGCCAGGTTCAGCTTCGCTCGGGCCATTCCGATAGCGGCTTTCTGCGCGGCGACGACCTCCTCCTGCCGGTTCGGGGCTTGGATTCCGCAATCTTGCCGGGTGTCCGACCGCGCTCCCAAGGAACAACCCCACTGGAGCGCAGCGGGGGTTCCTCTCTCAGCCGCCCGAACCTCCCTGCGCATCCGCTCGGCGCGACCGCCGCCGAAGCGCCTCGATCACCTCGGTGTTGCGGCGCACCGCCTCGGCCAGCTCGCGCAACGCGGGCGCGAAGGCCGCCTGCGCCGCCTCTTGGCGGCGGACCATCTCCTCCAGAAAGCCCACGAAGCGGTCCGCGACCTGGCGCTGCTGCACCAGGCTGAACCGCGCCAGGGCGAACGACGAAGCGACGAACGTGGCCAGCACGGCCAGCAGCTGCGTCCAGTCCAAGCGGCGTCCTCCTCCGAACCTTTAGGGGGCCCTTTAGGGGCCCCAGCGGTCACAGCATCGCCCCGTAGGCGGTCTGCCACAGGCCGTAGCCCACGGCGTAGCGGGCGCGCACGCCGTAGTGGTAGCGGTCGTACATCCAGGCCGCGTCGCTGCCCGCGCCGGCCTCCAAGGCGGAGAACTCGACCGGCACGTCGCTGCGCTGCTGCAGGATCACCGCGCGGATCGGCCTCTTCGTGTCGAGCAGGAACCAGTAGTCGTCGGTCGGCCCCGTGAGGAACGGCGTGACGACCACGCGCAGCCTGCCCTGGAAGGCGTTCAGGTAGTCGGTCGGCGGAACGGTGTCCGAGGCGTTCGGCTTGTACACCACCACGGGGCTCTCCACCAGCTCCAGAGCGCTCCAATACAGCTTGGGACCCACGACCAGCGTATCGGGAACGATGCCCAGCGGCGTCCCCGAGTCGTCGGGCACGCCCATCATGGCGGTGAAGGCGGCCGCGAGGCTGCCCGCGCCGAGCGGCTGGTTGCCCGTGTTCGAATAGGTTCCACCTCCCACGGGGTGCGACGCGCTGAACAGCGGCTGCCCGTCGTAGGTCTGGCCGGAGAACCCCGACGCGAGCGCCTCCACCACGATCTGGTGACGGTGCGTGGCGACGCGGTGCGCCAGATCGCGCACCCTCAGGCGGATCAGGTCCAGCTGGTCGTCCTCGATGGCCTTGCGGTCCACCGCGATGCTGGCCTCGTACACCTTGTCGGCGATGGTCACGGCGTAGGACGCCAGGCCCGCGGGACGGCGCTCGTCCGCGAACTCCCGCAGCGTCGGCACCGCCCCCAGCCAAGCGTAGCGCTGCACGGGCAGCGTGGTGTGGACCACCGTCGCCAGGCGGTCCGCCACGCTCTGGTCCAGCTCGGTGCGGTAGGCCTGCTCGAACTCCGCCTTCAGGCCGGGCAGCAGCAGATCGGGGATGTCGGATCGTGTCAGAGCCATCGTTTCCTCCTCACACCGTGTGGTTGTCGATGCGCACGCGCACGCCGAGCTCCCCCGTCGACGTGGTCTCCAGGGCGACGATCGTGCCGACCTTGTAGGCGTTGCCCAGTCCGGTGGCCGAGTTCTGCACCTCCCAGTCGGAGGCCGCGTAGGCCTCCTTGCCGATGTCGGCCTGGCTGGGGGTGAAGCCGACCGCCTTGAACACGAAGCTGCCGGCCTTGGTGATCGCCACCGAGCGCTGGCCGGGGTTGCCGTCGGTGTTGTCGACGGTCTCGTTCGCGACGCCGACGAACTTCAGGCCTGCGGCCTGGGGGGCGATGGGCACCAGGTAGCCGGCCGTCGAGACCGCCATCAGGGCGCCCTTGAACGCCTTCACGGTCGCGAGCTTCATCGAGACGACGATGCCGGGACGCTCGAACGCCTCATAGGGTTTGGTGAGGGATGCCATGGTTTTGCTCTGAGGGATGGATCAGCGGGACCGCCGTCGTGCGATCTCCGCGAGGTCGACGTCCGGGAAGTAACGGCGGTAGAACGCCTCCTCCTCGGGCAGGAGCAGATGCGACTCGTCGGAGGCGCGAGCAGGCGCCACCTCCGCCAGCAACGCCGACGGTGGCTGCCTCTCGAGCAACGCCCGGACGAGGGCCGCGACCGGCACCGCGGAACCGTCGAAGGCCACCTTCTGGCTGCACGCCAGCAGCGCCTCCGCGAACGGCCTCTGCGCGGGAGCGAGCCTGCCGCCGCGCTGCAGCTCGTCCAGAAGCGCGCGCGACTCGGGGCTCAGCGGCTGGCCCGGCCACGCCGCGTGGAACACCGGCCCCTGCCCGAACAGGCGGGCGTCGGGCACCCGGGGGTGACGCACCAGGGACACCTCGAGGATGCGCGACAGGTCGGGGCTGAGCGCCACCGACAGCGACGACGCCCCGGAGCGCCGAGCCAGCCGGTCGGCCTCCTCGGTCAGCCGCACCGTGCCGAACAGCTCCCCGCCCACCGCCTCGACCGAGGCGAGCTCGCCGAGGTGCAGCGGGGACTCCGCGTGCTCGATCAGCACCGGCACGGGGCCCTCGAACCGCTCCGCCAGGCTCGCGAGGTCCTGGGCCGTCACGCTGAGGCCCTTGTCCGGGTACTCGCCGGCCTCGAACAGCTTGGCGCGGCGCTCGACCCAGGGGGCCGCGGGTGGGGTCGTTGCGGGATGCTCCATCTCACAGGGATAGGAGACGAACGTCTACTCTGTCAACCCCCGGCCGCAAAAGGCTGGGGCGCCGGCCAAGGCCGGCGCCCCTCGGCCCGCCTTCACGCAGGTTAGAACTTCTTCGAGTACCCCAGCTCCAGCTCGAACTGGTGCATGCTCAGGCGGATCGTCTGCGCGGGGTCCATCGGGTTCGGCCCGCTCACCGTCTTCTTCGGGCTGTACACCAGCGCCATGCTGAACTCGCCGCCGTCCTTCAGCGTCTGCGTGAACCCTCCGGCGAAGTGCCACTCCTGCACGCCCGGCGCCAGGATGTTGAACAGCACGTCCGAGCTGCGGATCGGCTGGCGACCGTAGCTGACGCCCGCGCGCAGCCGCAGCCCCTCGCGAGCCTCCCACTCGTAGCCCAGCTTGTACACCGTCATGTCCCTCCAACCGAAGCCGGGGCCGTTCGGATGGCCCAAAGGATAGCCGGAGGCGCCGGGGTTGCCGACCGACGTCACTCCGCTGTAGTTGATCTGCTTCACGTCGAAGCCGATCACCGACTTCGAGTCCGGGCGGTACGCCAGGCCGACGCCGTAGTGCTCGGGGATGTCGAAGTTGCCTCCGTCGGCGAACAGCTCGCTGTAGCGGTCGAACCTCTCCATCTTCATCTTCGGCGAGTACACAGCGCCGACGGTGAGACCCGGCGCGACCTCGCTCTGCACCCCGAGCTTCACGCCGAACCCCTGCGACCAGTCCACCCCGTTGTTCGAGATCCGGTCGCTGCCAGGGTTGAAGGCCTGCAGGCCCTTGGCCGAGAACCGCTGCAGACCGTAGATCAGGGAGGCCCCGACGGACGCCCTTTCGGAGACCTTGCGGCTGTAGCTGACGCTCAGGAACGCCTGCTCCAGGTTCACTCCGGTCGCGCCCGAGCCGAACGTGCCGAATCCGCCGTTCGCGTCCGCCGGGTAGCTGGTGTTCATGCCGCCGTTGCCGTCCAGGGTCACGCCGATCGCGCCGCCGTCCTTCTGCGGAAACACCACGCCGAACGTGGGGATCACGAAGAAGTTTTCGCCCGAGTACACCGTTCCAGGGAGGAACCCGCCCATGCCCGAAGGCGCGCCGTCGACCGCGTAGTGCCGGTACGGGATGAACAGCTCGAGCGAGGCGTCCCATCGGCGATCCAGCCAAACCATGCCCGCTGGGTTGTTGGCGGCCGCGGTGGCGTCGTGCGGCAGGGCGATGCTCACCCCCGCCATGCCGCGGCTGCGCACGCCGTAGGCCGTGCTGAAGTAGCCGTCGGTGGCCAGGGAGAGCGTCGGGAAGAGCGCGGCGCCGAACACGGCCCACTGCGCCAAGCGCCGCGAGGATGGGATGGTTGTGTTCATGGTTCCTCCAATCGAACGGATTCGAACTGGGTCTTTGGACCCAGCAGCAGTGTAGCACGGCGGCGCGGCGGAGCGCGCGCTCCCGCAGGTACCCTCGGCGCGCATGGCGGCTTGGATCTTCGACGTGGACGGCGTGCTCGTGGACTCCCCGCACGAGGCGGCTTGGGGCGAGACCGCCCTCTGGCTCGCCGAACACGAGTGGGACTTTAGACCCATTCGACCCTACGACACCGCGCTCTACCAGGCCTTCGTGGCGGGCAAGCCCCGCCTCGAGGGAGCCGCCGCGCTGCTGCGCGCGCTGGGCATCCCCGACCCCGACGGCGCCAAGGCGGTCCGACTGGCGGAACTCAAGCAACACCGCATCCTCGAGCTGATCCGCCTCGGGAGCTTCCGAGCGTTCGACGACGCCGTGCGCCTGGCCGCCAGGGCCAAGGCAGCGGGATGCAGGCTGGCCGCCGCCAGCAGCAGCAAGAACGCCAACGCGATGCTCGAACGCGTGGACCTCGGGAGGATCCTCGGCCCCCGCGCGCCCGCCGAGCGCCTGATCGAACTGTTCGACGCGAACGTGTGCGGACGGGACTTCCCCCGCGGCAAGCCCGACCCCGAGATCTTCCTCGCCGCCGCTCGCGAGGCGGCCGAGCCGCCCGCCTCTTGCGTCGTGGTGGAGGACGCCCCATCGGGAGCGGCGGCCGCCAAGGCCGCCGGGATGGCGTGCGTCGGCATCGCGAGGCTGGGAGACGAGGATCTGCTGCGCGGGGCGGGAGCCGACCTGGTCGTGTCCTCGCTGGACGACGTGCGCGTAGGGCCGGACGGGTTGCCCGTCCGCTAGATTCCGCGCAAACTGGATCCGACATGCCCGAGCTGCGCTTCGAACCCGGCTGGCTGCTCGTCGAGGACGCCCCCGAACCTGCCGAGCAGATCGCCCGCTCCACGGTGTTCGCCCTTGCCAACGGAACGTTCGGCCTGCGGGGCGCCCCGGAGGAGGTCCCTGCCAGCGTGCAGGGCGCCAAGGGCTGCTACCTCAACGGCGTGTACGACACGCCGCGCGGCCTGCTCACCGAGCGCGAGTTCCCGAACCTGCCGGACTTCGCCTGCGTCTGGGTCGAGATCGACGGCGAGCGCTTCGACGCCGCCGCCTCCGCGCTGGAGTCCTACCGACGCGAGCTGGACCTGTCCTGCGGACTGCTCCGTCGGACCGTGGACTGGAGGACGCGGTCGGGCGTGCGCGCCGTGCTGACCTTCGAGCGCTTCGTGGCCATGCACGACGCCAACCTGGCTTGGCTGCGGGTGGGCGTCGCGGTCGACCGCGACTGCCGACTCCGCCTCGAGTCCGGCATCGACGCCGACGTGACCAACCGCTGGGCAGACCACCTGAAGGAGGTGCGCTTCAGCCAGGTCGGCGAGGCGATCCTCTGCCTGGCGCACACCTTCGATCCCGGCCACCAGCTAGCGGAAATGACGGTGCAGTTCCTCGCCGCGCCGCGAGCCGGAGAGCTGGAGACCACGGTCGACGCGAAGCGGTATCTGGAGCGCTACACCTTCGAGCTCCGAGCCGGAGAGCAGGCGCTCCTGCTGAAGCCGGTGGCCGTGCACGCGGACAGGTTCGCCCGAGGCAGCCTGAAGGAGGCCTGCCGTGCCACCCTGCGCAGGGCCCTTCAGGACGGCTGGGACCGCAGCCTGGCCAGGCACCGCCGGAGCTGGGCCGAGCTTTGGGAACGGTCGCGCGTGGACATCGAGGGAGACGACGAAGCGCTGCTCGGCATCCGCTTCAGCCAGTTCCACCTGCTGGCGGCGGCGCCCTACCGAGACGCACGGGTGAGCGTGCCCGCCCGGGGTCTGCAGGGCCAGGACTACTACGGATCCGTATTCTGGGACTGCGAGATCTTCGTGTTCCCCTTCTACGCCTACACCCAGCCGCAGGCCGCGCGCAACTGCGTCGGCTACCGCATCGCCACGCTCGACGGCGCGCGCCGCAAGGCCGCCTCCCTGGGCTTCGAGGGCGCCTACTACGCCTGGCAGAGCCAGGAGACCGGAGACGACCAGTGCGACCGCTACGTGTTCAACAACCCGATCACCGGCGAGAAGATCCGCAGCTACTTCATGGACGAGCAGATCCACATCACCGCCGACGTGGTGCACGCGTTCCGGCAGTACGCCGAGGCCACCGGAGACGAGCGGTTCTGGTCGGAGGGCGGAGCCGAGGTGGTGCTCGAGGCCGCGCGGTTCTTCGCGTCGCGCTGCACGTGGGTGCCCGAGCGGAATCGGTACGAGATCCATCGCGTGCTCGGCCCCGACGAGTACCACGAGAACGTCGACAACAACGCCTTCACCAACGCCATGGCCCGCGAAACCCTGCTCACCGCCCTGGACCTGCACGCACGGGGACTGCTGCGGGCCGACGAGCGGGACGCAGAGCGCTGGCGCGAAGTGGCCGAGCGTCTGTACGTTCCCGAGCCCGACCCCGACACCGGGTTGATCGAGCAGTTCGACGGCTACTTCGCCCTGCGCGACGAGCCGATCGAGCAAACCAACCGACGCCTGGCCCACCCCGACCTGCACAAGGGCGGCCCGCTCGGCCCCTTCCAGGAGACCCGCAACATCAAGCAGGCGGACGTCGTCATGCTGCTGTACCTGCTGCGCGACCGGTACTCCGCCGAAGTGAAGCGGGCGAACTGGGAGTTCTACGAGCCGCGCACCGCCCACGACTCCTCGCTCAGCCCGATGGCGTACGCGCTCGTGGCCGCCGACGTGGGCCGCACGGACTGGGCCCACCGCTACTACCTGTACACGTCGCACATCGACCTGGGAGCCTACGGGCCGCACTGGAACCACGGGGTGCACACGGCCTCGCTCGGAGGGGCCTGGCTGGCGATCGTGCACGGCTTCCTCAGGCTGAGGCTGGCGCCGGAGGGCCCCCGGCTGGACGGCTGGCCCCTGTTGCCGGAGAGTTGGCGCGCGGTGGAGGCGCGCTTCGTGTGGCACGGCCGACCGATGGGCGTGCGGGCCGAGCCGGGCAGGGTGGTCTTCGAGAACCGCTCGTCCGAGCCCGTGTGCGTGGCCCTGCCGTCGGGCCCCGCCGAGGTGCCGCCCCAAGGGAGGCTCGAGGCGCCGTTTGGGGTACCATAGGGGATCCGGGCGCCAGTGGGGATGACGCTTCCCTCTCTCCTGCACGGGCCGTCCCGCGTCGGAAGGATTTGGAACCATGGCTAAGCAAGTGACGAGCGTGATCAAGCTCAACATCCCTGCCGGGAAGGGCACTCCCGCGCCGCCCGTGGGCCCCGCTCTGGGTCAGGCCGGCGTCAACATGATGGAGTTCCTCAAGAAGTTCAACGAGATGACGGCGCCCCAGATGGGCTTCGTTCTGCCCGTCGAGATCACCGTGTACTCCGACCGCTCCTACAGCTTCGTGGTCAAGCAGCCGCTGACGACGGACCTCATCAAGCGCGCGGCGGGCATCGAGAAGGGCGCCTCGAACGCCAAGACCCAGACGGTGGCCACGCTCAGCAAGGAGAAGCTTCGCGAGGTGGCCCGCCAGAAGATGAAGGACCTGAACACCGAAGACGAGGAGATGGCCATGCGCATCGTGGCGGGCGCCGCCCGCTCGATGGGCGTGCGCGTCGAGGAGTGACGCTCGGCCTCGACTCGGGAAGACGGGCCTCGGCCGCATGGCCGAGGCCCGTCGCGCCATTCAGCGCCGGATCGGACGGATCAGTTCGGACAGCGGCCTGCGCGGCGCGCCGGCCGGCGGCTGGAAGTCGCGCATCGTGGGTCGGGCGCCGCCATAGCGGTAGGTGCGCTGCGAGCGGTTCAGCACCCGCCCGGCCGAGTCCACGTTCGCGGCCCCCATGCTGTCCAGCAGACCGTCGGGTCGAACGCCGAACACCAGCCTCAGCTCGGGCGTGACCACCTCGATCAGCTGCACGGCGCTCGGTCCCTTGCCCTCCGTGCCAGCCCAACGGGCCAGGCCCTCCGGCGGCAGCAGCAGGCGCATCGGGTTGCGCCCTCGCGCCAGCTCGCGCAGCACCGGCTCCAGCTGAACCCCCACGCGGTCCAGCCAAAGAGCGGCCGTGCGCGGGTCGGCCGTCGCGAAGTGCGTCGGGCCGTTGCCGTCGCGCACCCAGAGCGTGGTTCCGTCGTAGCCCACCGTTCGCCGGCCCGAGCGGTAGCGGAACCGCACGCCCTCCTGCAGCACCTCCACCCTGTCGCGCCCCTGCGACACGTACCGCGTGCTCGGAAGCTTGGCGTAGGCCTGCACCGCCCGCTCCACGATCGCCCTGGCCCGCTCGTCGGCGAACCTCGGCAGCGGCAGGTTCGCCGCGCGCGCGACCTGCGAGGGAGGCCCCAGCGCCGACGCTGGCGACCCCGGACGGTAAGCGTACCGGGCGCCCGAGCCCGGTCCCAGAAGGCCCGACCATCGCACCAGACGCCCGCCGGCGTCCAGCTCCAGGCGCAGCGGCCCCTTCGGCCCGAGGCCCCGCCACTCCGAGGACTCGTCCCAACGCCGCACGATCCAGCCGAAGCCGATCTCCCCGGCCCTCAGGAGCTGCTCCGCCGCCGATCGGTCGATCACCGCCAGAGCGGCCTCCGGAAGCTCCGCTCCGATGGCCTCGAACTTCTCGCGCTCGGTCGTCCCCTGCAACGGGAGCTCGGTCTCCGCGGCCTGGCCAGCCAGCTGGCGCCAAGCGGCCGCCGCCAGGTGGCCGAAGCCCGATTTGCGGCCCTGCGCGTCGACCAGCCAAACGCTCGCGCCAGCGTCCGTCCACGCCACCTCGGCCTTCCGCACCGGACCTCCGTCCAGCGTAACCTCCACCGTTCCCTCGCCCCGCCGGAACTGCGACGGGAACGCCGCGTCCAGAGCGGGCCTCGGCGAGGCGCACAGCAACCACACGACCGTCAGCACGCCCATCGCTTCACACCTTGCCCAAACCGGCCGGAGCCCGGCTCTTCCCCGCGAAGCCTGCCAGCGCCAGGATCGTCGCCAGGTACGGCAGCGACTGCCAGAACTCCACAGGGATCTTGGCTCCCAGTAGGTCCGTGCCCTGCAGCACGAGCTGAAGGGCCTCGGCGAAACCGAAGAACAGGCACGCCAGCGCCACGGGGATCGGCCGCCAGCCTCCCAGGATCAGCGCCGCGAGCGCGATGAAGCCCCTTCCCGCGGTCATGTTGTCCACGAACCTCCCTGCGTTGGTCACGATCATCGCGCCCGCCACGCCGCAGAACACCCCCGTGACGGTTTGGGCCCAGAACCTCACCACGATCGGCTCCACCCCCATCTGCCGCGCCTTGTCGGGGTCGCTCCCGCTCGCCAGAAGCCGCACGCCGGCCCTCGTGCGCCCCACGGCGTAGGCCAGCGCGAGCGGTAGCAGGAACGCCAGGGCCTGGTAGGCGCCGAGCGGGAGCCGCGGCATGTCGCCGATGTGCGTGGGGTCGGTGAACCGCTTGTCGAAGAAGTTCGTGGCGCCGAAGGCCAGCGCGTTGAGCGCCATGCCGCTCACCACCGCGTCCACCCGGAACCGCTGGGTGAGCAACCAGTGCGTCCAAGCCAGCAGCACCGCCGCCGCGGCTCCGCAGCCCAGCGCCAGCCAGGCGTTGCGCGTCGCGAACCCGACGAGCGAAGTGGCCGCGCAAGCCGCCAGCATCTTGCCCTCCAGGGCGATGTTCACGATGCCGCCCCGCTCGCTCACGTAGCCGCCCATGGCCGCTAGGATCAGCGGCGAGGCCAGCGTGACCGTGCCGACCAGCAGCACCCAGAGCATCGAGTCAGTCACGCGCCGCCTCCCTCCGGTACCGCACCACCGCGAACACCACGATCAGCAGACCCAGGATCACGTACGACAGGCCCTTGGGAACGCCCAGGATCTGGATCGACGTCGAGCCCTTCGCCAAGGCACCGAACGCCAGCGCCGACGGCACGAGCCCGAACGGGCTGGCCCCGGCCAGGATCGCCACACCCAGCGAGTCGAAACCGTAGCCCGGCGAGAAGCCCGCGTAGAATCGACCCTCGTAGGCCAGAGCCTGCACCGCGCCCGCCAGCCCGCCGATCGCGCCGCTCGCCACCAGAGCGCCCAGCGTCACGCGCCGGGTGTTCACCCCGGCGAATCGAGCGGCCTTGGGGTTCGCCCCCGTGGCGCGCAGCTCGAACCCGGCCACGGTGCGCCGCAGCCACCATGCCGTGGCCGCCACCAGCACCAGGCCCACAACGAGGCCCAGACTGACCCGGAACGGCGGCGAGGCATACAGGTCCGGGATGCGCGTTCCGGCGTCCAGCAGCCGCGTGGTGGGGCTCTGCTGCGCAGGATCCTTGAGCGGGCCCGCCACCAGAGCGGTGCTGAGATAGTTCGCGACGCCGTTGAGCATGATCGTCGTGATCACCTCGTGGCCGTTGCGGTAGGCCTTGATCAGCGCGGCGGGAAGGGCCCACAGCGCGCCCGCGGCCACTCCCGCGAGCGTGCCCAGCAGCACCCCCGCCGGGCCGGACATCGCCAGGCAAACCGCCACCGAGGCCATCGCGCCCACCACCAGCTGCCCCTCGACGCCGATGTTGAACAGGCCCGCGCGCAGCGCCACGAACACCGACAAGCCCGCGATCAGCAACGGCGTGGTCTCGCGCAGGGTGCCGGCCCACGCGCCCTTGGAACCGAACGCGCCCACCGCCAGCTCCCGCAGGGCCTCCCGCGGCGGCACCCCAGAAAGGGCAAAAGCCCCGAGCACGAGCAGCAGCGCCGCCGCGGCCACCGCGGCCACCTGCACCCTGCGGTCCGCAAGAGCGGCCTCGAGCCGCCACGGCCGGTTCCGCCTGGCGGGGCCCCCCGCGATCGTGCTCATGGCGCCGCAGCCCCCACCATCAGCCGACCGATCGCCGCGCGGTCGCGCTCCCGGCCAGGGTCGGGCCGAAGGATCCGACCGGAGCGCATCGCCACCACGCGGTCGCAGTGCTCCAGCAGTTCGTCGAGGTCGAAGCTCACCACCAGCGCGGCGCCTCCGCCGCGGCACAGCTCGCGCAGCGCGCCGTAAACGCGCCGCGTCGCGTCGATGTCCAGGCCGCGCGCAGGCTGGAACGCCAGCACCAAACGAGCACCCAGCTGCAGGGCCCTGCCTGCGACGAACCTCTGCTGGTTGCCGCCAGAGAGGCTGGACATCGGAAGACGCAGGCCGCCGTGCCGCGTCTCGAACAGCGCGGCGGCCCTCTCCGCGACCTCTCGCTGCACGCGCCCGTCCAAGCCGATCCCGCGCCGAAGCGGCGGCACGCGCTGCAGACCGAGCGCCGCGTTGTCCAGCAACGGCCACTCGTCCACCACTCCCTCCTCGTGGCGGTCCTCGGGAATCAGGCGCAAACCCTCCCGGATGCGCCGGGCCGGGCTCCAGCTCCCCGCGTCCCGGCCGAACAGCCTCACGGCGCCCTGCGTCGGCCTGAGCAGACCCAGAACGGCCTGAAACAGCTCGCGCTGTCCGCTTCCGTCCACGCCGGCGATGCCCACCAGCTCAGTCTCTTATACACATCT